>JAJYMB010000058.1 GCA_021787365.1 Actinomycetes bacterium | reverse complement strand
CCTGGCCAAAGGCATGGAGTGTGAGACCAGGGAACGGCGAAATGGGACTGCACCTATGTACCCGGCCAAGACCGTTCGGGCCGGACCTGGCGATAGATCACTATCGCTCAGTAGTTAGGAACGGTTCTTCCTCTCCGTCTACCTGAAGCTCTTCGGCTGGCCGGCCAGCCTGAGCGAACCGTTCGCCACGCTCGCCTTGGGGGTCGAACTGGGCGCAGCGGTCCTGCTGGCTGGCGCCGGCGCCATCTTGCTCCGCGGGTGGCTCAGGGCTCGCGCCCGGTGAGCCGCGCCCGCAGCTCCCGCTCGCGCTCTTGCATCGCCCGGCGCCCTTCCTCGGTGGCGTCAGCCAGTGCCAGACGCATGCCCTCCAGCTTGCCGAGGGCCGCCTCGCCGGCGGCCACTGCGTAACGGGGCCCCGGATGGCTGCGCAGGTAACGGCGGAGCCGCTTGCGGGCCTGGTACTCGAGCCAGGTGGAAGCGCCGAGGCCCGTCACCAAGCCGAGGCCGGCCCAGGTCAGCCGCTTCGGCACGCTAGCCCCGCCCACCCCGGGCGCGAAGTGCCCGGCCTGCGTGCGCCACGCCCGAAGCAAACGCCACCGCCTTGATGACCGGTGCGGCGACGACACCTCCCACGAGGCGCGACGCCCCACCCACGGCTTCGCTGATCGCCTCCGCGCTCCCCACCATCCGCTCCACCCGCTCCACCTCGGTGCCGGCCTGGCGGAGGTCGGCGCGCATCTCTGCCAGCAGTTCGCCCGCCTCGCGGGCCAGGTCCTCGGCCTGCCGGCGCAGCTCGCGCACGGTCCGGAGCAAGTACACCGCGGCCAAGGCCAGCGCCACGACCACCAAGGTGGCGACCACGCTCACGCCGACGGCCACGGCGCTAGTAGCCGCCAAAAGCTCCACGAGCCTATGAGCTTAGGTGCTCGCGACGACCTGGCCGAGGACGGCCCGGGCGCTCTCGAGGGCGCTCCTCGTCACGTGTTCGCCGGCCGTGTGGGCGAGCTCGGGGTCTCCGGGCCCGAAGTTGGCGGCGGGGATGCCCCTCTCGGCAAAGAAGGCGACGTCGGTCCAGCCGAGCTTGGGGCGCACCGCCTCGCCGGAGGCGGCTAGGAGGGCCGTCAGCCTCGGGCTGTGGAGAGATGGAGGCGCGGCGGGGGCACTGTCGGTGACTTCCATGGTGTCTTCGCTCTCCAAAAACTCCCCCACTATTTCCCCCAAGGCTTCTACAGCCCCGGCCACGTCGCGGTCGGGGGCGAAGCGGTAGTTGAGCTCCACCTCGGCGCGGGGGGGCACCACGTTGGAGGCGACCCCGCCGGCCACCCGCACCGCCTGGAGCGACTCCTGGTAGCGGCACCCGTCGAGCTCGGGCCGGCGAGGTTCCCAGCCCGCGACCGCCGCCAGCAGGGGGGCGAGGCGGTGGACGGCGTTGCGCCCGGCGGAAGGGCGAGCCACGTGGGAACGCCGGCCCGAGAGCGTCACGGTCGCCTTCAGCACCCCCTGGCAGCCCGCTTCCACGGCACAGCCCGTGGGCTCGCACACGACCGCCACCGACCCGCCGAGCAGCCCCGGGCGCTCCCGGTCGAGCGCGAGCAGGCCGCTGCGTGCCCGTTCGACCTCCTCGCAGGCGTAAAAGGCGTAGGTCACGTCGCAGGCGGGTGCCGGGACGCCGGTGGCGAGGTCGAGCATGACCGCCAGTCCACCCTTCATGTCGACGGACCCGAGCCCCCAGAGGGTGCCGGCCTCCTCCCGGGGCGCCTGGTCGCCCGGGACGGTGTCGAGGTGGCCTGCCAGCACCACCCGTTCCGCCCGGCCCAGGTTGGTCCTGGCCACGACGTTGTCGCCCAGGCGCGTTACCTCCAACCAGGGCGCGTCGCGAAGCCTCGCCTCCACCAGGTCGGCCAGTGCCCTTTCCTCGCCCGACACCGAGGGCACGAGCACCAGCTCCCTCGTGAGGGCGAGCAGGTCAGCCACGGCCGGCCTCAGAGCCCTCCGCCGTGCTCGCGGAGGATGTCCTCGAGCTGCGCCTTGGAGTGGCGCTGCCCCTCCTCCAGGCGGCGCACGATGAGCACGCAGGGCAGGCCGAACGTCCCGCCGGCGAACTCGCGTTGGCGCGTCGCCCCCAGCCCCACGCACCAGGGCGGTACGACGCCCCGGGAGATCTCCTCGCCCGACTCGGCGTCGACGACCGGGATGGTCGGGTTGAGGATGCAGCCTTCGCCGAGCACGGCACCGGTGCCGACCCTGGCCCCCTGGGTGATCATGCAGCGGCTCCCGATCAGGGCCTGGTCGCCTATCACCACCGGCGCTGCCTGCGGTGGCTCCAGCACCCCACCGATCCCCACCCCGCCGGAGAGGTGCACGTCCGCCCCCACCTGGGCACAGCTCCCGACCGTCGCCCAGGTGTCGACCATGGTGCCCGGGCCGACCCAGGCGCCGATGTTCACGTAGCTCGGCATGAGCACGGCGCCCCGCCCGATGAAGCTCCCCCACCGGGCCGAAGCGCCCGGGACCACGCGGACGCCGGCTGCCTCGAACCCGTGCTTCAGGGGCAGGCGGTCGGCGTACTCGAAGGGGCCGACCTCGGCCACCTCCACCGCCGACACCTTGAACAGCAAGAGCACGGCCCGCTTCAGCCACTCGTTCACGGTGACGGCGCCGTCGGCCCCGACCTCGGCGACCCGGGCCTCGCCCGAGTCGAGCAGCCCGACCGCCGCTCGCACCAGGGCCGCCTCGTCCCTCGAACCCGGCCCGAGCTCCTGGCGCCGCTCCCAGAGGGCGTCCACCTCCTCCTCGAGATCTCCCACAGGTGCCGGATGTTAGCTGGCGAGGCGGGTGGCCACGAGCTCCAGGCGTGCCATGGGCGCTACGGCTGCCACCCTCACGTGCCCGGCCCCGGCCCGGCCGTAGAACTCGCCCGGCGAGACCACCAGGCCGGCCTCGGCCGCCAAGCGCTCGGCGAGCGCCCAGGCGTCGCCTCCCGGCGCCGGCGCCCACAGGTATATGCCGCCCTCGGGCATGGGGGCGCCCACGCCGGCCCGGGCCAAGACGTCCCGCAAAAAGGCGAGCCTCTCCCGGTAACGCTCCCGCTGGGCGTCGGCGTGGGCCTGGTCGCCGAGCGCGGCGGCGCCCGCCCGCTGGACCGCCCCCGGGACCATGAAGCCGGCGTGCTGGCGCACCTCCCTGACGAACTCGACGACCTCGGGGTCGCCCGTGTACCACCCGAAGCGCATCCCCGCCAGGTTGCTCCGCTTGGAAAGGGAGTGGACCGCGAGCACCCCGCCGGTGCCGTGGTGGAGGATGGTGCTCGGCCTCCCCTGCCAGGTCTGCTCCACGTAGCACTCGTCGCTCGCGACCAGGACCCCGCGCTCGCGGCCCCAGGCGGCAGCCGCACCCAGGTCCTCGACCTGGCCCGCGGGGTTCCCCGGGCTGTTCACCCAAAGGAGGAGCGCCCGCTCGGCGTCTGCCTCCTCGATGGCGTCCAGGCGCAGGTGCCAGCCCTCCCCCATGGGCACGGGGACGGCGCGCAGTCCCGCCAGGAGCGCCCCCATCTCGTAGGTGGGGTAGGCAAGCTCGGGGAACAAGACGGTGTCGCGCGAGGGGTCACGGAGGTGGAGCCAGGCGGGGAGGCCGGCGACGAGTTCCTTGGTGCCTATGCAGAGTGCCACCTGTTCCGGGGCGACCTCCACGTCCAGGCGCCGCCCGAACCACTCGGCCACGGCCCGCCGGGCCGTGAGAGAACCTCGCGACGTGGGGTACCCGCGTGTCGCCCCCCCTTCGTCGGCCGACCCGAGGACCTCCAGCACCGCCGGGCTGGGCGGGTCGCAGGGGTTGCCCACCGACAAGTCGACCCCCCCGCCCTCGAGGGAGGCTGCCTTTTCCCGGAGAGGGTCGAGCCTCTCGTATGGGTACTTGGGGGGTCGGAAGCTCATCGGCGCAGATAGGGCTCGAAATGCGAAACGGCGGACGCCGGTAGCGTAGCCCTCACCACGGTGGCGCCGTCGGCTTGTTCGCTCGAGAGCACCTCGCCTTCGCGATGGAGCGCCGCCAGCACGTCGCCCCGGTCGTAGGGCACGGACAGCTCGACCACCCGGTTGGCCCGCCGAAGGCGCTCGGCCATGGCGCCGAGCAGCTCGGCCATGCCCTGGCCCCGCGCGGCCGAGACCACGACCGAACCGGGGTACCTCCCGGAGAGCTCGGCCGCCTTCCCCGGCGCCAGGTCGGCCTTGTTGAACACCAGCAGCTCGGGCACGTCGGCGGCGCCGATCTCGGCCAGCACGGTGCGGACGGCGTCGAGCTGGGCCTCGGGTTGGGGCGCCGCCGAGTCGACCACGTGCAGGAGCAGGTCGGCCTCGTCCACCACCTCCAGGGTGCTGTGGAACGCCTCGACGAGCTGGTGGGGGAGCTTGCGGACGAACCCGACCGTGTCGGAGACGAGCACGGGCTCCCCGCCCGGCAGTGCGAGCCGTCGCGTTCGGGGGTCGAGGGTGGCAAAGAGCCTCTCGTCTGCCACCACGCCCGCCCCGGTCAGGGCGTTCAGCAGGGTCGACTTGCCTGCATTGGTGTAGCCCACGATCGACACCGAAACGAGACGGCTCCGCCGGCGCCCCTTGCGCTGGAGCCGCCTACGCCTTTCCAGCTGGGCGAGCTCGGCTTCCAGCTTGTGGGCGCGGCGCACCAGGCGCCGGCGGTCGACCTCGAGCTGGGTCTCGCCGGGGCCACGGGTGCCGATGCGCCCGGCCTGCTGGGAGAGCGCTGTGCCCCGCCCCCGCAAACGGGGCAGCCGGTAGCGCAGCTGCGCCAGCTCGACCTGCGCCTTGCCCTCCTCGGTGGTGGCGTTCTGGGCGAAGATGTCGAGGATCACCGCGGTGCGGTCGATGGCGGTGCGCCCCAGGATCTTCTCCAGGTTGCGTGACTGCGCCGGTGAGAGCTCGTCGTCGAAGACCACGGTGTCGGCGTCCACCTCGTCGGAGACCTCCCGGAGCTCCTTGGCCTTGCCCCGGCCGATATAGGTGGCGGGGTCCGGCTCCTCGCGGCGCTGGTGGACCCGGCCCACCACGTCGGCGCCGGCCGTAGCCACGAGGAGGGCCAGCTCGTCGAGGTGGCGCTCGGTCTCGACGGCCGGAGGCGCCCCGTCGCTCAAGCCGGGGACAGTCACGCCGACGAGCACGATCTTCTCTCTGAAAGTGCGCTCTATGAGGCTCACGGCACGTCCCCTTCCAGTATGCAGCGGCCCACCCGCCGGCTCGGCCCCGTGAGGACGGCGACGCCGTCGTCGCGGAGCTCCACCTCCACGTCGCCCCCCGGCTGGTGGACCGTGACCTTGGTGCCCACTCTCCCCCAAAACCGCAGCGCCGCGGCGGCGGCCACGGACCCGGTCCCGCAGGCCAGGGTCTCGCCCACTCCCCGTTCGAAGACCCGCATGGTGAGCTCGTCGCGGCCCGGGCCGAGCGCCACGAACTCCACGTTGAGCCCCCCGCTCGCCTTCCCGAGCTCGCTCGACAGCTCGGCCCCGAGGGAGGCCACGTCCAGCTTCGCGGGGTCGGGGCCGAGCACGACCAGGTGGGGGTTGCCCACGTCCACGAAGACCTGGCCGTTGCCGACGTTGCAGGCGTGCGGCTCACCCCGCACCTCGGGCTGCCCCATCTCCGTGCTCGCCCACATCCAGCCCCGCTTCAGCTGGTGGACCCGCACCTCGCGCCGGCCCGCCGGGGTCGAAACGCCGAAGCTGTCCCCCGGGCCGGCAGCCACCGCGCCGGCGTCGATCGCTGCGTGGGCGAGGCAACGCAAGCCGTTGCCGCTCATCTCGGCCTCGCTCCCGTCGGCGTTGCGCAGCTCGAAGCTCATCCTCACCTCACCGGCCTCTCGCCCGCCCCGCGCCCCGCCGCCCGCCGGCCCGGCCCGCAACAAGCCGTCCGCGCCGAAGCCACGATGGCGGTCACAGGCCGCCCGGGCCAGTGCGACGGTCAACTTGGACCGGCCTTCTCGGTCCACGAGGACCAAGAAGTCGTTGCCGAGGGCCTCGTACTTGTCCAGCACCAACCAGTTATCGTCGGGCACTAGCGCCTTACCTCAATCACAATTCCAGTTTCCCAGCAGCTCCAGTTTCCCAGCAGCTCCAGTTTCCCAGCAGCTCCAGTTTCCCAGCAGGGCCGGCAGTACTGCCAATGGGTTTTCCGCCGCCCCGAACCAGCGCACTCTCGGGTCGCGCCGCCACCACATGCGCTGGCGGCGGGCGAACTGGCGGGTCCGGCGGAGCGCCGCGCCGAGCGCCTCACCGAGGGGCACGCCGCCCTCGACGTGGGCGAGGAGCTCCCGGTAACCGAGGGCCTGGCGGGCCGTGCGGGAGAGCCCCTCGGCCCCGGCGGCCAAAGTCCGCACCTCCTCGACGAAACCAGCGCCCACCATGGCTTCGAGGCGCCGGGCAAGGCGGGCCGCCACCACGGCGCGGGGCAGCCACACGCCGGCGAGCGACCAGCTGGTGGGCGGGAAGGCCCCCACGCCCGGCCCGTAGGAGGAGAACGGCCGCCCGCTCCCCAAGCCCACCTCGAGCGCCCGGACCACCCGGCGGCGGTTCCCGGGGTCGATCTTGGCCGCGGCGGCGGGGTCGAGCCGGGACAGGCGCCGGTAGAGCTCGGGTGTGGGATCATTTTCGAGCGCCTCGCTCACGGCGGGAAAGCGCCCCGGCACGTCGAAACCGTCCACCAAGGCGTGGACGTAGAGGCCCGTCCCGCCGACGAGGAGCGGGCGGTGGCCCCTCGCTTCGACCCCGCGCACGGCCTCCGTGGCCTCCTTCACGAAGCGGGCTACGTCCCAGTCCTCCCCCGGGCTGGCGACGTCCAGCAAGTGGTGGGGCACCCCGCGCCGCTCGGCGGGGCCGGGTTTGGCCGTACCGATGTCCATCCCGCGGTAAACCTGCATGGAGTCGGCGCTAACGATCTCTATGCCGCCCAAACGAAGGGCAATCTCTACTGCCAGCGCCGATTTTCCGCTCGCGGTCGGCCCGACGAGGGCGAGCCGCGGTGGGCTCACGCTCAGTTGGCCGCCACCGGTATCAAGTTGCGGTGCCTGGGCTCGGCCACCACGCGTACCAATTTCCCTTTGAGGAAATGGGGAGCGGCTTGGGTGACCAACGCTTCTACTACCGCGCCGGCCCGCAGCCCCTCGCCCTCCATGTGCACGAGCTTGTTCTGGCGCGTCCGGCCGGACCAAGCCGGGCCTTTTTTGGACTTCCCCTCGACCAGTACTTCCTCGGTGCGGCCGACGCGCGCCTCGTGCGCCCGCAGGGCACTGCGCTCGACGACCCGCCGCAGGCGCTCGAAGCGCTCGGCGCTAACTTCCGCCGGCACGAAGCGGTCCTCCCACGCTGCCGCCTCCGTGCCGGGCCGGGGCGAGAAAATGAACGTGTAGGCGCTGTCGTAGCGAGCCTCGGCCGCCACCTCCAAGGTCTTTACGAAGTCCTCTTCGGTCTCGCCGGGGAAACCGACGATTATGTCTGTCGTGACGGCCAGGTCGGGGACCCCCTCCCGGGCCGCCCGCAACCTCTCCAGGTAGCGCTCGGCCGTGTAACCCCGCCTCATCGAGGCGAGCACCCGGTCACTTCCGGACTGGAGCGGCAAGTGGAGATGGGGGCAAACGGCCTTTTCGGTGGCCATGGCTTCGATCGTCTCGGGGCGGAGGTCCTTTGGGTGCGGGCTCGTGAAACGGACGCGCTCGATGCCCTCGATGCGTGCCACGGCGCGGAGCAGGTCGGCGAAAAGTGGCCTCGCACGGGGGCGATCGGCGCTCGCCCACTCCTTACCAGTGAGGTGCTCGTAACCACGCCAGTCGGGCAGCCGGCGGGCCGCCAGCGCGAGATCTCGCCCGTAGGAGTTGACGTTCTGCCCGAGCAGGGTTACCTCCAGGGTCCCGCCGGCGGCGAGCTGGCGCACTTCCTCGACCACTTCGAAGAAGGGCCGGCTCAGCTCCTTCCCCCGTACCGACGGCACGATGCAAAAGGCGCAGCGGTTGTCGCAGCCAACCTGGATCGTCACCCAGGCCGCGAAGGGGAGCTCGCGCCGCACCGGGAGCGCCGAGGGGAACTCGGCCTGGTCGGTCTCGGCAGCTTCGAGGATCTCCACCACCGGCCCCTGTCCCCGGGCCTGCTCGAGCAGGGCGGCCGCGTGGCCCACGTTGTGGGTCCCGAAGACGGCGTCGACCCAGGGGGCGCGCTCGACGATCTTTTCCCTGTCTTTTTGGGCGAGGCAGCCACCCACCGCGATCTGCATGCCCGGCCGGCGCTGTTTCATGGCGCGCAGCTGCCCGAGGTTGCCGTAGAGGCGGTTGTCGGCGTTCTCCCGGATGCAGCAGGTGTTGAAGACGACCACGTCGGCCTCCTCGAGCGCGCTGGCCGGCACCATGCCCTCGCTCTCCAGGAGGCCGGCCAAGCGCTCCGAATCGTGCTCGTTCATCTGGCAGCCGAAGGTGCGCACGAAATAACGGCGCGGACCGGCCGGCACCGCCGGGCGTTCGCCAATTCGAGGGACCACGCGAACGAGCTTAAGCTCGCCGGCGCCCGGAGCGGGCGTACACCCGACGGGCCACGGGCCGCCCCAGGCAGGTACCAGGCAGGTTCAGGGCAGGTACAAGGCAGGTACAGGGCAGGTACAGGGCCAGGTGAGCTAGGATCCAATTAGCCGCTTCGGTTGAGCGGGCCCCCGCCAGCCTGCTCCCGGAGCGGCCTTGGTTTGGCTAGCGTTCCTTACCAGGTGCGCTATTTTGTCGCCGTTTGGCCGACCGAAGAGGTTTTGGACGCGCTGGGCGCCCTGCCTCGGCCGGAGTTCGACGGCGCCCGCTGGTCGACGAGGGACCAGTGGCACGTGACCCTCCGCTTCTTCGGGGAGCTCGATCAGGCGGGCGTCGCCAGGGCCTCCCGAGCCCTCGCCAAGGCGGCCGCCCACCTGAGCGGCCCCCTCGAGGCACGGGGCGGGCCTTCCACGCGCTTCATGGGGCCGGGGCTCATCATCTGGCCGGTCGAAGGCCTCGCCGAAGCCGCCCGCACCGTCGAGCGGGTGACCGCGAAGATCGGCAAGCCCCCGCCCTCCCGGCCCTTCCGCGGGCACCTGACCGTGGCGCGCGCCCGCGGCGAAGCGGACCTGCGCCAAGCCGGCCAACTGCTCGCCCCCCTGGAGATGTCCTGGGAAGCGGGTTCGCTGTCGTTGGTCAGGAGCGAGCTCCACCCCAACGGGGCCAGGTACACCGAGGTCGCGGTCTTCCCCCTCGGGCGCCAGGCGCCTGAGCGCCAGCTCCGGTAAGAGCCGCGGCATCCACCACCGAACTTGTGTTTGCCGCTAGGCTCGGGGTGAGTTACACTTATGAAGTTCGTACTCGACCAGCCCAGAAGGTACCCGCCACCCGCCGGCCCCGGCCACCCGCCGGCCCCGCCGGCGAGTGGTGGTCACACCCCCTTCGTAGTGTTGCCCGCAGCCAAACAACCACACTGAAATGAGCGAGAGGATGCCCCAGGTGGAACGTGACAAAGCACTCGAGACGGCCTTGGGCCAGATCGAGAAGCAGTTCGGCAAGGGCGCCATCATGCGGATGGGCGAAAACGTCCACATGCAGGTCGAGGCCATCTCGACCGGCGCCCTTTCCCTTGACTTGGCCCTCGGCATCGGGGGCCTACCTCGCGGCCGCATAGTCGAGCTGTTCGGGCCGGAGTCGTCGGGCAAGAGCACCTTGGCCATGCACGTGGTCGCCGAGGCTCAGCGCAACGGCGGCATCTGCGCCTACATAGACGCCGAGCACGCCATGGACCCCATCTATGCCGGCGCCATCGGTGTAAACGTGGACGACCTGCTCATCTCGCAGCCCGACACCGGCGAGCAGGCCCTCGAGATCGCCGACATGCTCATACGCTCGGGCGCCCTCGACGTCATCGTGATCGACTCGGTCGCCGCCCTCACCCCCCGCGCCGAGCTCGAGGGCGAGATGGGCGACGCCCACGTCGGGCTGCAGGCCCGCCTCATGTCCCAAGCGCTGCGCAAGCTGACCGGGACCCTCAGCAAGTCGAATACGATCGCCGTCTTCATCAACCAGCTCCGGGAAAAGGTCGGGGTCATGTTCGGCTGCCTTTCGTATGGGACGCGAGTCACCCTTGCCGACGGCAGCCAGGAGAAGATCGGCAAGATCGTCAACCAGCGACTCCCCGTCGAGGTCCTCTCGTACGACTCGGACGTGGATGCTGTTGTACCCAAGCGGGTAGTCAATTGGTTCGACAACGGCAAGGCCGACTGCTTCCTTCAGTTCACGGTCGGCCGGCCCGCCGGAAACGGCAAGTCACAGTTCGCTTGCACACCCAACCACCAGATCCGTACCCCAGCGGGCTGGAAGGAAGCCCAGGAGCTGAGGCCCGGCGATAGGGTCCTTCAGGCCGTACAGCACCGCCTCTCGGACCTCCAATGGCAGGTAGTCCTCGGGGGCCTTATGGGGGACGGTGCCCTGTCACCTACGCACAGCGGCCTCGCTAGCCGCTTCCGCTTGGGCCACGGCGCCAAGCAGGCGGCCTACGCGGAATGGAAAGCTTCGCTCTTCGGCAACCTAAACCCCTCTCGGTCCACCCACTCCAAGGGAGCCGTCTTTTTCGACCTGCCCTCCCTGCCGGAGCTGGCAGAGCTCCGTGCGGCTGTCTATCTCGGAAGCAAGAAGGTGATCAGCGAGGAGTACCTCAAGGCGCTGACACCCCTCTCCCTCGCGATCTGGTACATGGACGACGGATGCTACAGCGAGCGCTCCAAGGGCCTTCGATCACGCACCGCTGGCGACAGCAGCCGTATCGAGATTTGCGTCGAAGCCATAGAGGCCACAAGCCGCGAGCGCCTGGTCCGCTATCTCGCCGGCACCTGGGGCATCCGGGGTCGGCTTCGCTACGCAGGTAAGGCCCGCAAGGCCGTACTCGTGTTCTCCAAGGACGAGACGGCGAAGTTCCAGGCTCTGGTAGCCCCCTTCATACACCCTTCGATGGACTACAAGCTCCAGGAGCGCTTCCGCAACCGCTTCGATATCGCGCCGGTGTTCGCGCCGCTTCACTATGAGCTCATGCCCATGCCGGTCAACGCAATCGTCCAGAAGCCTCGCACCAGGAGCATGCGCCGCTTCGACATCGAGGTCGAGGGGACCCACAACTTCCTCGCGGATGGCACAGTCGTCCACAACAGCCCAGAGGTCACCCCTGGCGGCCGCGCCCTCAAGTTCTACTCTTCGGTCCGCCTCGAGATACGCCGGGTCGAGTCCATCAAGGACGGAGCGGAGGTGGTGGGCAACCGCACCCGGGTGAAAGTGGTGAAAAACAAGTGCGCAGCACCCTTCAAGCAGTGCGAGTTCGACATCATGTACTCCAAGGGCATAAGCCGGGAGGGCTCGCTCCTCGACGTGGCCACCGACCTTGGCATCGTGCGCAAGTCCGGGGCCTGGTACACCTACGAGGGCGAGCAGATCGGCCAGGGCCGGGAAAACGCCAAGGCTTTCCTTGCAGAAAACCTCGAGCTCATGATCGAGATCTCCGAGAGGGTCCGCCAGCAGGTCGGTGTCGGCACCGGCGACACGCCTGGTGAGCCCGCCGGCGAGGAGCCGCTCGTCCTCGAAAACTGACGCCTCAGACCGGCACTCGGCCAGGTGCGCGACACCTTCGTGGGCGCCACATTGCGGCCACGGCCACAAGGGCCGGGTGCCGGCCCGGCCCCACGCAGAGTGACGTACAAGCGAGGGAAATCACGGAACTTCTCTCTAGATCTTTACAGTCTTCGCGCGCGATACTGGGAGAGCAAAGACCGTTCGGGTTCGGCCCTGGGTTTCCCAGGGCCTGGCCCTTTCGGGTTTCTGGGAGGTGTTGATGGCAGTGTCCGGCACCGTTCACCTTGGAGCCCACCCGGTGGACCTGACTTCGTCTGGTTCGTCGCGAGAGCTCGAAAGCCGCCTTCATGTCGTGGAGGGCCTGCTCGACGCCTTGGGCCGTCTCGACCAAGTCAACAAGGCCATTCAGCTCTCAAATAGTAGGCACGCGGCCCTTGCAGCCCTGCAGCAGGAGCCGTTCCGCTACACGCGCGAACAGGCCAAGGCCGTACTCGAGATGCCTATGAGCTCACAGTGCGCTGAGGCCGCCGGCGAGCTACGCAGGGAGCGCGACCGCTTGGTGGTCCGCCACGCTCCCGAGCCCGACCTGGCAGCCGAAACGCTCCCGGCCAACTGGTTCGGCTGAGCCGCCCTGAGAGAGCCCTGAGAGGCCCTAAGAGCCACGCAACGCCGGCCCGCGTGCCAGCAGGGCGTGGCGCAAGATGTCGAGGGCGTAGGTAGCCGCGCGCTCACGCACGAGCCGCCGGTCACCCGACAGGGCCAGGGCGCTCACCTGGCCCGGGGGGGGCCAGGACAGGCAGACGAAGACGGTGCCGACAGGCTGGCCGTCTTGGGGCTCTGGGCCGGCGACCCCGGTGAGCGAGAGCCCGACGTCCGCCCCGAGCAGCCGGGCCACGCCGGCGGCCATCTCACGAGCGGCGCGCTCGCTTACGACCGGGCCCTCCCCGACCCCGAGGAGCGAACGCTTCACGTCGCTCCCGTAGCTCACGACACCGCCGGCGAACCAGACGCTCGCCCCGGGCACCGACGTGAGCCGCGTGGCCACGAGCCCACCGGTGAGGGACTCCGCCACCGCCAGGCGCAACCCCGAACCCTCGAGCAGGCGGGCCACCACGACCTCCAGATCTTCGTCGTCTATGCCGCCCACAGCATCTCCGAGCAGCGCACGCAGCTCGGCCTCTTCCCGGTCGAGCGCACGTTCCGCCTCGGCCGCTGCACCGGGGCCGGCCGCCCTGGTCGTGACCCTCACCCTCACGCCTTCGGCCACATTGGCGAGGAAGGCGATCGTCGTCGGCGTCCCTTCCAGAGCCGACAACCGGGGGGCGACGATCTCGGCGACCTTGGACTCGGGCACCCCCCAGACCCGCAGGAACCGGCTCCGTATGGTGGCCTGGCCGCCCGACCGGCGGACCAGGTCGGGCACCACGGCACCGCCCACCATCTCGCGCATCTCGGCTGGCACGCCCGGCACCGCGTAAACGACCTTGTCGCCCACCGGGCACACGAGGCCGGGAGCCGTGCCCGTCGAGGCCATGATCAACGATGCGCCCTCGGGGACGTCGGCCTGCTTCCAGTTGCTCGCCGGCACGTCCCTCCCCCCGAAGCGCTCCCGCAGCCGCGCCTCGACGTCGGCATTGCGGCGGAGGGCAACGCCCATGACCTCCGCGATCGCCTCCCGGGTTATGTCGTCCTGGGTGGGCCCGAGCCCCCCGCAACAGATGACGGCGTCGGCACGCGAGAGGGCTTCTTGGAGGCCGTCCACGATCCTTTCGTGGTTGTCCCCGACCTTGGCTTGGTAGCGGCAGGAGATCCCGGCGAGCGCCAGTTGCTGGCCGATCCAGGCGGAGTTGGTGTCGACCACGTGGCCGAGCAGGAGTTCGGTCCCGATGGCCAGCACCTCGCACTCCATAGCCCGACCGTCCCGTGGTCAGGCGTTGCCGGCGAACGCCCGCCGGCCTGCAGAACGGCTGTCGAAGAGGTACTGCGCCGCGCTCGCCCAAGCCAGCGCCACCGCGAACCAAAGCGCCACACGAGCGACCTGGGCGAAGGTGTCCTCTGATGCGCCGGCCACCGGCACGAGCACGAGGCCCACGGTCAAAAACTCGACCAGGGTCTTCACCTTTGCCGCCCGCCGGGCAGGGACGCTCACACCTTGGCGCGCCACGACGACGCGGTAGGCGGTAATCAGGGCCTCCCGGGCTGCCAAGAGGCCGACCGGCGCCCAGGTGAACTTGCCCAGGGCAGCTATGGCCGCCATGGCCCCCAGCACGAGGAACTTGTCGGCCAAGGGGTCGAGGAACGCTCCCGAGGCGCTCTTGCCCCGCCGCCGGGCCACCCACCCGTCAGCGGCGTCGGAGGACGCCAGCGCCGCCCAGAGCACGAGCGCAGCCCACGAGGGGATCCCGCTCAGGACTACGAGCACGAGCACGGGCGTGGCGGCGATGCGCGCCACGGTCACGCCGTTGGCCGCCGTCATGAGGCCAAACGCCGCAGGCTGGCCGACCTCGGCGACCCTCCCGACCTCGCCGGCGACCGATGACTTCTCGCCGCTCAACGCCCCACCGGCTCACCGAAGAGGTCCGGGCCCTCGGAGCCCGTTATCTCCAGCTCCACCCAACTGCCCGGGGCCAAGCCGGGCGGGACGTTGATGACGCCGTCTATCTCGGGGGCCTCACGGTGGCTCCGGGCCTCGCCGGCGGCGTCGACCAGGGCCCGGCACTTCGTGCCCACCAGGGCCGCCCGCCGGGAGGCGGTGATGGCGTCCTGCACCTCCGAGCACTCCCTGGCCCGCTCGGCTACCAGCCCGGCCGGCACCTGGCCCGGGAGGGAGGCGGCGTAGGTGCCCTCCTCGGGTGAAAATGCGAAGAAACCAGCCCAGTCGAGCTGCGCTTCCTCCAGGAACGACAGCAGCAGGTCCTGGTCTTCCTCGGTCTCCCCCGGGTAGCCGATTATAAAAGAGGACCGGAGGGCCGCCTCGGGGAAGCGCCGGCGGATGTAGGAGATCCGCTCCAAGAAGCGCTCGCTCTCTCCGTAGCGGCGCATGCGCCGGAGCAGGGACCGCGAAACATGCTGGAGGGAAAGGTCGAAATAGGGGCAACCGCCCATGGCATCGACCAGCTCGTCGGTCAACCCCGAGGGGTAGAGGTAGAGCAGCCGCACGCGCTCCACGAGCTCCTGCACGTCGCGGACCAACGCCGCCAGTTCCCCGTGGCCCCCGGCGCCACCACGTGCGTCGCGCCCCCAAGACACCGGGTCCTGGGCCACCAGCACGACCTCCTCCGCATCGAGGCGCCCCACTTCCGCCAGGACCGCCTCACGCGAGCGGGAACGCTGCCGCCCCCGGAACGTCGGTATGGCGCAGAAACCGCAGCGCCGGTCGCATCCTTCGGCGATCTTCACGTAGGCCCAGGGCACGCCGGCCGCCGGCCGCGGTAGCTCGAGCAGGTCGAACCTCGACCGCCTGAACGACACCGGCGCCGCGCTAGGCGCGCCAGCCCGGTCCCAGAAAGCCACGCCAAACCCGGCCACCTGGTCCACCTCGGGTAAGGCGCCGGCCAGCTCCTCGCCGTAGCGCTCGGCCAGGCAACCGGTGACGACGAGGCGCGCGCCCTGCTTTTTGGCCCCCGCCATCTCGAGCACGGCTGCCACCGACTCCTCACGCGCCGCCTCGATGAAGGCGCACGTGTTGACCACTACCAAGTCGGCGCTACCGGCCTCCTCCGCCCGCCCGTAGCCCTCCAGCGCGAGCGCGCCCGCGAGCTTGTCGGAGTCCACCTGGTTTTTGGGGCACCCGAGGGTCTCCAGCCAGTAACTCGCCACTCCAGAAGAGACTACAGGGGGACCACACGGGCCCGTTGGCCAGCCTGTGGTATATCAACACCCGCACCAGCCACTCATAGGGGCTGTAGGTGCCGTCAAAGCGTGCGGGTACGAGGTGCCCTGTGGCGAAGGAGGGCTTATTTGCAAAACCTGGACGAGACCATGCTCGGGCGCGCATTGTGGCTCGCCCACATCGATTTCGACCCGAGCGACGAGCAACCGTCCCTGCCGCGCGTCGTCGTAGCCACTATTGCCGCGGTCCTGGCGTCGCTTCTAGTCGATACCGCCATCGTCAGGGTGGCCGAGCACTTCTTCCCCGCGACCAAGGGGTACGTCCACTTCCGCTTCTACGACTATGCCACCTTGACCGTGATCGGCGTGCTCATCGCCTGTACCGGCTGGCCCATCGTCACCCGCCTTACGTCGAGCCCCCGCTGGGTCTTTTTCAGGATGGCCATCGCCGTCACCCTGGCCCTATGGCTACCCGACCTGTACATCCTGTACAAGGGCCAACCGGTGCACGCCGTTGCCTTCCTCATGCTGATGCACCTCGCCATCGCCCTGTTCACGTATAACATCCTCGTCCACGTCGCGCCCTGCAGGGGCCGCTGGGGGCGCCGTTAGCCGGCTAGCCCGCCCGCTAGTGATCCGGTGCCTCGCTCACCTGAGCGCCGCGGTGGTCGGCTTCTAGCAGGAGGGCCCTGCCCGGGACCCCGAGCGACGCCATGAGCTCGCGGCCGGCGGCGCAAAGGTCGCTAGCGGCTCCGGCGTCGCAGAGCGCCAGTACGCTCGGGCCGGCCCCCGACCAGCAAGAGGTGAGCGCCCCTCGCCGGCGGAGGCCCGCCAGCAGCGCTTCGGCCTCGGCGAACAGGGCTGCGCGAGCGGGCTGGTGGAGCCGGTCGTCCCCCGCCTCGGGGACCAGCTGGCGGCGGTCGGCGAGGCCGGCCACGAGCAAGCCGAGGCGGCTCAAGTTGAACACGGCGTCCCCGATGGGCACCGAGGCCGGCAGGGCCTGGCGGGCGTCGGCGGTCGGGAGCTCGTGGTCGGGGACGAGCACCACGAAGCGCAGTTGGGGGTCGAGACGGAGGTGCCGGGCGACCGGCCGTCCCCCCACCACGGCAGCGGCGACGAGCCCGCCGAAGGCAGACGCGGCTGCATTTTCGGGGTGGCCGTCCACACCGAAGGCGCGCTCGAAAGCCTCGTCCGGCACGCCGGCGCCGGCCGCGGCCGCCGCCGCCACCGCCAGGGCCGCCGACGAGCCGAGACCGCGCGCAACGGGCACCTGGGAACGTACACGCAGTTCGAAGCGGTCATGGCCGAGGACTTCGCGCGCCACACGGGCCGCCAGGTGGGAAGGCCCGCCGGGGAGTTCCGAGCCCTCGCCTTCGGCCACCACGAGCAGGCCCTCGGGACGCGGGCGCAGCCCCACCTCCACGTAAAGGCCGAGCGCCACCGCCAGGGTGTCGAAACCCGGCCCGAGGTTGGCCGACGACGCCGGCGCCCGCGCGGTGCGCCACATCTTCTGGATGTCCCGTGCCCTGTCCCTGGCGGGCCTAGTCCCCGCGCGACTCGAGCTCGTCCACCGTCATCAGGACGGCCCTCGCCTTGGAACCCTCCGACGGCCCTACGACGCCGCGCTGTTCGAGCAGGTCCATCAGCCGGCCGGCCCGGGCGAAGCCGACCCGCAGCTTGCGCTGGAGCATGGAGGTGCTGCCGAGCTGGCTGCGCACGACCAGTTCCATGGCGGCTTCCAGCAAGTCGTCGTTGTCCTCGGGGTCGCCGCTGGCCTCGCCCGGACCGGCCTCCTGGCCCTCTATCCCCTCCACGTAAGAGGGCGAGGCCTGCCGGCGCCAGTGGGCCACGACCTTTCGGACGTCCTCCTCGTCCACCCAGGGCCCCTGGAGGCGCCGAGGCGAACTGGAAGAGGCCGTGAGCAGCAGCATGTCCCCTTTTCCTATCAGCCTCTCGGCGCCGGCCTGGTCGAGCACGACCCGGCTGTCCGCGAGCGAAGAGACGGCGAAAGCGAGGCGGGAGGGGATGTTGGCCTTGATGAGGCCCGTGATCACGTCGACCGAGGGCCGCTGGGTGGCTATCACGAGGTGGATGCCGACAGCCCTCGCCATTTGGGCGATCCGGCAGATCGACTCCTCGACATCGCGCGCCGCCACCATCATCAGGTCGTTGAGCTCGTCCACCACGACCAAGACGAAGGGGAGCCGCTCGTACCGCTGGGCCTGGAGTGCTCCCGCCCCGTCGGGCACTGTCGGGTCCTCCCCGTGGCCCGAGGTGGTGTCGTGCAGCTCTGCCCAATCCTCCTCGGCCGGCTCCCCCTCTGCCCGCTCCCCCTCCGCCGGCTCCCCTCCTGCCGGCTCTCTGTCTGCCCAGCCACCTGGCGCCGGCTCCCTGTCTGCCCAGCCACCTGGCGCCGGCTCCCTGTCTGCCCAGCCACCTGGCGCCGGCTCCCCTCCCGCCGAGTGCCCGCCGGGCTGGTCGTTGAGCTCGCCCCGGTCGTAAGCGGCGTTGTACCCGGTTATGTCGCGCATGCCGACCTCGGCCAGCAGGTCGTAGCGGCGCTCCATCTCCTCCACCGCCCAACGCAGGGCATTGGCGGCGCGCTTGGGGTTGGTGACGACATTGGTGAGCAAGTGGGGCAGGCCGGCGTAGGCGCCGAGCTCGACGCGCTTCGGGTCCACGAGGATCAGGCGGACCTGCTCGGGGGTAGCACGCATCAGCACGGACGTGAGCATGGCATTGAGGCACGACGACTTGCCCGAGCCGGTCGCGCCCGCGATCAGGATGTGGGGCATCTCGGCCAGGTTGACGAGCACCGGGCGGCCCGCTATGTCCCGGCCCGCGGCCACTTCCAGCGGGTGGCGGGCGGCCGCCGCCTCCCCCGAGGAGAGGATGTCGCCGAGCGTCACGGTCTGGCGCTGGCGGTTGGGCACCTCCACCCCGATGGCCGAACGGCCTGGTATGGGCGCAAGTATGCGCACCTCGGTGGCGGCCATGGCGTAGGCGATGTCGCGGTGGAGGGCCGTCACCCGTTGGACCTTGACCCCCGGTCCGAGCTCGAGCTCGTAGCGGGTGACGCTCGGGCCCACCGTGGCCCCGACCAGGCGTGTCTCCACCCCGAGCGCAGCGAGCGCCCCCTGCAGGGTCTGGCCGAGCACTTCCACCTGGTGACGGTCCACCGACGCCGCCTTGCTGCGCTTCAAAAGCGATATCGGCGGGAGCCGCCAGGGCGGCCTCACCTGGGGGGCGGGGCCGAGGTCGATCGCGAGCTGCTCGCCCTTGCCGGCGCTGGCCAGACCGCCGATCGGGAGCGGCTCCGCAGACGTCAGGGGCACTCGAGGCCCGCTCCCAGCCGCCGCCTCGACCTCCCCCGCCGAGCGCCTCTTCGCCGCTCGCCCTTTCCCGCCCTCGCGCCCGTCTCGCCCCTCACGCCCGTCGCGCGGCTCCTGCTCTTCGCCGGCGAGCGCCGGCCAACCGAACTCTCCCGCCGCTCCCCCGGCCGAAACCTCACCAGGAGCCCAGGGCTCCTCGTCGCCCAGCTCGTCACCGGCCCAGCCCGTGCCCCCGTCTTCCCAGTCAGTGCTGGCGCCGGCGCCGGCGCCGCTTCCCGCCCGCAGGACGCGCCAGGTTGTGCCGACGGCGAAACGGGCGCCGCGCCAGCCGAGGCGCGCCGTGCCCCGCACCCCGTGGCCGACCGTCCGCACCGGGGTCGCGGTCGTCACCAGCAGCGCCACCAAGAGGACCGCGGCCAGCACCAGGCCCGCTCCCCAGGTCCCGAGGCCGGCCCGGAGCGGGACGGCGACGAGCATGCCGGCCAGCCCGCCGGCCCCGCGCACAGCCCGAAGGGGCTGGTGCACGCTCGGCGTCGCACCGGCATCGGCGATCAGCCCCGAGAGCGCCAGCAGGGCGAGGACGAGGCCCAGCGCCACGCGGGCCGGCTGGGGCCGGGGGCGGCGCGAGAGCAAGTACCCGCCCAGGGCGAGGAAGCCGACGGGGACCACATAGCGGGACAACCCGAAGAGGTCAGCCGCCCCTTCCCGCACGCCGCGGCCCACCGGCCCGGCCAGCTGGGCGTACATGCCCAAGGCGACGAGCGCAGCCACCAGCACCAAGGCGAGCCCCCAGATCTCGTCGGACTGGTCTTCCACGAGGCCGAGCAGGCTTTCGTACCAGCGAGGACGCTCGCGGCGCGCCGGCGCCGCAGATGCCCCCCTCCCCCGACGAGCGGGCGCGACGGCCCGAGCCTTAGTTGCCACAGCAACCTCAAAACTAACACCAGCCTCACTTACAACAGCGGAACTGGCGTTCAGACCTCCATCACTACCGGCACGATCATGGGCCGGCGCCGGGTGCGCTCTTGTACGAAGCGCCCGAGCGCGGAGCGGGTGCGCCGCCGGAGCGTTTCGTAGTCGGCTGGCGCTTCGCCGGGCTGGTGCTCCTCCACGGCGGCCAGCACCACCTCTCTCGCCTCGTCGAGGAGCTTCTCCGCCTCGGGTGCGTAGACCCAGCCCCGGGTGATGATCTCCGGGCCGGTCAGCACGGCACCGCTCTGGGAGTCGACCGTCACGATGACGACGATGAGGCCTTCCTCGGACAGCACCCGCCGGTCCCGCAGCACCCCGGCACCCACGTCGCCGACGATCCCGTCTACGTACAGGTACCCGGCCGGGACCTCGCCGGCGAACTCCACCCCGCCCGAACTGAGCTCCACCACGTCGCCGTCCTCCGCCAGCAGCACCGACTCCTCTGGCACGCCCATCTCGACCGCCAGCCGGGCGTGGTGCACGAGGTGGCGGTACTCGCCGTGCACCGGTATGAAGGCACGTGGCTGGGCGACGGACATCAAGAGCCTGAGCTCCTCGCGCATGGCGTGGCCCGAGGCGTGCACCGGGGCGAGGCCGGAGTGGACTACCTCGGCACCCCGCCGGCAGAGCCCGTCGATCACCTTGCCCACGTTGGTCTCGTTGCCCGGGATCGGGTGGGCGGAGAGCACGACCAGGTCGTTCTCGCCGACCTCGACCCACTTGTTGTCCCCCGCCGCCATCAATGACAAGGCCGACATGGGCTCGCCCTGGGAACCGGTGCAAATAATGCAGACTTTTTCGGGCGGCAGATCCGCCGTCTTTTCGATGTCGACGAGGCGGTCTTCGGGGATGTCGAGGAGCCCGAGGCCGCGCGCATAAGCGACGTTGCGCCCCATGGAGCGGCCGAGGGTGGCCACGTACCGGTCGCAGGAGAGCGCGGCGTTCGCGATCTGCTGCACGCGATGGACGTGGCTCGCAAAACAGGCCGCTATCACCCGCTTCCCCCGGTGCGCGGCAAAAAGGTCCGAGAGCGCCTGGCCGACCGACTTTTCCGAAGGCGCGTAACCGTCCTCTTCTGCATTGGTCGAATCGGAAAGCAAGAGCGCCACGCCGCCGTCCGAGGCCAGTGCACCTATGCGGGCGAGGTCGGTACGCCGGCCGTCCACGGGGGTCAAGTCGAGCTTGAAATCGCCGGAATGGAGGATGACCCCGTGGGGAGTATGGAATGCGAGGGCAAAGCCCTCGGGGACCGAGTGCGTCACCGGTATGAACTCGATGTCGAACGGCCCTATTTTCCTCCTTTCCCCGTCGGCGACCGGGACCAACTCGGTGCGCGACAAAAGGCCGGCTTCCTCGATACGGTTGCGGGCGAGGCCGAGCGAGAGCTCCGAGCCGTAAACGGGGAAGCTGACCTCAGCCAGAAGGTAGGCGAGCGCACCGCAGTGGTCCTCGTGGCCGTGGGTGAGCACGCAAGCCACCAGGCGGTCGGCGTTTTCGGTTATGTAACTGAAATCCGGCAGGACGAGGTCCACCCCAGGCATCTCGGGGTCGGGGAACATGAGCCCGCAGTCGACCAGCACCGCCTGGCCGTCGGTCTCGAACCAGGCGCAGTTGCGCCCGATCTCGCCCAGGCCGCCGAGGAAGGCTATGCGTACGGGGGACGCCGCCGTAGGGGGCAACTACACCGCCCGGGTGAAGGCCTGCTGGCGCAGGTTGGCCCAGATCTGCTCGGCCCTTTGCTCGAGGCCGGCCGGCGTCGGGCCCATGGGCAGGCGGCACTCGCCAGCGGGCAGGCCGAGCGCTCGCAGCATGGCCTTCGTCGGCACGGGGTTGGGGGCGGCGTCGCTCGCCTCGAACTCGTAGGACTCCCTGAGGCGCCGGTTGACCTCGGCCGCTCCCGCGCTGTCACCTTTTTGCCACCTGGCCACCATTTCGGAGAACTCCGGGCCCGCCCAGTGGGAAGCGACGCTTATCACGCCCACCGCACCCACAGCCAGGAGCGGGAGCGTGAGGGCGTCCTCCCCGCTCCAGACCTCGAAGCCCGCCGGCGCCCCGGCTATCAGGCCGGCGGTGGCCGGCGTCTGGCCGGCTGCGTCCTTGAGCCCGGCTATCACCCCGTCGCCGGCCAGGCGCCCCAGAGTGGAGGGGGCGATCTCCCGGCCCGTGCGCTTGGGGATGTCGTAGGCGATGAGGGGGATGCGGCTCGCCTCGGCCACGGCCCGGAAATGAGCCTCGATGCCGGCCTGCGAAGGCCGGTTGTAGTAGGGCGTCACGACCAGCGCCGCGTCAGCCCCGGCCTCGGCGGCCGCCTGGGTGAGCTCGATCGTGTGGGCCGTGCTGGCGGTGCCCGTGCCGGCGATCACCGGTACGCTGACCGCCTCGCGTACGGCCCGCCAGAGCTCGACTTTTTCGGCATCGCTCAGGGTCGTGCCCTCCCCGGTGGTGGCGGCCACGACGAGGCCGTCGTTGCCGTTGTCCACGAGCCAGCGCGCCAGGCGGGCGGCACCGTCCAAATCGAGCTCGCCGCCCGGCCCGAACGGCGTGACCATGGCGCAGATGACCGACCCCCACCTAAGCAACCGCACCACCTGCCCTTCTCGCCCTCCTGGCCCTAACGAGCTTGCCGGCGCCTGCCACTGCCCGCCAGCGTAGCCGGGTGGGCGGCAGAGGAGGAGGTGCGCCGCGTCACAGGCCGAGCAGCGCGCCGAGGCCGTAAGTGAGGCCGCGTCGCTCCGGCACCTGCTTCACGGCGAGGAGCACACCGGGCATGAAAGAGCTCCGGTCGAGCGAGTCGTGGCGGATCGTGAGGACCTCGCCGGCGTTGCCGAGGAGCACCTCCTGGTGCGAGACGAGCCCCCGGAGCCGCACCGAGTGCACGCGCACCCCGGGAGCGGCCTCGAGGCCCCGCGCCCGGTCCGAGTCGCCGGCGCCACCGGCTGTGGCCGCGGGAACTGGCCCGCCAGGCCCGCCGGCTGTGGCCGCGGGAACTGGCCCGCCGGCCCCTCCGGCCCCGCCGGCCCCGCCAGTCACGTCGCCCACGCCGGCCGCAGCCTGCCGGCCGCTGCCCCTGGCGGCAGCCGCCAGCCGGGCAGTGGAAAGCGCCGTGCCGGAGGGGGCGTCGAGCTTGCCATCATGGTGGAGCTCCACCACTTCGATACCCTCGAACCAGGGCGCCGCCAGCTCGGCAAAGCGCATCATGAGCACGGCCCCGATGGCGAAATTGGGCGCCACGACGCAGTTGGCGGTGCTCGCCTCGAAGAGCGCCCGCAGGTCCGCCAGCGTTTCTTCGCCAAAGCCCGTCGTGCCCACGACCGCGTGCACCCCATGGCGGGCACACCAGGCCGCATTGGACAAAGCCGCCTCCGCGACTGTGAAGTCGACGGCCACCTCCACGCCGGCGGCGGCCATGGCCTCGGGGTCCTTGGCCACGACGACCCCGTTCGTCAGGGCGGCCTCGCCAGCGTGCGCCGGGTCGACGGCGGCCACCAGTTCGAGGTCGGGGTCGGCCGCGACCGCAGCCTGGACCGCGGTCCCCATGCGGCCGCCCGCCCCGAAGACCCCTACGCGAAGCACGTCCAGGCTCCCCGTGGCCTGCCTAAGCGCCGGCTTCCCAGTCGGAGAAGGCGTCCTCCTCGAACGGGCCCAGCACCACCAGGGTGCGCGCACCGCCGAGCACGTCGGCGGCGACGCGAGCGAGGTCGTCCAAGGTGACAGCCGCGATCTGCTCTTCGAGCTCGGCGAGCGAGGGGACCCTGCCGTGGGCCAGCTGCGAGCGCCCGAGGCGGCTCATGCGCGCCCCCGAGTCCTCGAGGCCGAGCGCCGTGGCGCCCCTGATGTGGCTCTTGGCGGCGGCGAGCTCCTCCTCGGAGGGGCCGGTGGCGGCCATCTTGTCGAGCTCCTCGCTCACCACCTTTACGACCTCGGCGGCCCGCGACGGGGCGGTGCCGGCGTAGACGGCGAAGTCGCCCACTCCCTCGTAGCCCGAACGGTAGGAGTAAACGCTGTAAGCGAGGCCCCTCTCTTCGCGCACGGACTGGAACAGCCGGCTCGACATCCCGCCGCCCAGGATGTGGTCGAGCACGTTCAGCACCTGGCGGTCCGGGTGGTCACGAGGGAACCCCGGCATGCCGAACATGATGTGCGCCTGCTCGGTCTGGCGTTTGGCGACGAGCCGCCGCCTCGCCTCAGCGACAGGCACAGACCGGGCCGGCGGCCCGCCCCCCATGAGGAGGTCCCGGCCCACCTCCACGGCGGCCTTGTCGAGACGGGTGGCGATGCCCTCGACGACCTGGGCGTGCTCGACGAAGCCTGCCGCAGTGACCACGATGTTGCCGGTCCGGTAGTGGAGGCGGTGGAAGGCCGCTATGTCGTCGCGCGACGCGGCCCGCACCGTCTCTTCCAGGCCGAGCACGTCACGGCCGAGGGGATGGAGCGGGTACATGGCCGAGTTGTAGACGTCGTGCACCTCGTCGGCGGGCTCGTCGGCGTGCATCAGGATTTCTTCGAGGATCACCTGGCGCTCTGCCTCCAGTTCGTCGGGCCGGAGCGCCGGCCCCCAGATGATCTCCGACAGGATGTCGAGGCCGAGGTCGGCCTGCTCGGCGAGGACGCGGACGTAAAAGGCGGTGTGTTCCTTGGTCGTGAAGGCGTTGAGGTCGCCACCGACCCCATCGACGGCCTCGGCGATGTCGCGGGCGCTGCGCGCCGATGTCCCCTTGAAGAGGAGGTGCTCCAGGAAGTGCGAAGCGCCGGCCAAAGTTCCCGGCTCGTCGACCGAACCTGTCCCGACCCAGAAACCGAGGCTCACCGACAGCACGTCGGGCATGTGCTCGGTCACGACCGTGAGCCCGCTGTCGAGGACGGTCGTCTCGATCACGTCGCGCGAGGCAGCCGGCCGCCCGGGCGCCGGCTTGGCGCGGGCGGCCTGTTGTGCCCGAGGAAACTGAGCAGCCCCTGCAGGCTTGGCTGCGTTCCCAGCCTTTCGCATGTGCTCGACGAAAGGCCTTTAGCGGCTGCGCCGGCGTGGGTTGCGGCGAGGCCCTCTGCTTTCGCCGGAGCGGTCGCGCCCCGGGCCGCGGTTCGGCCCGCTCGGCGCGGGTGCCTCGAGGGTGGCCGGCCCAAGGTCCCCGAAGGCCGAACGGGCTTCTTCTTCCCAGGTGTCCTCGAAGGAAACCGTCTCGTAGTCCGATGGCACGCCGTCCTCTCGGCCACCAGCGCCACCACCGACGGCTGCCCCCGCGAGCGACAGGGAGACCCGGCCCGATGGGTCAACCTCGTCCACGAGGACCTCGAGGTCCTGCCCGAGTGACACCACGTCTTCGACCCGCTCGACCCTTTTCCCAGCAGAAAGCTTGGAGAGCTTGGAGATGTGAACGAGACCGTCGCGCCCGGGGAGGATGTTGACGAACGCCCCGAACTTGGTGATGTTGACGACCTTTCCCCGGTAAGTGGCGCCGACTTCGGCGACGGGGGGCTCGAGCACCATGTTGACCCGGCGGAGGGCTTCCTCTACAGCCCCGCGGTCGCGGCCGCCGATCGTGACGGTCCCCACCGTCCCGTCGTCGTCGACGCTTATGTCCGCACCGGTCTCCTGCTGGATCGAATTGATCATCTTGCCCTTGGGCCCGATCACCTCGCCGATCTTGTCCAGTGGGATCTCGAAGGTGATGATCTTGGGGGCAGTCTCGCGCAGGTCCGAACGCGGCTCGGCGATCGTGGCCTTCATGACGTCGAGGATCTCGAGGCGCGCTTCGCGCGCCTGGCGCAGGGCGCCGGCGAGCACGTTGGCAGGCAGGCCGTCGATCTTGGTGTCGAGCTGCAGGGCGGTCACGAAGTCGGCGGTGCCGGCAACCTTGAAGTCCATGTCCCCGAAGGCGTCTTCTGCCCCGAGGATGTCGGTCAGCGTGACGTAATTGTCACCCTCTTTGACAAGTCCCATGGCGATGCCGGCTACCGGTGCCTTTATCGGCACGCCGGCGTCCATGAGCGAGAGCGTCGACGCGCACACCGAGGCCATCGAAGTGGACCCGTTGGAGGAAAGGACCTCGGACACGAGCCGCAACGCGTAGGGGAACTCCTCGAACGGCGGCACGACCGGCAGGAGCGCCCTTTCCGCGAGGAGGCCGTGCCCGATCTCCCGCCGTTTGGGGCTGCCGACCCTGCCGACCTCCCCGTTGGCGGAGGGGGGCATGTTGTAGTGGTGGATGTAGCGTTTGCGTTCGTCGGTGCCGATCGTGTCGAGCAACTGGTCCATACGGGGCATCCCGAGGGTGGCCACGTCTAGCACCTGGGTCTCTCCCCGCTGGAACAGTCCCGAGCCGTGCGCGGTCGGCACGAGGCCCACCCTGGCCATGAGCGGCCTGATGTCTTTCGTGCCGCGGCCGTCGATGCGCGTACCTTCCTCGACTATGCGCTGGCGCACGAGCTTCTTCGTGAGGGAGCGCACGGCGGCGCCGATCTCCTTTTCGCGCCCGGGGAACTCAGGCCCGAGCTCGCCCACCAGAGCGGCCGAAATTTCCGCCATCGCGGCTTCGCGCTCCGACTTGAGCGAGATGGCCGTCACCTTGGAGACGCGTTCGGTGCCCGTGGCCTCGACCCGGGCGTAGACGTCTTCCCCGTAGTCGTGGCGCGCCACGAAGGCGAGGGGCGGGCGGGCGCCGGCGTCGGCCACGAGGCGGTGTTGCAGTTCGACGGACTCTTTGATCCAGGTCTTGGCGGCTTCGAGGCCCTCGGCGATCGCCTCCTCGGTGACCTTCGGGGACCCGCCTTGGTAGTAGGACCAGGCCCGCTCTGACCCGCCGGCCTCGACCATCATGATCGCGACGTCCCCGTCCGGCAGCACCCGCCCTGCCACTACGAGCTCGAAGGTCGACTCGTCACCCTCGGCGTAGGTCGGGTGCGGGAGCCACTTGCCCTCCTGCGAGTAGGCGACGCGCACGGCCCCGACCGGGCCTTCGAAGGGTATGCCCGAGACCATGAGCGCCGCGCTGGCGGCGTTGATGGCGATCACGTCGTGCGGATTTACCTGGTCCGCCCCGAGCACCGTGATCACCACCTGGGTCTCGTTGCGGTAGCCCTCGGCGAAGCTGGGCCGGAGCGGTCGGTCGATCAAACGGGCGGTGAGTATCGCGCTCTCGCTCGGGCGCCCCTCCCGGCGGAAAAAGGAACCGGGTATCTTGCCGGCGGCGTACATGCGTTCCTCGACGTCCACGGTGAGAGGGAAGAAGTCGATCCCCTCGGGCGGAGTCGTGGCCGCGTTGGCTGTCGCCAACACCATCGTGTCACCAATGCGCCCGACGACTGCTCCTTGCGACTGAGGCGCGAGGAAACCGGTCTCGAAGCTCATGGTCTTACCGGTCCCAGAGACCGGCGCGGAAACTTGAACAGGCTCTCCCATTACAGGCAGAGTCCTCCTTTCTGGCCAGAGCCGCCGGCACCCGCCGGCGGCACTAATAAAGACGCCCCGGTCGGGGCGTCCCACGGGCCACAGGAAAGGCCGAGCCAGTTGTCAGTTGACGACTCCCCCCGCAGGGGACCGGGCGGCTCGCTCGTTCCGCCCTTGCTCCTCGCTCGTGCGGCCTTGCTCTCGCCGCTCGGTGGGTGGGAAGCCCTCGACTGGCAGCTGACCACGGCCCGCCTGGCCCGCTCAGCGGCGCAGCCCCAGCCGATTGATCAAATTGCGGTAGCGCTCGACGTCGTTTTTCCTCACGTAGTCGAGCAGCCGCCGGCGCCGCCCGATCAGCATCATGAGGCCGCGGCGCGAGTGGTGGTCGTGCTTGTTGGCCTTCAGGTGCTCGGTCAGGTGGGCAATGCGCTCGGAGAGCAGGGCGACCTGGACCTCCGGGGACCCTGTGTCGGTCTCGTGGAGGCGGTACGTCTCGATCGTCGCCGCTTTGTCGGGCATGCTTCGATTTCCTCGGTTCGGGCTGGCTTGCAGTAGTAATACGCTGGGACTAGCTGGCGCCTGGCTGAACGCATACCGCGGCCGGGAAGGGCCGTCCACGAACTGCTCGGTTAGCGCCGACGGTCATGCTAGCAGGTCGAAGGGCTGTCCCGGCCGAGGCTGGGGGGCGTGGGGCCGGCGTGGGCCGGCGGGGGTGCGGCCATGCCTGGCGGGCCGCCTTCCAGAACGTGCCCGGGCCGGTGGCGGCGGCCGAGCGTCATGGTGGCCGACCGCTAGCAGGTCCGGGTACGTCCATCTCGGTGCATATATGCCTTCTCGGTGCAGCAGGGGTTCCCCTGGTAGCGCCCATTGCACCCTTGAGACACGACTGCACCCAGAAGCTCGCCGGCGTTGCTTCTGGGTGCGCCAGGACGTTGTTTCGTAACTAGCGGACTTCGCGCGGATCGTCCGCGCCGGGCACCGGCACCTTCAGCGGCGTGGCGCCGCTACGGAAAGGACCCGCCGGGTCTGGGCCACGTCGCTCGTCATCTGGTCGATAAGGGCCTCGACGGAGGGGAACTTCTCCTGGCCCCGCAAGCGCTCCACGATCTCGACGGTCCCGAGCTCGTCATACAGGTCACCCTGAAAATCGAGCAGGTACGCTTCTACCAGGGAAAAGTCGCGCTCGGTGTAGAACGTCGGCTGGCGCCCGACGGAGATGGCCGTCTGGTGGCGGGTGCCGTCGGGCCGCAGGTACCAGCCGGCGTACACACCGTCCAAGGGAAGCTGCATGTCCCGGCCCACCGCGAGGTTGGCGGTAGGGAAGCCGAGCTCCCGGCCGCGCTTGTCGCCATGGGTGACCACACCCTGGAGGCGGTGCCAGCGCCCGAGCAGAGCGGCCGCGGCGCGCACCTCGCCGGCAGCCAGCAGCCGGCGGGCTCGGGTGGACGAGATCGGCTCTTCTCCTCCCGGTCCTCTCATCCCGGCCAGCCGGATACCGGTCACGTCGAAGCCGAGCCGAGCCCCCATGCGCTGGAGCAAGGCCACGTCACCTTCCCGGTTGCGGCCGAAGTGGAAGTCATGACCGACGACCACGGCCCGGGCATGCAAGCAGCCGACTAGCACTTCGGCGACGAAGTCCTCCGCCGGCTCGGTCGCCCTGGCCGCGTCGAACTCGAGCACTAGCACCAGCTCGATGCCGGCCTGCTCCAACAGCTCGAGCTTGTACTCGAGGGAGGTGAGCAGTAGCGGGGCCGACTGGGGCCGCACGACGCTCGCCGGGTGGCGGTCGAAGGTGACGGCTGCCGGCACGGCACCGGCCTCGCTCGCCGCCGCCCTTACCCGCTCGATCAGGTGAAGATGACCCAGGTGAACGCCGTCGAATGCGCCGATCGTGACCGCCGTGCCCCGTTCCAGCCCGGGCAGCTCTTCGCCCGACGAGGCGCACTCGGAGGGGTAGAAGACGGCTCGCACCACAATCGAGGGTAACGGCGCCGGCGACGTTAGGCGGCTCCCGGGGCTGAGGGCGGGCCCCTTGGCGCAACTGCCGTTTGGCCCGCGGCCCCGCTGTTTGGCCCGCGGCCCCGCTGTTTGGCCCGCGGCCTTGCCCGCGGTCCCCTGCTTTGCGCGGGTCCCGTTTTGCCGCGCGGCTCCCGCCGGCCGTGGGACACCAAGTCCGCGCAGAAAACCAACCGATGTGAAGTCGTTAGCCGCACATCCATAGGTTCCTGACGCCAAAACGGGCAGATTTCCGACAAATGTGGCCTTCGCTGCCGCACATCCACCTGGTTTTTGCGCGTGCGAACCGTGTACGGCCTTGCCCGAGTCCTGCTGAGCTGATGATTACTACGCTGTGCACCCTAACCGCCGCTCAGAGTGCCGAGAACTCATGGCCCCAACGTGGCAGCCTGACGCTCCGGCAGCCGTTCGGGACGGTTCTAGGACGGTTCTAGGACCCGGGCGCCGGCCCACGTGCCGGGAGGCCCTCGGCCCAGCGCTCGTAGCGTTCGCCGGCTGCCTCTGCCCACTCCGGGCGCGGCTCGACCGGCGCGGCCCAGCGCGACCACCGGCCGGCGTCGGCGAGCGAGGTCTCCAGCCCCGCCGCCATGCGAGCCAGGAAGGCGGCCCCGAGGGCCGCACCTTCCGGCACAGCCATCGGGAGCACTGGCGCCCCGAGCACTTCACACAGCGCTCGCAGCCACTCCTGGTTCACAACGCCGCCCCCAGTCACGACGTAGCGGCGCGGCACCGTCCCGCACGCGCTCGCCAGGCCGACTATGTGGCGGACCACGAAGCCGGTCGCTTCGAACGCTGCCCTCCTAAGGTGCGCCGACCCGTGCGAGAGATGGCCGCCGGACAACCCGACCCGCAAGGACGCGTCGTGCCAAGGAACCCGTTCGCCCCGCGCCCAGGGCCACCACAGAGGCACACCATCTGGCGACAGCCCCCCGGCGCGACTGCCCTCGGGGGCGGGCCGCAACACCCTGTCGGCCCAGTCCGCCCACAGGCCCCCGGCATTGCTGGCCCCTCCCACCAAGGCCATCCCGCCGGCCAGGTGTGGCACCCTCCACAGCCCAGCGGGGACCTCCTCGGGCCAACCGGGTACGCAGAGCCACACCACCAAGGTGGACCCGAGCGTGATGAGCACGTCGCCCGGAGCGCTCACGCCGGCTACCAGTTGCTCGCAGAGCCCGTCCACGGAGCCTGCTCCGAGCACCGCCTGAGCGCGGCTTCGCTCTCCGCCGAGCGAGCCGAGCTCACCCAGGGCTTCTCCCCAGACGACGACCCGGGGAAGTTGAGCGGCACTGAGCCCGACGGCCTGACTGGCCCGTTCCTCCCAACCCGCACCGTTGAACAGCGAGCCCGCAGCGAAAGCGGACGCGAGGTCGATGACGCCCTGGCCTCCGAGCGAGGCGTTGGCGATCCCCTGCGCCGGCCAGTACCCCGATGCACCCGGCCAGTCGGAGGCGGCCAGGGCGGCGAGCCGCGCCATCTCGTCGCTCGACGTTGGGTCGCCCGGGCCAGCCGGGCCAGCCGACCCATAGAGCAACCCCGCGCCTATCGGCCTACCACGCTCGTCGACGGGCGCCACTGACGGCATCATTGCCGAGACGGCAACCGCTTCGAGTCGCTGCCCGACCTCCTGGCCCCCTTGGTTGCCCGGCCCCGGCACCTCGAGGCCCTTGGCCAGAGCGCGGAGGGCGGCCCGGGGAGCCTCCCACCAGGTGGACACGGCGTCGTGTTCCAGACGGTCGCCCGGGCCCACCGACAAAGCGCTCGCCACGCGGGTACGCCACACCACGTTGCCGTCCTCGTCGACGGCCACCGCCTTGACGGCCGTCGTGCCGATGTCGATGCCGGCGGACAGCCGCTCGTTGCCGGCGGACAGCCGCTCCTTGCCGGCGGACAGCCGCTCCTTGCCGGCCGACAGCCGCTCCTTGCCGGCGGATTGGGCCTGCCCGGTCATGCTCGGACAGTATTACAAGCGTGGCTACCGCCCCCAGGACTTCGGGAGCCAGCGCGCGCTCATGACCGAGCCGATGCGCGGCCCGCGCCACCAGGGCACCCGGAGGCACCGCGCCTTCGTGACCGCCCCGATGCGCGGCCCTGGGTTCGAGAAGCTGAAAGAACTGGCAGACGTCGTCTACGAACCCTGGACCGAACAGGAGCCGCTCAAGCTCTACGACGGCCCCGCCCTGGCCGAACGCCTGGAAAAAGAGGGTGCCGACATAGCCGTGGTCGAAGCCGACTTCGTGAGCGGCCCGGTTTGGGATCTCCCCCTCCTCGCTGTAGCCGCGACCCGCGGTGACCCCAACAACGTGGACGTCGCCGGCGCCACCTCCGCCGGCATACCCGTCCTACGGACGCCGGCCCGCAACGCCGACGCCGTCGCCGAGCTCGCCCTCGGCTTGGCCATCGTGCTCGCCCGCCATGTCCTGCCGGCAGACCGAGACGTCCGCCAAAACGAGGTCTTCCGCGACGGCACGATCCCCTACCAGCGGTTCCGGGGCTTCGAACTGGCTGGCCGGCGGGCGGCCGTGATCGGTTACGGGGCAGTCGGGCGCGCGTTCGCCTGGCGCCTCCGGACGCTCGGCATGGAGGTCGAGACCTACGACCCCTACGTGGCCGAAGCCGGCGACGACATGGAGGCGGCCGTCCGCGGAGCAGACCTCGCCTCCCTGCACGCGGCCGTGACCCCCGAAACGGCCGGCTTTTTCGGCCGGGAACAGTTTGCCTGGATGCGTCCCGGCTCACTCTTCCTCAATACCGCCCGGGCCAAGCTCCACGACATGGACGCCCTGGTGGAGGCGCTCCAGTCGAGGCACCTCGGCGGCGCCGCCCTCGACCACTTCGAGGGGGAGGTACTGCCCGAAGCCCACCCGCTCGCTTCAATGCCGAACGTCGTGCTCACACCCCACATAGGAGGTGCGACCGCCGAGACCGAGGCGAGGGGGGCACAGATGGTAGCCGACGACCTCGAGCTCCTCTTCGCCGGCCAGACCCCGAACTACGTCGTCAACCCGGAGGTCCTCGCGAAATGAAAAGCGTCGCCGACGCCCACGAGGCGGTCCTCGCAACCGCCAAGGAAATGCTGCACAAAGGGCTCGTGGAAGGCACGTCCGGCAATATCTCGGCGCGCCTCGAAGACGGCAACATCGTCTGCACACCCTCGTCTGTCAGCTACGAGGAAATGGTGATCTCCGACCTCGTCTTGGTCGGCCCGGACGGTACCGTGCTCGAAAAAACCGAGGGCCGGAGCCCGACCTCGGAGATCCAGTTGCACCTCGCGTGCTACCGGGCGTTCGAGGACGTCGGTTCGGTGATCCACGCCCACCCGGTGTGGGCGACGATGTTCGCCTGCGCCCACCAGGGCGTCCCCGCCTGTGTCGACGAGCTAGCCATCTACACCGGCGGGGACGTGCGCTGCGCCGAGTACGCCATGTCGGGTTCGCCAGGCGTGGGCGAAAACGCGGTGAAGGCCCTCGAGGGCCGAGGGGCGGCGCTCCTCGCCAACCACGGCATGGTCGCAGTGGGCCCGACCCCGGAAAAGGCCCTCCACATCGTGGCCCTCGTCGAACGCACAGCCCAGATCGCCTGGGGTGCGCGCGCCCTCGGAGGCCCGGTACCCCTGCCACAAAAGGCCAACGACGACCTGGCCGGGGTCTACCAGCTCATGAGAAACCTCTGAGAACCTGAGAAAAATCCAAGTACCCCTCGGGCCCGCCCGGCCTCCAGGAGGGACAACTGGGCCAAGATGAGTTCGTGAGCATGTCTCCCCCATGGCCGAGTGAGCAGGTGACAACCCTGCCTCCGCCGGCGCAGCCTGTACAGCACCCGACGCCAGGCCCAGCGTCGAAGGCCGGCAGCCGGCCACGCCCCACATGGCCGGCGACGCTCGTGACGGGCGGCCTCATGGCGGCGAGCGTGGGGCTGCACATCGGTGCCATGTTCCCGGCCTACCCGGGCAGCCCCGCCACCCCTGTCGTGCAGGTACCCTACGAGACCGCCGTCTACATCTGCCTCGAAGTGGGCTGGGCGCTGGCGGCGCTGGCCGTTCTCACCCGGTGGTCGCCCCGGGGCGGCGTGGCGCTCGGGGCAGGTCTCGGCGCGGTCGAAGTGGGCCTCGTCGTGACCGACCTGACGATCGGGTTCCAGGTCTCCAACGGGAGCGCGGCGGGCATCTGGCTCGCCATCGCCGGCCTGGCCTCCGGGCTCGCCGGCGTGCTCTACGGCGCCGGCACGGCCCCACCGGTGACAAACGACACCCGCCTCGCCCGGCAAGAGCCGTTCTCCCACCCGTACTCCCAGCCAGCGTACTCCGAGCCCGGGTCGCAGACGCCCTACCCAGGGCCGAGGCCGGCCACCATCTCGACGGTGCGCGCCCTTTTGTCGGCCATGGTCGCCATCGTTGCCGTAGCCGCTTTTTGGCCCAGCTGGGACCACTACCACCTCGTCTATGCCACGGGCCAGGTGAGGGACATCAACCTCGGCAATGCGTTCAACCAGCCAACCGCCATCATGGCTGGGGAAATCGTTGCCGGCCTGGCCATCGGCTGCGCCGTAGTGGTAGCCGCCTTTTGGCGCGACGCCGTGGTCGGCGCCTGGGCCACCGTGGGCGCAGCCATAGCCCTCGCCTCCCAGGTCATATCCGGGGCCGTCCAGGTCCGCGAGCCCATATCGCAATTGCTCGGCACCCCCAACACCGCCGAGGTCAAACTCTCTGCCTCCAGGGTTTCACTGACCGGTTATTGGTACGTGGACCTGGGCGCGACCGTGGCGCTCCTCCTGCTGGCGCTTTGGGCCGGCCTCGAGGCGCGGCGGACGAGGCCCAAACCCGCACGTGCCGCCAAGAAGGACTTGGCGCCGGCCTAGCCGGACGCCAGGTTCTCGAGGGCGAGGTCTCGCAACGCCTTCCTGACCTGTTCTTCCGCGGGGCCGGCCGGTGCTTCGAGGCACACTGTCACCCTGTGGCGGACCGGCTTGTGGTTCGCGTCAGCCACCGGTGTGCAAGCGACCACCCGTCCCGAAAAACCAAAGCTCTGACGGCGGAGGCGGAACTTCACCTCCATGGCGTCCCCGGGAGCGTGGGCCTCGTAGAGGTCGAGGACCACCGCCCCGGGCGACAGTTCGCTTGCCAGCCCCTCGGCGAAGGCGGGCCTCCCGTGCGAACGGCACTCCACGAGGATGAGGGACTTGACCCGTGGCATGAGCCGGCGCTCTTGCTGCGCGAGGAATTTGCTCAGCTGGCGGCGCCCGGACGGAGGCAGGCTCACGAACTCGAAGCCGACCACCCAGGGGCCGTCGGGATACCGCGAGCAGTGCCGGGCCGCGGCCACGGCCCGGAGCTTCTCGCCCGTACCGAGCTCGAGCTGGACCACGGCTTCTGCCCCTTTCCCGACCGGCCAGGGCAGGTAGACCCTCACGCCGCCGGCCGAACAGTCGAGCGAATGCGCGGAGCACGAGCCCTTCTCCGCCCACACAGACACTGGCGCCGCCACCAGCACCCTGAACAGCTCGCGCCGCTCCACGAGGTAGATCTCCTCGGGAGGTTCGCACACGGCCGTGCTACCGATCTGGTAGGACTTGCGCACCACGAACCGAGCCGGTCCCCCCACTGCCAGTGTGCTCGCCAAGAGGAGCTCTGCGAGGGGCTCCGGGGTAGCCGTCTCGAAACGGACCACCTCGGGCCTCACCCAGGAAAGCACGGCCGCCAGCCCTTCGGGAGCGGCCGGGAGCGCCCCGCCGGCTGCGTCGGCCTCGTTGGCGGCCGGCCACAGCAGCACCTCGGTGCCCTCGACCAATCCGGCGTCCGCCCAAGCCACCCTGCGAGCCAGGAGCGGCGGGTCCTCGTTGGTCACAGTCGGGTCACGGTTGCTGCCTCTTCCGGGGCATGCTACGCGCGACAGGCCCGCTTCGACCGTCGTGAGCTCTAGCTCGCGAGCTGCCCTTGCCACTGAGAGCCAAACGGGCACCGTGTGGCTGGAGCCAGCGCGCCCCGCCCTGCAGCGAGAGCCTGAGCGGCACCGTGTGGCTAGGGCTCGAGGTGGCTAGGGCTCGAGGTGGCTAGGGCTCGAGGTGGCTAGGGCTCGAGGTGGCTAGGGCTCGAGGTGGCTAGGGCTCGAGCGCCGCCCGTGCCCGCCGAGCGCGTTCCACCACCTGGCGCCCGGGCCCGCCCGATGTCGGCGCTTCCGGATGGTAGGTGCCGCCGAGCAAGGCCGACGACACGGCGCCGGCGCTCATCTTGACCGCGTCCAGGTCATAACCCCCCTCCAGGACGACAACGAGCCGGCCGGGGCCGGGGGCGAACTCCTTCGCCCGCAGGGCGAGAGCGCCGAAGTCGCCGGCGGAGAGCGACAGGTTGGCCAATGGATCCGCCCGGTGGGCGTCGAACCCTGCCGAGACCAGCACCCAGGTCGGGGCGAAGCCCGCAGCCACGGGAGCCACGATTTCCTCCCAGACATGGAGAATGACGTCACCCGTCGCCCCCGGCGGCAGCGGGAGGTTGACCGTCATGCCCGGCGCCGCCGGCCCGCCCGTGGCCTCCACCGACCCCGTACCCGGGTAGAGGGGCGACTGGTGGGTCGAGACGTAGAGCACCCTCGGGTCGTCCCAGAATATGGCTTGGGTCCCGTTGCCATGGTGGACGTCCCAGTCGAGAACCAACACGCGTTCGCCCCGCTCGGCGAGCCAGGCCGCCGCTACGGCCACGGTGTTGAGCAGGCAGAAGCCCATCGCCTGGTCGGCCGTCGCGTGGTGGCCGGGAGGGCGGTGGGCAACGAAGGCGACGCCGGCGCCGTTGGCCCTGAGCGTGCTCACGGCCTCGAGGGCCCCGCCGACCGCCCGGAGAGCCGTTTCCCAGGAGCCGGCGCTGGCCACTGTGTCCGGGTCGAGCTGCCCGCCGCCGGCTTGGCACAGCTCCTCGATGGCCTGCAAGTAGTGGGGCGAGTGCGCGAGCTCCAGTTCCTGGCGCGTGGCGGTCCTCGGCGCCAGTGGCACAACGGCATCTGACAGGCCGGCGGCGCGGATCCCCTGAAGGGCGGCGGGGACCCGGTCGGGGCGCTCGGGGTGATGGGCCCCGGTGTCGTGGTGGTCGAGTTCTGGCTGGGCGCTCAGGTAGAGCACGCCAGCACTCTACGGTGCGTGCCTGCCTGCCGGCAGCGGCCTACCAGAGTGCATCCGCGAGCCGGCGCCATCGCCATGCTACGTTCGCCAACAGCTTCCAAAGCCCCTCGTAGTTCCACTCAACCGAGAGGTCCCATGCCCATGATGCCTTTCTTCACCCACCCAACTGAACCGCCCGAACCGTGGCTCGAAGCCCTCATGGCCTCCACCAGTGACGACCTCGGCTTGCTCCTCCGAGCTCGCCCCGACTTGGCGCTTTCGAGCCCGAAGGACTTGGCCGCCCTCGCCGGGATGATGGTCTCGCCGGCGAGTGCAGGCATGTTCTTCGAGGGTGCCAACCGGGCCAGCCAGCAGGTCCTCGAAGCCCTTTGCGCCCTCCCGGCACCGGCCACGACCAACTCCCTCGCCGGCGCGCTGGGCTGCCGCCCCGAGGATCTTTCCGCGCCCCTGGAGTCGCTACGCCGCGTCGGGATGGTGCTGTACCGGGGCGGAAACGAGCTCACGGTCAACCCTGGGTTGGCGCTGGCCCGGGACTGGCCCTGCCACCTCGGCCCGCCGCTGGCCAAGCTGCTCGGCCAGCGGAGTAACAGCGAGCTGGCCCGCATCGCGAGACGGTTAGGCTTGTCGGGCAACGGCAACAAAGAGGACCTGCTCCGCCGGCTCACGAAGGCTATTTCCGACCGTGAGCTGCTCGCGTCGCTCCTCAGGCAGGCCCCGCCTGGCGCGGCAGAGCTGGTCGAAAACGCGGCCCACGTCTGGCCGCAGTACCACATCACTTATGGCGTCGCCGCCGTATCGGGCAGGGACGCGCACCCAGTGGGGTGGTGCCTCCAACGCGGCCTCCTCATCGGTACCGACTTCTCTACCGCAGTCATGCCCCGCGAGGCGGCCATAGCACTGCGAGGGGGCCGGCTTTTCCCCTCCTTCAGCCTGTACCCGCCCCAGCTGCTCACGACCCCCGTGGACCAGGACGAAACCGACGGGGAGGCTGCGCATATCGCCTTGGACCTCGTGAAAGCCGTGAGCGCACTTTGCGAGGCCTGGAGTTCGGTGCCGGCCCGGCTGCTCCAGGCCGGCGGGGTCGGGGCCAGGGAGGTTCGCAGGGCGGCCAAGCTGCTCGCTCGGCAGGAGGAAGTCACGGCCCGTTTGATCGAGTTGGCCGGCACAGCCGGCCTCGTGGCACCCGACGAAACCCTCGGGTGGGCGGCACCGACCGCCGAGTACGACGCCTGGAAAGGCCTCTCCTCGGTCGAGCAGTGGGTGGAGCTGGTGTCGGCCTGGCTCATGGCGCCCGGGCACACGAGCGTGGCGGGGTCGAAGGACGAAGATGGCAAAGCCGTCCCGCCGTTGGCCGAAAGGACGCCGGGGCCGAACGCCGTGATGCAAAGGGTGCTCGCCATCGACGTGCTGGCCGAGGCCGGCCCAGGCCGTCGAGCAGACTTGGAAAGCGTGGCCCAGGTGGCGGACTGGCGACGGCCGAGCACGTGGCAACTCGAAGAGGCCTCGCCGGCGGAGCTCGTCCACTGGATCCTCGAAGAGGCGGCCATGTTGGGCCTTTGCGCCAGAGGTGCCTCGAGCAGCTTCGGCCGGGCCATCGCCGGCGGCGACACCGAAGGCGCCAAGAAGCTCTTGGGCGGCCTCGCCCCGGCCGTGGTCGACACCGTGATCCTCCAGGCGGACTTGACCGCCACCGCGACGGGTGAGCCCGCTCCTGGCCTCCGGTCCGAGCTCGACCTCATGGCCGACGTCGAGTCGAGCGGCAACGCGACGGTCTGGCGGTTCAGCGAGGCGAGCCTCCGGCGGGGTTTCGACGCCGGCCGGAAGGCAGAGGAGATCCAAGGGTTCTTGGCAGACCACGCCCCGGGCGGCGTCCCCCAGGCCCTCTCCTACCTCGTGGACGACCTCGGCCGGCGCTACGGGCGCGCTCGCGTTGGCAAGGCGTCCAGTTACGTTCGCTGCGAGGACCCAGTGCTCTTGGCCGAGGTCGTGAAGGACAGGCGGCTCGCCCCCCTCCGCCTCCGCCCTCTTGCCCCCGCGGTGGCGGTGAGCGAACGACCACCGCAAGAGCTGTGCGGCGCGCTGGCCAAAGCGGGCTACCTGCCGGCGTCCGAAACCGCCGATGGGACGCTCGCCGTGACCCGGCCCTCAGCCATCCGGGCCCCTTCCTCCCTGGCCCGAGGGAGGCAAACGGGCGCTGCCGAGCCGAGTCCTCGCGATGACGACTGGAACCCCGTTTCCGCGCTGCTCGAGCAGCTCCAAGATCTGAAAGAGCCGGGTGAGACCGACGAGGAGTTGCTGGCCGAGATCCTCGACGACCCGGACCTGCTCTCCGACGTGACCGGGCTCCCCGCCGAAGTGGCCAAGCTCGTGGTCATGATGGCCGCCACCGATGCCCCCACTACAGAACAAGACCTGGACGCCCTCGTCGAGCGCCTCCGCTCCACCCCGGTCCCTCGTGGAAAAGCCGACCCGGTGACGCCCGGCCTGGCTAAACGGGCAGACATGCAGCCCGAGTACCCTCCCCTTTTCCGCGACACCAGGGCCGGGTGACGGTGCTCACCAAAGCCGAAGAGGAGTTCTTGTTATGAACGACGGGCCTCTCATCGTCCAGTCCGACCAGACGCTGCTACTGGAGACGGCGCACCCCGAGGCCGAACGCTGCCGGTCCGACATAGCGCCCTTCGCCGAGCTCGAGCGCTCGCCCGAGCACGTCCACACCTACCGGGTCACGCCGCTCGCCCTCTGGAACGCCCGCGCCGCCGGCCACGACGCCGAACAGGTGGTGGACGCCCTCCTGCGCTGGTCCCGCTACCCGGTGCCCCAGGCGCTCCTGATCAATGTCGCCGAGACCATGGCCCGCTACGGGCGCCTCGTGCTCGAAGTGCACCCCGTCCACGGCCTCGTGATGCGCACCACCGACCGTGCCGTCTTGGAGGAGGTGGTGCGGGCCAAGGCCGTGGCGCCACTGCTCGGGCCGCGCATAGACCCCGAGACCGTGTCGGTGCCAGGTTCGGAGCGGGGCCGGCTGAAGCAGGCGCTCTTGAAGGTGGGGTGGCCGGCGGAGGACCGGGCCGGCTACGTCGACGGTGCCTCCTACCCGATAGTCGTCCAGGGGCCCGAGGCGTTCAGCCTGCGCACCTACCAAAAGGAGGCGGTGGAAGCCTTCGGCGCCGCCGGGAGCGGCGTGGTCGTCCTGCCCTGCGGGGCAGGGAAGACCTTGGTCGGCATAGGCGCCATGGCCGCTGCCGGCGCCCACGCCTTGGTGCTCGTCACCAACACGGTGGCCGCTCGCCAGTGGCGTGCCGAGCTCCTCGGCCGCACGCACCTCCGCGACGCTGAAGTGGGTGAGTACTCGGGGGAAAAGAAAGACGTTCGGCCCGTCACCATCGCCACCTACCAGATCCTGACCGCCAGGCGCGGCGGCCTCTACCCTCACATGGAGCTGCTCTCCGCTGAGGACTGGGGCCTCATCATCTACGACGAGGTGCACCTGCTGCCGGCGCCGGTCTTCCGGATGACGGCGGACATACAGAGCCGGCGCCGGCTCGGCCTCACGGCCACCCTGGTGCGGGAGGACGGCCGAGAGGGGGACGTGTTCAGCCTGATCGGGCCGAAGCGCTACGACGCGCCCTGGCGCGACATCGAGGCCCAGGGTTGGATCGCGCCCGCCTTGTGCACCGAGGTCCGAGTGACGCTGACCGACGAGGAGCGGATGTCCTACGCGCTCGCTGAAAACGAAGAGCGTTACCGGGTGGGGGCGACGGCGCGTTCCAAGCTGGCCGTCGTCGAGCGGCTCTGCGCCGAGGCGGTGGAACGGGGCGAGCCGGTGCTAGTGATCGGCCAGTACCTCGACCAGCTGGACGAGATCGGCCGGCGCCTTTCTGCCCCTGTTCTCACCGGGAAGACGACGACGCGCGAACGGGAGAGGCTCTTTGGTGCGTTCCGGCGCGGGGAGATCCCAGTCCTCGTGGTCTCCAAGGTGGCCAACTTCTCTGTCGACTTGCCCGAAGCGTCGGTGGCTGTCCAGGTCTCGGGCACTTTCGGGAGCCGCCAGGAGGAGGCCCAGCGCCTGGGCCGGGTGCTGCGGCCAAAGAAGGACGGGCGCCAGGCTCGGTTTTTCGCCGTCGTGTCAAGGGATACCAACGACCAGGAGTTCGCCTCTCGCCGGCAGCGCTTCTTGGCCGAGCAGGGCTACTCCTATCGCATAACCGACGCCGAAGCGTTCGCCTGGCCGGTGTGAGGCCCGGGCCGGCTTTCACCTCCCTCTATCTCCCTCAGTGAAAGTCGCGGGAGTGCAATAAGCCGGCGCCGGCGCCCACGCCGGCACCCACGCCAGCCCCGGCCCCGGCAAATGGCGGCAGCGCCTCGATGCTCACGGCCAGCACGTTGATCGCCCCTTCGGCCTTTTCGAGCTTCCCCCGGACAAGCAGCGCCGGCGAGGTCCTGGCCACCTGGCCGTAACGCTGCCAGACGGCCATCGGGCAGATGACGTTGACGAGACCGGTCTCGTCCTCCAAGTTGACGAACACGACCCCCTTTGCCGTCGCCGGCCGCTGGCGGTGGGTGACCAGCCCCCCCACTTTTACTGCGGCCCCATTGGCAAGGGCGGAGAGCCTCGCCGCCGGCACCACCCCGAGAGCATCGAGCCGAGACCGGAAAAACTCCGTCGGGTAGCTGTCGGGCGAGAGCCCCGTGGCCCACAGGTCTGCCCGGTTGAGCTGGACCGGGTCCATGGGCGGGAGCGGCGGCGCCTCCGTGCCGGTCACGACGCCTTCGAGCGCCTGAGCCTTCACTGTGGCAGCAAGACGACCGTCTTCGCAACGGGGACCACGGGGTCGTTCTTGTAGACGAAAACGGCTTATTTCGCCACTTACGTCTACAAGAACGGCCCGGCCCTCGCTCGGTGCCCCCTTGACCCCCCCAGGCCCCCCAGCCGGTGCCGGCCTATCGGCCTGTGCCGGCCCAGCCGCCTCCGGCCCCGCCGGCCCCGCCGGCCCAGCCGCCGCCGGCCTCGGGCTCGCCTGCGCCAGGGCGCCGGCAGCCCACAGCGCCTCCCGCCGGCTGAGCCCGAAGCAAGAAAAGGCGCCGGCGGTGGCGAGGGCCTCAGCCTGGGCAGCCGAAAGTCCGCAGCGGCGGACCACGTCTTCCATGTCCGTGTACGGCCGGCCAGCGGCGATGCGCTCCGCCAGTTGCGGCCCGATCGTGCGGACATACGAGGTGCCGAGGCGCACCGCCGGCCCGCCGGCCCCGCCGGCACCGCCAGAAAGAAGGCCATGCTCGCCGGCCGGCCCGATCGCCGGCCGCATGCCCTCACCCGACGAGGAGCCGCCGCCGGCCCTGCCGGACCGCCCGCCGGCGCTGCCGGCGCCGCGCGCTTCGAGCACCGATGTGGCCCCGCTGGCGTTGACATCAGGCCGGCGCACCTCCACCCCGTGGCGGCGGGCGTCGAGCACCAGGCTCTGGGGGGACCAAAAGCCCATGGGTTGGCTGTCTAAAAGGCCGGCCAGGAAAGCCGCCGGGTAGCGGAGCTTGAGCCAAGCCGAGGCGTAGACCAGGTAGGCGAAGCTGACCGAGTGGCTCTCGGGGAAGCCGAAATTGGCGAACGCCGCCATCTGCTCCCATATCCTGTCCGCCACCGGCCCGGTCGCGCCCCGCTCGGCCATGCCGGCGTAAAAACGGTCCCGCAGGCGCCCCATGCGCTCGGCGCTGCGCTTGGAACCCATGGCCTGGCGGAGCTGATCGGCCTCGGCGGGGGAAAAGCCGGCGATGTCTATGGCCATTTGCATGAGCTGCTCCTGGAAAAGCGGGACCCCCAGGGTCCTTTCCAAGCAGGGTTGCAGGAGCGGGTGGAGGTAGGTGACTTCCTCGGTCTTGTTGCGCCGGCGCAGGTAGGGGTGGACCGAGCGGCCCTGGATAGGGCCGGGCCGGATCAGGGCCACTTCGACCACGAGGTCATAGAAAGTGCGCGGGCGCAAGCGGGGCAGGGTGGCCATCTGCGCCCTGCTCTCGACCTGGAACACCCCGACCGAACCAGCCCTGCACAACATCTCGTAGACCTCGGGCTCCTGGGGCAGGACGGCCAGGTCGACCTCGGTACCGTAAAAGGCCTTTATGTGATCGACAGTGGCGTGCAAGGCGGAGAGCATCCCCAAGCCGAGCATGTCGAACTTTACGAGCCCCACCCTCGCACAGTCCTCCTTGTCCCACTGGAGGACGCTGCGCTCGGCCATGCGCGCCCACTCGACCGGGCAGACCTCCGAAACCGGGCGGTCGCATATGACCATCCCGCCCGAGTGGATGCCGAGGTGGCGAGGGAAGTCGAGCACCTGGCGGGCGAGTTCGAGCACGGGCCCCGGCGTGCCGGCGCCGGCGGGTTGCACACTGGGGCGAGCCGCGCCACCGCCGGCGGGGGCCTGAGGCACCGCGCCACCGCCACCCTGCCCGCCGGCGCCGGCCGGCGCCGGTAGCCCTCCCCACGCGTCGACCGACTTGGCCCAGGCGTCGACCTGGCCCTGCGAGGCGCCGAGGGCCTTGCCCATGTCCCGCACGGCCGAACGGGCCCGGTACGTGATCACATTGGCCACCTGCGCAGCCTGGGTGCGGCCGTAGCGGCGGTAGACGTACTGGATCGCCTCTTCCCGCCTGTCGCTTTCGATGTCTACGTCGATGTCGGGCGGCCCGTCGCGCTCGGGCGACAGGAACCGCTCGAAAAGCAGGCCGAGCCCGACCGCGTCCGCCTTGGTTATGCCGAGCGCGTAGCAGACGGCCGAATTGGCCGCCGACCCCCGGCCCTGGCAGTAGATGCCGGCCTCGTTGCAAAAACGCACGATGTCCCAGACGATCAAGAAATAGCCGGCGAAGCCGAGGCTCTCGATCATGTCGAGCTCGTAGTCGATCTGGGTGTAGGCGCGGGGGTGGCTCGGCGCGGCCCTCGGGCCGTAGCGGCGCCGGGCACCTTGCTCGGTCAGCTCCCGGAGCCAGGTCATCTCGGTGTGGCCCGCAGGGACTGGGAAAGGGGGCAGCCGGGGGGCGACCAGCTTCAAGTCGAAGGCACAGGCCAGGCCCAGCTCGGCGGCGCGCTCCACTGCTCCGGGGTAGCGCGCGAAGCGGCGGGCCTGCTCCGCCCCGCTCCGCAGGTGGGCGCTGGCGGCGGCCGGCAACCAGCCGTCTATCTCGTCGAGGCTGCGCCGGCCCCGCACCGCGGCCAGGGCGGTGGCGAGGCGCCAGCGCGCCGGGTGGTGGTAGTGGACGTTGTTGGTAGCCACCACGTCGGCACCGGCCCGGCAGGCCAGCTCCACCAGGGCGTCGTTGCGCGCCGTCGCCAAGGGCTCCCCGTGGTCCCAGATCTCGACCACGACGTTTTCCCGCCCGAAATAGCGCTGCAAGCGGAGCAGTTCCGAACGGGCGGCCGCGGGGCCGGCGGCGGCCAGGGCAGAGACGACCGGCCCTTTGCGGCAGCCCGTGAGCACCAACCAGTCCCTGGCCGCTCCGGCGCCGCCGTCGGCCGGCGTGGGCAGCGAGACGTCCTCCGACGCTCGCTTACCCGCCCGGGCCCCCAAGCCCGGGCTCCTCCCCGACGCGGGGGCCCCCACGGCACTTCCTTGCTCGCCTGGGGCCCAAACCCCAGGCTCCTCCGGCGAGCGGGGCCCCCACCCCCACCGCCGGCCGTTGCCTGGGGCCGTCATGGAGACATTGGAGAGGTCCGGCTCGGCGCCGGCACCGACGGCAGCGAGGAGGTCGAGGCCCAAAAGCGGCCTCCCCTTTTCCCTGCCCAGGAGATGGGCCGCCGTGAGGGCTTTGCAGAGGCGGGCGTAGCCGGCCGGGCTCCTCGCCAGCACGACCAGGTGGGTGCCCTCGGGGTCGGCCACGCCGGCCTGGGCCCGGGTGAGCCCCAGGGTCACCTCGGCCCCGAACACCGTGGGCAAGCCGGCAGATCGGGCCGCCTCCGCGAAGCGCACCACCCCGTACACCCCGTCGTGGTCGGTGAGGGCGAGCGTTTCGAGGCCAACCCGAGCCGCCTCCTCTACCAGCTCCTCTGGGTGAGAGGCTCCGTCCAAGAAGCTGAAGTTGGAATGGCAGTGCAGCTCGGCGTACGGGGTCTCTCCACCCACCCCGGTCAGTATAGGAACGCATGTTCGCTACCGGCAGGCGGGAGCGCTGGGTGCCAGCGCCACCGGCCCGAGCGGGCAGTGCGGCGCCAGCGCCACGTCCCAGGCCTCGGCCATCACGGCGATCCGGCGCGCCTCGGAGATCCCGCCGGCGTGGCTCGGGTCCGGCTGCGCCACCGCGATCCCGGTCGAGAGGACGTCCCTGAAATCCCAGCGAGAAAAGAGGCGTTCCCCTGTCGCGAGCGGGATGCTGGTGGACTCGACGAGCGTGCGCAAGTCGCGGGAGAACTCGGGGCGCACCGCCTCCTCCACGAAGAGCGGGTGGTACGGCTCGAGCGCCTGCAACGCCCGCCGGGCCATCCCCTTCGACATCCTGCCGTGGAAGTCGACGACCACGTCGCGCTCCTCCCCGATGGCGTTGCGCACGGCCTCCACCCGCCGAGCTATCTCCCGGGTGGCAGCAGGCGGGCCGAGCGCCTCGAGTTGCGCCGACCCGTTCATCTTGACGGCGCTGAAGCCGGCTTCCACCTGGGCGGACGCCTCTTCGGCCACATGGGCTGGCTCGTCCCCGCCGATCCAGGCGTAAACCCTGGCCGACTCGCGCACCGGCCCACCGAGCAACTCGTGGACCGGCACGCCACGGGCCTTGCCGGCGATGTCCCACAGGGCCTGGTCGAGGCCGGCGACCGCGCTCGAAAGCACCGGGCCGCCTCGGTAAAAACCGCCTTTGGTAAGCACCTGCCAGTGGTGCTCGATGCGCAGCGGGTCCTCCCCCACCAAGTATCGTGCCAGCTCGCCGACGGCCGCCACCACCGTTTCGGCTCGGCCCTCCAATGTCGGCTCCCCCCACCCGACGATGCCCTCGTCGGTACCTACACGACGGGGAGCTCGTGGGGTCGGTGCCGCCGGAGAGCGTGACGACCTTCGTGGTGCATCGCTGAGCGCGTGGGCTCTGCGCTGGCGCAGAGCCCACCGGCCGGCGGCACGGCGCATCGTCAACAGCTTCCCCGCCAGCGCAGTCAGGTGGTGCTGACGGCCAGTCGGTGGGGCTATTGCATCGTCCAACACGACCACGGCATATAAAGCGTGGGCATGTCAGGTTGGCCGGGGCCGGCGCTCCATGCTCGGTGCTGATCCGTCAACCGAGTCGCCCGGCGTGTACTGCGAGAGGCCGCCGCTCAGTTTCTCGATCCCTTGGGCGACCGTCCCGTCGAGGACCTCGGCCGCTTCCTCCGCCTTTCCGGCCTCGAGCATCCAGCGCACCGCCGCGACCTGCTGGACAATCGAGTCGCTCACCGTGAGCGCAGCATGTTGTGCTTCGCAGATCGCCTCCAAATGCCTGCTGCGCTCGGCGTGCACGCGGACGAGTTCCTCTAGGCGCGCTGCCAGGTAGCCGACCAGGGCCATGGAGAGCACGGGGGCTGACCACCCGGTCAGGTCGAGGTCCCCCCGCCCGTGGACGAGGGCCAACACGATGAAGCCCAGGCAGCCGAGCGCTGCGGTACCGGCCGCTCCCCGCCGCCCGAAGCGCAGCGCTCCGAGCGTGATCGGCACGACGTACAGCAGTGCGGCCGCCTGGCCACTGCGGTCGATGAACCAGCGCAGCACGGTCACGCCGGCAAAGAGGCCCGCGACCATTACGAGCGACACAGGGACCGATGCCCACGCCTCGCGCGCCCATGTGGCGATGGCCCACCTCCCCTCGGCTGGCACTGTCTTCTCGCTCACTTGCCCGTCTACCCCAAACTCCACCTCGTTCGTGTTCCTAAAAGTCTGTGCGCCCTGGGCCGCGTCACGCTAGGGACCTTGGTCCTTCGCCTCTCGCAAGAAGTCCCGCGCTCAGGCGCCTTGTGGCCTGGCAGCGGGGAGCCCTGTCATGTCTCGGGTGCATGTCTCGGGGCACCCCCGGTGACGTCGTCGAGCGCGAGGAACGGCGAGACCGCCACGGCCTTGGGCGTCCTGCGGTGCCGGTTCCAGCTAGATTGCCGCAATCAGGCGCTCTTGCGGACGAGGTGCAGCAAGACGTCGATCGTGCCGGTGCTACCCACGCGGGTGATGGCGAAACTAGGGTTGGGGATACCCCAGAGACCGAAGCGGATCGTGAGCGCACCATTGGCCTCTATGCCGTTGCCGTAGCGCTCTGCTCGCAGCTGGAACTTCACGGTCCGCGATTTCCCCCGGAGGGTGAGCTTGCCCAAGGCAACAAGGTCGATGATGTGCTGCTTGCTCGGCACCTTTTTGAGGTCAATGGCCTTGACCAAGGTGAAGTAGCCCTTGGGGTAGTTCGCCGTGTCCATGATCCAACCGGAAAACTGCGAGTCTCGACCGGCCACACCGCTACGGACGGACGCCATGTCCACACTGAAGTGCGCTGATGTCACCGTAGCACCCTCGATCGTCAAGCTCCCCTGTACCTTCGAGGTCGTCCCGACCGCAATGTGGCGCTGGCCGAACAAGATCTCGGCCACCCGGTACTGGACCTCGGAGGGCGACGTCACGGTCCAGGTCCCGTTGACAGGCCCGACCGTCCTACCCGGGCCAACGGGTAGGGCCAAGCGCTTGGGTGCCGGCCCTTCGATACGGAAGAAGATGGCCGGGCCCGCCACGACTACGAACGCCAATGCCGCCAACCCGGTGGACAGCCCGATCATGACCCGCTTGCGCCGCTGCCCGCGTCTCGACCCCTGATGCTCCGGCTCAAAGGTGTCGGGCCACCGCGATGCAGCCTCGTCGACGTCGATCTCCATGCCCGTCATTGTCCGCGACCCCGGCCCCAGCTGGCTCCGGGATGACCTTGCCGCCAGTGACCGCGGCGTCAATTCATCGTAGCCTAAGCCCTGATGAGAAAGTTGGCATCTTCTCGGGTCAGACCCTCGGGTCGGGGTTGCGCTCCCGCTGGCCATTGGGCGATCAGCGAGTAGCGGTCGCCTCTGATGAGGCTCCTGCGCCATTCGATGGGGGTGTCCCCGACGAGGGCCAGCCGTTCGATCGAGAAGGCGGCAACCTTGGACGGCAGCCGCAACAGCTTGCGTTCAGTGGGCTCCGGTACGACGGGCCTGATGCGTTCCCAGCCTCCGGTGATGCGCTGGGCGCAGTGGGTGGCGAGAAGGTCGTAGAGCCCTCCGGAGGAGAGGTCGGCGTGGAGCAGTGCCCTGGCCTGGTCGGCCGGGAGCCAGGACCGGTCCCAGGCGATCGGCTCGGCCCCAGCGAAGCGGAGCCGCTCGATGAACACGATCCCGGCACCGGCACCCACGCCGAGCTGCGTGGCGACCTCGGCCGTGGCGGGGCGACTCTCGGCTGCGAGCACTTCGCTCCGCTCTTCGATGCCCCGGGCCCGCACCGTCGAGGCCAAGCTGTAGAGCGAATGGAGGGGCTGCTCGAGGATCGGCTGGGTGACGGAGCTACCGCGGCCTCGTTGGCGGACGACCAGACCTTGCGCGCTGAGGTGGCGGACGGCCTCTCGAACCGTCTGCCTGCTGACCTCGTAGTCCCGGGTCAGCTCCTCGTCGGTCGGGAAGTGCTCGTCGAACTCCCCGCCGAGCAGGCGGCGGCGAAGGTCGTCGACGATCTGCGCCCAGAGGGGCAACGGGCTCGTCCGGTCCACCATGGCCGCCACCTTGTCACACCCCCGCGAGGAAGAACGAGCCGACGAGGACGGCGAGGACGTAGAGCGTGACGATGGTCATGGCCGGGTCCTTCTCGTAGATGAAGGACAGCACGCCGACGGCCACGCGTAGCACCGGGGTGAGGATCAAGACCAGCACGCCGAGGACGACGACCCCTCGCCCGTCCCCATGCGCGATCGAGTGCCCGAGCGACGCGAACGAGTGCGGGAACGGCGTGGTCTTCGAAGTGAGCTCTTTGTAGGAAAAGTGGCCGCGGATCGGCAGGTAGGCGCTGTGGTGGGCGAACATGAGCCCGAGCCCGACGGCGATGACGAGCACGCTCACGACGACGCCGGTCCGCAGCACGAGGCTTATCGCCAGTTCGACCTTGCGGACCTTTTCTTCCATCACGGCTGGCTCTACCGGGCTGAGCTGCCGACGATGATGACCAGACCGACCGTGGGCTCCTCCTCTTGGCTCGCCGGGAGCACCTAGGCCCGGGGCGTCGGGACGGGGGGCACCGTCTGCTCGACGTATGACCGTCATGGTAGGAGCCCTTTCTGGAGCATCTCGAGGGAGATGACGACGAGGACGACGACGAAGATGAGCCGGACCGTCTTGCTCGCGACCCGGCCGAGGGCCCGGGCGCCGACGGTAGCCCCGAGGAGCACGCCGGCGGCCACGGGGGCGGCGATGACGGGGTCGATCTGGCCGCGGACGAAGTACACGCCGGCGCTCGCTGCGGCGGTGACCCCGATCATGAAATTGCTGGTGGCCGAGGACACCTTCATGGGTAGGTGCATGGCGCTGTCCATGGCCGGCACCTTGAGCGCACCCGAGCCGATGCCGAGCAGCGCGCTCACCAGCCCGGCAACGTACATGAGGGCCAAGCCGGGCTTGGTACCGACGACCTTGTAGGGGATCTCCCGCTCCTCGGCAGCGTCGTAGTAGGAGCCGTGCAGGTTGAAGTAGTTGGCGATCCGGTCGTTCGAGACCGCCAGCGGTTCGGCAACATGTCGCCTTTGGAATGTGGCGAACGACGAGTAGGCGAGGACGAGCCCGAAGAAGACGAACAAGAAGCGGGTGGGCAGCAGGGTCGTGAGGTAAGCGCCGCTGACCGCCCCCGTGGTCGTGGCGATCTCGAGGAACATACCCGCTCGCAGGTTGGTCATCCGCTCCCGGACATAGGCAGCCGCCGCACCGCTCGAGGTGGCGATCACCGAGACGATGCTGGCCCCAATGGCCAGGCGGATGTCCACGTGGTACAGGAGCGTGAGGACCGGGACGATCACCACCCCGCCACCGAGGCCGATCAGCGACCCGAGGACCCCAGCGGCGACCGAGATCAGCGCCAGGGAGACCACGAAGTCGAGCGGCGTCATAGTTCCATTGTACGCACATATGCTCATGCGTTCAACTCGGCAGAGACGCTTCGCGAAGGGGGGCACTGGTCCGAGCCGCGGGCCGGCAATACGGTCGTCGGCAACCAGACGACCGGCGAGGGTGCCGGCGTGCTGCTCGCGACCGCTGCACCCGGCGTCGCGCTCTACCGCAACGCCGTCGGCATCTGGACTACCGGGCCGGTGACTTTGAACGGGATAGCGGCCAATTCCTTCGAGGGAGTCGCTGCCACTCGGCCAACGGGTTAGGCGCCGGCCGTGCCGGCAGCCGCCGACAACCCGACGCCACCCGGGAAGCTAAAGGGGCCAGCGCCGCACATTTCAGCCCTGAGAGCTTGGCTTCCCCCTTGCTCGAAAGACTGTAGACGCCCTCGTCGGTCTTCCAGATGGGCATGGGCTCCTAGGCGGGGCCGCTTGGGCCGGCCCCCCTCGAGACGCTCCGTACCCAGCTCGCGTTGCCGAGGTTCAGCGTTGTCGACCGGGCGCGGGCCCACAATGGCTCGACTCCCATTGGTGCCGGCATCACCTGGCTGTGGTCGACGTCGGGACCGGCCTGGGCGCGGTGGTGGGGGCAGGGGGGTGGGCCACGGTGGTGTGGGGGTGGGCCACGGTGGTGTGGTGATGAGACTTCGGCGCGTGCCGCAAGCCGCCGACGCACCGGGGGTAGGGGAAGGAGACAGAGTTGACGAACTCCATTACCGTCGCGATCTGCGCCGGCGAGCTGAGGGTCGCCTTCAAGCCGAGGTAATGGCCGGGGGCCAGCCCGAGGGCGAGGACGGCGACATGGTGCCCGGCGCTCGAGCTGGCGTAGCTGTAGAGGTACGAGGTGTACCCACAGGCGACCACCTGGCGGGCCGAAGAGACGACCGCACCGCTAATGGAAAGGTTGAGCTTGGCCAGGCTCGGGGCCGTGCGCAGCACGACGCGCTGCAAAGGGCCCGGCGAGGCGAAGGTAACCCCGGTTGAGGGCTTCCCCGTCGCCGTCCAACCCGCCGGGTAGAGGACATCGAACGCCGTCGACTTGTACCCACGGAAGCGGCCGGGCGCGCTGAAGGCCCGGTCGGCGCTGATCCAGCCCGTTACCGTCGCCCCCTGCACCTTCAGCCAACCCCCGTTCTTGGCCGTCCGGCCGAGGAGATGGAAGACCGTGCCCTGAGCGGCGGTACCGAGGATGGCAGCCGATGTGGACGGCGCTGCCCTCACGTGCAAGCCGATGGGCGTCAACACCGTTTCCAGCCCGCTCACCGCCTTGACCGGGACAGTCTTGGTGGTACGCACCGTCGTTGTCCTAGTGGAGGCCTTGGTGGCCAGCGCCGGCGTCATCGAGGTGCGCACCGTTGTCGTGGGAGCACCTTGGCCGCTGCCGCTACGGGCGCTGGCGACCAGCACGAGCGCCAGGGCAACCGGGATGAGGACTGTCCGTCGGGCCTTGATGGGGTGACCCTACCTCAGCCGGTGCCGCCGCCGGCGAGCGCCGCCCGTTGCAGTCGTGGCGCGCTCGGGGCCGTCCCACCTGTCCCCGAGCGGTTTCGGGCGAGCCAGTCCCGGCTAGAAAGGGTGCGGGCCTACAGGCCCCGCTCCGCGAAGCGGCAGGGGGGCTCGGGAGGCGGCGTTGGCCTGCGCGGCGGTGAGGAAGTGGTTGACGACCAATTGGCTGAGGACGTGACGCTGGCGTTCCTTGGCCAGTGCAAAATGGTGCAGCGGGTCGTACGCAGAAGGTGCTTGCGGCAGACCGGCCAACATGGCGGCCTCGGCCCATGTGAGCCGATCAGGGCTCGTGCCGAAGTAGCCGCGAGCCGCCGCGACGTCGCCCCAGTAGCCGTGGCCGTAGTAGATCACGTTCAGGTACATCTCCAGGATCTCGGGCTTGGAGTAGGCGAGCGACAGCTTGACGCCGAGGCCGATCTCCTTCATCGTGCCACCGAGGCTGGGGCCATGAGGGTACAGCTGCTTCGCCAGCTGCTGAGCGATGGTGCTGCCACCGGGGTCACGGCTCCCTCCGATCGACGCCAGCGCGGCCCGGCCTGCCCCGTCGAAGACGTTCACGAAGACGTTCGAATAGAAGTGCTCGTCTTCGACTGCCACGACCGCCTCAGCCAGTTTGGTCGGAAGAGGCAGTCGTGCCAGCTCACCGTGGTGGTCGCGTACGATAGCCGCCACCAGGCCCTCGGCGTTGCTCACGCTGGGCAACGCCAGCTCGTACCCGAGGCCAGTCATGGCCAACACGGCGATGGGGAGCCCGATCGCAAGCGACACCCGCACCAGGCGCCGCTTCCATTTGGGCGGGCGGGGGCGAGCACCCTGCCCACCAGTTCCGTCGCCCTCGGCGCCGGCGACGTCAGCGTCAGCGGACGCTCCTCGGGCACCGGCCGCTACGGAGACGTTGGACTGGAGCTCTTCCGGTCTCACTTCTCGACCAGCTTGCCGCCCGGGAGCCGATCACGGCCTTCACCCCCCCGCCAGCCAGCGATTTCTCGGCGCGCTCGTCACGACCAGTCTCACAGCCGCCAGTCTCACTACCGCCTCTCCCACGTGCCCTGGACCGAGGGCCGGATCCCCCGCCAAGGGCTCGGCGACCTGCCGGCGCACGCGCGACAGGCCCGCGCCAATTCTTCACGAGACCTCGGCGCCGACTCCCTCCCCCCTCCCGCACGAGGCCGAGGAGGATGTGCTCGGTGCTCCCCGGGGCAGTTGGCCCCCGGGGATCTTGACATTCCGACTCTCCACACGACCTCCACGTCAGCTACACCGACTCTCGATGCCGGGGATGCAACGTAACGATGGTTTCGCTCAAGGAGAATTTTCATGGATGCCGCGATCGTAGTTAGTTGGAAATTGCCCTTCCCTGGTCGGGAAAAGGAGGCGCTGGACTATGCCCGGGAGGTTAACGAATATTGGGGCAACCTCGCCGCAGAGGGTAAGTGCTCACAGCCCGAGATGTTCTTCTTCGAGACCGATGGCCGAGGTTTGTGGATAGTAAAAGGTGATCGTGAGGTGCTCGAAGGGCTCGTAGTAGCAGAGGCGGCCGAGCGGTTGATGGTCAAGGGCGAACTACTTCTCCAAGATTTCTCATCTGAGATCGCCAAGGCCGGTAAGGCCAGCGAAGAGCACATGCTCCGCTACGCCGGGGTGGGCGAAGAGTTGGCGCTGGTCTGAACGACCGGGCTCGGGCGGGCGCCGAGCAACGTGGGCCGCTCGGCATGTGGTCGGTGAGGCCCGCACGGAGACGTTCGACCGGGTGTTGAGCACCTACGGACGTTCGAAACGAGCATTGCGTCAGGACGCTCACCCACATCAAAGGACTCCCGCCCTGGCCGCACGCGCCTGGCCTTGGCGGATGCGCCTGGCCGTACCGGTACCCGACAACGACTGACGGAGAGACGCTAGCCCCGATACGTTTATGTTCGTTTCGCGCGATACGTGCTACTCTTGCGCGCGGTGCGCAGAGAAGAAAGGATGTCCGCCATCCTGGAGCGCCTGGCCGATGGCGAGCCGGTTGGAGTGGCCGAGCTGTCCAAGGAGTTCCGGGTAGCTCCGGCAACCATCCGTCGCGACCTGGTCATGCTGGAAGGACAACGGCTCTTGGTGCGGACCCACGGAGGCGCCGTCGCCCATGCCGTCTCCTACGAACTGCCGCTGCGTTACAAGGGCGTTCGCCACGCAGAGGAAAAAAGGCGCATCGCGCGCGAAGCTGCCTCTCTTGTTGAAGAGGGGATGGCCGTCGGCCTGACCGGTGGCACCACGACCACCGAAGTGGCAAGGACGTTGGCCGACCGCCCAGGCCTCACCGTCGTGACCAATGCCCTAAACATCGCAGCAGAGCTGGCCGTCAGGCCCAACCTGAAACTCGTGGTCACTGGCGGTGTGGCGCGGAGCAACTCCTACGAGCTCTCGGGGCCTCTCACCGAAGCCAGCCTCGGCGCCCTCAACCTCGACATCATGTTCGCCGGCGTGGACGGCATCAGCGTCGGTGCTGGCTGCACGACTCACCAAGACGTCGAAGCGCACAGCAACGGGGCGATGATCGAACGGGCCAAGAAAGTGGTCGTCGTTGCCGACAGCTCCAAGATCGGACGTGTCGCTTTCGCGCGGATTTGCGACCTGTCCGCGGTCGACGAGCTGATCACCGACACAGCGGCCGGCCCCGAACCCGTACGCAAGCTCGCGGACGCCGGCGTGCGGGTAGTGCTCGTCTAGCTGCTCCCGGCCCTGGTTACAGCGCGGCGCTTCGTCCCGCATTGACCCGCTCACCCGGAGCGTATAGTCTCGCACGAGATGGGGGTCAGTCGCTCAATAGCGCGCACGCCAGTAGAGGAGGAGCTCCTCAGCCAACCGGTGTGCTGGCGGGAAGCAGCCGGGCTCGCCCGCCAGAGCCCACTGCCGGGGGACAACAGCAGGGTTGCCCTCGTGGGGTGCGGGACCTCGTTCCATGTGGCCCAGGCGGTAGCTGCCTGGCGGGAAGCCGCCGGGCGGGGGGAGAGCGACGCCTTCGCCGCCTCCGAGATGCCTGTCCGGCGCCGGTACGACGTGGTCGTGGCCGTCTCGCGCTCTGGCACTACCACCGAGGTCCTGCGCCTCATTGAGGCGCTCCCCGCCGGGCAGGAGGTGCTGGCCATCACGGCCGATGCCGGAAGCCCGGTGGCGACAGCGGCTCGGCGATGTGTTGCCCTCCCCTTCGCCGATGAGCAAGCGGTCGTCCAGACGCGCTTTGCCACGAGCGTCCTGGCACTGTGGAGGGCTCATTTCGGCCATGACGTAGAGGGCCTTTCGCGTGCTGCGGAGGGCCGGTTGAGAGCGCCCTTGCCGGACAGGCTCACCAGCTACCGCCAGTTCGTGTTCCTGGGCACAGGGCCGGGCGTCGGCTTGGCCGCCGAGGCTTGTCTCAAGTTCCGAGAGGCCGCCCTCGCCTGGGCCGAGTCTTACGCCGCCATGGAGTTCCGGCACGGCCCGATCAGCCTGCTCGACTCCCACAGCCTGGTCTGGTCCCTCGGCGAGCTCCCAGCGGGCCTAGCCGACGAGGTCCGCGAGAGCGGGGCGGCATTGGAAGTGCCCGCCACCGACCCCATGGCCGAGCTCGTACGTGCCCAACGCGCAGCCGTCGAGCTAGGCAAATCCAAGGGCCTCGACCCCAGCCGGCCCCGCCGGCTCGCTCGTTCGGTGGTCCTGTCGTGACCGACCAAGAGCCCTTCCTGCTCTCGGGTGAGTTTCACTACTTCCGAGTGCCCCGCCAAGACTGGGCGGACCGGCTTGCCCAAATGGCCGAGGCGGGCCTGGGTACAGCGAGCGTGTACGTGCCTTGGAACTGGCACCAGGCCGATGAGAAGACTTTCGACTTCGTGGGCAGCAGCGCTCCCGAGCGCAACCTGAAAGGTGCACTCGACGACATCGCATCCGCAGGGCTTTCTTGCGTGCTACGGCCAGGCCCATTCATAACAGCCGAATGGGGTAACGGTGGTATACCCGGCTGGTTCCTTGGCCGACACCCAGAAGCCCTCGCCCTCGACTCCCATGGCCAGTACGCGGCCGCGGAGCGGTTGTACCCGGCAATAACCTACGCTCACGAGACCTACCGCAACGCGGCCAAAGCCTGGCTGGACGCCGTGCTCGACGTGGCCGGACCCTACCTCGCCTCTTCCGGCGGGCCGGTCGTCAATGTTCAGCTCGACGACGAGCCTTCCTACTGGCAGCTCATTTTCGAGCCGTTGGCTGCCGACTACAACCCTGTCCTCCTCGAAGGCAACGGGACATCTTCGCGCTTCGCGTCCTCGTTGCTGGCACGCTTTGATTCGCTTGACGCCCTGAACCGCCGTTACGGCACGTCCTGGGGGAGCGATCGCGATATCAGGCCGCCCCGCAGCCCTGCCAGTTCCATGGCTGACCTGCCACGCTTCATCGATTGGTTGGAGTTCAAGCTAGCGGAGATCAACGACTATATCGCCTACCTTTTCGCCGTCACCAGGGGCGCCGGGGTGGACGTACGCCTATCGATGCTCCACCCCTACCTCTTACCCATATCTGCCCTGCGGTGTTCGCAGTTCCTCCAAGCGAACAACTTGCCCCTCCAGCTCACGGACGAGTGCTACCTAGCACTGTTCTCGGGCAGCTCGCTCGACGAAAGCAAGCTCGGCGCCGTCCTGGCTTGTCACGAGGCATACCTGATGTGGGCCCTGCCCGACAATGGGCCGCTTCTCACCATGGAACTGCAAGGCTCCAACTCCAGCTACTTGGCACCGGGAACTATGGAGATGTTGTACGCGCTGACAGTCGCACGTGGCATCCGAGGGGTTAGTTACTACATGATGGTCGGGGGCAAGAACCCACGGGGTTTCGAGAACGGGACCGGCAGCGAGTACGACATCTCCGCCCCGATCTCGGCGGAGGGGCAGCGGCTACCGCATTACGACGTCATCTCCAAGCTTTCCCAGGTCGTGCGAGGGTGGTTGGGCGAGCGCCTCGTCAGCGGCTCGGTCCTGAGGGACACCTGGGTCGGCTGCTACCAGCCTTATGAGGCGATGCTCCTCTCGCTCCAAGCGGAGCCGGCCGGTTTCGAAGGGTTTCGTGACGCCTTTAGCGCCGGCGACATCGGCCAGTCCAAGGCCGCCAGCCTCGCCTCCTTGATGGCGCTGAACAGCATCAGTTTCGGCTACGTCGACCTCGAGACCGCTACTCAGCAAGAACTGAGCGCTCTTCGCCAACTGTGGGTACCGGGGGGGCCTTTCATGGCTAGGGAGGTCCAGCAGCTCCTAGTCAAGTACGTTTTAGGAGGAGGGCACCTAGTGGTGCTGCCCTCGCTGCCCGAACTCGACGAAGGGTTCCAGCCTTGCCGGCTGCTCTCAGACTTGGTGCTCGGCCACGGCAACAGTCTCGCAAGGCCCAAAACCGTCGCAGCTGCCGTTCTCTATGACGAGGAAGGCGCGGACGTCGTCGCGGCCGGAGCGCTCCGCAGTTGGGACCTGCCTCTGGGGGCCGAAGTCCTTCTGAGTGATGGGGAGGCGTCGACATTTGCCTTCACCCGTGCAGTCGGCGAGGGGACGGTCACAATGATCGGCTTCAACTTGCGGTACATGCCAACGGCCGGTCAAGGCCAGCACAAGTTCGTGATACGGCTTGTAGAGGGGGCGGCTGGGCCACGTCGGGCTTGGGCAAGCCCGCTCCCGTGTGCCGCCTTCCAGTTGGCCGGGCCCGGTGCTGGGGTCGTGTGCCTCGTCAACCCGGTCGAGTTGCCGGCAATGACTCGGGTGCACTACAGCTCACCCGACGGCAAGCGACGACAAATGCCCGATGTCCTTGCCGGCGTCGAGCTCGCCGGCAGAGGGGCGCGGCTGCTCCCGGTCTCGCTCGAGCTTGGGGGCGCGACGTTGCTTGCCTACTCCACCTGGGAGCTCCTAGGCCTCCAAGAGAGAGATGGAGAAGTGACGCTCGACTTCTCGTGTCCTGCGACCAAAGGTGAGGTGGCCTTTTCGGGCCTTGTCGACGAGCCGAGGGTAACCGGAGGCAACGTGGTCGGACGTCACACGGCGGACCAGGACGGTCTCGAGGTGTTCGTGATGGAAGCCGAGTCGCGGTCACTGCGCCTCACAGTGAGAGTGGCAGGCACGTGAAGGACGACGAGCCGGTGATGGCGCTCGACATCGGCGGTACCAAGCTCGCCGCCGCCCTAATGGACCACCACGGCGGCCTACACGGGAGACGGGCCTTAGCGACCGAACCAGGACGGGGCGCGGAACGAGTGCTCGAGAGCGCGCTCTGCCTTGCCGACGAGGTCTTGAGAGAAGCGGCACAGCGGGGGCTACGGCCAACCGGGCTAGGTGTCTCCAGCAAGGGGATCACGAGGGAGGACGGCGTGGACATCGCCGGCTTACCGGGCTGGTCGCACTTGCGTATACCGGTTCGCCTGCGGGAACAGTTCCCTCATCTAGCTATAGGAGTGACTAACGACCTCAGGGCGGCCACTCTCGCCGAAGCAACCTGGGGTGCGCTGAAGGGAGTGGCCCAGGGCCTCTACGTGAACTTCGGTACGGGCATAGGTGCAGGGATCGTGTTTGGCGGCAGCGTCGCGCGGGGTGCCCATGACGCAGCAGGCGAGATCGGCTACATCGTACCCTCGTCCGAGGCGCTCCATAACCACCAGCCCGGTCAGGCTCCTCTCGAAGACCGCATAGGCGGTCGGGCCATCCCAGAGCGCGCCAGGCAACGCCTAGGCGTCACCGCCACGATGGAACAGTTGGTCCTGATGGCTACGAGCGATCCCCGCGCTGCCGCCCTTTGCGATGAGATCGCAGAGGAGATAGCACTTTGGACGACGAACGTCGCCGCCGTCACAGACCCCGAACGGGTCGTGATCGGGGGCGGGTTCTTGCGCTGGGAACCCGTCGTAAGGCGTGTGGAACACATAATCAATCGCTGTTTACCGTTCCCTCCTGCGGTGGTGGCCGCCAGCTTCGACGCGGACTCGGCATTGGTCGGGGCCGGTGCCCTCGCGCTGTCCCTTTGCTCGGCAACCCCAGGAGCAACCCTGTGAGAATGCAGCACGAACACGATGAAACCAGCTAATTCCTTACAAGAGGATGAGAGGAGCACAGTGAAACCCACCAACTACTTACACCAGGAGGAGAAGACAATGAACCGAGTCGCCCACAGGTCTCTCGGGAGGAGGGGGACCACCATAGCAACAGCCACACTGACGGCTCTCGCACTGGTCAGCGCAACTCAGGGCACGGCTTGGGCGGCCAAAGGTGGGAAGCCAAAGACGCGTCAAGCCGGGGCTTCCTTCCTGACCAAGAAATATGCCGGGAGCACGATAACAGTGCTGTTGCCACCGTGGGGCCAAATGCCGAAGTCACAGCTAGCCAAGTTCACGAAGGCTACCGGCATCAAGGTCAACCTGGAGAGCCTTGCCTGGGACAGCATCCACGACAAGGTCGTCACCTCCGAAGCGGCCAATGTTTCCCCCTATGACGTGGGCGAGGTCGACTGGTCATGGGTAGGCCAGTTCGGTGCTGCCGGCTGGTACACGCCCCTCAATAGGCTGCTACCCCACTCGGTGATAGCCGGCTCACCGATGTCGCCAGCCTTCGTCTATAAGGGTAAGCAGATCGCCATGCCTTACCTGATGGATTTCAGGGGGACCGTCCTAAACATGACCTACTTCCGCAAGGCTGGAATCACGAAAGCTCCCACCACTTGGGCGCAGCTTCTAGCAGACGCAAAGCAGATCAAGGCCAAGGGCATTGTGCAATACCCAGTAGGTATCCCGCTCTCGGTTACAGAAGGTACTCCGACGCCCTGGTACGTGCTTATCAAGTCGACGGGGACCGAGTTGCTGAACCCCAAGACCGGTGCGCCGACCTTCAAATCATTGTCGAGCCCTGGTGGGCAGGCCCTCCTGTTCGAACAGGAGATCTACAAGGACGGCCTCGTCCCCCCGGGTGAGATCTCGCTGACCGATGTTCAGACGAACAGCTTGTTCCAAGCGGGCAAGATCGCGGTAGTCCTCTCGGCGTCGCCTGGCGGCCTCGCCGCGACCTTCAAGGACCCCTCGGTGTCCAAGGTGGCGAAAGACGACATCGCTTTCATCCCCTTCCCCGGCAACGACGGCCACGCCACCGGTACCTTCGAACTACCCGAGGGCCTCGGGATCCCCAAGTTGTCCACCCACAAGGCCCAGGCGGCCATGTTCATCTACTGGTGGGAGCAGCTCCCCCAGCAGCTACTCGAGTACAACAACCCGAACCTCGGGGACCTACCGTCGCAGACGGCTGCCATAAAGACCCTTGTAGCCCAGGGGAAGCTCTACGACGGCAAGACGGTACTGAACATACTTCCCTCGGTGCGCCCGCTGTTCCCTGAAGGGGCGCCTGTGTGGTACCCCCAGTTCAGCACGGACGTGGCTACCATGATCCAAAACGTCGTAGAGGGCAAGTCAAAGCCAGAAGCCGCGCTGTCGCAGCTAGCGTCCCAAGTCGAGTCCCTGGAGAAGCAGACCCACGAGTTCTAGGGCGAAGTTGTCCTACTGCGGGTTCTGTTTCCACCGGGTAATGAAAGCCAGGTGCGGTGGCGCGAGTCGCTGAGCGTCAGCAACCACCCGTGGCGGCGGCCCTGACCGCTCCGGCGTCCCCGGGCCGTCGCCACCTGCCGCTACTAAGGCGCCACGGGGCTGCTTACCTGATGCTCCTGCCCGCCTTCGCAGTGATCGGCGGGTTGGTGTTCTACCCGCTCGTGCTCAGTGTGTGGGACAGCCTGCACGTCGACAACCTTCTCGTCCCTAGCCACGCCTTCACGGGTGCCAGCAACTACACAGGTGTCCTGACCGACTCAAGTTTCCTTCACGCCGCGCTCAACACGGTTTGGTACCTCGCCCTCACCACTGTTCTTTCCCTTGTGGTTGGCACAGCCATGGCAATGTTCCTCCACAACGTCAAGCACTTCCGGGCCATCTTGCTGGCAATCATCGTGCTCCCCTGGGCCGTGCCGGGAACGGTCTCGGGAGACCTGTGGTCGCTCATTTTCAACCCTCAGACCGGCCTGCTCGATGGGCTCCTCGTTGGGTTGCACATCGTGTCCTACCCGATCTTGTGGATGGGAGGGAACATCAGCGCAAGGGTCGCGATCTCCGTCACGTTGGTGTGGCAGGTCGCTCCCATTACCGCCGTCATCGTCCTCGCCGGCTTGGAGTCCATCCCCCCAACTCTTTTCGAGCAAGCAGCCGTGGACGGTGCTACTGGCCACCGTCGCTTTACGAGGATAACGCTCCCGCTCCTCCGTCCTGCACTGGCCATCGGGCTTCTCGAAGCCACTGTGCTCGGGATCGGGGCCTTCGACCAGATCGTGGTCCTCAACGGCTACTCGCCCGGGACGCTCTCGGCGGTCGAGCAACTGTACTTGTACGCATTCCAGGACTTCAACTTTGGCTATGGGATCGCCGCCTCCATGGTAGTGACCGTGGCGACGCTCCTCGTTAGCGTCTTCTACTTGAAGGGCCTGTACCGGGAGGTCTCGTACTGATGGTCGTGGGCCACAAGGGAGCGACTGCCCGCCGCCTGGCGAAGGTTGTCCTTGGCGTTGTCATCTTGGTATGGACGCTCGTCCCGATCTATTGGGCTATCGTAGTGAGCCTTATCAAACCTGTCGGCTTGGGGTCCACGCCTCCCCCGCTCATCCCCGAACCGTTCACCCTAAGCTTCTTCAAGTCCTTGCTCAATGGGTCGTCCGCTTATTCCTCGCAGTTCTTGGAGGCACTCCGAAATTCTGCGATAGAGGCCCTCGGGACGATGGTGTTCACCTTGGTCGTCGCCGTCCTGGCCGCCTACGCCTTCGCGCGCTGGAGGTTCCCGGGCTCCAATGTCCTTTTCCTGGCCATACTCGGGACGATCTCCTTACCTGTCTATGCAGTGTTGATACCGCTGTTCCGAGAGGCAACGGACCTCCACCAAGTGAACACCTACCAGGCCTTGGTCCTGATCAATGCCTCCTCGTCCCTCCCGCTCGCGACATGGCTACTTAGGAGCCACATAGCCTCGTTGCCTCTGAACATAGAGGAGGCCGCTCGCATCGACGGTGCCAACTCGCTCACCGTGCTCCGGCGTATCACTGTGCCTCTCATCGGCCCCGGGCTCACAGCGGCCGGTGTTTTCGTGTTCCTGACCACCTGGGGTGTCTACTTGATACCTCTCGCTTTTGCGCCTACCTTGCACACCGAACCCATCACAGTCCTCATCCCCCAGTTCACGACCCGCTACTCGACGAACTACGGGCTCCAAGCTGCCGCCGGGCTGATCGGCCTATTGCCACCGGTGGCGGTAGTGATCTGGCTCAACCGCTACCTACTGAGGGGGCTCCTACTCGGCTCGGTCAACTCTTGACCCGCTGCGCCGCCGTGCCGACGATGGCCAGCCCAGTCATCATCCGGTCGAGTCGAGCGCCCCTGACGAGCCAGCAACGGGTGCCTTGGCGGGCCCGCGGTGCGCGGGACGTTGGCGGTCACCGGTGCCCCCCTCTTGCCAGGGATGAGGGCCATTAAGGGGACGGAAGTTGACGCCCAAGGTCTCCAGGCGGCGGAGGTGGCGCGAGACGCGCGCCCGAAAGTCTTCCCAATCCTCATGGCTCTTCGACCACGCCACCTCCGCATGTGCGCACGCTCGGGGAAAGGCGAGGTACTCGACGGTTGCCTGATCCGGCGCGTATTCGGTCCAGATCGCGAACTGTGTACCGAGCACGTGCGCCGCGGCTTCGCCAGACAGCGCCGCCGGCAGCGGCTCATACGCGTATGCACGCTCGAGAGGGATGCACCCGGACCAGTGCGCCAACGGCTCACGAGGGTCGTCTGACTCGTAGTAGTTGAAGTAGCACCACTGCTCGGGCGTCATTACGACGTCGTGGCCGGCCTTGGCGGCGACGATGCCGCCCTCTTCGCTCCTCCAGGACATGACCGCGGCATTGGGGGCTAGCCCACCCTCGATGATCTCGTCCCAGCCGATCAACCGCCGGCCGTGTTCGGCGAGGAACCCGCCGAGTTGGGTCGTGAACCAGGCCTGGAGGCCGTCGACGCCCTGCGCGAGGCCGATGTCAGCTGCCCTTTGCCGTGCTGCCTTGCTCTGCTCCCATTCCGTGCGCGGGCACTCGTCTCCGCCTATGTGGACGAACTGGCCCGGAAAGATTTCCATGACTTCGTTGAGCAGGTCGCGACAAAACTGCAGCGTCTTTTCTTCCATGTTCAGCACGTGCGTGTCGATCCCCCAACTGGTCTTCACATCGAGCGCCTCGCCGGTATTGCCAAGCCAGGGATAGGAGGCGATCGCAGCGCGTGTGTGCCCAGGAAGGTCGATTTCGGGGACAATCGTTACAAAGCGACGGGCCGCGTAAGCGACCAATTCGTTAAGGTCGTCCGCTGTGTAGAAGCCTCCGTGCGGCGTACCGTCCCCTCCTCGCTCTCCTCGATGGCCCCGCAGCGTTTCCCTGCGCCAAGAGCCGACCTCGGTGAGCCGAGGGTAGCGACGAGAGGGGAAGCGCCAGCCCTGGTCCTCTGTAAGGTGCAGGTGCAAGACGTTGTACTTGTGCATGGCCAGCAGGTCGACGAACCGGAGCAGGACGCTCTTGGGGAGAAAGTGCCGACCGACGTCGAGCATCCCGCCTCGCCAGCCAAAGCGCGGCCGGTCTTCGATCTCCACTGCTGGAACGGACCACCGCTTTCCCTGCACCGGCGCCGACCGGTAGATCTCGGGCCTGAGCAGCTGGCGCAGGGTCTGGGTCGCATAGAAGAGGCCGGCGGGTACGGCTGCGAACATCTTGATGCCCCGTTCCTCGACCGCTAGACGGTAACCCTCAGCCCCCAGCTCACCGAGTGCCGGCTTCAACTCGAGCGCAATGTCGCCGCCCGACACTGCATCGCCGCTCTCGAGGGTCAGTGGCAGGCGCAGGCCCGTCGCAGGGCTCAGCGCGTCCCGGACTGCCTCCGCAGCCTCTACGGTGTCTTTGTCGGCCACCAACCTGGTGCCTGGGCCCACCAAGAACTCCCCGTGCCCCCGGACGACCCGCTTTGGCCGCGGGACCAAGGCATCGAGACCGGACCAGTCATTTCGGTCCTCGTTCACCATCATCGTTCCCTCTCTCTTCGTTCACAATTGTTCCTTGGACCGCTCCGGCTGGTCACTCTTAGGAACCGGCTCGGCTCTTGCACGCCTGGCCAGACGGTTATTTTCCGAGCGCTCATCCTGGTAAGTCTTCCGCCCGGGATGTGCCTAAGCCCTGATCGACAGCCTCTCCCAGGGGCAACCAGCCGGCGCGCACGAACCAGTCGCGCCCGGCCCTTAGGTGCGCGACGACCGCCCGCTCGAGCGCGGTGCCTTGTGGCAGCTCGTCGAGTGCGGCGTCGTTGCGGTAGAAGACAAACCTCAAGACGGCGCGGTTACCCACGGCGCAACCGGAGAGCATCTTGAACCGCTGCTGGAAGCGGACGATGTTAGCCTCAGGCGGGAGGTATTCGCTCAGCTGCCAGTCGAGCAGCCAGGAATCACACGTCCCGACCTGGTACACCTCGTCGGGAAAGTGGCGGGCAAAGAATTCCGGTGCCTTAGCCAACGCCTCGTCGCAAAGCTCGGGTGACAGCGGCCCTCCCTCGGGTATGTGGATTGCCAGCACCCGACCGCTCGTACCGGCCGCCGCAATCAGTTCGGGATCTGACCGCCATTCCTCCTCTACCACCGAACGCTCGAACTGGAGCCTGCCGAGTTGGAAAACGAGCCCGCGAAAGTGTCGGGACACCCAGTCGAACTCGTCGAAGCCGCTCCGCCCGTGGAAGCGACGGTAGATCCCGACCTGGCGCCCCAGGTCTTTGAGCGTGGCCCAGGAGACCTCCGGCGGGATGCCGCGGCGAGCATGCCATTCGAGCACGTCAGGAAGTGCACTGAGCAGCACGTAGATGCCGAAGAACGGCTGGAGGGACCCGAACTCGGGAGCACCCGCCGGCAGCAGCTCCACCCTCCCCGGACGGCCCATCTCACGTAGGAGTCGAGCGTGCGACTTGCGCAGCCAGGGCCACCACCACGGAGGCATTCGGTCGTCCGGGTAGCGCTCGAGTACAGCTCGGAGGTCGAACTCGGGTAGCCCGAGGAGGACGAGAAGGCGCTCACCCTCCTCGCGCGTCGGCCAACGTAGCGCGATCCCGTCTTCAGTCACTCCCAAAGCCCCCTACGTGTTCTTGGCGCCGACGAGGAGCCCATGTACGAGGTGCCGGCTGAGCCAGCAACAACAAGTACCGGGTAAAGCGCAGCGATCATAACCACACCCGCCCGCAACCCATCGTTCGTAGCGTACCCCGTCGCATTATGCCGGACGGCGCACGGAGGAAAGCAGGACCGGAGGTCCGTTTCTCCAAGGACTCACCGAGCGGCCTGGCGCTCCCACGGGCACCATGGGACAATTCCCTCTACCTGACTGGTCTCAGAACCGCGGCGGGGGCGGGTGGAGGCGGCGCCGGCCCGGTACTTTGTGCCACTCGACCGAGATGTCCTCCGACTTTCCCTGGCCAGGAGGTGGCGATGGCGGCAGCGGCTGGCCGCGCCGTTGCACCGCCGGAGGCTCGGGCGGCCTGGCGGGCAGTGCCGGCGCTAAACGTGCCTCCGCGAAGGGCGGGTAGGCCCACCAAGGCGTGAGGCGGGCGAGCCGGGGCGGCCGGGCGCCGGCCAGCACCAGGGCCGAGCCGGTGGGCAAGCTGCGCGCCTGGTCCACCGGCAACCGCGGCTGGCGCCTCCAAGACCAGGTGGTGCTCGCCGAGGGCCGCCCCGACCACCACGCCGACGCGTTGACCGAACGGACCGGCACGTCCACCTGGCCGCACAGGTGCGAGACCGCCTCCAGCGTCTTCATGTCCCCGATACCGGCCAGCACGACCTTGGTGCCGAACAACGAGAAGAACCCCTCGGCCGCCTGCCCCCACCGCCCCCTCGCCTGAGAAAGGTCCTGCAAACAGGCGAGGGTCAGGAGGCCCTGGCCACCTCCTTCGCTCACCATGGCGGGCAAGTCGGGAAGCGGCGCGATGTTGGCCACTTCGTCGAGGACGAGGGTGACCGGCAGGCGCAGCCACCCGACGGAAGCGGCCTGGTAGGTGGCAGCCCGGACCTGTTCCAAAAAGGCAACCGCGACAGGGGCGGTTAGCGCCTGGTAGCGAGCGGGCGCGCAGATGTACACGGTCTCCCCCGAGGCCGGGAACCGGCCCGGGTCGAAGTTGGGCTCATCGGCGGCCTCTAGTGCCCGTTCCGAACGGTAGGCCCCGAGCACGCCGGCCGCCGTCGAGAAGATACCGCTCTTTTCCCGGTCCTCGGTCGACAGGATCCCGGCCAGGACGTCGGACGCCACGACAGCTCCGACGCCGTCGAGGGCCGCCTTGGGGTTGTAGAGGTCTTGGCGCAGCACCCAGCCGAGGACCTGGCGCATTCCAGCTCCCGAAAGCGCTGCAGCATGCAGGAGCGGGGCGAGAAGGGCTTCAGCACGCTCGGTCCAGTGCGCACTCTCGCCGAAATAGCCACCCGGCCTGGCTGCCGCTGTCATGACCCTGGCCGTGACGAGCGCTTCTTCCCAGGAAAGGGATGCCTGGACGGGCGACCAGCGGAGCGCGGCGGTCCCCGCCGGGGCTCCTATCGTGCCGCTCGCGTCCATCACCCAGCACTTCCCCACCTCCTGGCGGCTCGCCAGCGTCGCCCTCAGCACATCTTGCTTGGTGGAGGTGACCACCACCGCCCCCGGCGCGGCCAGGACATTCGGGACGACGACCGCGGACGTCTTGCCCGACCGCGGTGGCCCGAGCACGAGCGCGCTCTGCTCGGGGCCCGCCCAGACGAGGCCCCTCCCATCGGCCCCGACATAGAGTTCGGGGCCATTGGCAGCGAGGTTGGCCCGCATTTCGACCAGGCTGATGGAGGGGGCCCAGCTAGAAGCAAACCGATCCGGCAACCTGCTCGAGGGCCCACCTCGATGGTGGAACGGGCTGAGCATCAAGTCATGATATTTCAATCTATCTCGATGTGTACAGGCCAGGTCGGAGAAGCGAGAAGCCGGCGGGGCACCTGTAGGACGAGGAACTCGCGCCAGTGCCCGTGCGCCCAGCCACCACGGGTGCGCCGCCCTGGACGCCGACGTGCTGTCGCGCCAACCGCCTCTGCCAATAATTGACTAAACTTGCTCTCACTAGGTAAACTAGCAACAAGAAGGGAGGGACCCGGGTGCGCTACCGGTCATACAGGGGTGGTGATGAGGCGTCCCTTGTCAGCTGCTGGAACAGGGGCCTTCCCCGAGACCAGGTCCACCTGGACCGGTTCGTCACCACGACCCTTCTGGACGACAACTTCGCCGAAGAAGGGCTCATCGAAGCTTGGGACGACCAAGACAAGCTGAGAGGTTTCGTCAACGCCGTCGCCGTTCGCCACGGCGTCGGAGCGGCGGCTGAAGGCGAAGCGGAGGGTTGGTTGCAAGCACTGGTCGTCGACCCCGCAACCAGGCGCCAAGGCATCGGGAGCGAGTTACTACAGCGGGCAGAGGCCTACTTGGCGGCTCGCGGGTGCTCGAGCGTGGCCGTGACTCCCTACCCTCCGGCTTACTATTACCCCGGCGTGCCGCTAGACAGGTACCCGGGGAGCGAGAAACTTTTCGAGCAGGCTGGTTACCGCCGCTCCGCAACCGTAAACGCCATGGACGTGCTGCTGGCGTCTTATGAGGTGCCCCCGGACGTGGCGAGGCAAAAGGCCCGCCTGGAAGCCGATGGCTGGCAATTCGGCTACGCGGCGGTGGAGTGGTATTCGCGGCTTATCCAGCTGTGTGAAAAGTTGAGTGGGGACTGGGGGGCCGTCGTCCGCTCCGCATTGCGCCAAGGGACGAGCCCGGAACAGATCCAGTTGGCGACCCGGGGCGACCAAGTCGCCGGCTTTACGATATTCGGCGCATTTGCCGGCTGCCCCGACCGTTTCGGCCCCTTCGGAGTGGCCGATGAGTTCCGCCGCATTGGCCTCGGGAACGTGCTGCTGCACGAGACGTTGCGAGAAATGGCATCTCGCAGCATGCATTGCGCCTGGTTCCTCTGGACGGGCGAGCACGACGCCGCATGGAGGTTGTACCACCGGGCCGGCTTCGAGGTCACCCGCCGTTTCGGCATCTACGAAAAACAATTGAGCCAAACCAGATCTCCCGGCGCAGCACCGGCCCAAACGGTGAGCCAACCATGAGCGGCGGCCTGTTGCTCATAGGGGCGCACGTGGGCGACATGGACTTCACGGCCGGCCACTTGGCCCGGTTGTACGCCAAAGCCGGCGACGAGGTGCTGTTTTTGCACCTGACAGCCGGTGAAGGGGGGCATCCGGGCAAAGACCGGGGTGCCTACAAGGCCCAAAAACTGGCGGAGGCGGCGGAGGCGGCGGGCCGGCTCGGCGCAGAGTGCCGGGTGCTCGGACACCCCGACGGTGACCTGTTCGCGAGCCAGGGCGTCGCTTTGGAGGTGGCAGGGATCATCGACGAGCGCCGGCCGCGTACGGTCGTGACGCACTGGCGGGGCTCTTTGCACCGCGACCATGCCAATTGTCACTTCGCCGTCGAGCGGGCGCTCGAACTCGTGAGCGGGCACCGCCCCGAGCTTTGGTTCGCCGACAACTGGGAAGACGCTGATGGCTTCAAACCTGACGTCGTCGTGGACATCAGTGCCGTGTTCGACGACTGGCTCTCAGCTGCACGGTGCCACGAGCTCTTCCGGGGTGGTGTCGTCAATTTCGACTACCAGGGCTATTACGAGGCGTTGACGTTGCTGCGGGGCAAGATGTCAGGCACCCAACGAGCAGCGGCGTTCATGAGGCCGCCCTCCGTCTTTTCCTCCCCCGCCGCGAGATTGGCCGGCGATTGAGCAATGCCGTGGACGCGGAGCGCCGACCGGTGCAGAGCACGACCTGAGGGAGAGCGCAAGCCATGAGGTTTTTCGCCCGGCGGTTCCTCTTCTACCTCTTGACGGCGTGGGCGGCCTTGACCCTCAACTTTCTCATACCCCGGCTCATGCCAGGGAACCCGGTCGAGATCATGATCGCGAAGTACAAGGGCCAGCTCTCCCCGGCGGCGGTCAAGTCCCTCACCGCTCTGTTCGGCCTCAACCACGCCGGCCTGGGGTCACAGTACGTGACCTACTGGAGGGACCTCCTCCACGGCAACCTCGGCACGTCGGTCACGTACTTCCCGTCCTCGGTGGCTTCGGTCATCGCGGCAGCCCTGCCGTGGACAGCCGTGCTCGTCGGGGTGTCCATGGTGGCCGAAGCCAAGGGCCTCCCCAAGCGTCGGATCATAATGACCTATGCCGCCCGCAACGCGGTGCTGCCCTCCATAGCCAGTTTCGCCTTGTCTCTCGGCTTCGTGGTGAGCGGCGCCCTGTTAGTCGAGGTCGTCTTCTCCTACCCGGGATCGGCTATGTGCTCCTCCAGGCCGTGAGCAACGAGGACTACCCCTTGATGCCATGGAGATATGCCGGCGGTCCTTCCCGCCCCGCTCCGCGCTAGGGGGCGGCCATTGGGCGCACTGCTGGCTCTATTCTTCGCGTTATTCGGGACAAGCTCAGGTCCCCGGGCCACTCACCGAGGCGCAGGCCTAAAAGCCTAGAGTTCCAAAGCCTAAAGAGGTTTCGGTAATACAGTGATGTAATTACACAAGCGTGATATGATGTGGTAGTGCGAACTTCCCCAAAACCTCGTGGTAGAAAGGGCAGGACGAGACCACCTGCCCGTCCTCGGCGTGACTTCGAAGCGCTGAAACGGCGTCGCTTGCGCGCCGCGGAGATGTTCCGCCGTGGCAAGCTGCAGGCCGATGTGGCCCGTACTTTG
>JAJYMB010000057.1 GCA_021787365.1 Actinomycetes bacterium | reverse complement strand
GCGCAGCCCACGCCACGTCGCCCGCGGCAGGAACTGGACACCCGTAGAGCACGACTACGAGAAACTGCGCTCAGGTATGGAGGATCTCTTCGAGCACCTCGGGATCGCGACAGCCGCATAGACAACAGCCTGCCCTCGATCCACAAGCTTTTGTCGTTGGGAGGTCTTTAAGCGCCTAGTACTGACAAACCAGGAGTACCATGAGCGTCAGACCTTCCAGACACCGGCAATTAGCCTGCCTGCCGACAGAGGACCGACCAGGTCCAGAGAGGAGGGCGAAATGTCAGCACAGAACTCGCCCGTCCAGGTTTTTTCCTTAGCCTGATGCGGGCCCGAGAGGGAACACTTCAAGCGGTTCGCTCGGGCCCAGACCAGCCGTCATCCGTGCAAGCCCCTCGACTTTAGAACCGGCCCAATGCTCGGGCGTGAAATCTACGCCTGTGACGAGGCGGTCCCCACCCGTGCGAGCGGGACCACGGACCATGACGGACAACCAGAAAGCGCCAAAGGACGGCCCCGAGGGCCGTCCTTTTGTCGTCAGCTCCGACGCTGGTCAAGTGCCACCACCCTCGTGGGGTGCCAGACAGATCGACGCCAGCCGGAGCTCTGCACAAACGGAGGTCGCCCAAGGGAGCAAAGGGAGTAAGCTGTGGTTACCTCGGCCTGGTCCCTGCGGGGGGACGTCCCATTGTCGTTTGTGCACCCCTGGAGGCGCGATCAACCGTTTGAGACCATTCTTCGAAATTTGGCGCCCTGTTGGCACGCGCCACCAAGCCACCGGGGGGCAGACGAGCCCGCCCGCGCGCCGGCCGCCGAGTGGGCGGGCCCCAATAGCGGTCCCACCGCCACAGCGGTGGCGGGCCTGGGTCATGGTGCTCTCCCTGGTCATCGCTGGTCTTTTCCTCTGGCGCGTCGACACCAAGCATGCGCCGGTCAAAAACTTCACCTACACAGCCTTCGTCAACGCAGTAGCTGCCAACAAGGTGTCCACGGCGACGATCACGTCGACGGGCGCGGTCAGCGGCAAGCTCGACAGCGGCGCCGCCTATACCTCCCAGATCCCAGTCGCCTTGGGCGACACCGCTCTTAGCCCCCTCCTCCTCGACCACAAGGTCCAAGTGACGGGCTCCAGCAAGAGCGCGACATCGCTGGTGGGCCTGATCGGGACCTTCCTCTGGGTTGCTCTCCTCATCGGCGGTTTCATCTGGATCGCCCGCCGCAGCCGCAAGCAACTTGGCGGAGGCCTCGGCGGGATCATGGGCATCGGCCGGTCGAAGGCCAGGGTGTACGACGAAGAGAAGCCCGCGACGCGCTTTTCCGACATCGCCGGCTACCAGGGCTCCAAGGCCGAGGTAATGGAGGTGGTGGACTTCCTGAAGCACCCTCAACGCTACGCCGCGGCCGGGGCGGTCGGCCCCAAGGGCGTGCTCATGGTCGGCCCTCCTGGTACTGGCAAGACGCTGCTCGCCAGGGCCGTCGCCGGCGAAGCGGGCGTGCCCTTCTTCGCCCTGTCTGGGTCCGGTTTTGTAGAAATGTTCGTCGGAGTCGGCGCGTCGAGGGTTCGCGACCTCTTCGCCGATGCCCGCAAGCGCTCCCCCGCCATCATCTTCATCGACGAGATCGACGCCATCGGGGGACGGCGCGGCCCCGGCGGGTTCGGGTCCAACGACGAGCGCGAGCAAACGCTCAATCAATTGCTGTCGGAAATGGACGGCTTCGAGCCTGGAGCCAGTGTGGTCGTCATGGCAGCCACGAACAGGGCCGAGATCCTCGACACAGCGCTCCTACGCCCGGGTCGCTTCGACCGTACGGTTGAGATCCCCCTTCCCAACCAGTCCGAACGCACCGCCATCCTCGCCATCCACGGCCGGGGCAAGAAGTTCGGCCGCCACGTCGACCTGGACGCCGTGTCCCGAGGCACCCCCGGCTTTTCGGGGGCCGACCTCGCCAACCTCGTCAACGAAGCGGCCATCAACGCCGTGCGGGCCCGACGGGAGGTCATTACTGGGGCAGACTTCGATGCCGCCCGGGACCGCCTCCTGATCGGCCGGCGTGACGCCTCCAACGCGCTGCTCCCCGAGGAGAAGCGCTCTGTCGCCGCCCACGAAGCCGGCCACGCCCTGGTCGCCGTATTCTCCGAGCATGCCGACCCCGTAGCCAAGGTCACCATCCTGCCCCGGGGGGCCGCGCTCGGGGTCACCGAGCAGCTGCCCGTGTCCGAGCGTCACCTTTTTCCGAAGAGCTATCTGAGCGACTCGCTCGCCGTACGCCTGGGCGGCCGGGCGGCCGAGGTCATCGTCGTGGGGGAACCCTCGAGCGGAGGGGCCAACGACCTGGCTGGCGCCACCGACCTCGCCACCCGGATGGTCCGCGAGTGGGGGCTTTCCAGCGAAGTCGGCCCGGTCGGTTACGGCCCGGAAGGGCCGAGCCGCGACAACCCCTTCGCCGGCCGTCCCTACGCCGAGGAGACCCAGCGCTCCATAGACCAAGAGGTCGCTGGGCTATTGCGCCAAGCTGAAGCCCGGGCGACCAAGTTGCTCCGCGACCACCGAGAGACCCTCGACCGGGTCATCGAACTGCTGCTGGAGCGCGAGACCATCGACGGCTCGGAGCTCCTCGCCATTACTGGGGTTCCGAGGTGTGCCATAGACCGTGAACTGGTCTTGGTACAGCCGGCCGAGGACTGGGCGCCAAGTGGCTGAGGGCGGAGCGCCGTCGGCGCCTCCTAAGCATCCCGTAGCGGAGGTAGGCTTTACGCGGGCTTCGAACGCGCGCCGGGCGCTATGTCCGACGGCTACGAGGCAGATCGGGGAGATCCCATGGGAGCTCCAATTGCAACTCCTGGCACTCGTCGTCCGACTGACCCGGCTGGCGCCAATGAAGATGAAGGACCGGGCCTAACCGTGGGCGCAACGGCCACAGCCGATGAAGTGCTGGCCGCTTTCGGCCCGCTACTGGCCGCAGTGGCCCAAAGGGACCGTGACTCGGCCGAGCTCAGCGCCGAAAGGCAGGCGGCCGGGCAAAAGTTCTTAGCTGATTTCGCTAGAGCCTGCGAGACCGAAGTAAAGCCGGCCATGAACGCCGTGCTCCAGCGGCTCCGCCAATTGGGCGGCGACGCGTTGATCGAAGAGCACCCGGGCGGCGAGGCACGCTTTACTAAGCCACGTATAGCCTTGTGGATGTCGCTCGAAGGCGAGGTCGGAGTGCCGCGGTTGGACCGCCACCCCTACCTTTTGCTCGAAGCCGACATCGAAGCGCGAAAGGTCCAAGTCGACGAGGGCGACATGTGGAAGGGGGCGGGCGGTAATTCGAGCGGCCGAGTTGGGAAGTGGGAGGTCAGCGAGCTCACCTCGGACCGGGTGCTCAGGGAGCTCTTGGCGATCGCCCAACGGGCGGCGCGCTGAGGCCCTGGCTGAAACCAGGGAACAGGAGTTGGAGCCCTTCAGGAGGCTCGCACTGGCAGCGACTGCCGCGGCCAGGCGTAGCTTTTCTCGACGGGACAAGTTCGTGTCCCTCCGGGCGGACCAGGTCCGAGCAGCCGTAGCCCGTTACCCGCGCGGCGCAGAAGCGCCACGCCGAACTGGTAGTATCGTGAACGCAGACCGCGTTGCTCCGGGCCCCGGTAGCGCATGACCTAAGCGTGCCTACAAGGGTGGTGTTAATGCAATGCTCATTTGGACCATTTTCGCCGTTGCCATCGTCGCCCTGCTGAGCAGTGGCGTTGTCGCTTCAAACAGCCAGGCCCGCCGGCGTAACCGTGCTGAGGAGGCTTGGCCCGAGATAGAAGCCGAGCTCGAACGGCGCCAGCACCTCGTCCCCGGACTGGTCGAGGCATCTAAACCTCGAGATCCCCACGCCCGACGTCCACAACCTCAGCACCTTGCCCGGTCGCGGGCCCAACATCCTGCTGGTCAGGCAAGAGCCGACCTGCCTGGCGCACCGTAAGGCCAGCGACGGGGACAACAGCGGGTGGAGCACGGGATAAGGCCCTCGACGACCAGGGCCTAGTTTCCATTCGTCCGGTTAAGTACCTGTTCGGCTAGGTATTTGAAGCTGATGGACCAGCCGACGTCGAAATCCGCTCCCGGCCCGGTCCCACTGTGGCGCCGGCTGGTCAGCAGGCACCCCTTCCGGCGCGGCGGTCTCCTCGTGGTACTTGCGCTCGTCCTCGAGTACCTGGTGCTGCCCCAGGTCGCCGGAGTGCGCCGTTCCTTGCACCTGCTGGGGCGGGTCAACTTCGGCTTCGTCGCGCTGGGAACAGTGCTCGAGGTGGCCAGCCTGGCGAGCTACGCCAAGTTGACCAAAGCGGTGCTGCCGGCGCGGGCTAGTCGCTTCTCCCGGATCTGGAGGATCGACCTGTCGACACTGGCAGTGAGCCATGTGCTCCCAGGCGGGACGGCCGGCGGAGACGGCCTCGGGTACCGATTGCTGACCAATGAGGGCGTCAGTGGCAGCGATGCCGGCTTGGCCCTCGCCGTCCAAGGGATCGGCTCGGCTCTGGTCCTCAACGCCATCTTGTGGCTGGCCTTGATCGTTTCGGTCCCGGTGAGCGGGTTCAACCCGATCTACGCCACCGCCGCCATAGTGGGGGCCTTGCTGCTGGCCGCGTTCGCCGGGCTTGTGTTGCTGCTCACCAGGGGCGAGGAGCGAGCGGCGCTCGTCATCAAAGACCTGGTGGCCCGCCTGCGGTTCTTGAAGCCAGGGGCGGCCGAGACCGCCGACCGCGTCCTGCACCAGATCGCCGAGCGGGTCACGGTCATGGCCGCTGACCACGCCCTGCTGCGCCGGGCCGTGCTGTGGGCCGCCGCCAACTGGCTGCTCGACGCCGGGTCGCTCTTCGTCTTCCTGCTGGCCTTCGGCCACATCGAAAACCCCGACGGACTGCTCGTGGCCTACGGCCTCGCCTACGTGCTGGCCGCAATCCCTATTACCCCGGGAGGCCTGGGAGTCGTCGAGGGGGTGCTCGTGCCCAGCTTGGTCGGCTTCGGCGCCACGCGCGGTGCCGCCATCGTCGCCGTGATCGGGTACCGGTTGGTCAACTTCTGGCTACCCATTCCCGCCGGCGCGGCTGCCTACCTGTCGTTGCGGGTGTCCGGCGACCGGCAGGCAGCTAGCCGAAGAGACGATCTCAGGCGTGCCGTGGCTGACGCAAGGTCGTTGGGCCCACTGGTGCGCCACTCCGCTAAGCGGGCCGGTGCCGCGCCCGGGGCACCGTCTTCGCCCGAGGCCCGTCCCGAGGAGCCCGGTCAGGCCGGACTGCCACCGGGACAGGGCTCTTAGCTGCTAGCCTCGAGAGCTTCAGGCGTTGCTCCGGGCCCCGGTAGCGCAGGTGGCCCAAATGTGCCTACCAAGGGTGGTGTTGGTGCGATGCCCATGTTGTTGGTTGTTGCCGTGGTGCTCGTCGTTTTGCTTTGCCTTGGCGGCCTCGCCTTCAACGCACGGGCACGCCGGCGTAAGCGGGTCCAGGCGGCCTGGTCGGAGGTAGGCCAGGAGCTCAGAGGCCGCCACGGTTTCATCCCAACCTGGTCGACATAGTAAAGGGTTACGCATCCCACGAGAGCAATGCTTTCGAAGCAATCAAGTTGGCTCTATGAGCCGTGAAAGGAAGTCAATCATGACCGGACCGACAGATTTCACGATCGGTAGCGAGGTTTCTTGCCTTGACGGTGCCTGTGGCAAGCTGAGACGCGTGGTCGTCGACCCCGTTGCTCGCGCCCTGACCCACCTCGTGGTCGAACCGAAGCACGGCCGAGAAAGAGGCCGCCTCGTACCGATCGACCTCGCCGCCTCGACGGCCGACGGCATCAGGCTGTCCTGTACCAAGGCTGAGTTCGAGAAGCTCGATGAAGCAGAAGAGACGCAGTTCATCCCGGGCGGGTACAGCCGGTCCGGGTATGGCCAGGACCAAATGTTCTCGTGGCCCTACTACGGGCTGGGCATGGGGTCACGCGGCATGGGCATGGGCGGCATGGGCATGGGCGGCATGGGCATGGGCGGCATGGGCAACCTGGGCACGGGCGTCAGTGCAGCCAAAGTCATCACCAATGACCGTGTGCCCGTGGGGGAAGTCGAGGTGCACCGGGGCGACCACGTATTCGCCACCGATGGCGCCATCGGGCGAGTGCAGGGACTGGTCGTCCACCCCGGCGACCATTGCGTCACCCACGTCTTGCTCGACGAGGGCCATCTCTGGGGCCAGAAGCGGGTGGCCATCCCGATAAGCGCCGTCAAAGACGTCAACGACGGCGTCCGGCTCAATCTCACCAAGGACGAGGTGCGTGACCTCCCTCCGGTGGATGTCGACGAGCACGATTGACTAGGCCTCGCCCGCCACAGTCCCGTTGCGCACGGCCAACCCCGTAGGCTATCTGGCGTGGTGCCCGGTTCGGGGGCGGCATTGAAGCGAGAAGGGTACAGGCCCATGGTTTATGGGCCTGACCGGCCGCTGCTGGCATTCACCGGCTCGGCTTGGCGCGCAGCACAGATGGGGCCAGGGAGCCGTCGATAACCTCTCTCGCCACGTCCACGAGACGCAAGTTGTGGTTGCGGGCGTAGGTGCGCAGGGCCGAGAACGCCAACTCCATGTTGAGGCCGGACCGCTCGGCGACCATCCCCTTGGCTTGTTCGATCACGATGCGGCTGTTGAGAGCATGCTGGAGCTGTTGGTTGAGGACCTGGGCTTCGAGGGCAGCGCGGTGTTGGAGGATGGCAATAGTGGCCACGTCGGCCAAGGCCTGGGCGCCCTCGATGTCGGCTCCTGGCATTTCACCCGTACCCACCTGGAACAGGTTGAGGGCGCCGATGACAGTGCCCCGCAAGCGCATGGGCAAGGACTGGACGGAGTGGAAACCGGCAGCGAGCGTCTCGGCGGCGAAACGCGGCCAACGGCTGTTGGAGGTGGCGAGGTCCTGGTCCATTACCGGTTCGCCGCTACGGTAACAGTCGAGGCACGGTCCTTCACTGGCTTGCAGCTCGAACAGTTCCAACACCCGTGTGGCTTCGCTGGAGGAGGCCATGACCCGGAGCTCGCCATCGGGCCCGGCCAACATGAGCCCGGCCGCCCCCACGCCCAGCACCTCGACACAGCGGTCGGCCAGCCTGGTCAGCAGTTCGACAACGTCGAAGTCCGCCACCAGCGTGTCCGCCAGCTCCACCAGCGCCCTGGCCAGCAGCGCTTCCCTGGGCACTGAGCCTCCAATCACATCGGTATTGGCCACGTCTGCCCCCTCCCGGTCTCAAAAGGGTCCTTAGCCTTAGACTTAGCTTAGATACAGGTACAGGTACGATGGTAGCGGCCCGGCCGCTCGCAGCCATGAGACGGCTGGGCTTCAGCTTAGGGGAACGGGGTCGTTTTCGCCGCTCGGGGGGTCAAAGCGCAGCTTCTTGTCCACCACGTCCTTGGCCACCTCGGTGAGGGGACGGTCGTTGCCGAAGGCATACGCCCTCAACCGCACTAGGGCTTGGCCGACCCTGACCTCGAGCTGGGCGGCGACCATGCCCGCGGCCTGGTGCACGACGTAATGGAAGTCGGCACCCGCTTCCAGCGCGAGAGCGAGCTTGTCAGGTGGTGCACCCGTCTGGAGGACCAAGATGGCCTGAGCGGCGACCTCGGCCATCACCAGGGCGTCGGCGTGCTGGTCGTCGCTTAGTGGCCCCGGGCGGTCACAGCACAGGTTGAGCGCCCCCAGGCGGACCGCTCCTACTTGGAGCGGGAAGCCGAACACGGCCCGCACGCCCGCCTCGATGGCCGGCGGGGCAAACGCCAACCACCGGGGCGTGCTCGGGCGGTCCAGGTCCGGTTCGAGCACGGGCCTGTCCTGGTGGTAGGCGTCGATGCACGGCCCCTCCCCCAGGGCATACTGCAACTGCTCGATCAGGTCGCTCATCTTGTTGCTGGTGCACAGCGAGCCATGGGGGACCTCATCCCCCATGAGCATGACGCCAGCGCCGCTAGTGCCGGTGGCCTCGGCGCAGACCTGGCACAGGCGCTTGGTCCCGAAACCGCCGTCCCCGTGGCCGACGAGCAGGCCGAGGATCCGTTCTCGGCGCCCGCCGCCTGCTTCACTCACGGCTCCGCGCCGATGATACGCAGGACGTGGGCTGAGGGCCTCCGGCCCAGGCGTTGCTTTGCAGCTCAGCAGTGACAGGACTCACCAGTGATAGAAGTGGTGCCTGCCGCTCCCACCGCGTCCCACTGCGAGCCCGACGAGCCAGACGACCAGGAAAATGAACGCTGCGATCCACAATAAATGCGCGACGAACCCTATCCCCAGGAAGAACAGGACCACCAACAGTGCCAGCACAATGACCATTTAACGGTACCTCTTTCCATTCCAGGACGGATGCCCCGATGTCCAAAGGAACACCTCGGTCTTTTCCACCACGGGCCTCGAACGCACTGGGCCGCGCCGCCCTTTCACGGTCGACCTCAGCTTTGCTCTAGGCGTGCCGGGGGCCGGGGACACAGGACGCAGCGAAGTGCTCCATGCCAAGTGTACCCCGCCCAGCGTCAAATGACCGGGCGATGAAGCAAACTTTCCGCGCCGGTACCGCGCGCCGGCGCAAGGCATCACGAGGGTAACGCCTGATGCCGATACCTCGAACTCGGCTGCCCAGTGGCTCGAGAAACCGTGCACTGCCACTGCAGTGACGATGAGGGCACCGCAGTGACGATGAGGGCACCGCGCCACCGCCTTTATCAACGGAAGGCCGTACACTCGATCTAGGAGCACCTCGTGGTGCGCCACTGTTGCCCCGGTCCCCGGCGACGCCTGAGAGCAAAGTGGAGGTACTTGTGAAAAAGAGCGCAACCCGATTTCTGCTGAGCATAAGGACCGGTTTGTCATGTCTGGCGGGCCGCGACTGTTTCGGCAGCGAACGCCCAGCAAGCTGGCGCCCGATTGGCCGAGCCCAACATCCTGGTGGGCATCGAACAGCTCACCTGGTGCTGGCCCCGGTACACAATGACCCTCGGGACACCCGTCGCAGGTTCATGTCATGAGTGAGCTCATGGATGACGGGCCCGGCGACAAGGCAGGCGGGCCGGAGATTGGAGACGAAGAGGTCGGCTCGTCCGAAGAGACCGGCACACGAGATCAGAGCCACGCCAGCTGGAGCGCCGCCCAATGGCGGGGGAAGCTGCTCATCGACAGTAAAGGCGACAAGATCGGCAAGCTCCAAGAAGTGTACGTCGACGTCGAGACCGACCAGCCTCAGTTCGGCACCGTCAAGGAAGGCATCATCGGCCGTCACTTGACCTTCGTGCCCCTGGGCGGGGCCCGCGTCGGCCCCGATAGCCTGGTGGTCACGGTGACCAAGGAGCAGGTCCGCTCCGCGCCGGACATCGACCTGCACGGCGACGAGCTTTCTCAGGCAGACGAGTCAGCTCTTTACCACCACTTCGAGCTCAACTACACCCCGCCTGCTACCCCGAGCGGGCGCCGTCTTGCCCGCCGCTGACACAGCCTCGCGCTGGCGGCACCCGGCGTGGCCGACGGGAGCGGGGGTGCATACCCGTGGCTACCACGGCATAGCGCCTCTGGCAGAGCCCGCGGGCTAGGGCTACGCTCAACCGCATTGGCTAGCGAACCCAGCCCCGCCACGGCCGACCCGGCAGAGGGCACGGTCCTAAGGGAGGTATCGCCGGCGCTCGCCCGGGCGGTCTTCGGTGACGCACCGCCGTGGGTGAGGGACTTTTCCGACCTCTCGTACGAGTGGCGCCGGCTCTTCGCGGAGCTGGTCGGCACTTTTTTCCTCGTCGTCGTCGCCGCGGGAGCGGACGTGGTGGACGCCACGAGCGGCGGTGCGATAGGCAGGGTGCCCGCGGTCGTCGCCCCCGGGCTCATGGTCATGGCGCTCATACTCGCGACCGGCGCGGTGTCGGGTGCCCACCTCAACCCGGTAGTCAGCGTCGCCTTTGCGCTCCGCTTGGAGTTCCCCTGGAGGAGGGTCCCCGCCTATGTCCTTTTCCAGGTCGTCGGCGGCCTGCTCGCGTGCCTCTTCCTCTGGGCGATGTTCGGCAAGGTAGGCGGCCTCGGTGCCACGTACCCCGGCCCTCACACTGGCGACGCCCAAGCCGTGTTCATGGAGGGCCTGCTCACCTTCGGGTTGGTCACGACCATCCTCGGCACGGCTTCTGGAGCCCAAAACGTGGGCGCGCTCTCCGCAATAGCCGTCGGGGGCTACATCGCCCTTGCCGGCCTGTGGGCAAGCCCCGTGACCGGTGCGTCGATGAACCCGGTGCGCTCGCTCGCCCCCGACGTGGTGACCGGCAGGTACTCGGCCTACTGGGTGTACCTCGCGGGGCCCGCGCTCGGGATGCTGGTCGCCGTGGGGGTTGCCTACACGTTGCGTGGGCGGGGCCATGACCCGACCGCGGCCCGAGCGGCCCAAGGAAGCCTTGGTACGCTCGTGCTCGAGCGCCGCCGCCCGGATCCGGCGAACGGCTGAGGTGCCCTTGTGGGAAAGCGGGAAGCCAAGGCCGCTAAAGGTGAGGCCGTCAAGGAGGGCGAGCGCGGCGCAACCAAGGACGGGAAGCGCCCGCAGAAGCAGCACTGGAAGAAGGAGCCGGACGAGCACGACTTCCCCGCGGCGGCAGATTACCTGAGCCTCCTGCTCCAAGAAAAAGACGCGGCCGCCCTCGTGTCCGCCTTGCAGTCGGCACCCCTCGTGCACCGCAAGGCCAAGGATCTCCTCCGGGCCAGCTCCTTGCCCTTGCTCCCGCCGGAAAACTTCCATGTTGCTGCCGACCTCGCCAAGGCGCGTTCTGGAGAGCGCCTCTCTCCCGTGCTTCTCGTACGGGGCGTGCTCGGCACTGGTGTCCCTCTCGCCATCGCCGACGGCTACCACCGGATCTGCGCCAGCTACCATTTGGACGAGGATGCAGAGATCCCTTGCCGGATCGTGAGCGGAGCGAGCGCGGCTTCCCTCGCCGAGCAGGCGCCGGCCCAATAAGCTGCACGCGGCACCGCCGCCTGAGCGCTGCGATCGCGCCGAGAGTTTACGGGCGCGGTGATGAGCCCCCACCTAGGTCGGAACCGGTTCCCCGGCGTCCCAAGCCCTCCACAGCCACCAGCGACGACCAAAGGGCGACCCATTGTGGGTCGCCCTTTGTGGTCGTGTAGTGCTCGTTTGAGAGCCCGTCATCGTCCGTGCTCGCACGGGTGGGGACCGCCTCGTCTCAGGCGTAGCCTTGCCACAACCTGGGCCATTGGGCCGGTTCTAAAGTCGAGCTGGTTACTGGTGACGGCCGGGTGAGGACCCGAGCGGTGGCCACTTGAAGCGGTCCCTCCCGGGCCCGGCTCAGACGGTGACGGAGGCTGCCTCGACGGCCTGGGCCACGCTTCCTACGTGGGTCACTTCGATCTTGCGGGGTTTTGCCTGCTGGGCCACCGGGATGGTTACCGTGAGCACACCGTCGTGGTAGACGGCGGTGATGTGGTCACGGTCCAGGCTTTCGCCGAGGAAGAGTTGGCGGCCGAACTGGCCATGGCCCCGCTCCGCCACTTGGACTTGATCAGTTTCTTCCCGGAACGCAGTGCGGGTCGCCCGCACGCTGAGGACGTCGTTCTCTACGGTCAGTTCGATCGAGCCGGGATCGGCGCCGGGCAGGTCGACTTCGACCTTGAACTCATCACCTCGGCGGTAAGCGTCCACTGGGACCGGACGGGCCCGGCTCCCGCTGAGCATCTCCTCGGTGACCCGGTCGAGGTCGCGGAACGGTTCAAATCGCATCAACATCGTGACATCCTTTCCTTGACGCTCTAACAGCTGGCAGCCTGTGGCTGCTGTGTCTCGGAACGTCTACGGACATCATACTCTAGTTCACAGGTACTAGCAAACTCGTTCTAGAAATTTTTCTGATAAGATCACCTCCGATGACGGAGTGGAGCTTCCTCACCAACCATGCCCGGGTCCTTGTTTGCATCGCCCACGACCCCGGGGTGCGCTTGCGCGACATCGCCCTGGCAGTGGGGATCACCGAGCGTAGTGCTTACGCGATCGTCACCGACCTGGCCGCAGCCGGGTACGTGGTCAAGGACAGAGACACCGACGGCCGTCGCAACCGCTACCAGATCCGGGCCCACCTCCCGCTCCCAGAAGCCATCGGGCCGGACCGCACGATCGGAGAAATCCTCGAAGTCCTCGTCGGCAGCAACACCGCACGACAAGCCCGGCGCAAGCACCAACACCAACCATGATGGAGGCAGCACCATGTGGGAATACCTGATCGTGGACCTCCCGAGCTTCGAGCCGCCCACCCACGCACCGGGCGCCTCTGCCGCAGTCCACGCACTCAACGAGGAGGGCGCGCTCGGCTGGGAGGCAGTCGGGATGACCCCCCTGGCTGACGGGAGGGTCGCCGTGCTGTTCAAAAGGCCCCGACGGCAGTAGCTGGCCACCGCTCGCCCAGGGGCACCGGCCAAGATCGAGCCGATCACGCTCGTCATCGTCATCCTCCTGGTCACCTTGGTGTTCTCCCACCGTTTGCCCTCGACGTGGCGCTTGCGGCGCGATGCTGCTGGTGGTACGCTCGCCAGCCGAGGCCAGCGGACCTCACCGTTGCTCTAGATCCCGGTAACGCGACATCGAGCGCCGTGCTCGAAAGGCACCAGGAACAGGAGTAGCGAAAATGGTTCCACGATGGCAGTTCTGGCGGCTGCGCTCCTTAGCCAAGCGGGGCTCTACTTGCTGTCGGCTCGACGCGCCGCGCTTGCACCCACCCTCTCTCCTTCTCAACTCGACGCCACGCGTCCCCGACGCTTCTCGGGCCCCGTCCACCACGATTGCTCGTGCCTGCCGATGGCGACCGGACGCTGTCGCGCCGATCAGGCCCCCAGCGCCAAGAGGCCGCTGCAGCCGGCCCACCGAGGGGATCCTCGACCATCTCGATGCGCTCTATGCCCTCGCCTACTTGAACTCGGGCGATCCGGAGGGCGCCCAGCAGGCGGTCATCAGCGCCTTCATCGACGTGTGCCAGGACCCTAATCTCACCCACACCTGCCGGCCTCGACTATGGCGGGCCTTGGCGGGCCATGTCCACCGGGCGAACGAAGGACGACAAGCGTTGTCGGCCGCCGAGCCGGGACCGTTTCGCGCGGGTGCACTCTCACCCCACCAGCAAGAGGCGATCGCCCTTCTGCTCGGTGGCCGGCACGAACGAGAGGCGGCCCGCTTGCTCGGCATTTCCGTGAACATGTTCCGCCGGTACGTCCGGGCCGGGCTGGAGGCGGTCCACGCAACCACGGCCGCGGAACTCCGCAGCCGCCACGCGCTCGCTGCGGCGCGCGAACACCAAAGCCCCCAGAAGGCCTATGACCACGGCGGAGACAACCGCTGACCGAGATCGTCCGCAGGCCTCGAGCTCATGCCCAACTTGGTGGAGCGCTGGTTCCGAGAGCTCACCCAAAACGCAGTGCCGCCTAGCGCTTTGCCTTCCGGTCCCCCACCCGCCCGAGGCGTCAAAGGGCGCTACCGAAGTACCAGAAATATTGTCACACTTCTTCGTGACCCTCCGTATACTAGGTTTAAAGGTCCCGTACCGGAGCGGGACCAGTTCTTAGTCCGCTCGTTGTGATTGCGTTGCCCCAGACCCTGGTAATCCGTCGACCAGGGAGGCCGCAGATGAACATCGGATAACTGATTAGGGCTCATAGCAGGGCCGCCTGATCTGTACACCCGCCTGGATGGTTTCGGCGTCGCCATTCAGGCGCCTTTCGCGGTCCCTGACATCGCTCGGCACATGCTTACGCCCAAGACTACGTGGCGCGACCCGACATTCTCACCCAACGAAGGTTTGTTCTCGCGCGCCTCTGACGGGAAGACCAACTAGCTACTGGCAGCATTCGACACTCGAGACAGGAGTAAAAGATGACCTTTCGACAGCACGGCCGGCGCTTCCGGCACGTTGCAGCGAGCGCCACGTCCGTGGCGCCACTTCTAATGGTGGCCGGCTTCTTAGCCCCCACAACTTCATCGGCTTCGGCGGCTACCACCACGACAACGCCAATAGCCACAACAACCACAACGACTAAGACAACGGTCCCTGGTACCGACTGCTCTGCTTCGCCGAGCGGGACGGCCCTCAGCCGCACCGCTTGGGTGGCCAGCACTAACGCTCCGTCTGGCAGCGCAAACGTGCCCGCCAACGCATTGGACGGAAAGCTGACAACCCGCTTCAGCACTAACGAGCACCAAGCCCCGGGCTTGTACCTCGAAGTGAACCTGGGCTCGACGCAGTCCTTCCACGAACTTTCCATGGTGTCACCCAACTCGCCCACCGATTACGCCAGGGGTTATGAGCTGCAGGTCTCTATGAACAATACGTCCTGGGCCAGGGTCGTTACCTGCACAGGTACCGCGACACCCGAGATCGTAAGCTTCCCCACCCAGACGGCGCGCTACATCAAGGTCGTGCTTACCGCTTCGACCACTTCCCACTGGTGGTCCATCGACGAGCTAAACCTGAACGCCAAGACCGCGACCACGACCACGACCACGCGGCCCACCACAGCCAGCACCACCACGTCGCTTTCTTCATCGGCTAACCCGGCTTCCGTGGGCCAGGCTGTCACCTACACGGCCAAGGTCGTCCCCCCGCCGAGCGGAGGCACCGTCAACTTCTTTGGCAACCGGGTTCCGGTACTAGGCTGCCACAAGGTCCCGGTCAGCATTACAACCGGCCAGGCCGTCTGCTCGACCACGTACTTCTCCGGCGGGCACCTCGGCATTCAGGCCTTTTTCTCCGGCCACCTGCTTTTCGCGCCCTCCTCTTCAGGCATCTCGACCCAGGTTGTCAAGCTCCCGTTGCCCGGTTACTGGCTCGCCACCCGCAGCGGCCAGGTGTACGGCTCGGGCGCCGCGCTATCGCTCGGCGGGATGACTACGTCGAGCACTACGGGGCCACTAGTAGGTATGGCAGCCACCCCGAGCGCCAAGGGCTACTGGATGGTCACGGCCAACGGCACGGTGAGGACCGCCGGTGATGCCAAGTTCTATGGCGACTTGCCCAACCTCGGCAAGCACGTCATGGACGTAGTGGCGATCGCTCCCACTACCGACGGCCACGGGTACTATCTCGTGGGCGCGGACGGGGGCTTCTTTACATTTGGCGACGCCAAGTTCCACGGGTCCGTGCCCGGCCTCGGCCTCCACGTAAAAGACGTGGTAGGCATGGTGGCCTCGCCGGGCGGCAAGGGTTACCTACTGGTGGGGTCTGATGGCGGCGTCTTCACCTTTGGGACCACCCACTTTTACGGCTCGCTGCCGGGCATAGGCAAACACGTGCACGATATCCGGGCCATCCTGCCCTCTTCCACCGGACGCGGGTACATACTCGTCGGCGCCGACGGTGGCGCTTTCAATTTCGGCACGGGAGCCAAGTTCCACGGCTCGTTGCCTGGAGAGGGCGTCAAAGTCTCCAACATAGTGGGCCTCGCCCTCAGCCCCGACAATGGCGGGTACTACATGGCCGGTGCTGATGGGCATGTCTACGGCTTTGGAGATGCCAGCGCGTGGGGTAAACCGGCCGGCCTGGCCTCCAACCTGCCGGTGGCGGCTATCGCGGGGACCTAGGCTGCGATTTTCGAACGCAACTACCTGAAGGCAACTACCTGAAGGCAGCTACCTCGACAAAATGTTACCGATGAAAACGGTGCCGGTTGGCTGACGACCCGCCTAATAGCGGGAAGCAGCGGCCGGCACCGTTAGTTGGCCGACCTGGGCGGAGGTGGAGGCCGAGGCAACCGGCATCGCTCTGTTCGGTGAGCCGCTCGGCGCTTGGGCCCGTAGAGGTCCACCGCCCACCGCGAGGAGGGTCAAGCGGGCCCCCACCTCCCCCCTTAGAGCCCCACCGGGTCAGGGGATTGTGAGCACGCAGTGGACCGGCCCCACACCCTCCGCGAGCCGGGCCCACGACACCCCTTGGTCGGTCGAGGCGTAGACGTCGCCGCCTTCGGTCGCGAAAGCCGCCAGCAAGCCGTTCGGCAGCGCGTCGACACAGAGGCTGTCCAGATTGCCTCCCAACCATTCGGGGAGGCCGTCGCGGCAACGCTCGAACGAATTGCCCTCGAGGCCCGACCGGTACAGCGCCGCGCGGCCGCCATGGGGGCCATTGGAGGCCGACACAAGCAGAGCGTCGCCGCACACCGCCGCCGAACGGCAGTAGGTGGCGTGCAGCCCCTCGGTCGACAAGCGCCAGGAACCACCCTGGTCGTCGCTCACCCAAAGGCCGCCGGCCCCGGCAGCGTACACCCGTCCGCTGCCGGTGACGACGCGGTGGATGTCAGCCTCGATGTCGATGGTCGGCTCCCACGTCGCGCCTTCGTCGCGCGAGCGGAGGACCCCGCCGACGTGAACGTTGACGAACACAGCAGTGGCGTCCTCGGTGATGCTGCGCGTGTCGGGGGGGCCTCCCCAGGGCGTGTGCCAGCTGTCGCGGCCCGGGGCGTCCTCGAAACTCCCGACTAATCCCAACTGCCCGTCCGAACCCACCCGGGCCAAGTGCGCCTTCGACGTCCCAACGAGGATCCCCCCCTCGTCATTGGCCCGCGTGTCGGCGAGGCAAAGAGCTGTGAGCCCAGTGAGCGCCTCGTCGTCTTGCAGGCTGGCAACGCGCTGCCAGTTCCCATCTGGGTCGGTGCGCCAGATCTCGCCCCTTCCGGCCACCGCCCAGAGACGCGACCAAGCCTCAGGGGCGAGGGCCAATACCTCGCGGCCGGCCAGTTCGACTGGTGTGGCAGCCGGCGAGACGGGAGCGCTAGCGGGGAGGGAGAAGCGAAGGATGCCGACCTTCGTACCGGCCAGGACCGCGGGCATAACCGAATGCTACGTCGGTCGGCCTTGGCGGGACATGCTCCAGGCGCAGTTAAACGCGGCCCAACGGCTGGCTGCTGTTGTCGAGCCCCGCCCAACCGCACACTCGAGCCCGGCGCCGGGCGGGGATTCCTTACAGGGGGCCCGAACCTCGTGCCTGGGCCCACGCAGTTCGCCAGCCGGCCACGGCCGCCAAGGAGGCGTTGCAACGCCGTCGTTCGGCGTCGCTCAAGGGGCGGTACCACCACAAGGAGTGGCTCCTCCCTGGCCCGAGAAGCCCGGCTCGCTCCGTGCTAAACCCGTGAGGACCAAGAGAGGTTGACATGGGGAATGCTACGACGAGGCACCACAGCTAGCGCCATCAGCACCGAGCACGCGTCGTTGCACGCCCATGGCCGAGGTGGGTGTCGCGGCGTTCGGCACCTTCTTGGCGTGGATGGACCCAAACTCCGCCAGGTACTATAACCACTTGGCTTAGGTCAACATCCGGGCACACCCTCTACGCCCTGTCCTAGCTGTCCTAGCTGGGACAACCGCACAAGGCCCAGTAGGCGCGTCCGGGCTCGACCTACCAAAAAGAGTCCCTAGCCCCTCACTGCTAGAGACTTTGGTCCCTACCAGCGATTGAGAACAGGGAATCCACTAAAGCGCACAGGTTCGCCCGAACGTGTGCAAGGTGCTGCCTGAAACGCACAGGTGCGCTACTCCTCGAGGGGGAGACGCCCAGCGTCGACGTGGTCGGCGAGGTAGTAGACGAGGCCCTCTGGCTGC
>JAJYMB010000103.1 GCA_021787365.1 Actinomycetes bacterium | reverse complement strand
TCCGAGCAGGTCGACAAGCTGACCGCGCAGATAGAGGAGCTGATAGCCCCTTTTGAGCGCCAGGTGGCCCAGCTCGACGCCGTCCCAGGCTTGGGCCGTACGGCCGCCCAGGACCTGATCGCCGAGGCCAGCATGGCCCCGCACACATCGATGCCTACGACCGGGCCGCCGATCTGGTCGAGGTACCGCCCTGGCCCGCAGCCGAGGTCGACCACGAGGCCGTGGCCGCCAGTGAACGGAAGCGCCGCCCAAGGTCATCGTTTGCTTCGCCGCGCGATTGTTGCCACAGGGGCCTGCTTCCTCGTAGATGGCTACCGTCGTAGCGTCCACCGTCGCCATTATCACCGGCCGGGGGTGGCAGCCGGCACTCGCCGGCGGGCCGGACGGGCCAGTGCCGTCCCCATTGCCTCGCTCACCGGACAGCGCGCACTCGGTTGGCCGCGATGAAAGCGTCCAAATCGGCCTTGGTGAACCGGACCGAGCGGCCTACTTTGATGGCGGCAAGCTGCCGCCTCGCCCACAGTTCGCGGACGTGCCTGGCCGTCGTGCACAGGTAGCGGGCCGCTGCTTGGTAGTCGAGCAAACCGTCGCTCGTGCCGGCGGCCGTGGTGGGGATGTGCTCCTCCTCCGGCGGCGCCATCTTCACCGGCGCCACCTTCGGTCCTGCGCCGTGCTCCCTCCCGGGTTGCATCTCGTTTGCCTCCACCGCCAGTGACCCGCGTCTCGGGTCCTCACTGGGTAGGGGCAGGAGTGGCGATTTTCCTGGCGCACCCCTTGAGCAGCCAGGACGAGCGCGCACCTAGGCGCGTTGACCCGACGCCTTTCGCCGTTGTGTGCGTGGTCCCGCCGGGCAGTGGGTGCGATGAGAACCCGGACTGGGTGTCGTGCCGAGATCGGACTACCGGTGACCGGCCGGCACAACTCAGGGAGAAGGCTCGGTGCCGGGGGACCGCAGCCGGGCGAGGATGCGGCGCAGCGTCGGGAGCTGGCGTATATCTTTTGGCCTCCCGGCAGCCGCTTTCGAGGTGATCACGTCGGCCAGGTCGGCGACGGGCACTTCGCCGTGGCCGGCGATCGGCCGGCGTGCGCCCCTGGTGACGAGGTCGGCGTAGCCAGAGGTCCCCTCGGGGACGAAGCTCACGTCGAGTGGGCCGCGGTGGGTGATGAGCGTAAGGACAGAGCGCCCGGCCAAAGTCTCGACGTCGAGGGGTGCCGGGTTACCCTCGGGCACGCCTTCCACTCTCGAGTCTGTTGACCCCTACATTCACGCCGATCCGGACCTCAAGCAACGGGCTCTCGACCGCCGGGTCCCACCCAAGGTCCGAGCCGGTCGCTACAAGCCCACCGACAAGCTGCTCCGTTTCCTCGAGGACCTCTAGCCCGAGGCCTTCCTCGCCCAGTAATGCCGCGTACGACGACCTACCCCGGCGCAAGAAAACCCACCCCACAGGCCTTTCCCGGGTCCTCCCGGGTCTTGCGCGGCATCACTGGGTCCGCGGCGTTAGACGCCAAAGCCAACCTGGTGGCCAAGGCCGACGCCGTCCCCGACGAGACCTACCACGAGCTCGTGAGGAGGGCCGAGCGGGAGATAAAGACCCAGCCCCGGCAGAGGCCCGAGAACGTGAAAGACGCCGTCGTGCGCGAGAGGGGCTACAAGGTGCTCCGCCAAGAAGGAGAAGACGTGGCCGAGTTCTCCTACCGCCCCGGCAACTGCAAGAAGGACTACCGCGTGGTGGCCCTCAGGAAGGACCTCTCGGTCGAGCGGGGCGACAACGTGCTCTTTCACGAGACATTTAGCCTCTTTCACAGGGGTCCACCACTTGGGTGGGGGTCCTCGCGTAGGGTGCTGGGGCCGGTTCGTCCAGTTCGGCTGGGAACCTGACCGGAGCGGGCGCGAGCTCGACTCCTTTAGTGCTGGCGCAAAAACAACTTCCCACTTTCGCGCCGCGGGTCACCTGGGGCTGATGGTGTAGTTCCGGCTCGGCTGGGTGTCGTGCTGGCGAACCGATAGGTCCTTCATCTCCTTGGCGCTGACCTTCACGCCAGTGGGGTAGTCGGCCCAGACGAGATGGGCGTCGACCCGTAGCCCGGTCTTGGTGCGGGTCGTGCTGATGTAGTTGACGACGGTCTCGTAGTCACGGAGCGGCTTGCCGGCCCAGTTCTTGGAGATCTCCGAAAATGCCCTGTGCTCAACGGGGTTATACTTCGAGGCGCCGCTCGGGTAATGGCAAACGGTCACCGTTAGGCCGTAGGGGTCGCACAAGCGGTGCTGGAGGCCGTACTTCCAGGCTTTGCATCGTGCCCCGTTGCTGCCGCCCGAGTCGGCCAGCACGAGCATCTCGGTTGCCCCCGGGTAGCGGGCACGGCCGTGGCAGTCCCACCACCTGGCCAGGTTGTCGGCTGCGAAAACCGGGGTGTCGTGGCTGGTGCCGACCGAGACGCAGGCTTCGTTGGCAGCGAGGTCGTAGACCCCGTAGGGCAGGGCGACGCCTGTGGCGTCGGAGAGGAAGTCGTGGTCGAGCACGAGGGCTGGCTCCTTAGCCCAGGTGGTGCCGGGGTTCTTGAACTCGCCTACCATCTCCCGGTGCTTGGCATCGACGCTCACGACCGGCAGGCCCGCCTTGGTGAAGGCCTCCCGCATGGCAGCGATGTAGGCGAACTGGGCATCGCGGCCGGGGTCCTTTTGGCGGTTGAGCTTCTTCGCGTTGGACCGGAGGCGGTAACCGAGGCCTTTCAAGAGCTTGGCGACGGTGTTGGGGCAGACCTCGATGCCGGCCGAGGCCAGCTCGGTGGCGACCTTCTCGGTGGTGCGCCTGGTCCATTTGATGCCACTGACCGGGTCGCCGGCGGTGTCGTGCTCCATGAGCCGGCCGATCGCCTCGATCACCTCCGGGACGCTTTTTTTGCCGACGGCCGTCCCCCGCCCGGCCGGCGCACCCGCCCGGGGGCGATGTCGCCGCCGAGCAGCTCTTGGCGGCCCCGGGCGACGGTGCCCGGGTCGGTACCGAGCAGCTCGGCGACCTGGGCGTCCCCGCCGTGGCCGACCTTCATCGCCTCCAGCCCGGCGTAGAGACGGCGCTGGCGTTCGTCCAAGAGGCTGTAGAAGAGCACGATCG
>JAJYMB010000018.1 GCA_021787365.1 Actinomycetes bacterium | reverse complement strand
GGGCCCTCGTGCGGGCGGCGCCGGCGTCCGAGCCACCGCCGGGCTCGGTGAGGGCAAAGGCGCCGAGTTGCTCCCCGCGGCAGAGCGAGGGCAGCCAACGCTGCTTTTGCTCCTCGGTGCCGAAGTGGTAGATGGGCATAGCCCCGAGGCCGACAGCAGCTTCGAGGGTTATCGCCACGGAGGAGTCGACGCGCGCCAGCTCCTCCAAAGCTAGGCAGAAATCCACGTAATCGCCGCCCATGCCGCCGTAACGCTCGGGGAGGGGGAGCCCGAAGAGGCCCATCTTGCCCATCTTGGCGACGATCTCGTAGGGGAACTCCTCGCGCTCGTAAAACCCGCCTATGACCGGCGCAACCTCCTTTTTGGCGAACCGCTCCACCGTGGCCCGGAGTTCCTCTTCATCTTCTGAGAGGGGAAGGCTGGCGCTGGCACCGGTGGTCATGGAGCTATTTTGTACCTTGGTGCTGCCCAGAGGAACGCTCGGCCGATCGCGACGCCGAGCAACGCTACGGGTGAGGTGGGCACCGACCCAAGCGCAGCCGGACCAACATTGCCTGTCGTGACACCAGTGCCGGACATCACACGCCTCGGCGTGGTGGGTTGCGGGGTGATGGGTTCGGGTATAGCCGAGGTGAGCGCCCGGGCCGGGCTCGATGTCGTCGTCTGCGAAGCGAGCCAGCAACTGGCCGAAGCCGGAGAGGAGAGGGTCAGGCGCTCGTTGGCGCGGGCCGTAGAGGCGGGAAAGCTCGCGGAGGAGGAGCGGTCCGCTGCCCTCGAGCGGTTGCGGTTCGTCGCCGACTTCGCCGCGCTGTCCGACCGCCAGCTTGTGCTGGAGGCGGTCCCGGAGGACCCCTCCACCAAGGCCACGGTGCTCGCCCGCCTGGACTCGGTGCTCCCCGAGGACGCGGTCATAGGGACCAACACGTCCTCCATGCCTATCATCCGCTTGGCGCGCGCCACCCAGCGGCCGGGACGCGTGCTCGGCGTGCACTTCTTCAACCCCGTCCCCGTGCAACCCCTGGTGGAGGTCATACCGTCGCTCCTGACCGAGGAGGCAGTGGCGGGCACGGTGGCCTCGTTCGTGAGCGAGCGGTTGGGCAAGACGGTCGTACGTTCGAAGGACCGGGCGGGCTTCTTGGTGAGCGCGCTCCTGATCCCCTACCTGCTGTCGGCCATCCGCATGTACGAGTCGGGTTTCGCGACGGCCGAAGCCATAGACGCCGGCATGGAAAAAGGTTGCGCTCACCCGATGGGCCCGCTCCGCCTCTGCGACTTGATCGGGCTGGACACCGTGAAAGCGATCGCCGACACCCTCCACGACGAGTTCAAAGAACCCCTCTACGGGCCGCCGCCGCTGCTCCTAAGGATGGTGGAGGCCGGCTGGCTCGGCCGCAAGAGCGGGCGGGGCTTCTACACGTACTGACCAGCCGCGGGCCTGCCGGCCAATAGGGGGTTGGGTCTCCGTCGAAATGCCGGTGATGGTGCGCGTCGAGGTGGACGACCAGATGAAGTGGACCAGGTATCACGTGGCACTGTTGTTCTCCTCGAGGGAAGCGCCTAGCGTCGTGCACCGTGTCAGCCGTAGAGGTTGGTGTACGTTTCGCGGCGCGGCGAGACTTGGCCCCGTTGGCCGGGGTCATGGCTCGAGCCTTCATGGACGACCCTGTGTTCGCTTGGATGCTCCCGACCCTGCCGGCGCGGCGACGCCGTCTGGCGCTCTTCTTCTCCAATGTCCTCCGCCACGAAGCACCCGGCGTTCACCTGATCGACGTCGCTCGGGTCGGTGAACGCATCGTTGGTGGCGCCGTCTGGTACCCACCGCCGGGTCGCTACGTGCCAAAGCTTGGTCGGCAACTGCTGGCGTTGCCGGGCTACGCCGCTGTCCTTCGCGGACGGCTCGGCATGGCGCAGACCTACGTGAACTCGGCGTTGCGGGCCCACCCAAGCGAACCGCACTGGTACCTTCAATACGTCGGCGTGGACCCAGAGTTCCAGCGACAGGGGATCGGAGCCGCGCTCATCTCGTTTCGGGTGCACGGTTGCGACGCTGACAGCCAGGCCGCCTACCTGGAATCGAGCAACGCCAAGAACCTTGCCCTTTACACGCGCCTCGGCTTTCAGCCGACTGGCCTATTGGCTCTGCCGTCAGGTGCTCCGGAAGTAACGACCATGTGGCGCCCGCCGGCGTAGTTCTGATGGCGGGTCAGGTGCCCGGGCGAGCGAGCAAGCCGTAGAGCGCAAGGTCGACGGCTCGGTCAGCGACGGCCGCCCGCTCCGCCGGGGCCGGGCCGGCGGCATCGAGCGCCCCTTTGACCATGGCCAGTACCAGGACGACGTCTTCTCCTTGAAAGTCGCCCGAGATGGCGCCGGCAGCCTTGGCTTGCTGGAGCGGGCCGGCGACGAGGGCGAGGACCCGCTCCATGAGGCGGTGGAGGAGCGACCCCGGCTCGGGGCGGCCGGAGCCCTTCTCCTCTTCCTGGAGCACCTCCGTGAATGCCCCCGAACGGGCGAGCACCCCGGCCACCAGCCGGAGCACGGCGGCCAAGGCGCCCGGGCCGGGCGGGATGGCGCGAGCTTGCTCTTCCAAGCCGGCGAGAGCCTCCTCGGCGAGAGCGGCCAAGAGCGAGAGGCGGTCGGGGAAGTGCCGGTAGAGGGTGGCCTGCCCGACGCCGGCGCGGCGGGCGACCTCGTACATCGGTACGTCGCGGCCGGCAGCGAACAGTTCGTGCGCTGCCTGCAACAGCGCCCGGCGGTTGCGCTGGACGTCGCTGCGGAGCGCCGGCGAGTGCTCGGCCGGGACCAGGAGGGCGTCGCTCGCAAGCGCCGGCGGGTTGTCGGCGCGACTGGCAGGTACCTCTGGCAAGGCTTTCGGCACGGCTCCATGGTACCAAAGTGGAGGGCGTTATCCGAATGGACACTACTGTCCGAATCTGTGCTAAGGTGGCGGACACCGATGTCCGTTTCCTTTCCCCAGGAGGAACCCAGATGAACGACGGCCGGCTGGCAGCGCCCCCCGAAAGCAGGTCCGAGCCGGCCGTCCCGGACACGACGAAGCGGCGGGGTCACCCCTGGTGGACGCTGGCGAGTGTCTCAGTCGGGCTCATCATGGTCGGAATCGACAGCACCGTCGTGGCGATCGCCAACCCCGTGATCGGCAGGGACCTGCACACCTCGCTCGCCCAGCTGCAGTGGGTCACCAACGCCTACCTGCTCGTGCTGGCCGTCGGCTTGGTCTTCGGAGGCAAGCTCGGGGACCGCTACGGGCGCCGGGCCATGTTCTTGACCGGCGTCGTCGGCTTCGCCCTCTCGTCACTGGCGGTCGGGTTGGTGGGCGGCGACATCACCGGCTCGATCGGAGGCGTGATCGCTTTCCGGGCGCTCCAGGGGGTCTTCGGCGCGCTCCTCATGCCCAATACCCTTGCCATACTTCGGGCCACCTTCCCCCCCGAGAAGCTCAACATGGCCGTCGGGATCTGGGGCGGCGCTTCGGCTGTCTCGGTCGCCCTCGGGCCTATCGTGGGTGGCCTGCTCGTACAGCACGTGAGCTGGGAGTCGGTGTTCTACATCAACTTGCCGGTGGCGGCGATCGCCCTCCTGATCGGGGTGCCGGTGCTCAGCGAGAGCCGCGACGAGCGCCCGGAACGCTTCGACTTGCCCGGCGTGGCCTTGCTCGGCGTGAGCTTGTTCTTGGTCGTGTTCGGCTTCATCAAGGCCGAGACCTGGGGCTGGGGGAGCGCCAGGACGGTCGGGTTCCTGGCCGGAGGGGTGGTGCTCCTGACGGCCTTCGCTCTGGTCGAGCTGCGGAGGAGGACGCCCCTTCTCCCGATGCGGCTGTTCGCCAACCGTTCCCTTTCGATCTCGACCGTGGTCGTGCTGGTCGGCTTCCTCGCGCTGTTCGGCGTCCTCTTCTTCCTCACGCTCTACCTGGAGAACGTGCACGGCTTCAGCGCGGTGCAGGCCGGGGTGCGCATGTTGCCGCTCAGCGCCACCATGATGCTGGCCGCCCCTCTCGGGGGCGTGCTCACCGAAAAACTGGGGCCACGGGTCACGATGGCGGCCGGCCTGGCCTTGATCGGCGCCGGCCTCCTCTGGATGACCGGGGTGCAGGCGGAGTCGGGCTACGGCACGCTGTGGCCGCCGTTCGTCTGCATCGGCGTCGGGATCGGCTTCATGATCACCTCCAGCTCCGAGGCCATCGTCGGCAACGCCCCGGTGGGCGACGCCGGCGTGGCCGGCGGCATCCAGTCGACCGCCACCCAGCTGGGCGGGGTCATGGGCACGGCCATCCTCGGCTCGGTCCTCACCACCCAGGTCGGCGCAGCGCTGGTGGGCAAGCTGGTCGGCGCCGGCGCCCCGGCTACGCTCGCCCACCAGCTGAAGGCGGCCGGCGTCGCCGAGCTGGTCGGCCAGGGCCTCGCCCCTACGCTCTCCCGGGCACCGGCCCAGCTGCAGGCCGCCGTTACCGCCGGCAGCCACCTGGCCTTCATGTCTGGCCTGCACACGTCGCTGGTCGTGGCCGCGCTGATCGCCTTCGTTGCGGCACTCCTCGCCCTGACCGTCCGGCGGGGGAGCGGGGCCTCTGCCGGCGGGACGGTGGCGTTGTAAGCGACGTTGTAGGCGGGCGCGGGCCCACGCCGCGCCGGCGGCGGGCGCCGGCGGGGCGCCGGCGCTCAGGAGGCGAGGCGGGCCGGCTCTTCCGAGCGTTCGTGTGCAGCGCTGCCCGGTGCGGCGAGCGCGGCCGCCAGCACCTCGCCGACGTTGCCGGCGAGGGTGAAGGCGACCTTGGAACGGACCTCCTCGGGCACGTCCTCGAGGTCCGGCCCGTTGCGGGCTGGGAGCACGACCTCTCTCAGCCCAGCCCGGTAGGCGGCGAGGACCTTCTGCTTGACACCGCCGATCGGCAGGACCCGGCCCTGCAGGGTCACCTCGCCGGTCATGCCCACCTCCGGGCGAACGGGCCGGCCGAGCAGCAAGCTCGCCAGCGCGGCGACCATGGTCACGCCGGCAGAGGGGCCGTCCTTCGGGACTGCGCCGGCGGGGACGTGCACGTGGAAGCGCTTGCCGGCAAAGGCCTCAGGGCTTATGCCGAGCTCTCCGGCGTGCGCCCGCAGGTACGAGAGCGCGATCTCGGCGGACTCCTTCATGACGTCGCCGAGCTGGCCGGTGAGGACGAGCCCTTCTGCGCCTTCCATGCTGGTCGCTTCGACGAAGAGGACCTCGCCACCCGTGCCGGTAACGGCGAGGCCGGTCGCCACGCCGGGGACGCTCGTGCGGTCCGCGACCTCGGAGAAGAAGCGGGGCCGCCCCAACCACGACCTGACGTCGGCCGCGCCGATGACCACGGGAGTGACGAGCGAACGCGAGGCCACCTTGGTCGCCACCTTGCGCAACAGCCGGCCGAGCTCGCGCTCGAGGCCCCTCACACCGGCCTCCCTCGTGTAGTCGGCGGAGACGGTGGTTATGGCATCGTCGCTCAGGTCGACTTCCTCGGGCCGGAGCCCGGTCCGCTCGAGCTGGCGAGGCAAAAGGTGGGACCGGGCGATGGCGAGCTTTTCTTCCTCGGTGTAGCCGTCGATCCTGATGACCTCCAGCCGGTCGTAGAGGGGTCCGGGGATCGTCTCTGTCACGTTGGCGGTCGCGATGAACAGCACCTTGGACAGGTCGAGCTCGACCTCGAGGTAGTGGTCGCGGAAAGTGTGGTTCTGGGCCGGGTCGAGGACCTCCAACAACGCCGACGACGGGTCGCCCCGGTAATCGGCACCGAGCTTGTCCACCTCGTCCAAGACGATGACCGGGTTCATGGTCCCGGCCTCCCGGAGCGCTCGTGCCAGCCGTCCCGGCTGAGCGCCGACGTAGGTCCGGCGGTGGCCGCGGATCTCGGCCTCGTCGTGGACGCCGCCGAGGGAGACCCGCACGAACTTGCGCCCGAGGGCGCGCGCCACGGACTCGCCGAGCGAGGTCTTTCCCACACCGGGCGGGCCGACCAGGGCGAGCGTCGCACCCGCACCCCGCCCGTTGACCGCAGCCAGGCCGCGCTGGGCGCGCAACGCCCGGACGGCCAGGTGCTCGAGGACGCGTTGCTTCACGTCTTCGAGCCCCTCATGGTCCGCGTTGAGCACGCGTGCCGCCTCTTCCACGTCGAGGCGGTCTTCGGAGACCACGCCCCAGGGCATTTCGAGCACGGTGTCGAGCCAGGTGCGGATCCAGCCGTGCTCGGGGCTTTGCTCGCTGGTGCGCTCCAGCTTGGCCACCTCGCGCTCGACCGCGGCCCGCACGCCTTCGGGCAGCTCACGCTCGGCCAGCTGCTTGCGGTAGCCCTCGGGCGAGCCGTCCTCGCCGCCGTCCTCGCCGAGCTCCTTGCGGATGGCGTCGAGCTGGCGGCGCAAGAGGAACTCGCGCTGGGTCTTCTCCATGCCTTCTTCGACGCTCGCCTTCACCTTCTCGCGAAGGGCCAGGTCGGCAAGGGTCTCGCGCGCCCAGCCGAGCACCAGGCGGAGGCGCTCGGCGACATCGACGGTCTCCAGTACCTGCACTTTTTGGGACAGGGACAGATCCGGCGAGTACCCGGCCAGGTCGGCGACCGCAGAGGGGTCGGTGACGTCGTTCAAGCGCTCGGCGAACTGGCGGGCGCCCCTCGACAACAGGATGTTCTCCAGGACGGCCCGGTACTCCCGGGCCAGCTCGGCGACTTCGGTGGTCGGCTGTGCTTCTCCCACCTGGGCCTCTTCGACTGGCTCGACCTGGACCCAAAGGGCGCGCCCCGTACCGGGCACGGCCGTGCCGAGGCGGGCCCGCTGGCGGCCCTGCACCACCATGGCTTTGGGGCCACCTGGGATCTGGCCCAGCTCGAGGATCTCCGCCACGACGCCGACCGCGGAGTAGCGGCCCTCGATGTGAGGGACGAGCACGAGGCGGCCTCCCACCGATCCGGCGGCATCGGCGGCGACCTGGGCCTCTTCGGTCTCGAGGGCCATGGTGAAGGCCATGCCGGGCAGCACGACCCCCGAGGTCAGGGGCAAGAGAGGGAGGGTCTCCGGTTCGCGGGGCATGAGTTGGGTTGTTCTCCTTCCAATGTTCGTTGTCCGGATAACAACTCGTGGCTCCCGATTGTTCCCCGAGGGCGCGACGGCCTGGGAGCGGGCCGTTTACGTCGGTGCGTCGATACCTCGGTGCGTCGATACCTCGATGCGTCGATGTCCCCGAGCAGGGGTTCAGGGCACGACCGTGACGGGGCACTGACCTTTACGGATGAGACTGGCCGGCAGCGACCCGACGATGCGGTGGAGGAAGTTCGTGGACGAGCCCACGACGATGGCATCGGCCCGGTAACGCTTGGCGATCTCGGCCAGGGCGTGGACGGGCTCCCCGGAACAGACCACGAAGTCGGCGTCTACCCCCCAAGAAGAGAGCTCCTCTCTCATGCCGGCCCGCAGCTCGTTTTCGATGTCGTCGAGCGCGGCCGTGGCGCCGGCGGTGACGTAGGCGTCGCCGGCGAGGGTGACCGGCATCTTGCGCACGTACACGGCGACGAGGCGGGCCTTGTTGCGCCGGGCGAGGCCAGCCGCGTACGCCATGGCCCGCCCGGCGCTCTGCGAACCGTCGACCGCGACGAGGACCGTGGTCGGGCCGTCGGTTCCGAGTTCGAAGCTCGACCGCTGCGGGGAGGCGTCGTGCTCGGTGCTCACTGGTGCCCCCTCACTGCGGCCCGGGTCCAGCGCTTGGGGTGCTCACAGTCGTACTCGGTGCTCACTGGTGCCCCCTCACTGCGGACCCGTACTGCGCCTCTCACCTCTGGTCACCTCTGGTCACCTCTGGTCTTGCCACGGCTCCGGAGGGCTCACGCCGTGGCCCTCGCGGTTGCGGCGACCTTGCCGTCATCGAGACCGAGCTCGACCAGGCGCACGAGCGCCGGCAGGGCGCGTGCGATCGCCGCTCGTTCTTCGCGGTCCAGGCGCACGAGCAGGGAACGCAACGAGGCAGAGCGGTCGTGCCGGCGCCGTTGGAGGAGCTCACGGCCAAGCGCGCTGATCCCTACCATCACCACCCGACGGTCGGCCGGCGCCGGCGTGCGGTAGACGAGGCCGGCGTGCTCGAGGCGGGTGACCAGTTGGGTCATCGCCGGCTGCGACTGGCCCTCGCGCGCCGCCAGGTCGGTGAGCCGCTGGGGCCCTTCCCGGTCGAGGCGGGCCATGGTCGCGGCTGCGGCGAGCGACAGGTCACCGGTGGCGGGCATCTGCCTGAGCAGCCGAAGGAGCCTTTCGAGCACCTTCTCCAGGTCGCCCTCCAGCGACTTATATTGCATACTTATATAATCTAGCCGCGCCGAGGCGCAAAATATGGGCGCGCCTCCTGCCACCCCGTGCTCCCGTCCTCGGGTCCCGACAAGTGACCTCTGGTCCCGACAAGTGTCCTTTCGGGTCAAAAGTGTCGTGTCCTGGGCGTATTTCGCCCCGTACGCGTCAGAGATGAACGAAGTGGACATTGGTCGCGATGGTTAGCGGCCAGGGACGAACCCTTGGGGCTCCCCCAAGGGGAGAGTCAAGGGGGGTTCGCCGGCCCCTGAAGCCGCGCCGAAGCGGCTGGTGAGGCGGCCGGCGCCTCAGGTGGCGCCCCGGGGGAGGCGGCGACACCCTCGTTAGTGGTGGCCACGGCCGAAACATGGCAGTGGGACGAGGCGTCCTTCATGAAGGCGTGCGAGGCCGGGGCTTTCGGCGACACCCTCGTCGAACTCGTGCGCGGTGAGGTATGGCCCGTGTCCATCGGAGATTGTCACGGCATGGTCGCCGCCAATGTGGCCCGCGCCCTCCCTGACGACGCCTGGCGGGTGACGCTGGCGTCACTACCGTCCGCCGGTTCCGTGCCTGGCCCTGACGTGTGGGTGGGGCGACGGAGAGCGTCTCCGGTCGCTCGGCTCGGTGCGACGGGGCGGCTCACTCGCTGGAACCCGAGCGACGTGGCACTCGTGGTCGAGGTGGCAGACACTTCTTTTTCGGCGGACACCGAAGTAAAGCCGCAGGTTTACGGGGCGTCAGGCTACGGGTGCTACTGGGTGGTCCACCGGGGAGGGGTGGACGTCTTCGAGGACCCCTTGAGGCGGGTTACCGAAGGCGGCGCCACGTGGGCCCAGACGGCACAGTGACAGTGCCGTACACGGGTTCCTCGCTGGCGGCCGGCGTCCTCCTCGACGCCGGCGTGTAAGGAGGGGCGGCTGGTCCTTTTTGTGGGCTACTTGTAGGCGGACACGGAGACGACGGTGGCTGAAGTGGCACGGACCAGGTCTCCCGGGTTTACGGGGAACACTGCGTTCGGCGTGCCAGCCGCCGCCCACACGACCTCGTAGGCGAGAAGCCGCTCGTCTACGTAGGTGGAGATGGCCTCGCTGTGGCCGAGTGGGGGCACGCCCCCGATCGCGAACCCGGTCCGGGAACGCACGAAACCGGCATCTGCCCGTTCCACTTTTCCCGCCGGCGACCTCCGCCAGTCGCGCCTCATCGACGCGGTCAGCGCCAGAAACGAGGACGAGGAGGGGCTCCCCAGTTTCGCTCGACTTGAACACGAGGGACTCCACGATCTGGCCGATGTCGCAGCCGACGCCCATGGCCGCGTCCGAGGCGGTACGGGTGCTCGCCGGCATTTCCGTCACCTGGGCTGCGATCCCGAGCCGGCGCAACTCGTTCGCCACCCTCAAGGCGCTGGTACTCAATGGCTCCATGCCTAATTTGTAGCCTCGCCGGCGGGCCGACGCCCCGACGGAGCGGCTCGAGCCTGCTGTCCTCAACCGGCGGGAGCCACTCGGCCCCAGGCGCTGGTGCCTTTCGCGCAGCTGACGGCAGCCGCCTTCATGTCGGTGCCGACCGGCTTTGGGCCCCAGTAGCGGCCCAGGCTGAGCCCGAGACCGAGGCGGCTGCTGCCTCCTCTGGCGCGACCGCCCCCTGGGGGGCGGTCGCAACGGGGGGAGGTAGCCACCAGGCGCCGAAATTCGCGACGACCCCAGGTAGCGTGCGAGAATTACAGGCGTGTCACTTCCCCGCTTTGATGAGACGGGGCTATGGACACCATCACGCTCGTTCGCTCGGCCGTGCGGGGGTTGCTGAAAGTCGCCGGCCCAGAGCTCGAGGCCGAGCTGCGGGCTGTCATCGAAAGCGGTGACGACGACGCGAGCCCGGCCAAGCCACAGGTCGACTGGGACGACGAAGAGGCCCGGAAGAGCCTCATCGACAGCCGCGCCAAGGACGCCTACTCCTGTGCGGCCCTATTGGAGGGCCGTGGGCTGATGTCCGAAGTAAGAGAAGCGGCGGAGCTGTTGGCGAGCGTGCTCGGCCAGGACCTGGAGGAGGCCGAGGACGGCACCTTCCGCATCGCCCGCAAGGTCGCGAAAGACTGTGTCATCTCTATCGTGGGCCCCGAGGCCCGCCACGGCCACAAGACCTCTGCACGAGGCTTCGATGGGTACAAGGGGAATATCGCGGCTGACATCGCGGCTGACCCCGGCAGCGAGGTGATCACCGGCACCGCTGTCACGGCCGGCAACGAAGGCGACGCAGGGGCCGCTCCTTCGCTTGTCGACGACATCGCCGCCGACGCGCCAGCTGGGCCCGGTGGGGACAGCGGCGGGCAAAGCGGTGCCGCTCCAAGAAGCGCCACCGGGAGCTCACCGCCCGCCAGGAGGCAAGCTGGCAGTGGGAAAAGAGCACACCGGGCCACCAAGAAGCCCGACAAGCAGGCTGCCCTCGCTGCCCGCCGGCTGGCCACGCCGCCCGGCGCCAAGCCAAGCTCGCCTCCGCAAGGCCACCGCCAGGCGGCGGGAGGAAGGAGCTCCTGGCGTCTACGGCGACGCCGCTCATGGCAGCGGCGAGCTGTTGGCCTACCTCGACAAGGCCGGCATCGACCCCCGGGTGAAAGTGCAGCCGCCCCTAGCCCCTGGAGGGCTCTTCCCCAAGGACCGCTCCAGTATCGACTTGGCAGCCGGCGCGCTCACGTGCCCGGCCGGCAGTACCGTCGCCATCTCCTTCGCCAAGGCCGGCAACGGCACCGCCTGCTTTGGCGGCGCGTGCAGCAATTGCCCGCTCCGCCCGTCCTGCACGACGGCCGCAGCTGGGCGGACGGTCTCCATTTCCCCCCACGAGGAGCTCCTCCGAGCCCAGCGGGAGCGCTGTGCCGGCCCGAGCTTCGCCACCGACTACCGGGCGACCCGTCCCAAGGTCGAGCGCATCCTCGCCCACCTCGTGCTCCGCCGCCACGGTGGGCGCCATGCCCGCGTCCGGGGCAGGCGCAAGGTCGGCGCCGACTTCAACCTCCTTGCCGCGGCGAGGAGCCTCGCTCGCCTCGCCGTGCGCGGGCTGCGCTCGACACCGGACGGTTGGGTGGCGGCAGGCGCCTGACGAGGCAAACATAGGGCCTCGGCACACCAAAGCGGGGCTGCCAGACCACCCCCCAACTACCGCACACCCCCCTCGCCGGGGGGTGTGCGGTGCCGGCAAAGCAAAAAACCCTAGGAGACGAGCGTCCCCAGCGCCGAGAAGGTGACCATGCCGCGCCGTTCCAGTAGTGCCGATCGGCTGGGCGGTTCCCAGGTCACAGGGCAGCCACCGTGGGGCTGCTGGTCGCGCTGGAGCCTCTCGAGGTGGGCGTCTATGGCCGCGCCTCGAAGAGGCGGCGGCCGAGAGGGAACGCAGCGGCTGCCGGCGAGCTCGCCGTGATGTCTTGAACAATTCGGACGGCGTCATGCCTCCGGAGGCGCCAACGTCCGCGCGTCAATTGGGCGTGCCCGGGTGCTGAAGTAATGACCCTGGCCGAGCCGTGCCGCTTCGCGCTGTCCTTGTGGCACCAACCGGTACGAGGGCCAGCCGGCGGAGGACGGTAGCCAAAGGCCGGAGGCGGGTCGTGCGGCTGGCACTTGAAAAGCATGACGGCCCTGGCGGGCCGTCACTACCGCACCGGCCCTTCGGGCCGGCTTGGTACCAGGAAGTTGTCGATCTTCGCCCGGTTTCATTTGGGTATCCTTCCCGGAGGGGGTAACTGTGTAGGAAATAGCCCGCGGCTGGCGCTTCCTGGACGAGGCTAGGTGGGCTTTGCATACGTTTTGCGGGCCCTGGACGAACGTCGGGTGGGCTTTGCATACTCGCAGAGCAGTTGAGTCCGGCCCTACGCACGTGGGATGTTGGGAAGATCGGCCCAGCGACGTTGTCGTTCGTCGAGTTGGTAGTGCTTCTCTGTCGGGAGGTCGTCGGTGCCGGACAGCGTGCGGAGCCTGCCGGTCAATCGGTGCTGGTTGGCCGCTCGCCTTCTCACTTGGGCCGCTATGGTGGCGGGCGTGCCTGGCAGGGCGTTGCTCCAAGCTGTCGAGTGGTGACTGGCATGACAGAGCTGCACCCGGGTGTCGCACGCCTCGCGTTCCTCCTCGGCAAGTGGGTCGGTGAGGGTCATGGAAGTTACCCGGGAGTCGAACCCTTTGCCTACCGGGAGGAGCTCGACTTCAGCCACACGGGCAAGCCCTTTGTCATGCACTCGCAGCGGACCTGGGACCTCGCCGGCGGGCAACCGCTCCACACCGAGACCGGGTACTGGCGAGCCGGGCCAGGGGACCATGTCGAAGTGGTGATCGCCCACCCGACCGGGGTGGCGGAGATCGAAGAAGGTGAGCTTCACGGGTCGCTGCTGGTCCTGTCGAGCCGAACCGTGGGTTGTACGTCCACGGCGAAGGAGGTCTCCATGCTGTCCCGAACCATCGAGGTGGACGGCGACCTTATGACCTACACGCTCGTCATGAGCGCACTTGGCCGGGGCGCACAACAACACTTAGCGGCCCGGCTCCGGCGCGTCGAGCCCGATTAGGCAACGCGCCGCGCTCCACGAAGAGCCCGGAGGTGGCCGCCGGCGGGCCTCGGGGTCGCCGGGTGCACCCAGTTGACCTGCGCTGGCCGTCCCGGGTCGCCGTGTGCACCTGGTTGGCCGGTAGCGCCGCTTTCTCGGTGCGCTCGCACGTACTGGGCGCGATCGGCCGCTCTCCAACGACGCCGCCTGTGCCGGGAAACGAGGACTGCACCGAGTTCGAGCGCGGCGCCGGCCTGGATGCCACTCGAGCGTGGGCGCGGGCGCCGGCGGATGGGCACTCGAATGTCGCTTGCAAGCGTGACCTGCAAAGGGGGCCGGCGCCGGCCACGCCGGCATCGACCCCGCCGGCGTGGGCTCACCGATGAGCCGGCGCCGCCTCACCGGTAAGTACCTGCAGGCGCCGAGCAAGAAGCGGACGGGCCGTCCCGTCCGCTAGCCACGCCGGCACCCCAGGGAAAGGAGATACGCAGGTGAGGAACAGGACGCACATGACGCGGTCGCAGCGCTTCGCGCTGGTGCTCACGTCGCTGGCTTCTTTGATGGTGATGCTGGACATGCTGGTCGTGACCACGGCACTGCCTACTATGCGGGCGCACCTCGGGGCCACGGTGGGCCAGCTCGAATGGACGGTCAATGCGTACACGCTCAGCTTCGCCGTGCTGCTCCTACCGGCTGCCGCGCTGGGTGACCGCTTCGGGCGACGCCGGCTGATGACCGCCGGCCTCGGGCTCTTCACCGTGGCCTCGGCCACCTGCGCGCTGGTGCCGAGCGCCGGCTGGCTCGTCGCGGCGCGCGCCGTTCAGGGCGCCGGGTCGGCGCTCGTGATGGCCCTCGCTATGGCACTCCTCTCCGCCGCCTTCCCGCCAGAGGGGCGGGCGCGGGCGCTCGGGCTGTTCAGCGGCATCACGGGCCTCGCAACGCTCGGAGGGCCGATCATCGGTGGAGCGGTAGTCCAGGTGCTCTCCTGGCAGTGGATCTTCTGGCTGAACGTCCCCATCGGTGCAGCCCTCCTCCCGTTCGTCGTCCGGCACCTGGAGGAGAGCTTCGGCACCCGCGCCCGGGCGGACTGGGGCGGGCTCGTGCTCGCGGCGGCCGGCGCTTTCGGGCTGGTCTATGGGCTCGTAATGGGCGGTTCTGCTGGATGGGGGAGCACCGAAGTGGTCGTTTCGTTGTGCGCCGGCGCCTGCCTCCTCGTCCTCTTTGCCGCCTGGGAACTGCGGGCACCTGAACCCATGCTCCCGGCGCAGCTGTTCGGCAGCCGGGCGTTCTCGGCTGGCAACGGGGCCGGGATGCTCCTCTACGGGGCGATTTACGGGACGGCCTTCTTCATGGCGCAGTTCCTGGAGACCGGGCTCCACTACGGGCCCCTGGCGACGGGGCTCCGGCTGATGCCGTGGACGGCGACGCTCTTCTTCGTGGCCCCGCGGGCGGGGGCGCTGGTGAGCCGCGTCGGTGAGCGCCCGCTCATGGTGCTCGGCCTGGCCGCGCAGGCGCTCGGTTTTGCCTGGGTTGCGCTCATTGCCGGCCCGAACCTTGCCTACCCCACGCTGGTGGCGCCGCTGGTGCTGGCCGGGTGCGGGGTCTCGATGGCCATGCCGGCGGCCCAAAACGCCGTCATCGGCGCGGTGCCCGTCGCCTTGGTCGGCAAGGCGTCGGGCACGTTCAACACTCTTCGCCTGCTCGGCGGTAGCTTCGGCATAGCCATCGCGGCGGGCGCCTTCAGCCAGGCTGGCAGCTACGGCTCGCCGAGCAGCTTCAGCCATGGCTTCATCGCCGCCATTGGCGCCTGCGCGGCCCTGTCCCTGGCCGCCTCGCTGGCGGCCCTCGCTGTACCAGGGAGCAAGGCCGGCGGGGCGCTAACTTTGGCCAGTGCCGCGGAGCCAGTTGCTCTCGGCCGGCTCGAGACAGTGGAGGCGAGGTGACCGGAGCCGTGAGCCCAGTCGAGCTCGAGGAAAGCTTCGCCGGGTCTGCGGAGCCGTTCCGCCGTGAGCTCCTGGCCCATTGCTACAGGATGACCGGCTCCCTCCACGAAGCCGAGGACGCCGTGCAGGAAACGCTCCTGCGGGCCTGGCGCTCATATGCGAACTTCGACCCGTCGCGCGCCAGCCTGCGCACCTGGCTCCACCGGATAGCGACCAACACCTGCTTGAACGCTCTGGAGAAGCGCCGGCGCCGGCCCCTCCCCTCCGCCCTCTCGGTCCCGAGCAGCACGCCGGCGCTGTCGCCGCCCACGGAGATCGCCTGGCTCGAGCCCCTGCCCGACGCGCTTGTGAGCGCCGGCGAGGACCCCGCCAAGTTGGTCGTCGAACGAGGCAGCGTCCGCCTGGCCTTCGTGGCTGCCCTCCAGCACCTCCCGCCTCGCCAGCGGGCGGTGCTCCTGCTCCGGGAAGTGCTCGCCTGGCCGGCGGCGGAGGTGGCTGACGCGCTCGGTACCACGGTCCCGGCGGTCAACAGTGCCCTCCAGCGCGCCAGGGCCCAGCTCGAAGAGGCCTCGCCCAGGGAGGACGACCTCCTGGAGCCGGGGGACCCCGCTCTGCGTGAGGTGCTCGAGCGGTACGTGAGGGCCTTCGAGGACGCGAACGCAAGCGCCCTCGTCGAACTCATGCGGGAGGACATCGTCGTCGAGATGCCGCCGAGCCCCACGTGGTACGCAGGCCGAATGGCGGCAAGCGCCTTCACCTCCGGTGTGTTCTCGGCGCGTGGGGCGGGTTGGCGGCGCATGCGGCTCACGGGTGCCAACGGCCAGCCGGCGGTCGCCATGTACATGTTGAACGAGGACGGTGCCTTCTACGGGCGCCACGTGCAGGTGCTGAGCATCACCGCCGGCGGGTTGTCGCGCATCGTGGCCTTCGACTGGCCCGGCGTGCTGGCCGACTTCGGGCTGCCCGAGGTGCTCCCCGCCACCTATTAGGGCCACGACACGGCCACGACAGGCATTAGTAGGGTCCCTTAACCTTGGGCGGCGACGCCGCTACAGGGGGGCCGCTACAGGGGGGGGCCGCTACAGGGGGGCGGCTACAGGGGGACCGAGTGACCGGCGCGTTGCCGGCACGTCGGCCCGGGGAACCGCCAGCAGAGAAGTCCGTTGCCGGTGGGCAGCAGGCGTCGGGTGCGGCCGGGGGGAACAGCGGCTGGCCCGTTCGGAAGGCCGCTCCCTGTGCCCGTCTTCTACGGGCTGGCGGTGGCATCCGTCGGGGGGCCGCTCGGGTTGGCGGCGCTGTTCGTGCCCCCGATGCTCCTCGGCGCAAGTCCTCGTCCGGGCTCATAGTCCTGGTAGGGGCTTTGGTTTTCGGGTTCCCCGTCATTGCTTGGTACCGCAGTCTTATCCGCCGCGCTCAGCCTGTTCGGCCGCAACGCGGCTTATTCCGAGCTGCTCACACCTTCGCTCGCCGCCTTGTACATCTCGCAGGTGGTCGTGTTCGCGGTTTTACCCCCGGTTCGCCCGGCCGCGCCGGCACTGGTGGGCACGAGACGTGCTCGTTGCCGCCGTGTCCTGCGGGCTCACGGTGTACGGGCTGCAACCTGTTCCGCTCTGGGACAGGTTGACCAGCGAGGCGCCCTGGTTACAGCCTCAGGCCCAGGTTGACTTGGGCTTGGTGGTGGAGGTGCTCTTGCCCGAGGTCGTACCTGTCTTCACCGTCCGGGCCACGAACCACGTGCCGTCTTGGACGATGCCCTGCCCCCTCACGGTCCCCTTCTGGTCACGCACGAACGTGTACAGGGGCTTCCCGTTCCAGGTGACCTGGCGGCCGGAAGGCCCTTTCACCACGCCGAGGCCGGTGACGCCTTTGCCGGCGACGGGCTTGGCCTGGCCCTTTCCGAGCAGGAGCGGCGGCCACACGGTGAGGCACACGCCCTTGCACGGCCACTTCTTGGGAGGCTTGTTCGCTGCGTCGGCGTAGAGGGCGAAGCCCTTCTGGTCGACGAGGATCTTGCCGTACTTGGACACCGAGACGATGTCGACGGCGACCTGGTTCTTGGCCTGGGCATGGACATTGCTGGCGCGATTGTGGCGCGTTGCAGCCAGGGCTGTGCTGGGAGCGGCGCCGAAAGCCGACAGGGCCAAGGCCAGGGTCCCGGCCATTGCTGCGAGCTGTGCCCCGTGCCGGGGCCGGACCGACGCGGGCCGATCGTGCGCGCCCTCTCCGCCGGGGGCTGCCGCGCCGTCAAGCAAATTCTGCATGCGTCGACCTTTCTCGTGCTCTGCCTCTCGTGCTCTGCCTCTCGTGCTCTGTCGTTCAAGAGGGCTTACGGCCCAGAGCCCGACACGGATCCACCGCCGGCGGCGCCTCAGGCGCGTGGCTCGCCTGCTGCGCTCAGTCTCCCCGGGTCGGCCATGAGCCGGAGGAGGGCGGGGCGGCCTTTCGCGGCCACGTCGGCCGCTTCACGCCACGAGCCGGCGAACCCCTGGGCGCTGGTGAGCGTCCAGCCGGAACCCCCGTACGCCTCGCACAACTTGGCGAAGTCGGGGCTCTCCAGGGTGGTCCCGACCAGGCGCCCTGGGTGGCGGGCTTCTTGGTGGGCCCGCACCGTCCCGAGGCAGCCGTTGTCCACCACCACGGTGACGAAGCCCGCCCGCTGCTCCGCCGCCGTAGCGAGTTCCTGGCCCGTCATGAGGAAGCAGCCGTCGCCGGCGAAGGCGACCACAGACCGGCCGGGCCTGGCGAGCGCAGCGGCAAGGGCGGCAGGCACGCCGTAGCCCATCGTCCCGTACGCCGGCGCGAGCTGGGTCCCCCAGGCGTGGTAGCGGAGGTAGCGCTGGAGCCAGCCCGTGTAGTTGCCGGCGCCGTTGGTGACGATGGCGTCGCGGGGGAGCAGTCCCTGCAGTTGGGCCATGACCGCCGTCAGGTCCACTGCCTCGTCCCGAGAGGGGGACGGCCGTGCCTCGACGGGTGCCGGGGTGCTCCATGACAGGTAGTCTGCGTGCGCACCGGCCAGCCAGCCAGGTTGGCGCCGGCGGGGGGTGGCGGGCACGTGCCGGGCCGCGGCGGCAAAGGCGGCCGCCGAAGCGGTGATGGCCAAGTCCGGGCGGTACGCCCGCCCGAGTTCGGTGGGCGAGGGGTGTACGTGCACGAGCCGCTGCGTCGTCTGGGGCGCCTCGGGCCGCCGGTAGCCGGCGGTCGTGATGGCATCGAGGCGGGCACCGAGGACCACGACCAGGTCCGACGCCGACACGCGTTCGTCTAGCCGGGGGTCGGTGAGCGTGCCCAGGGTGCCGGCGTAGCACGGGTGGTCGTTGTCGAGCACGTCCTGGCGCCGGAACGACGACAGAACCGGGACCTCCCACCTTTCAGCCAGTTCGGCCAAGTGCCCGCAGGCCGCCTCCGACCAGGCACCGCCGGCGATCACGAGCGGTCGTTCGGCGCTGGCAACCAGTTCGGCGACCTCTTCGAGAGCGCCAGGGCTTGGTTCTATGCGGGGCAGGGGGGCGGGTGGGACCGTCGGCGCCGCCGCGGGGCAGGCGAGGACGTCCTCGGGCAGAGCCAGCACCGCCGGGCCCGGGAGGCCAGCTACAGCTGAGCGGAGCGCTCGCGCCACGGTCTCGGGGACCCGCTCGGGTTCGGTCACGGTCGCGGTGAACTTGGACAGATGTCCGAAGGTGGCCTCGACGTCGAGCTCCTGGAACCCCCCGAGGCCGAGCTGCCGGCGGGGGACCTGGCCCACGAGGAACAGTACGGGCGTGGCGTCGTAAGAGGCGAGGTGCACCCCGAGGGCGCTGTTCATGGCGCCCGGGCCCCGGCTCACCATGCAGGCTTGGGGGCGCCCCAAGAGCTTGCTGGCCGCCTCGGCAGCGATGGCCGCCCCTCCTTCGTGGCGGCAAGTGACAAAGCGCGGTCTGTCTATTTCATAGAAAGCATCCAGCGCGTCGACGTAGCTCTCCCCCGGCACGCCAAAGACCAGTTCCACCCCCTCGGCTACAAGCTGCTCCACGAGGGCCTGGCCGGCGGTGCGGGGCGCCCCGCTCACGGTGGAGCCGGGGTGCGGCCCTCGCCGGCGGCCACGACCACCTCGATGAAGCCCGGCATCGGGCCTATCTTTCCCTCAGTCAAGCCTGGAGGTCCAACTCGTAAGCGTGGCCGACGAGGTCCGCCGGCAGCCATCGGCTAAAACCCGCCTCGGGAACGTACCCGCCGGCCAGCGCACGGCCCTCCCGCCGGCCCCTACTAGAGTCGGCCCCCGTGGCAGAGGACGGGGTAAAGACGATCGGCTGGGTGGGTACAGGGGTAATGGGTGCCCCCATGTGCGGGCACCTCCTCGACGCCGGCTACGAGGTGAGGGTCACCAACCGCACCCAGCAAAGGGCGTTGGCCTTGGTGGAGCGCGGGGCAAAATGGTGCTCGACGCCGGCGGAAGCGGCGCGTGGGGCCGATATGGTCGTGACGATCGTTGGTTACCCCGCCGATGTCCGGGAAGTCACGCTCGGGCCCGACGGCGTGCTGGGCGCCGTTCAGCGCGGGGCCATCGTTGCCGACATGACGACCAGCGAGCCCCAGTTGGCCAAGGAGATCTTCGAGGCGGCGGCCGGCCAGGGGGTCGGGTCGCTCGACGCGCCCGTCTCGGGGGGCGACGTGGGGGCGCGCAACGCGACGCTGGTCGTGATGGCCGGCGGGCGAGAGCAGGACTTCGAGCGGGCGCTGCCAGTGTTCGAGCGGCTCGGCAAGACGGTGACCCTGGAGGGTGGCCCCGGCGCCGGCCAGCACACCAAGATGGCGAACCAGATCGCCATCGCCTCGGGGATGATCGGGGTGTGCGAGGCCCTGTTCTACGCGCGGCGCGCTGACCTCGACGTCGCCAAGGTCATCGAGACGATCGCGCCGGGCGCGGCCGGCTCGTGGTCTCTCTCCAATTACGGTCCCCGGGCGCTCCGGGGTGACTTCGAGCCCGGCTTCAAGGTCGACCATTTCATCAAGGACCTCGGGATCGCCCTCGCCGAAGCGCGCCGCATGAAGCTGGCATTGCCCGGTCTCGCCCTCGCCGAGCAACTCTACGTGGCGACGAGCGCCCGTGGGCTCGGGCAAAAAGGCACGCATTCGTTGCTCCTCGCGCTCGGGGAACTGTCCGGCGCCAGCTGGGGCGCCGGCCCGGGCTAGCCGGTGCCGGCTGCACCTCCCGATTTAGCTCGTCTGTTTAGCTTGCCGCCGCCGGCGACCCGCCCCGCCCCCTGCTCGGGAGCGGCTCTCTGGCGCCGGTGCCGTTGGCGGTCGCGGCCGTGAACAGCGCGGCACACCGAGTGGCAACGACCCCGCGGAGCGAAGTAGCGCTGGGTCGATGCGCCTGGCACGGGCCGCGGGTTCAGGCACAGACGTGCAAAAACCAGGCCGATGTGCGCCGCCGAAAGCCGCATCTGTCAGAAATCTGCGCGTTTTCGCGCCAAAAACCGACAAATGTGCGGCTAACGACTTCGCGTTCGTCGGTTTTTGTACCGCCTTGGCCGCTTAGTCTTAGTTAGCACGCCTGCTGAACGCCATGTGGTCACATGGCCCATCGCCACGTCCTTCCTGCCGGCGGCCTTCGTCGTCTGTCGACTCAGCGACGCTGCCGCCGAAGGTTGAGGAGTTGATCTACCGCCGCCCACCTCTACGTGAAGGGCCTGAAGCTGAAACTCCACATCGAAAACGAGATCGGCTACGGCGTCACCCCCCAGGAGATCCTCGAGATCATGGAGATCGCCAGCGTGCTCGGCATCCACGCGGTGACCACAGCCGCGCCGATCTTGGCCGAGGAGGTTGCGTTGGCGCAGGCCGGCAACTGAGCGCCGGCACCTTTACCAGCGGCCGTGCGGCATCTTCGGCCTGGGTGCGGGCCGACTCCTAGGAGTGCCCCACCCAGACCGTTTTGAGGTTGCAAAAAGCCCGGATCCCATGAGCCGAGAGCTCGCGGCCGTAGCCCGAGGTTTTTATACCCCCAAAGGGGAGCTCCGGGTAGGAGGTCACCATCCCGTTGATGAAGACCGCCCCCGCTTCCAGGTCGCGCACGAACAACTGCCGTTCGGCGGGATCGTTGGTCCAGGCATTGGACCCGAGGCCAAAGTCAGTGGCGTTGGCCAGGTCGATCGCCTCTTCGATGCTGTCGACGCGGAACAGCCCAGCCACGGGGCCGAAAACTTCCTCTGAGAACATCCGCATCTCGGACGTGAGCCCGGTGATCACCGTCGGCGGGTAATACCAACCTGGCCCCGGCACTCGTTTGCCCCCGCAAAGGACTTTGGCCCCCTTCGCCACGGCGTCGTCGACCAGGGCCTCGACGTCGTCCCTGCCGGAGCTTGTGGCCAGGGGGCCGATGTCCGTGCCCTCGGAGAACGGGTCCCCGACGGTGAGGGCCGCCATGTTGTCGACGAAGTGGCGCTCGAACTCCTCGGCGACGGCAGTGTGGACGATGAAACGTTTTGCCGCGATACAGGATTGCCCGTTGTTCTGGCAGCGCGCCGTCGTAGCCACCCTGGCCGCAGCTTCGAGGTCGGCGCTCGGCATGACGATGAAAGCGTCGCTGCCCCCGAGCTCGAGCACGCTGGGCTTGATGACCTCTCCGGCCACGGCGGCTACCGCAGCACCCGCGGGCCCTGACCCGGTGAGGGTGACACCCGCGACCCTCGGGTCGCGGATCACCCGCTCGACGCGCGCCGACCCCATCAGTAGCGTCTGGAAGCTGCCCTCCGGGAAGCCGGCACGGTGGAAGAGCTCGCCGAGGTAAAGGGCGGTCTGCGGGACGTTGGAGGCGTGCTTGAGCAACCCGACATTTCCCGCCATTAAGGCCGGCGCAGCGAAGCGGACTGCCTGCCAGAGGGGAAAGTTCCATGGCATGATGGCGAGGATGACCCCGAGCGGCTGGTAGCGGGCGTACGCCTCCGTGGCGCTGACGCTGGCCGGGTCGGCCGGCTCGTCGGCCAGGAGAGCCTCGGCATGTGCGGCGTAGTACCTGAAGCCCCGGGCGCATTTGGCTGCCTCGGCTCGGGCTGCTTTTAGGGTTTTGCCCATTTCAGTGGACATGATGGTGGCTATGGTTTCTTGCTCGTTATCAAGCAGCTCTGCCGCATGGTTCATCCAGCCCGCCCGCTCGGCGAAGGTGGTGAGCCGGAGGGCCTTGAACGTACCGCTGGCACGCGCCACCCGGGACTCGAGCTCTTGGTCGGAGATCTCCTCGAAGCGCTTTAGCACCTCGCCCGTCGCCGGGTTGATTGTCGCGATCGCCATATGGCCCCTCTCTCCTGGAGGCACATCAGCCTAGCGGTAGTGACCGGGCTACCGAGACGGCTATCTGAGCGCTTTCTGCCCAGAACAGCAGCAGATAAAGCACGAGTTTATAAAGGTCCTTGGCACGTGGCGCGCTATGGGCCCCGCCGGCGGTCAGCCTTGTAGTGAATAGGGGGACTGGACCCGGAGCACGGGCACGCCCAGGCCGGCGTCGGCTACTGCAACATCGAGGCCGGGGAGGTCGTCCACCATGAGCACGACCTTTTCCCCCCGGTCGGCGAGGGCACGCAAATGGTGGACCTTGAACTCGTGCTGGTCAGCGGGAGTCCCGTCGACCCCACCGAGGATCAGTTCGTCGAAGGGGACCCCGTGGCGCTCGAGCCACAGCGTCGTGAGGTCGCGGGCGGCCTCGTCGCGCCTAGAGAGCACCACGATGCGGTGGTCGGCCGAGAGTATGCGCACGAGCTGGCAGGTCCCCTCGATGGGGTCGTCTGCCCCGCAGGCAAGCGAGTAGGCGACCCAATCGGTGTTGTCGCGCTGGTCGCCGGGGAGGACCATGTGGTGGCGCTGGCGGGTGTCCGCCAGGGTCGAGTCGAGGTCCACGCACACCGTGGGGCGCGGTGCCGCAGTGCCGGAGCGGCTGGCAGCCGTCAGCGAGAGACTGTGCGGTTTCTCGGGGTCTACCCGGTAGCGCCGGCCGTACTCGGGCAGGGCCCGCCGGGTGCCCGGGGGAGGGGTGAGCCGGTAGGGCTCGAGCGTGTGGACCGGGTAGACGGTCTCCGGCGAGACCACCTCGACGACCTGGTCGATATCGGCGGGGGTGGCGTGGCCAGTGGTGCCGACCGAGTACCACGGCACGTGGAGGTGCCTGAGCCACGCCTGCAAAAGGTCCCAGCCCGGCTGGTGGAACGGCCCGAGCGGCTCGCCATTGGCGTGCACGAACACAGAGCCGGGGCCGAGCGGCAGCTCGAGGAGCCGGTCGAGTTCGGCGACGGCAATCTGGACGGCGAAGCTCTCGGGTGATGAACGGGCCTCGGCTATCGCCTCGTCGTCGAGCGCCCGCACGCCCTGAAGGCCATAAGCGCTGAGGAACTTGGCCACCGGCGCCGGCCAGAGCACCTGGCGCCCGTGGCCCGCCGCCATCTCGGTGAAGGCCCGGACGCGTTCGGTGTCGCGGGAATAGAGGGTCTGGAGCACGAGGCCCGGCGTCGCCGAGAGCACTTTGTCGTACGCCTCGTCGACCGAGGCCTCGCTGGAGGGCACGTGGGCAGGGTCCCCCGATAGTGAGGTCCCCTCGATCACGAGGGCTGAGGCCCCGGCGGCGCGAGACGCGAAGCGCATCGTACGCTCGGGGTGGCGCCCGTGCAGGCGTATGTCGCCGCTGTAGGCCACAATGCCCTCGTCGGTGTGGACGAGGTAGGCCGAAGCCCCGGGCACGTCGTGGTCGACCGTGACCCGCTCGACTCGGAGCGGCCCGACCTCGACCACCTCGTCTTCCGCCATGGGCAGCAACCTGGGTGCCCCACCCTCTGGGCCGAGCCCCGCCGCCTCCAGCGCCTCGACCATACGGACCGACTCGGGTGCGGCGTAGATGGGCACCCCCGGGTCGACCCAGCCGATCAGGCCCATGTGGTCGATGTGGCAGTGGCTTATGAAAAGGGCTGTACGGCCGTCAGTGCCGCCCTCGAGGTCGAGGCCCTCCAGGGCGCCGGCGCGGTAGAGACGGGGGATGCGGGGCGCCTCGCCCAGGCGGAGGCGGGTGGCCAGTTCTGCCCCGGGCCGGAGCTGGAGCGAAGGCTGGAGGAGCTGGTGCTGGTCGGGGACCAGTAGCCCGAGGTCCAGAAAGACGCGCCAGCCGTCCTGTTCGACTAGGACCTTGGTGGAGCCGATCCTGCCGACCCCGCCGTAAAACGAAAGCAGTGCCATGTCAGGTCTGCTCCTTTCCTCCCGACGGCACCGGTGCTCGCGTCTCGGCCGAGCGGCGGGCGCCGGCAGTGCTTACCCAGCGCTCGATGTCGGAGAGGATGGCTTCGAGCACCGGGCCTTCGAAGTCGGCGGCGCCGGCGGGGCCGGCACCGTAGGCGTTGACGTAGGCCCCAGCGGCGCGAGCGGCGAGGGCGGGGGCGACGTCGTTATCGAAGTGGTCCCCAACGCAAAGGACCGACGGCATCTGCAGACCGTAGACGGACGCCGCGGCAGCGAGGCGAGCAGGGAGCAGGGTGGGCTTGGCGGCTTCGCAGACCACCTCGTCGAAGCACTGGGCGATCCCGAGGCGGTGGAGGAGCCGGTAGACGCCGAACGCGGGGGTGTTGGTGAGGAGGATGTGCCTGGAAATGGGCCGCATGCGGGCGATGGCCTCGGGCAACCCTCTGGGCACTTCGAGCGGGCACTCGCCGCTTTCCATGTACTCACGTGCCCGCCGGAACTCTTCGTGAAAACGGCTCGGGCTGAGCGCGCTCGGGCCTGCCGGCGGCCCGGCTGGGGGAGGGACGTCGCTTGACCGGTCCTCGTCGCTGGGCCGGTCCTCGTCGCTGGGCCCCTCGCCGGCGGTCGACCCCACGCCGTCGCCGGCGGTCGACCCCACGCCGTCGCCGGCCACCAGGTAGCGGGCCGCCAGCTCGACCGCCGCCTCCCAGCCATCCGCGGCGTGGATGCCGCCTTGGCCCGAAAGGTACTGGTCGAGGCTGGCCAGGTACTCGCCACGTTGGCCCGGGGCGAGCCAACGGGCGATCTCCTCGCCGTAGCGCCGGCACCCCGCCGGCGCCCGGTACACGGTGCCGTCGAAGTCCCAGAAGACCACGGCGGTGACCGGCCGGCGCAGGATGTGGGGCGTGGCCGGGGCGGCTGGCGGCTCGGGGCTCATCCCTTTACCGCGCCCGTGCCGGCGAAGGCCCCCTCGACGAGCCGGCGCTGTGAGAGCATGAAGACGACCATAACCGGAAGGCTCGTGAACACCACCGCGGCCGACAGGCCGGTCCAGTCCGTGCCGTTGGTCCCCAAGAAGGTGGCCAGGCCGACCTCGATGGGCTGGACCGAAGCGCTGCTAGTCATTATGAACGGCCAGAGGAAGCTGTCCCAGGAGCCTATGAAGACATAGAGGCCGATCGTGATGATGGCGGGCCAGGCCAGGGGGGCGGCCACCTTCCACAAGAACCGCAGTTGCGAGGCGCCGTCGAGCTCGGCGGCCTCGATGAGTTCTTCGGGCAGGGACTGGAAGAACTGGCGGAGCAGGAAGATGCCGAACACCGACGCGCCCCACGGCACGATCTGCGCCCAGTAGGTGTTGAGCCAGTGGATGTCGTCCAAGACTATGTAGTCGGGGATGATGAGCACCACCTGGGGCACCATCAGGATCATCAAGACCAGCACGAAACAGATTTCCCTGCCCCGGTAGCGCATTACGCCGAGGGCGAAGCCGGCGAGTAGCGAAGTGGCCAGGACCAGTACCACCGTGCACCCCGCTATCAAGACAGTGTTCAAGAAGTAGTGCACCCACGGGGCCTCGCCCCAGGCCCGGGCGTAGTTACCGGCGTCGCCCCCGGGGAAGAACCGCGGCGGGAAGCTGTAGACCTCCGAGCTCGTGTCGAACGATGTCGTGATGACCCAATAGAAGGGGAAGGCGAACAGCGCCCCGATCAGGACCACGGCCAGCGTGGAGCCGGGCCGCCGGGGCAGGGCGCGCCGCCAACGCGCCCCGACCCGCAGAGCAACTGCCAGTCGCGCCGCCACCTGCTCAGTGGAGGGCCGCCATGGCCTTTTGCTGGGCCGCCGCCAAGGCTTGTGCGGGGGCCTCCCCGTTTACGAGCGCGGCTTGGAGCGCCGTGCCTACCTGGCCGACCGCCTCGGTCCACCAGGAAAAGGGGGGGCTCGGCGTGGCGTACTGGAGCTCCTCGGCGGCGATCTTCTGGTAGGGGTGCGTGGCGTCGTAGCCCGCCATGAGCGGGAGGGCGGCCTTGGTGACAGGCAGGTAGCCGGTCTCCTCGGCCCAGTAGGCGGTCTGCTTGGGCTCGGACAGCCACTTCATGAACGACCAGGCGGCCGAGCGTTCGGCGCGAGTCGCCTTGGAGAACATGACCACGTTGGTCCCTTCGAGGGCGTTGGCCTGGCCGGCGGGCCCTGACGGCACGGCCGCCACCTCGAGAGTGAACTTCTTGCCGACCGCGTCGACCACGTAGGGGTACCCTGCGACCGTCGAGATGTCGAAGGCGCTCCGTCCGGCCCCGAGGGCGGTCTGGCCGGGGTAGTTGGTCCCGATCTTCACGTACCCCTTCTTCACCATGGACTGGAGCATGGACAAGGCAGAAACGGCGGCCGGCGTGTCGAGCGTGGGCTTTTGGTTATTGGTCCAGGTGCCCCCGTAGGCCCGCACCATGGAGAGGTAGACGTAAGTCCCGTTTGCGGGTGCAGAAAGGGTGCCGGTGTCTATGCTTTCCGCCCAGTCGGCACCGGTCGTGAGCTTGGCACCGTCGGCCACCCACTGTGCCCAGGTCGTCGGCACCGAGACGTGGTTCTTGGCGAGCATGTCGGAGTTGTAATAGACCACGTAGTCGCTCTTGTTGAACGGCCACATCCAGATCTTCCCGTCCGGTAGGTAGAGGTCTTTCCAGACACTTGGCCAGATCTGCTTCTGGGCGGCCCCGCTCACCCCGTGCTTGCCGCTCACGTAGCCCCCGAGGGGTACGATCGCCTTGGAGGCGGCGAAGGTGGCGGCCCAGTTTTCGTACGCCTGGCCCATGGTCGGGGGGTTGCCGGCGGCGACCGCGGCCTCCTCTTTTTGCAACAAAGTGCCGTAGTCTGGCTCTGCGACCAGCTGCACCGTGATGCCGGGGTTGGCCTTTTCGAACTCGCTCGTGAGAGCGGAAAGGGCCGTCTTTTGCGTGCCGGAGGACATCGCCTCCATGAAAGAGATCGACACTTTGGCGGCTGCGGCAGCGGGCGCTGCCGGGGCCACCACGAAGGTTGCCAGGGTGGCAACAGCGGTGGGTATACCGGCTAGAGAGAGGCGTCGGGCTCTCATATTTTTGTGCTCCTTTCGGTAGGTAGGGTTTTGTATTGGTGGGAGGTCATGTGCCTCTTCGGCGTGCCAGCCGTAACTGGACGAGGGTGAACGCTACGATAACCACGAACAGCACGACAGCGATCGCAGCCGACGGGCCGGTCTTGTAGAAGACGAAGTTGTCCTCGTAGAGCAGGTACCCGAGCGTGGTCGTGTGACCGAGCGGGCCACCTTGGGTCATCGTGTAGAACTGGGTGAAAGCCTTCAGGGAATCGATGGTCGTGATCACCGCGACAAAGAGCGTCACCTGCGACAGCTGGGGCAGCACGACGTGCCATACCTCGCGCAGCCGGCCGGCACCGTCGCAGCGAGCTGCTTCGCGCAGCTCCTGGGACACCGTGGCGAGCCCGGCGAGGAAGATTATGACCGTGAAACCGAGGTTGTGCCAGAGCGTGTAGGCGATCACCGCTGGGAGCGCCCAGGTGGCCGATTCGAGCCAGTTTTCCGTGGGCAGGCCGGCGATGTGGAGGACGCTGTCCAAGAGGCCGAACTGGGGGTTGAAGATCCATATCCACACGATCGAGGTCGCCACCACGGGCGTGAAGTACGGCGTGAGGACGGCCAAGCGCACGACCCGGCGGAGCAAGCCGGCGCCGGAGAGCAAAAGGGCGATGCCGAGCCCGAAAAAGACGCTCGCGGTCACCGTCACGCCCACGAAATAGACCGAGACCACCACAGCCTGCCAGAACTGCGACGAGGACACGAGGTCCACGTAATTGGCCCCGCCGACGAAGTGCGACATAGAAGCGTTGAGGAGGTTCCAGTCGAAGAAACTGATAAAGAGGACGAATATCGACGGCCCGACGATGAACACGAGAAAGATGAGGAGCGCCGGCGCGAGGTAAACGGGCGCGTAACGGCCGCTTCTTATGAAGCTCGCGGGCCGCGAGCGGGCACGCCTCTGGCTGGACCAACTCGGTGCGGCACGGGGTGGCGCCGGAGCGGCTTGCACTACCGTGCTCATCGCCCACGCTCTACAACCGCTCGAGGCCCGCCTGAACACCCCGTGACGGCAACTTGAACCGAGCGAGAAGGGGGCGCCAAAACTCCGTGAACGCCATGGACGTCCCTCCTTGGGCGGCCGGGATACCGCACGGTCCACATCGTGGATCACCCTTCAGTTCAACTTAGGTTCACCATTTGTTAACCTGGTGTTCACCTTGGCCTGTACTATAGCCCGGTGCTCGACCGTCGGCAAGGCTTTCGTCCTGCCCCGCCATGCTCCCCTCCGACCTGTTCAGCCGAGGTGGCCGGGCCCCTCGAGGCCGGTCCGGGGGGACTAGGAGGGGCTAGCGCCGATGCAAGCTGCCTTGTTCACTGTCACGCTGGTACTGGCCTTTGTGAGCGGGTCCAACGACGGCGCCACTTTGACTGCCATCGGCGCACGTACTGGTGTCATCTCGCCCCTGTTCGGCGTCCTGGTCCTGTCGGCCTCGGTCGGGGCCATGCCGGCGCTGGCCGGTACCAAGGTGGCGACGACGCTGGCCCACGGGCTGGTCTCCTTCGAGCACTCCGGGGGGAAGGCCGACTTCTTGATGGCGGCGCTGGCAACCCTGGTCGTGGTGTTCGTCCTTTCCCGGCGGGGCCTGCCCACCAGCGTCACATTGGCGCTCAACGGGGCGATCGTAGGCGTAGGCATCGGTGCAGGGCTCAGTGTGGGCTGGTCGACGGTCGGCTACGTCCTCGCCGCCGGCGTGTTGGCGCCTCTGATCGCGGGCCTCTCGGGCTTCGCAGCCGTCCCCGGGGTAGGCCGGGCGCTGCGCTCGCCTTCCCGCCGCCGGGCGCGGGGCAAGCTCGTGAAAGCCGTCTCTTACCTGGCCAGTGCGGGCGCCTATGGGGCCAACGACGCCCAGAAGATGGTCGCCTTCGCCGCTATAGCCACGGGCGCGGGGCTGGGCCCGGTGCATGTCCTGCTCGTCACGCAAGCCGCGGTGGCCTGCTGCTTTGCTGCCGGGGCGCTCTACTCGGTCCGCAGGCTGGCGGGGCGCATCACCGAGCAGATGGTGAGGGCACCCCAGGCCGGGCCGGTCGCGGCGCTTTTCACCTCGTCGGCTGTGGTGACCGCCGCGGCCGCCTTGGGCCTGCCCATCGGTTCGACGCAAACAGCCACGGCCGGGCTGATCGGTGCAACGAGGAAGCTTGCCCCCCACCGCACGCGCGCCGAACAGGTCTTGGCCCTCGGTGCCGCCTGGGTAGCCACCCTGCCGAGCGCAGCGCTCCTCGGGGTCGTGGCTGGCCTCGCAGTGGCCGCGGCGCGTTGACCGGGGAACGGCGTTTACCGGGGAACGGCGTTGAGCGGGGAGTGGCGTTGAGCGGGGAGCGGCGTTGAGCGGGGAGCGAGAGCACCTTGGCGCTGGGCAGCCGGCGCGGCCACAGGGAGGGTGCCGGCCCTCACATTGCGGCCTCCCACTCCTCGAGCTGAGCCGGTGAGGAACACCCCCGGACGTCAACTGCACCGTCTTCGGTCGTTCGTGAGCGACGTGGCGGGGGCCTCGTCCAATAGGCTCTTGACCACCCTGGCCGAGCACGCCTCGGTGGCACGCGACGCCATGGCCCTCGCCGCGGACGTGGTCGCGCAGCCGGGGGGGCCCAAGGTCGCAGACGGGAACATGGACAACCTCGAGCACCGAGGAGACCGCCTACGCCGGCAGTTGGTGGCCGAGTTGGCCCAGACGCTAGTCACCCCCCTCGACCGCGAGGATCTTTTCCGCCTCTCCCGGTCGGTCGACGACCTGGTGGACAACGTGCGCGACTTCGTCCGTGAATGGGCCTTGTACAACCCCGAGAGCGGGCGCAACCTGGCCTCTCTCTTGGAGGTGCTGAGGGCGGGGACGGACGAACTAGCCGCTGCGATCACAGCCGTCCTCCACAAGTCCGATCGGGCAGCCACGCACCTGATCGAGGCCAAGCACGCAGCCAGCAGCGTCCGGCGCCGTTTCGAGGAGGAAGTCGCCGCACTATTCGTGGGCGAGTTGAGCCCGGAGGTCCTGAAGCACCGAGAGCTGCTCCGGCGCTTGGACGTGGTCGGCCTTCGACTGGGCGAGGCCTCGGACGTGCTCTTCGATGCGCTGGTCAAGCGCGGGGAAGGGCTCATGCCCCCGAGCGACCCGGAGTAGGGTTGGCTCGCCGACCAGGCGGTCTTCAGGTCGGTATCTTGGCGGTCGCGGAGCGGAGGTGCCCACGGTGGCAGACGTCCTAGTCGTCGGCTCGTACAACGCCGGGTTTACCATCTACGCGCCGCACCTGCCGAGGCGGGGCGAGACGGTTGGCGATGCCAGGTTCGACTGGGGCCCGGGCGGGAAGGGCGCGAACCAGGCCATCGCATTGCGCCGGTTGGGAATTGACACCTGCTTGGTGACCAAGCTGGGGGAAGACGTGTTTGGCGACCACGGCCGGGACGTCCTATTGGCCGAGGGGTTGCCGGCCTGGGGGATCCTGAGGGCCAAGGAGCCGACCGGCGTGGCCTTTATTTTGGTCGAGGCCGACGGGGAGAACAGCATCGTGGTTGCCCCGGGGGCCAACCTGGCTCTTGGCCTGGACGACGTCATGGCCTTGGGCGACGAAGCAGGCGTGAGCCGCTTCGTGCTGCTGCAGTTGGAGTGCAGGACGGAGTTGGCTGTGGACGTCGGTCGATGGGCCAGGTCGGGCGGCCGGCGCGTCGTGCTCGATCCTGCCCCCGCGAGAGCCCTGCCACCTGAGGCGCTGGCCTATTTCGACATCATCACGCCCAACGAGACCGAACTCGCCTTACTGAGCCGGGCCCTCGGTGGTCCCGACGGCGGCACAGTCGAAGCGCAGGCCGCGGCACTGTTGGAAAAGGGTGCGCACGATATCGTCGTGACGTTGGGCCAACGTGGCGCGCTCTGGGCTTCCGCGGCAGGGTTCCAGAGCTTCGAGGCCTACCCCGCGGACGTCCGGGACACGACGGGAGCGGGGGACGCGTTCAGTGCTGCACTGGTGGCGGCCCTGGCCCGGGGTGCCTCGCTCCCAGATGCCATCGACCTGGGCTGCCGCGCGGGTGCCTACTGCGTGAGCCATGACGGTGTGATCGACGGCCTGGCTACTTGGAGCGCGCTCGCCGGCATGAAAAAGGGGCCGGCTCAATGAGGAACTTGCATTTATAGCCGCCACCAGGTGCCCGCTCAGGCGTCTCCCGGCGTGAAGGGCCCGAGGTTGCCCGGTTTGCCGGTGTCCTCGGCAAAGGGGTGGCCTTCCAAGTGGCTGAGCAAGTTGGCGAGGCTCGCCTCCGCGATGCAAACGACGCTGTCGGCCCCGCCGTAATACAGGTGCAACGTGTCGCCGTCGTCACGGAGCACCCAGCCGCAGGGGAACACCACGCCGGAGACGTCGCCGTGGCGCTCGTAGGGCTCCTGGGGGCCGAAGACCCACTCGTTGCCACGGGCGAGCACCTTGGTCGGGTCGTCGCGGTCGAGCAAGGCAAGCCCGAGGCGGTAAAGAGAGCCCGACGCTGTCACTCGCACGGCGTGGTAACAAAGGAGCCAGCCGTCTCTCGTGAGAAGCGGGGGAGGCCCGAGGCCCACCTTGTTCGCGTCCCACCAGCCGCCCCGGCGGGCCGCGAGCAGCACCTGAGAATCGCCCCAGTGGCGGAGGTCGGGGCTGAAGGATATCCACACGTGCGCGCCGAACCCGGCGCCGGAGGGCGACGGCCGGTGGATGAGCGCCCAGCGGCCCCCGAAGCGCTCGGGGAACAGGGCAGCATCTTTGTCCTCGGGCGGCTGTAGGACCCCGCTGCGCTCGAAGGAGGCGAAATCACGCGTCTTGGCCAGGCAGACGAGGGGCCCGGCGTGCGAGTAGCCCACGTAGACCACCAGGTACTCGTCGTCCACCTTGGTGATCCTCGGGTCCTCGACGCCCCAGTGCTCCCCGAAGTACCCCGGGAGCGGGTCGAGACCGCGGAGAGGGTCTATCTCCCAACCGGTCAGGCCGTCGCTGCTTGTAGCCACGACGAGCGAAGACAGCCCGGTCCGGTGCTCGACCCGGAGGAGCAGAAGGGTCCTGTCACCTACGACCGTCGCCCCGGCGTTGAACACGGCGTTCACCATGCGTGGGAAATGCGCCGCTGTAATGATAGGATTCGCCGCGAAACGGCGGAAGAGTTCTCTGGGGTCCGCGTCTGGGCTCATGGGTTCTTCTATTGTTGCGTACTCAACAAGCTACCAGCGGAGCCGACAAAAACCATATGAGGAGATGGGTCGAGAGCGAGGGTGGTCGCGGGGCCGCTCAGCCGGGCGAGGGCTCGGGGCGTCATGTAACGCGTCTCGCTCACCGGCCGGTGGTGCAGGCGGCGATCGCACCCGGGTACGGGGCCATGTTCAATGCCGGGGTCGTGCACCACGAGGGGGAGTACCACCTCTTCGCGAGGGCGGTCCGTTCGGGGTACCGCCGCAACCCCGGGCCGGGGGACCGTTTCGTCGACTACAACTCCGACATCGTGGTGCTCACGTCTACAGACGGCTTGGGCTACCGCTTCGGCTACGTGCTCGCCGGCGCCGGTACCGACGGGGCTCAGTGCTTCGAAGACCCTCGTGTGCAGCGCGTCGTCGACCGGGGCCGCGAGCAGTTCGTCATGACCTATACGTGGCTCCCGCCTTCGGGGAGCGGGCTCCCCTGGCGCATAGGGGCGCACCGGCTCGTGTGGGACCGGGGCAGGTGGTGGCTGGAGGAGGGGAGCGGCCGCGTGCTCGGGCCCGAGGGGGTCCCGGACAAAGACGCGGTGGTCTTTTGCTTGTCCGACGGGCGGGTTGCTCTCGTCCACCGGATCCACCCCGACATCCAGATTGCCGTCTTCGACGACCTCGAGCACCTCTGGGACCCGCCCGAGGGCTATTGGGACGCCTACATGGCCGAGCTGCCATCTCACACCCTGCTCACACCGAGCCCCGGAGCGCTCGGGGTCGGGGCGGGGGCGCCGCCGGTCGAGACCGATGCCGGCTTGCTCTTCTTTTTCCACGAGCGGCGTGCCGACGGCTCTTACACCATGAACGTCGCCCTCCTCGACCCGGCGACGGGCAAGGTGGTGTCCCGCCTCCCCGCCGCCGTGCTCGAGCCCGAGCTCGAGTGGGAGCGCCGGGGCGACGTGGACGAGGTGGTGTTCGTGCAGGGAGCGCACCGCGAAGGCGACAACATCTACCTGACTTACGGAGCGGCCGACCGCTACGTCGGTGCCGCGACCGCTTCGGTCTCGAGCCTCCTCGACGCGCTGAAAACCTGCGCCTGAGCTAGCGCCATCGCCCCGACGAACGCGATCGTCGACTCCGCCCCCTGGTTGGTGTTGACGCCACCGGGGTGGAGCCCGTCGTAGCCGCCGCCCGTGGCTGGGTCCCAAATGAGCGCTCCGTTATCGTTGCGCCCGAGCCACCACCAAAGCGCCGCCTCGAGCGACGCGCGCCAACGGTTTTCTCCTGAGAGGCTGAACGCCCGGGCGCAGGCGTGCGCCATCGCGCCCGCCTCGATCGGCTGCTGGTCCCAGGCCGGCTTGGGCCCGCCCGGCCCTCGCCCCCCGACTGGGGCAAAGCTGAAGCGGCCCTCGACGCCTTCCTCGTCGACCAGCCAGCAGAGGAGGTCGAGGCTGCCGGCGACCAGGTCGTCGCGACCGAGCGCCTCACCAGCAGCCAGCAACCCCGCGGGCAGGAGCGCATTGGCATAGGTGAGGCGCGGCTCGGGCCAGCGCCAGGAGCGCTTCCCGGGCGCCTGTCCGGCGTCGAGAGGGCCAAATCCCTCCTCGCTCGGGGCGCCAGCGGGCAGGGGCAGGACCTTTGCGGCCCCGGCCAACAGACGGCGCGCCACCCGACGGGAGCGCCGGTCCGCGTGCTCGGAGAGGGCCACCTCGGCTGCGCCCAGAGCGGCGTAGGCGGTAGCTCTGGGCCAGGAGGAACGGAAGGCGGCCGCCTGGACGAACAACGCCCCGGCACGCTCGCGCACGGCCTCCCACGGGGCCTCGGCGGTGGCTGCGCCGAGGCCGAGCAAGGCCCGGCCGGCGGCGTCGTCGCTCGGTGGCTCGGTCGTCCAGCGCCCGTGGGCACCGAGACGGAGGCGGAAGCGGCCGGCGCCGAGGTGAGCACCCTCCACGAAGCGGAGCGACTGGTGGGCCAGTTCCTCTGCGTAGGGGTCAGCCGGTACTCGGCAGGCGAGGGCGAGGGCGCGCCCGTTGTCGTCCGTGCAGTACCCGCATTCGGGGCGCGGTTCGGCCCCGAGGGCATGCTCGAAAAGCCCGAACGGCCCCGAAAGCCGCCTCAGGTGCCGGAGCGTCGGCTCCGGCGGGGACACCGGGCCAGAACGCTCTCGGGAACCGGTGGACGCGGCCGGGCGCGACGCGACCTTCGATGAGCTACCGTCACCGCCGGTCACGCCATCGCCCTTTCCTTTTCCTTGACAAGGACCTCTTCGATGAGACGCCGGTACGATGCCCCCACTGCTGGCCAGAGTAGGGCCTCCGCCTCGCGCTCGGCGCTCGCCGCCATCCGCTCCGCCACCCCCGGCTCGAACAGGACGTGCGCGAGGGCGTCCGCCATAGCCTCGGCGTCACCGTGGGGACGGTCACGCCGGCGCCGCGCGCGAGCAGTTCGGTAGCGTGGGGGAACCGGGTCGCCACCACGGGCTTGCCCGAGGCCAGCGCCTCCACCAGCACGCCGCTCGAGACCTGGTCGGTCGAGTCGTAGGGCAAGAGCACGGCGTCGGCCGAACGGACCAGCGCGCGTAGCGACGCCCAGTCGCGGTAAGCGTCGTCGAAGCTCACGCTGCTCGCTACACCCAGATCCTCTGCGAGGGCCTCGAGCGAGCGGCGGTAAGCCTCGCCGAAGGACGAGCGGACCTTGGGGTGGGTCTGGCCGGCGACGACGTAGGTGACCTCGCGGCCCCGCCGGCGGAGGGCGGCCACCGCCCTGATGGCGTGCTCGATGCCTTTGCCCGGCCCGAGCAGGCCCCAGGTGAGCACCGTCGGGACCGGTGCCGGGGGCTTCCACGGGGCGAAATTGGCGGCCGCGCCGTGAGGGACCACGGCAACCCGGGCGGGCTCGATGCCGTGGGCCGCCACCAAGCGCTGCCGAGCGGCCTCGCTCTGCACGACTAGCGCCGAGGCCGCCCGCGTCACATGGTCGAGGATCTTGCGCTCGTTGGGGTTGGGCTCCAAGAGCGTGGTGTGCAAGACGGCGACAAGGGGCACCTCGAGGGCATAGACGAGGGCCAGCACCTCCTCGCCGTCCGGCCCGCCGAAGAGGCCGTACTCATGCTGGAGGACCACGGCGTCGTATCGCGCCATGGTCCCGATCGAACGGCTGAGCGACGAGAAGTCGCCTGCCACCCACTCGTCTACGACCTCGCCTCGCGGCCCCTCCGGCTGGTCGACGAGGCGCACGACGTCGGCCCGCCAGCCCTCCTCCCGGGACTCGATGGCGGCGCGGAGGTTGGAAGTGAAGGTGGCGAGCCCGCAAGCAGTAGGGGGATAGGTGCCGACGAGCACCACGCTCCGGCCCCGCCCGCCAGGCCGCGCCGGCGGCGGGAGGGCGAGCGACGGGTGCCCGTCGGCCGCGAAGATTTCCTGCCCGCTCGGCTCGAGGACCTGTTCCCCGGCGGCGGGCCCGGACAGCCCTGGTTCGTCGAAGACCATAGTCACCTCCATGTCGTTCTCTTTGGGGGAAAGGTGCCAGCGGTCCCGCTGCACCACCTCTCCCCGGTCGGCCACCGCGCTCTCGGGTGGCCGCTCCACGGCCCAGAGGCCGGTCCCGTCGCCGGCGGAGAGCGCGGGTTTCACCTCCCCCGGCCTCGACGGGCCGGACGACGGACATCAATTTAAGGGGAAGGATACGGTGCCAGAACCCGTAGCGGCAGGGGCTTAAGGCCACTTCGGGCGGGGGCTTCAGGCCAGGCTTCAGGCCCCCGTGAGGTGGCCCGCTCACGGACGCGACGAGCGTCGGGAGGGCCGGCGCGGCCCGCATCCCTGTAGGCCACTTGAACACATGGTAACGTCCCGGTAACGTCCAGGTTAACTAGGGGTGAACCAGCAGTGATGGACTGGTGCGGAGTTACGGGCTGTGAAAGGTTGTTCAATGCCCGAGGTCGCGTCTTTGCCTTGGGAGTATTCAGCGAGCGCTATGGGAGGAACTCATGAGTAAGACAGTGGACGTCTCGGGCGAGGTTCGCGGGTACGAGGCCAGGCGCGCCCGGCGCCGCCGCGCGGCAGCGTCAGTGGCTACAGCTGCGCTGTCTGTGGGAGCGCTCTTGTCGGCGGGCGTGCCGGCGTCCGCGACGCCGCGCTCGGTCGCCATTACGTTCTGGAACGAGATGACGGGTCCCTACGGGGTCGCCCTGGCGGGGGAGATCAGGCAGTTCGAGCGCGCGAACCCGGGCACCACCGTGGACAGCGTGACCATACCCAACGACGCCGCGCTGGAACCCAAGTTGCTGGCGGCCATCGTCGGCCACCAAGAGCCGACCCTCTCCCAGATGAACCCGCCGTGGGGGACCGGCTTCATCCACACGGGCAGCCTGGTCAACCTGAGCCCTTACATCGCCAAGACGTCGAGCATGTCGCCGTCGAACTTCTACGGGAGCCTGCTCGAGGGGGGGCGCTGGCCCGACGGGCACCAGTACCTGTTCCCGTTCAACGTGACGACCGCCGTCATGTTCTACAACCAGACTGCCTTCGCCAAGGCCGGCATCACCGCGCCGCCGAAGACCTGGCAGCAGTTCACCGCCGACGCGGCCAAGATGTCCGGGGGCTCGCGGCGTGCCTTCGCCATCACCTTGGTCCACTCCTATCCCTGGCTCGCCTTTTTCTACCAGGCCGGAGGCAATTTCATCCTGCCCAACGGCAGGCCCAACCCCGCTGCGTTCACGCTGAACGGGCCGGCAGGCAAGGCGCTTTCCCTATGGGCCACGATGGTGAAGCGCCACGAGGCAGTCCTGACCCAGGGCTACGCATCGCAGACCGACTTTGCCAATGGCACCAGTTCGATCCTGGTCGGGACGAGCGCCTTCTACCCGTACCTGGCCCAGGCGGTCGGCCACAAGTTCACGATCGGCGTGGCCCCCCTGCCCAACAACGCCCAGAAAGCCACCAGCATCTTCGGCGGGTACCTCGGGATGTTCAGCCAGGCGACCCCCGCGCAGCGCAGCGCGGCCTTCAAGTTCATCGAGTACCTCACGTCGGTCCAGGGGACCACGTACTGGGCCAACCACAGCGAGGGCTACTTGCCGGTGCGGCCGTCGGTGGTGAAGTCCGACGCTTCGTTCCTGGCCACGCACCCCGCGCAGCGGGTCTCCCTCGAAGCGCTCCCGACCGGGAAGAACCCCCCGAAGGTCGCCTGGTGGGACCAGTTCTCTCACCAGGTGCTCCTCAACGCCATCACCGCAGTGCTGATCGGGAAAGAGACGCCAGCTGGGGCGCTGCGTTCGGCCTACCACCAGGCCGTCGAGTTGGCCAACCGCGACGGCACCTACCAGTAGCCGCCGGCCCGGGTTGGAGCCGTCCTGGCTCCGCCGGCCCCTTCTAGCGGCAGGCTGATCACTGCGATGCTCACCGCGCGCCAAGACCCAGCGGCGGACAATCCGGGGAGCCTCGGCCTCGAGTCGCGAGCGGCCGGCCGCAGGGGGCCCCGGCGCACCTCGCTCTGGCGGAGCGTGTCCGGAGTGCTGTTCATGGCCCCGGCGCTCGTCGTGCTGCTGGTCTTCTGGCTCGTACCGCTCGTCCTCGTGGTGGTGTTCAGCCTCTTCCACTGGGACTACGGGACCAACCCGGACTTCGTCGGCACCGAGCAGTACCACATCGTGTTGTCCGACCCGCTCTTTCTGCAAGCGGTCCTGACGACGTTGGTGTTCGCGGCCGTAGTGGTCGCCGTCGGGACCGCCTTCTCGCTCTTGGTCGCGGTCGTGCTCTATGGCGAAGTGCAGGCGCGTGGGCTGTTCCGCTCGCTCGTGTTCCTCCCCTATGTGATGCCGATGGTGGCGACCTCGACCATTTGGCTCTGGATGTTCCAGCCTGGCTCGGGGGTTGTCGACAGGCTCATGCACGCGGTCGGCCTCCCGGGGCAAGTGGCCTGGCTCAATAGTTCGACGCTCGCTCTGGCAGCCCTTTGCATATACACGGTCTGGTACGGTTTCGGGTTCACCACCCTTCTCTTCACCGCCGGACTGACCGCTATCCCCTCTGAGGTCTTGAACGCCGGCCTCGTGGACGGAGCCGGCACGTGGCAAAGGTTCCGGTACCTTGTCTGGCCCCTGTTGACGCCGACCACCTTGTTCGTTGTCGTCGTCAACACGATCTCGTCCTTCCAAGCCTTCACCCAGATTTACGCCCTCACAAGGGGCGGGCCTGTGAACGCCACCACGACCCTCACGTACTACATCTACGAAACCGCGTTCACTTATTTCCACTTCGGCGCGGCTTCGGCATCGGCGGTCGTACTGTTCGTCTTCGTCGTGGTCTTGACCGCGACGCAGTTCCTGTTATCGCGACGCTACGTGTTCTACGACGAGGCGACGGCATGAGGGCCGGCCGCCACCGGGGCGCCGGCCGCGTGGTGACATACATGGTGCTGATTGTGGCCGCGCTTTTCGCAGTGTTCCCGATCTGGTGGATCGTCTCTACGTCGCTCGAGTCGCCGGCGCGAGCGTACTCGTTCCCTGGCGCCCTCATCCCGCAGGGAACAGGGGCAAACTACGCGGCTGCCTGGCAGCAAGGGCCTTGGGGCCGGTTCTTGTTGAACTCCCTCGGCATCGGTTTCGCAACGACCACCTTCGTGCTGGCCACCGGGATTTCGGCAGCGTACGCCATCGTCTTTTTGCCGAGCCGCTGGACGCGTGTGGCCTTCCCCCTGGTGCTGGCCACGATGATGGTCCCTTTCTATGCGATCCTGGTACCCGACTACCTGATCGTGCGCGACCTCGGTTGGCTGAACACTTACATTTCCCAGGTGGTGCCCTTCGCAGCCAGTGGCTTTGCGATCTTCTTGCTGGTGCAGTTCATGCGGGGGTTCCCGCGGGCTCTGCGCGACGCTGCCCGGATGGACGGTGCAGGGGAGTTGCGTTTCCTGTGGTCGGTGGTGGTGCCCAACTTGGTGCCGGCGCTCGTCACCGTGGGCGTCTACACGTTCCTCCAAAGCTGGAACGCGTTCTTGTGGCCCTTGATCGTCACCACCTCGAGCGACGTGCAACCGATCCAGGTCGGGCTGGCGAACTTCCTCTCGACCGCCAACGGTACCAACTGGACGGTGCTCGCGGCCGCTGCGGCCATCACCGCCGCACCCATGCTGCTGCTCTACGTGCTGGCCCAGCGAAAGGTGGTGGAGTCGGTAAGCCGGACCGGCTTGAAGGGTTAGGGTGGGCGGCCAGGAAACCGAGCCAGCCCACCACGACGGGCGCCCCCGGGAGCCTGTTGCCGCCTGGGGCTCGCCGGCGCTCGTACAGAGCAACTATTCCGTCCCGGCGTGGCAGGTACCTCGCCGTCGGCTCGACGAGGCGAGGGCCTTCCCCCGGGCACGGCTGGTGGCACCGTCTTGTCGGCGGTCAGCTCGCCGCGGCGGTGGAACAGGACGACGAGGCCCATGGCAACGACCATCGCGTTGCCTCCCGGACGGTTCGGGCTCTGCCGCCGCCGCTCGGAGAAGGCCGCCGCCGCTCGGCGAGAGAGGCGAGTTCCGGGCAGGGCTCGTTCTACACACGGTCAGTAGGTAGCGCTCGATAAAGAACGCTCCCTCTCGCTGGCTAGGGACGAGCTGGACTACGAGATCTGGGCGATTTGTCCGAACTGTCGTTTGGGAGCAAGCCGAGCGCTGCCACTTTGGACACGGCCACTTTGGACACGGCCACGCCGATGGGGGAGCATGGGCGCGTGGACGCGGGAAGCACGCCGACGCCGACCGTGAGGCCGACCGACCGCCGGTTGCGCCTCTCCGGCAGCCAGGAGGCACCTCGAGGACGGGGGCTGCTGCACCTCGGGGCCCTCGTGGTGGCGCTCCCCGCCGGGGGCGTCCTTGTCTGGCGCGACGGCCCGGGCGGGGGCGTGGGACTGTACGCGGTCGCGCTGGTGGCGTTATATGCCGTGAGCGCCAGTTACCACTTGCGCTCGTGGGGGCCCACCGGCCGCCGGCGCATGCGCCAAGTCGACCACGAAATGATCTTCCTCTTCATCGCGGCTTCCGCCACGCCGTACTGCCTGCTCGGGGTCCCCGGCGAGCTCTCTGACGTCGTGCTCGGGCTCGTCTGGTTCGGGGCGGCCGCTGCCGCGGTGGCCGTCGCGACCCGCTTCGAGGCGAGCCGCCGCGTCACCTCCATAGCCTATGTCGTGCTCGGTTGGCTTGCCGTGGTGACTCTGCCCGAGGCGGTGCATCACCTCGGTGCCCGGCAGCTGGCGCTGCTCGGCTCGTTGGCACTCTTTTACACGGGGGGCGCGGCGGTGCTTGCGGCGAGGTGGCCTGACCCTGCGCCCAAGGTGTTCGGGTACCACGAGGTCTGGCACAGCATGGTCGTCATCGCGAGCGCCTGCGGCTTCGCCCTGGTCTGGTCCCTCGCTGGCTCTCACCACTGAGGGCCGCCGTGCGTCCGTAGCTCCCGAGCCCATCCCTGCTTGCCTCGCCGGGATCCCTCCCGGTCCCAGCCCGCAGGCCGCCCGGGTGGCCATGGTTGTCTGTGCTGGCCCCCTGGCACCTACCAACGCGCCCCAACGCGCCGCTGAAACAACGGGGTGACCGAGGTGTGGCATGCCCAGGGTCAACCCGCGCCCGGGAAAGCCGCGGTCGGGACGCGACACCGTTGAACGACCCCAGAGGGCCGCGGGCCCGCGCCAGCCTTGCAGGAACATAGACGGGGAAGTTCGTACCCCTGCGCAAACTGAGCCGCCCTCGGGCCGTTCCGCCAGACCAACTACTATGTCGGACCCGTGCCAACTGCAACCTTGCGCGAGTACCAACCAAAGGACCTGCCCGACCTCTACGACGTCTGCGTCCGCACCGGCGACAGCGGGGAGGACGCGACTGGCAAGTACGAGCGTCCCGAGCTGCTCGGCGACATCTACGTCGGGCCCTACGTCCACTTCGAGCCCGAGCTCGCCTTCGTGCTCGATTCCGGGGAGCGGGCCGTCGGGTACGTGCTGGGCACCGCCGACACCCAAGGCTTCGTGCGCCGCTACCGGGAAGAGTGGCTGCCCCGCTTTTCCGGCCGCTACCCCGGTCCGCCCACCGCTCCGGTCACCGGTGACGACAGGCTGCTCGACGTCTTCTACCACCCAGAGCGCATGCTCCGCCCCGAAACGGCTGGCTACCCAGCCCACCTGCACATCGACATCCTGCCCCCTTACCAGGGGACGGGGAACGGCCGGCGGCTCATGGAGGCCTTCTTGGACGCGGCCGCCGCCGCCGGGGCAGAGGCCGTGCACCTCGGCGTCTCACTGACGAACATCCGTGCTCAGGGCTTCTACCGGAGGCTCGGCTTCCACGAGATAGAGGTGGCCGGCGCCGGGAGGGCGCTCGTCCTCGGCCGGGCCACTGCTCGCTGAAGCTTCGCTTCCTCTGTTACCGGCACGACCGGTTTTAGCCAAGTTTTAGCCAGGGTTTAGCCAGCCGCTCCGGTGACGACCTGCCGGCCAGAAGACCTCGTCGACGCTGAGGCCTGCCACCACGATGCACTCGAAAAGCCCTCAGCCGCGAGGCCCGACCGAGGGGCCTTCCGGCCCGACGATGCTTGTCTCGAAAAGGACCGTGGCGCGAGTGGTTTTCCTTTCCTCGCGCCGGCGGTCCGAAAAAAGATCGCCGCTTTTAGTGGGCTCGTGCTAGAGTAGAACATCAGTTCCCTCCTGGTGGAAAGGCGGGAGCGCTTCGCAGGCCGGGGGACGCCGGCCAGCCTCGTCGTGAGCAGTAGAGGCGCGAGAGGAGGTGGCCTCCATGTGCCACCAGGCACTGGGTGACTTCAGGCGGGAGTTCACCGGCTTCGCCCAGAGCTTCGAGCCGGGCCTCCTGGCGCCGGGCGACCTCGAAGTGGCCCTCGCCCACCTGGGCGCGCTGGAGAAGACGGCCGCCGCGCTCGCCTCCATGGTGGCGGCGGAGATGGCCAAGGTGGGGAAGCCGCGCCAGCCGCATACGTGGTCGGGGTGGCCCACCTCGGCCGGCGCCCCAACCCCCACCAGCGCACGGCCCTGGACTGGGTGTTCCCGACCTGCGCGGCCGAGGGCTGCGGGGTGCGCACCAGCTTTTGCGAGACCGACCACCGCGAGCCCTGGGCCAGGACCCACTTCACCCTGCTCGACCTGCTCGACCGGCTCTGCAGGGCGCACCACGCCATGAAGACCAACGAAGGCTGGGCGCTCGTCGAGGGCAAGGGCAAGAGGCGCTTCGTCCCCCCGAGCGACCCGAGGCACCCGCGCTTTGCCAAAAAGGCCGGGGGCGGCGCCGGCACGGGGCCGGCGGGGGGCCGTGGGCCGGCGGGAGGCGGGCCGGCGGGAGGCGGGCCGGCGGGTGCCCGTCGGCCGCGAAGATTTCCTGCCCGCTCGGCTCGAGGACCTGTTCCCCGGCGGCGGGCCCGGACAGCCCTGGTTCGTCGAAGACCATAGTCACCTCCATGTCGTTCTCTTTGGGGGAAAGGTGCCAGCGGTCCCGCTGCCACCGCCTCTCCCCGGTCGGCCACCGCGCTCTCGGGTGGCCGCTCCACGGCCCAGAGGCCGGTCCCGTCGCCGGCGGAGAGCGCGGGTTTCACCTCCCCCGGCCTCGACGGGCCGGACGACGGACATCACTTTAAGGGGAAGGATACGGTGCCAGAACCCGTAGCGGCAGGGGCTTATGGCACTTCAGAAAGTGGCCTCAGGCCCACTTGGCGAAGTCGCCCGCACCCGGCCCATAGGACCCAAGAGACCGTCTCGGACGATTGTGCACCTCCGCGTTGTCGACTTTCCGGAGGAAGGGGTCCCGCCAGGAGCGGCCCGCCCGCTGAGCGGGCCATCGGTGTGCCAGTGCGTGCAACAGAGGCTCGTGTTTGGTGAGGACGCGGACCGGCCGTTTCGACCCTGCCCCGCTGGCGACCCCGGCCCGCTAAATCGTGCCGGTGGCCCGATAGTTCTATTCCAGCTCCTCGTCGAGCATGTCCTGTTCCCTCAGCACCTCGACGAAGCTTGCCACGTCTCTCTTGGCAGTTTCGATGTCGACCCCGTAATCCTCTTGCAGGAGCGTCTCCAGTTCGGTGACGGTGGTCCCTGTGCTCAGAGCGACCCAGAGCTTGGCTGCCGAGTGGTTGAGGCTCGAGTACAAAGAGGTCCTCGTATCGAGAACGACGACTTCGTCTTGGACCTGCACCCAGACGAGTTCTGGGTCCTTCAGCTTCATGCCCCTCCTATCGTGGACATTAGCGAGCAACCGCGGCCCCGCTTTCAAGGCTGCTCGATCGTCGCATGTCGAGGAGGCTCTTTTCTCGCACGTTCTGCTAATTCGAGGGTCCGGACGGCTCGGCACCACTCATAACGTCGTATTGCCCACTGAGAGTGGGTCAGGTGGAAGACGCGCCATAGCGTGAATGGTCGGGTTGTCCGTCGTCGAGGTATGTCTTGGCTTGCAGCGTGAACAGTTCCGCGTACAAGCGCCCAAGCGACATCAGTTCGTCGTGGGTGCCGCTCTCGACCACACGGCCTTCGGAGAGGACGTAGATCCGGTCCGCGTTGCGCACGCTCGAGAAGCGGTGGGAAATGAAAAGTGTCGATCGGCCCCGGAAGAGGGTGCGGATGTTGGCGAACAGCTCTGCCTCCGAGCGAGGGTCGAGCGCGGCCGTCGGCTCGTCCAGGATTATGAAAGGAGCGTCCCGGAAGAAAGCACGGGCCAGGGCCACGCGCTGCCACTGCCCACCGGAGATGTCGACGCCCCCGAGGAACTCGGGCCCGAGGAGGGAGTCGTAACGCTCGGGGAGCGAGGCGAAAAGTCCGCCCACGCCGGCGCGGGCAGCAGCCGCCTCGATGGCCGCGATGTCCTCGGAACGCTGCCAGCGACCCGCACCGATGTTGTCCTTGCCGCTCAGCATGTAGCGGACGTAGTCCTGGAACAGCACTGCCACCTTCCCGCGCCACAGGTGCGGGTCGAAAGCGCTTGTGTCCAGGCCGTCCCAGAGCACCTTTCCGGCACCCGGGCGGTAGAGGCCGGCCAAGACCTTGGCGAGCGTGGTCTTGCCCGAGCCGTTCTCACCTACCAGCGCTACGACTTCCCCCGATCTGACCTCCATGGAGGCGCCGACCAAGCTCGGGGTGCCCCGGCTTGGGTAGGTGAAGTAGACGTCCTCGGCGCGCAGGACCTCGAAGCGTTCGGGCGGCGTGCCCCCACCGCCGTGGCTGTGGGCCACCATGCGCGGCATCGATGCCACAAACGAGTTGAAGTCCCCTATGAAGAGCGAGCTGTCGAAGAGCCGTGCCGCCCCGCCGGCGAGGCTCTGGAGCTGGCCCCCAAGCAGCAGCAGAGCCCCCGCAGCGGCGCCAGCACCTGCGATCGAGATGCGGTCCGACGACACCAGCCACACGAGGAAGGCGACTGCACCCGCCGTCAGGAGCGACATAGCCGCGCTACCGGCGAGGCCGAGCCGAAGGCGCGCCCTCATGAGCTCGCGCAGCTGGCCGATACGCCACTCGTAGAGATCATCCCAGCGCTGCCTGAAAAACCCGCCGAGGTCGAAGGTGCGGACCTCCTTTGCCTCCTCTTTGCGGGTCAGGACCATTTGCAAGTACAAGCGCCGCCGGTCCTTCTCGGTCATCTCCACGTGACGCTTATAGGAGACCCTGCTCGCCCGGGTCGCGGCCAACCAAACCGGTACGTACGCGGCCACCACCAAGAGGAGGAAGAGCGGTTGGATGAAGAGCAGGGCCGCGCCCACGCCTAGGGCAGAGAGGAGGCCTCGGGCGACCATTACGAGGCCGGTCACCATCTGGAGGGGCCTGGTCGCGCCGTGCATCTGGGCCCGTTGGAGCCGGTCGTGGAACGTCGGCGTCTCGAAGGCGAGCAGGTCTGCGGCCACGGCCACGTCCAGCACTCTGCCTGCGGCATGCCTGGTCACCAACTCGGCTAGCACTCGCTGCAGCTCGTTGCTCGCCGTCGAGGTGAACGCGCCCAGAGCGAGGGCTGCTGTCATCGCCACGAGAGGCAGTGCGACGCCGTTGGCACTACCGCCGTGGCCAACCTGGAGGAACGCCGAGAGTAGTTCCCGGGCGACCAGGACCTCGGCCGCCAAGGCGACGCTCGACACGGCTTGCAGGCCGAGCGTAAAGACCAGCTCACGGCGGGCCGCAGACCAGACGAGCTTGACGGCCTGTGCCACCAGCCCGGGCAGCTCCCGCGCCTTCCGGTTGCCGACGGGCACCAGCACCTCGTCTATGTGGAAACGCTTGGTTAGCTCCGCGCCGACCGGCGCTTCACCCCCCGGCGCTTCCCCGGCTTCGCCTGGGCGCCCTTCGTGGCCGGCGCCAGCGCCATTGGCTTCCGGGAGGTCTGTGAGCCGAGTCTGAAAATGCAGGGTGGCTGCCTCCTATGGTGGCGTTTACATGTTGCCAGAGGGTAGCGGCAAGCGGAAGGGCGAACCAAAACGGGCAAGTGCCACTGCGACGGTGCGGGCCCGGTGTAACCTCTCTGTGTGGTGGCCCTGCTCAGGTTGCGCCCAGGTGGGCTCAGCTGGTCCAAGGTGGGTGACGACGTAGTGATCTTGGATCTTGAGTCGTCGACATATTTTGCCGTGGCGGGTTGTGGCACGCTCATCGTCGAGTGCTTGGCCGGGGGGGCAACCGAAGAGTCGCTGGTGGATAGCGTGACCAGCAATTACGAGGTAGACCCCGCCACGGCGAGGGCCGACGTCGCTCGGTTTGTGAGAGGACTCGAGGACAACAAGATGTTGGAACGCATCGAGTAGGCGTTGGACGCCGCGCCTAAGGACCGGCAGCCTCTTTGGTACCGGCGTTATGGCTTGCACCTCCTGAGCGAAGTAGCTTTCGGCACCCCCGTGCAAGCGCCGCCCAGCGGCCAACCCGACCTCTGTGTAAAGTACGAAACCGCTGGACCGCCGTGGGAAGAGGAACTGGCTGGCGAAAACCTCGCGGAGCAGCGCCTGGCGAGCGGCGAGCTGCGCTACCAGCTGGTGCGCGACGGCTCTGGCTACCACCTGCGGGTGCACAAAGTGGCGGACTTCTTCATGGATGACAGTGTGTGCAGGCTGGCCTGCCGGCCGTGGCCGCATGTGCTCCCTGGGCTAGCCGAGGCTGTGCTCCAGGCGACCGTCCTTGCCTTTGCCCTTTCGCTCCGCGGCCACACGGTGTTGCACGCGTCTGCGGTACTAGCCGACGGGAGCGCCCTTGCCTTCGCCGGGCCCTCTGGCGCAGGAAAGTCAACGGTTGCCGCGCTCTTGTGCGCCGGCGGTGCCACGTTGCTTGCTGACGACCTGGTCCGTATAGAACCGGGACCCTGCCTGGTGGGCACCGGTCCGGGCACCTCACTGCGCCTCCGCAATGGCGCCCGGAGGGCCGTCGAGTTGTTCGAAGTGCGGCCGCCCAGCCACGAGGCGGTCGACAACCGTTTGGTGATTCAGCCACCTTCTGGCGGTGACCACCCGAGGCGGCTACGTGCCCTGGTATTCCCGGTACTGGTAGCAGGGAGCGGCGAGTTGCGGGCGGGGCGGGTGCAGGGTGCCGGTTCCGTGGTCCAGCTGGTGAGAGCCGCGAGGATCGGCGGCTGGCAGGCGCATGACTTTCAGCGGCGCTTCTTCGAGGCCATGGTGAAGGTGGCGCAGGAGGTGCCGGCTTGGCGGCTGACCGTCCCCTGCGGGCCTCCGCTCGAGCCGCTGGCGCCTTCCGCGGTCATGGCCGCGCTGGATCGCCGCTAATGGGACGTGACGGTCGGAGGCAGGTGTCCCAGGAACTGCCGGGTACGCTCGCGGGGCTGGCTTGCTTGAATGGCGGGGTGCCCTTCTGGCTGGCGAGCCAGGCGGCTTGCATCAAGGCGTGGCTAGTCGCAGGGGGTGTGGGGCTAAGCCACTTCGCCCGGAGACGCTCGGGGTCCACGAGATCTTCGTCCACCCCGCGGCCGTCCCAACCCTCGGCGAAGCTACGGGCAATCTCGGTGAAGTACGTGGTCCGGTAAGCGGTCTTGTCGCGGCGCCTGAGCACCTCCGGCGGTAGTAAGTCTCGAGCGAGGTAGGTCATAGCCTGGGCGCGCGAAGCGAAACCGTACCTGCCCCCGCAGCGGGCAAGAGCGGCCACGAAGGCCCTGTCGAGGAGCGGGTCCACGTTCAGCACGTCATAATCTGCGGCGACCAGACGCAAGTTGTGCTGGGTAGCGACCAAGCTGCGGCGGCTCAAGTGCCACCTCAGGCTCGAGGCCCAGTTGAGCGGTTCGCCAGCCTCCGAGAGCGCCAAGTCGCGTGCGAAGCGGCGGGCGGCGGCTGGTTGGAGCCACGCGGAGGAAGCGTTTTCCTTGGAGTATTGGCTCCACAGCATCAAAAAACGAGCGGCGCGGGGGGCCACGTTGCGTGCGACGACAGACCGGGACCGAGGTTTGGAGAGTTGCCGCGGCGAGTCGAGGGCCAAACGGAGGAACGTCGCGCGCCGTGGTCCCAAGATCTCGTCACCGCCCTCACCGGTGAGGCGTGAGCCCCCGCGCGCGAGTTCCAGCGAAGGAACGAGGACGTACATCCACGGCGGCACGAGAAGCCCGTAGTGGGTCAGGAAAGCCTGTGCGTGCCTTCCCAAGACATCAAGCTCCCCGGTGATGTTGTCAACCTGCCAGTCTTGGAGGCCAAGGTGGCGGACTACCAGTTCCTGCCATCCGTCCTCCTTACTGCCCGGGTCGTGGGCGAAGCGGTTGGTGCGAGGGATGGGGAGCGGTAAACCCTCGCGGCGGGCGACATGCGTTGCTACGGCTAGAACCAAGGAGGAGTCGCGGCCGCCAGAGAAGTCGACCACGCAGGGGGGCCTTCGTAGTGCAGGGAGGATGCCTGACTCGAGTGCTTCGCGAGGCGTAGGAGGCGCCGGCCGCCACCATGGCACCTGATCTTTCGGGCCTGCACAATGGCCAGTCATCCAGGCTGTCGCGACTTCCAAAGGCGTCGGCCGCACGAAATCGCTTAGCACGCGATTAGAAGGGGACCTGACCACTCCACGTGAAAATACCCAAACATTGTGAAGGGGGGCGCTCAACCAAAACGGGCGTGGTATCCAGGCTCAGGCCTCGGAAACCCCGATCACTGTCGAGTTTGGGTGAAGGTGGAGGTAGACGTGGTCATTCAATGTCCCATGCTGGTGAGCCGCTGTAAGCTCGGCTACCGTCCCTACACGGGTGATGGTAGGCGCTTCGTAGGGCGTCTTCATGTCCCCAGAGCTTAGCAGAACCGAACTTTGGGGATGAGGTTGTCGCACGTGGCGACACTTTGAGGAGTGTCACGAGCGCTCTTGGCGGCAAGGCCCTTCCGTCTCTCACTGGTGCAAGCTCAGACAGCCCGGTAGCCGAAGCTGAGCATGACCGCGTGGTGTTCGTCTTCTATGAGGCGCGCGAGTCGCGTGGGCAGTTCGTCTCTCCAACCGCCCGCCGAGCCCCGGCGGAAAAAGACGCTGCTACCGCGTTGGCGCTCCCTGAACCCGGCGGTCGCTTCCTGGGTTTGGAGCCGCTCAAATGAGGACCGGGCCACTGCCTCTGCCACCTCGGCCTCCGTGGCCTCCCAGCCCGTCCACGCGAAAGCAGCCATGAAGGTGGCGACGGGGCTCGCCAGGCAATCCTCGTAGCGGAGCGTGTGGACCGGGAACGGCGGTGACTCAGTCCAACTGCGGACGTGCGCTGACCATGTTCCGAGGTGCTGGGGTAGCTGTGGTTGGAGGCAGGTAGTGCTCTTTGCCAGCGCGGCCGTGGAGGAGCAGAGGAGGTCAACCGCCTCCGTTAAGGTCATCTCGGCGTGATGGGCCAAAGACACGGCCACATCCCTAGGGTCCCGGACCATGTACAGGGCACAGCGCGTAGCCTGTGCCGACACCGTCGGGGTGCCGGACGGGCCCACGAAGAGAGCGTCGTGAGTCTTGCACCACAGGTCTTCGGACAGGCCGAGAGTCATGGCTTCGTCGGCCCTCGGCCTGAGTTGCACGATCTCGTCCTGGGTGAGATCTGAGCTGCGGACGCCCAGAGCCGCTTCGAAGAGGGGGCGCACTGCCGGCCCGGCGCAGGCCAGCGAATTGATGTCGGGTTCGACCTTGCCTCTCAGTGATGTGTACACCGCCCGCAACCATGTGTTGCCTGATTTCGGGTACGACGCCAACCAGACGATACGCCCGGTCACGCTACGAGCCGCTCTGCCTGTTCCACCAGGGCCGGGAGCGTCTGGCCGATCTTGCCAGTGCCCCAGCTAAGGACGGTAAAGGGGACAGCCTTGGCCAAGTCGGTAGCCCACTCGAACTGGTCGCGCTCCATCCCGAGGTCACGAGCCAACCGAGTATGCCACTGGTACTGGAGGAGGATGCCGACCGCCCGGAACCCGGCAACGGTCTCGGCGACTAGGTGGTTTCCACCGCCCAACCTGTTGTCCTGGTCAAGGAGCACAAGAGCCGCTACCCGCACTCGGTCCCGGCTTTTCGGTGGCCCTAGGTGAAACGCACGCGGAGCCAGCGCAGGGCGCACAGGCGTCCCTTCCTTAGGGTCTAAGCCAAGAGCGGTCACGCTGTCGGGCCATAGTGTGACACTCGTTGACCCGGCTTCACCTAGTGGAGCGGCGTGGGGCGGCTTCCCGCCGACGCAGACGACGCTGTCCGCGATAACCGGGTGGCCCCGCAGCGCGAGATTGGCTACGAGGGACGACGTGCCACAAGATGTCCCACACGCGACCACAGCGCCGCCGCGGACCTCGGCAGCGGCGCCCCGAAGAGAGAACTCTCCTCTAAGAAAACAGGCGAGTGCTGCCACAGGCCCTCGTATAAAGCACTCGATGTCCGTGTCTGTCGCGTCCGGCGACGGCTCCACCACAGTCGGCTCGCCAGGGCGTACGAGGAACCGCCCCACCGTCGCCAACCTAAAAAGAGCGCGCCGAGGCTCTGCTTCGATGAGGGGAGAGCGATGGACGGCGTTCCGTAGACTTTCAGGTACTTGGCCGCGTACCCAGTGCAAGTGGCCCTCTTCGCTCATTGGCGCGAGACTTGTGAGGTACCTCTCCTGCCCCTTGGCCCTGGTGGTGGGAGGCGGTGAAGTTCCAGGTACTGAGCCGGTGACACCATGTCGGCACCGTCGACCCAGGCGTGCGCTGGGCCATCGTGGATGCCGGTTGGCGGAATGCCGATCACGACGTCACGCGGGCAACCGATAGCGGCGAGCCACGCCTGCTCTACCAAGGCGCGCTCCAGGCAGGTCGGGCTGTAGCGACGGAGCACCGCCGTTACGCCCCGGCTGGCACGCGGCGTTGCGAAAGGTGGCCTGGGCACCTTGGCCTGCGTACCGTACCGGCGCAGTCGCCGGCGTGCCAACCGCACGGCAACTGCCGCCCAAGCGGCTGCGGCCGCCACGCTTGAGTTGTACTTCGGGTTTTGCTTCATGTGCGACCCGAGGAGCCGAGTGGGAGCGGTTTGGCAATCCGGGAGGCTGCGTACACGTCGATGGCGTGGACTTGCAGGGTCAGGGGCTGGGAGCTGGGCCAGAAGGAAGGAACGCCGCCGCCGGCATAGCCGCCATAGTTGGCCTCCTCCACCACGATGCGTACCGCTCGGGCTCGGACGACCGGGAACTGCACCAGGGTGGCGCGCTCGTAGAACACGCCGGTGACCGAAGCTACCTGGGCCCAGGAACCTCCGGTGTCCTCCACGTAAACGGTGAAGTCACGCGCGTTGCCCATCACGCTGCCGATGGAGTGGCCGTCGACCAGGACACGGTCGATGGTCGCAACCCGGGGCAGGGTGACCGTGATGGTGGGTGAGGCGTCGTCGCCGGCGGGCTCCCAGCCGCCGACGGGGTTGCCGTTGATGGCGTCCCCAGCTCGGCAGCAGGGCGAGAGCGAGGAACCGTTGGGACCTTGATAGGAGGAAGCCTTGGCCCTCGCCCCTGCGGAGGAGAGGGCCAGGTCCCGGCCGAAGTTCTCCACCGGCTTCACGGACAGGTTGTCGGCTTGGGGGTAGGAGATGTAGGTGAGCTCACTGGAAAGGGGCAACGAATAGTAATGGCCTGGCATGAGCCGGTACATGCGGCGGTTGCCCCACTGGTCGGTGAAACTGACCTCTGCGGGGGCCTGGGAGGACCCGGCCAGGGCGACCTGAGCGTTGATGGCCAGGCCCTGTGTCCAGACCACGGCCAGGTCGTTGCTCCCGCCAGGTGCCGGGCCGAAGGTCTCCTCATAAGAGAGCGGTATGCCGGTGTTGGCTGGGCCTAGGTAGCTGCGCCCCGCGAGTTGCTGCGAAGCCTCCATCGTGGCGAGGGCGGCAGGTTTCACGTAGTCGTCGGTGCTCGCGTCCTGGATAAGGGAAAAGGACACCCCGTCGGGGCCCCAGCCGCCCTCGTCGTACCAGTAACCCCACACGGGGATGCCGAGGACCTTCATCCACACCATGGCGCGGGCTACCGTATTGGCTTGGCTATAAAAGTCATAGGGGCCGCTCGACCACCAACCCACTTCGGTGAACCAGATCGGCTTGTGCTGCAACAAGGCCTGGAGCTCGGTTATCTGCGTGACTGTACCGTCTTCTTCCCAGGAGTCGTTGTTGCCGGTGTAGGGGTGCACGCCGGCTACGTCCATGTACGCGAGCCCGCCGGCGGCTACGACCTGGCGCCACCAGGGGATGGCAACCCCCAGGCTCGACCCGCCGACCACTGTGTCCTGGGCGGAGACGGCCTTCACGGCCTTGTAAAAGGGCTCCAAGATGGCGCTCACGAACGCGGCGCCGTCGGAGCTGTAGGTGTTGTTGGCCTCGTTCCAGGGCTCCCAGGCCGTGACCGGGGCGCACTGGTCGCCGGCGACCCTGCAGTGTGCCACGTCGGAGTAGTACGCGACGACAGCTTCGACGTCTGGCCCCCATAGGCCCGCCTTCACGAGCGCGCTCGAGAGGGGGTCCCCCGTGCTGACCTGGACCCAGTAGGTGACGTGGTCCTTTTGAGCCAGGTAGGCCGCCTGGAAGTAGGACTGCGGAGCGTGAGCGAACGTCATTGCGGTCGGGCCGCAGGTGGCTGGCGTCGGCGCCGAGGAGTTGCAGTGGGGGAGCAACGTGGGCCAGTCGATCGAGGCTCCGCGCAGGCCGTCCAGGCCAAGCTGGCTGTTGAGGACCACCCCGCGGGGGTCCGTCGGTCCGCCGTAGCCGGCGCCGGCGGGCAGGGAGGCAAAGTCCAAGGCGTCCCCCGGGGCGCCGACCGCGTAAGGCACGCAAGTAGAGCCCACGAGCACGTGCGGGGACTTGGCCGTGTCCCACAGGTTGGCTTGGAGCTGGTAGGGGCCAGGCCGGCGGTCTTGCGCCGGGACTTCTAGTGGGATGTGCGCCAAGGCTTTGGCCGAACGGGGTAGCGAGGTCGTCTTGGCCGGAGGGTAGGTACCGTCACGGACATCGGCGTCGCCCCATATCGAGTACGAAAGCTGCAGGTGCGCCGCCTGCGTTCTCCAAGTCGGGGCGAAGCTCGCATAGAACGAAGGTCTCGTCCCATCTTGGAAGTAGTTGCCCGTCACGCGGTGGCCTCGGGTACCAGAGGTTATGCCCGCACCCCAGCCGAGAGTGGTGGGAGGGCTGGCGGCAGCCAGGTAGCCCTGGAGCGTGGAGAGCCGCACCTCCGAAATGTTTTGGTCCGTACTGTAGGGGGTCCCGCCCGCGAAGTACATGATGCCGTTGACGAGGTAAGCCGCACCGCCGGACAACTGGAGGTGACCCCCCAGGTCGGTGGTGGCCTCCAAGAAGCCCTCGGGAGTTGTCTCCTCTATCGCGCCAAAGGGGTCGAGCGTGTAGATGGGACCGCCGCTCATAGCCTGAAGACCCTCGCCCACTGAAAAAAAATCGTGAGGAGAACCTGCGTAGCTGGCTCCGGCCATGTGTGAGTCCCCGAACTGGGAGAGCAGTTTCCAGGACGGCGAGTACATCCGTACGTACCCTCCACCGGAAACGAGAGTGTCACCGGCCGGGGTCTCGCTCACAGCGTCGTTTGCCAGCGCGACTGGCAAAGTGCCTGCGTGCCGTCCACCGGGTGTGAGGAGGCGGGCGTGCAGGTAGCCGTGGCCCGTGTTGACCGTGACGGCCACGCGGAAGCCATAGCGGGTCTCGAGGCCGACTATCGAGGAGTTTGCGTAGGAACGAGTGGACCACAGGACGCGCCCGGAGGGTGAGAACTTGGCCAGCCTGTCGCCGTAATAACTATCCAGCCAGATGTCACCGGATGGGTCCACGACAGGTCCACTGACCTGATTGCGCACAAACTCCTTTGGTAGGGCAAACGAGCCCTCCTTCTCACCTGAGAGGCTGTAAGTGAGCAGGTTGGCGCCGTCGAACACGTAGATAGCGCTCGCGGTGACATCGAAGCCTTCTACGGCGAAGGTGCCCGCGATGACATGGACTGGGTTGCGAGGTAGCGACGGGGCAGGACCGAGTGACTTGGCAGGGTGGGGGTCGCCGCATATTGGCGTGATGCTGCTCGCACTGGGCGGGCTCGCGCTACCCCCTGGTCCCGTAGCCGGCGAGCCTGCGGAGGCAAGTGCACGACCCACCGCTTGCATAGGCCTTGGCGTGTACAAAGGTGTGAGGACCAACGCCGCGCACAGTAGCGCGAGGCACGTTTCGCCACGGAGGACAAGGCGCGACTTCACTGGGATGCCGCAGGAGCCGGTACAGGAGCCGGTACATTTTCAGTAGTGCCCCCGTCAGTAGTGCCCCGCATCACGGTATGGCCCGCTAGGGTTGCGTCCCAGGTCCCTATGGCGAGACCGGCGACTAGCCACGGCAGTGTGCCGGCCCCAGCGACCCAGTAGATATCGAAGACCGCTTCAACTGCCCTACCAAGCACCAGCACCAATGCTATCGTCCCGATCTCGCGCGGCAGGGAAAGGAACACGCTCGCGTACCCACCGAGGAGCACTATCATCGCAATTACGCCTACAATGCCCCCAGCCACCAGCGTTTCTACGAAGATGTCGGGTGGTTGGATGTAGCTGGCGAACTGTGGCAAGTAAAACCAGCGCAAGCCTTGGCCAAAGATGGGGCTTGATGCCCACACGTGGAAGTCGGCTGCATACTCAGTGAGTCTGATGCCGATGCTGTTTTGGGGGTTTACGGCCAGGTTGGCCACTTCGGTGGTGATTAGGAGGTAGGTCACGATGGCCAGGGGCACTAGTGAGACCAGTAGGAGCTTGGAGCGGCGCCTGACGCTTGGTTGGCGGACCACCGTGTAGAGAAGGACCACCATGAGGGCGATTATCGACTGCTTCGACTGCGACGCGAGCAACGCAAGCCCGCACAAGTACTTGCCTGCGCGGGCCAAGCGGGGCGGCAGGTTGAGCCACCGGGGGTTTAGGTGGGCGATCACCACGGTCATCCACATCATGGCGCCGAGATAATTCTTCTGATATAAACCCCATTGCGCCGGTTTGAAGTGCAAGGTGACGGCGTGCTCCAGCGTGAAGAGGGCCAAGACCATGGAAGCGACCAGCAGCGCGACGGCCGCTTGCCTGGCCCGGCCCGAGTTCGCGACGGCCCAGCCCACGGCTAGGCTCCCGGCCACCATGAATATCCGATGGGCCCACTCGAGCGAACCGTGGATGTTGGGGTGGTCGAGGACCGTGAGCAGCAGGAGCAACTCGAAGGCTGCGATGGGCACGAGAGATCTCCGCAGGGTCGGAGCAGCGTCAAAGCGGATTTTCGTGACTGCGATGGCGGACGCAGCAACGACGATAAGGTCGGAGAGGCTTAAGCTCGACCCGGCGGCGCCACCGCCTGCACGTTGCAAGAGCAAGGTGCCGGGGAACGCCGCGACGGCAATGAGCAACGGGTCCGCCAGCACCAGCCCGGCGAGGGCTACAAGAGCGCCTGCCGCCAGGCCAAACGTGCGGTGAGCGACCGTCAGTGCGCCTAGAGCGGCCATCGCCGCGAGTGAGGCGGCGCCAGCGACGGCCGAAACCAGAAGACGGCCTCCCTCGCGGAGGCTGTTGGCCGTGCCTCGGAGGGCGGACGACCGCCAGTTCATGGCCCCGGGTTTCAAGTCCGCCGTGGGGCTACGGGAGCATGGGCAGCACTCCCGTTGAGCTTGCCATTGGTGCTGACGTACCGGTACGACGCGAGGCTGGGGCGGGTGGCACGGTTTAGGACGTACCCGGCCAGGGGCGCGGGGGCACGCTCAAGCACGTCAAGGGTTCGCCGGACGCTCGCTTTGGAGCTGCGGCCACTGGATATGACCAGGAGGACCGCGTCGGCATAGCCGCTCAGTATCACCGCGTCGGTGACGGCCAGTACCGGTGGGCTGTCGAGCACCACGATGTCGGCTTGTGTGCGCAGCCAACTCACAAGCCGAGCCATGGCTGCCGAGACGAGCAGTTCTGAGGGGTTTGGGGGGTACGGGCCGGCAGGAAGGACTCTGAGCCCTTGGAGTGATGTGGCTTGCAGGTACGACTCCAGCCCGGCTGCGGACGGCTTGGTGTCGTCTGCGGCGGCCTCGACTAGTACCTCATCGCTCGGTGGGTGCCTGAGCAGGGCCGCCAAACCGCCGCGCGTCTTCTCGGCACCAAGGAGCCTGTCCACCGAAGGGTGGCGTAGGTCGGATGACACGATGACGGTGCGCGCCCCGCTGAGGGCGCACGCCACAGCGAGGCTGGCAGCGACCAGGGACTTGCCTTCATCTGCAGCAGCACTAGCCACTAGCAGGACCCGCGATGGCTGGCCCCTCGGCGATAGCGAGACCGACGTCCTCAGTTCTCGTACCGCCTCGGCGAAGCGGCCGTCGAATGTGTCAATAAGTGTCCGTTTGCGGGGCAAGTGGTGGTTTGGTACTTCTGCCAAGAGGGGCAGGCGGGAAAGCTCAGGAAGCTCTGAGACGCTCGTAAGCCTGTCCCGCGACAAGTCGCGCAGTAGGCCGAGGCCGCAGCCGGCAATGAGTCCCACTCCCAGGGCAATGGAGACCAGTTTCTTTTTGCCTCCCCCGGTTGGCGAGACGGGCGGCGGCCCGTTTTGGTCCGCATGAAGCGACTGCGCCACCAGTTGCAACTGCACCTGTTGGCCATAGACAGCGGAGTACTGGCCGGTGAGCACGGACAACTCCGTGGAAAGCGCAGTCGGAAGGGAGTTGCTGCTGCTCGTGCCAGAAGTGCCGCGCAACGTCGAGCCAGCCTGGTGGTCGAGGTATGTGATCTTGGCGCCGAGCGTCCCGAGTTGTGGAGATAGGGCCGAGGCCTGCGCATCTATGTCGTGGGCACGGAGTTTCACGAGCGCTCTGGTGGCTGCAACCGCGCCGTGTTGGGCTTCGGCGGCGCTCGGTGCCGTGACCTCGAGTACCACCTGGGTACCGTCTGTGCTCAGGGCTCCGGTGACGACGACGTCCGAGGTACCCGCAGCCGATTCCGCGGCCTTCCAGACTTTGCTATTGCCGATCTCGCTGAGGGGGTCTGGGAGCGACACGGAGGGTCCCGACTGGCTGGAGGATGTCGGCAGTGCTCCGGTGTTGACCGTGGTCTTGGCGATGTAATGGACAGGTCTCTCCTCCGCATAAGCGGCCGCGCCGGCGGCAGCGACAAACCCGCAGAGGACCACGACCCACCACTGGCGAAGGGCGATGACCTTGAGGCGTCCGGCGGTCAACCCGGTGGATGGCCCGCTGGCTTCTTGTGCGTCCATGTTTCTCCGGTTGTGGTTGTCTTTAGGGCGGCCGCCGCTCGAAGGGAACCGCCTGGCGCCAATGAGATACTAGCGCGACGAAAGGGAGATTTGCCGATCATCCAACACTTTGCGTGGGTTAACACGCGCTCTGTGCGCTAATTTGGTTCCGCTTTCTGTTGTGATCGCTGCCAGATAGGCGTCGCGTGCTTGTCGGCCTCCTGCGGGGTGGTGAAGTGGGTTGGTCGAAAGCGAGCCGACAGCTCCTGGCTTGTCCGAAGCATTGCGCCTCGGAGTTAGCCGGCCTCGTGCGTAGGACCTGGCGGTGGTTGCGAGGGCTCGGGCCGTCTGCGATGGCGAGCCCCTCAGCGACAGCACAAAAGCTGAACCCGTCCTCATCATCCCCCCCAGTGAGCGCGGTGTGGCTATGTGCTCTCCGATGCACCAAACGCCGGCTTGGGCACGGCCGCCCAACAGGGCATCTACAGCAGCAGGGGGCACGCTGGCGCCCAGGAGGGTCGCCGCTCGCCGTAGCATTATCCCGACAAGAAGGGCGACGTGGGCTGAGGTGGCGCGCCGAGCCAAGTCCTGCCAATCAGGCGTGTCGCGCGTGACCAGACGTTCGATGTCCTTGGCCCAGACGAGGCGGTGACCACCCGAGAGAGCCGCGTGCAAGGCGACCACGGTCAAGTTGTCGATGGAGCAGAGGGCGATCAGGGGCACACCGGCCTCGTTGGGGACCAGTCGGCGCCGCGAAAGGGCGGCGTGGACGTCAAACGAGGTGGTCGAGCGTGCCTCGGCACTATTGACGGGGTGCCAGTGCAGGTCGAGCAGGGTGCCGAGGGGGAGCCTCAAGCTTGCCTCCGAGCGCATCAACCTCAGCTGAAGCTCCCAGTTGAGGTCCAGCAGTGCAGCGCCTGCACCCATGAGGGCATCCAGAGCCACCGCAAAGTTATCCGGGCTCACGAGCACGTCTAGGTCGCAAGACCATCGGACGGTTGTGTCGCGATACCCGAGATGTGCGAGCGACGGTCCTTTCATCACCGCCCACGGCACTCCGGCAGTGTCAAGGGTGCGGGCGAGCACGCTCAGGTCCGCCGAGCCGAGGAGGTACTGCGCGGCGGTACCGAAGCGAAGCTTAGCCAACCGGTGCAACGCCGGCGGAGCCACTCTTGACAGTCCGTTTGCTCTGATGAGCGCATCGTGCACGATACCTGCCACACCGTGCGCGACCGCGGCCCGCACCAGGTCCTCGGATTGGCTCTCATCGAGGTCGGGCAGCTGGGCGACCCGAGGTGGCTCCCGAAGGAGTGCCAGGAGGTACCTGCTAGGCAGGCTCAACCGCTCCAGGACAACAGGGCTCACGACAACTTGACCTCAGGGGCTGTGCGGCTCGAAGAGCGAGGGCGGGCGTTGCGGCCAGCGAGTACGTCCAGGTACAAGGTGGAAACCCGGTCCACGAAACCATCGAGCGAGTACTCCCTGCGCTGGCGCTCTCGCAGGCGGGCTCCGTAGGCCGCGCGCCCGGCGCTGTCTTCGGCGAGGCGGCCCAGTAAGACGGCGGCACCCAGGTGGTCTCGGGGTTCGAAGAGCGCAGCACCCTCCACTGGACCGAGCGTTTCGAGGTGCCCCCCACCTGCCGCCGCCACCACCGGGAGCCCACACGACATGGCCTCGACCACGGCGAGGCCAAAGGCTTCGCTCGCAGTGGTGGCCAGCATCAAGCGCGCGCTGGCAAGCCGTTGGGCTATGTCATCCACGTGGCCCAGGAAGCGACAAGATGTCCCCACGCCCAATTCCCGCGCAAGGTGGCGCAGTGCCGGCTCCTGGCTCCCTGTCCCGGCCAGGTGCAACTCCCAGCCCTTTCTCGGCAAGTCTGAAGCCGCCCATGCTCGGAGCGCTGTCTCGGTGTCCTTCTCGGGTTCGAGCCTCTGAGCCACTATCACGACGGGCTCGTCGTGTGCGCCGAGCTTTGAATTTGCGACTCCCGTGGGTAACACGAGACAGGGCCCGTCGACGCGCTGCGCGACGTACCTGCTCGGGGCTAGCTGTTGGTCGATCCGAGCGCGCACAAAAGGAGCGGCCGCGTGGCCGGCAAGGCTCCTACCCCGCCTGGAGGCGATGTGCCGCGTCGAGATGAGAGTTGTGCGCAAGCGGGTAGGAAAGACCAGTGTCGCCGCCACCTCGGCGGCGGTCAAGTGGGCGTGGACGACGTCCGGTGGCGCGATGCGCCGCAGCCGCCGCGAGGCACCTGCAAAGCCACTTGCGGGCCAATGAGTCACGTCGGTCCCCGAGTCTTCGATGGCTCTGCGCATGGCTGAAGGCATCCCACCGATCAAGGTCACCTCTGCCCCTCGATGCGACAAGCCGGTCGCGAGATTGACTGCGTAGCGTTCCGATCCGGCGAAAGCGTCACTCACCACCACGTGCGCCACGCGTAGCCCGGAGAGGGCTGTGTTGTTGGCATTGGCAGTCATGGTGCTCGGAGCAATTGTTCGCGGCGCCGGACCGGCCCGAGCGCGATCAGCTTGGCCCAGCGTAGTGTTGCCTCGCGTCGAGCCCCCTGCGACAACAAAGCCCTGGCCAGCGCCCCCGTCACGATCGCGGTACGAGCCACCCACCATCCGCGCGTGCCGTACCACTTGCGGAAATAGCTCTCGACCCCCGCGGCGAAGAGGACCTCGCGCCTGACCGGGGATTCGCTGCTAGTGCCTCCACCTAGGTGGATGGCATGAAGGTCGTCGCAGAGACGAACGCCCCAACCCTTGGAGCGCGCTCGTCGTTGCCAGTCGGTCTCCTCCGCATAGAGAAAGAACGACTGGTCGAAATTGCCGACGTCTTCGAGCGCAGCCCCGTTGATGAGCAGCACGGATCCGATCAGGAAATCTGCTCCGGACAGGAACCTCCCGAGACCGAGCGCCTCTGCCCACGCCCTCGCTGGGCCCGGGAAGGGCCAGGCTACGCGCTGGTCTTTTCCGTCCGGGCTCCGCTGGGAGGGTGCCACGCAAGCAAGGCGGCTCTCTGAGTGGAGCCGTCGCTGGAGCGCGAGGACTGTTGCGCCGTCCACTTGGGCGTCAGGGTTGAGCAGCAGCAAGTCGCTGCCGGCTGGGCGGTGCTCCTCGATGGCCAGGTTGACGGCCCTGGAGAAGCCGAGGTTATTTCCGGTCCTTATATAGCTGGCACCGTGGTCCTGGGCCACGGCCCGCACCGAGACGTCGGAAGAGTTGTCCACTACAACGACCGGGAGGTGGTATCCTGGAGAGCCGGTGCGCAGCGTGCTCAGGGTCGCCCCCAGGAGCTCGGGGTGCCCGAACGCGACCACCACTACCTGGACCGCCGGCAACTCCCCGTCGTAGTGACGGCCTGTGCAGGACGCCTTTTTGGGCGTGACAACGCAACCGTAGAGGTCCAATTGCTCCTCAGCCACCTTCTGCCAGCTATAGAGGCGGGCGCGTGCGAAGCCCTTTCGGGTGAGGTCGCGGCGCAACGACGAGTCTTCCGCCACGCAAGCGAGCGCGGCGCGGAGCCCGTCCACGTCACCGGGCGAGAAGAGCAGCCCCGCGTCCCGGACCACTTCGGGCAACGAGCCGCAGGTGCTGCTCACCACTGGCACGCCGGCCGCCATTGCCTCCGCCGCAACCCTGCCGAACTGCTCCTCCCAGTTCGGCGTCGGCATAGAAGGCACGGCGAGCACATCGATGGAGGCGTAGAAGCGCGCCATCTCGTCGTCGCGCCAATGACCAACGAACTTCACCCGCTCGGCAGCGCCCAGGCTCGTCGCTAACTTTTCAAGCCTCTCGCGCTCGGGCCCCTCGCCGACGATGCTGAGCTGCCATCCCGGCTCGTCAGCCACCGCTTCGATCGCTGTGGCAAAGCCTTTCTCGGGGACAAGGCGTCCTGCGCAGCCAACCCGCAAGGATGGGTGTGGGGCGGCCCTAGCTGGTGCGCTTTCCCTGGGGCCGTGGCCGCTTTCGGGCGGGTCGACGCCGAGCGGGATGGTACGGACCGTGCCGCGGAAGCTTTTGCGTCGCAGGTTGGCGGCGGCCGCCTGATTGCACGTGTAGGCGCCCTTTGCCGCTGCCAGCACGGCTCGTTCCGCGAGGCGTACTGGCAATGGGTGGTGTTTGGGGATGTTTTGGGCACTGTAAAACACCACGGGAGCATGTCGCCCCGACAGCCAGCGCAACAAGACGATCTCGATTGCAGCGATGCTGTAGGGCTCTTCGTGGATGTCGAGCACCTCATGGGGGACCGAGCGTAGCGCCCGCCAGATTGCCAAAGGGTCGTACGCGAACCCACAGGGGTGGCGCCCGAAGGTCCGGGCACGCACGATCCTCTCTCCCGTGAGAGCTTCAAGTTTCACGTCAGCTCCCCCTTCATGCCATTGCCTGGCGGCGACCACGGTGACCGTGGCCCCCAGGGCTTCAAGGCATTCCTCCCGCCGACGCCACGCGCTCACCACCGAGGAGTGCGAAATCCTAAGCACTCTAGGTGGCGAAATGTTCATACCCTTCTGGCTTATTGGATACGCGGGCTGACGGCGTACGGGGCCGTCAGGGCTCGGCTTCACCTTCGCCTACGTTTGCTGCTCGCGTCTATGTAGACGCTGCGATAATGCTTGGCGATCACGTCCCAGGAGAAAAGCGCGGCCTTGTCGCGCCCGGCACGCCCTAGCTCGGCCTGACGCTCAGGATCCTGGAGCAGGCTGGCCATCGCGTCCGAGAGGGCGGTGGTGTCCAACGGATCGACGAGGAGGCCATTCACGCCTTCTTCCACGAACTCAGGCGGCCCCCCACGCGCCGTGGCCACCACTGGCGTACCCGCCCGCCATGCCTCCAGGACCACGATCCCAAAGGGCTCAACACGGCTCGGCATCACGAAGAGCTCCGCTCCTTTCATCAACTGTGCGACCTTGTCCCTCGCCAGCCTCCCGGGGAACCAGACACGGCCGTCCAAGCCCAAGTCACTGACGAGCCGGCGGAGTTCGACGAGGGCTGCACCTTCTCCGCCGATGACGAGCCCTACGTCGTCGGGTGCGCCCAGACGGGCGAAGGCCCTGATGAGCAGGTCGAAGCCCTTTTTCTTGACGACACGGCCGAGGCCGAGTACATAACGCGCGAAGGGCGGTGTCACCACGAAGTCGTTTGTCGGCAACGGCGCGCCATCTGTGTCACATTCCTCGTTCATGGCCACGCCGTTGTATATAACTCGTCCCATCGCTGGCGCGAGCCCGAACCTCTGCGCGTCAGCCAGGGTGAAGGCTGAGCAGGCAGTAACAGCAGCGGCGCGACGGAAAGCGAGGCGGAGCGCAACCTGCAAGGTACGAGAGTGCTCATAGATGTCGTGGTCGTCCATGGTCGTTTCGCCCTGGAGGGTCACGACCAGTGGTACTCCCGACAGAGCTGACAAGGTGGTGGCATAGGCACCGTTGGGGCCAAAGCACTGGACGTGGAGGACATCTGGGTTGAAGGCTGCCACTGCTCGACCCAACTCCCGCAGGCCCCTCGCGCTCGTCGGTACAGCCGTTGCCACATGGGAGAGCTTCGCGGGGGGGAGCGGCATGGGGAACCGGCGGATGGTGAGCCCTCCCCAGTTCTCCTGCGTGGGGAGTTCGAGGTGTGAGTACAGCGGTGCCCAGACTTCGACAAGGTCACCTTCTCGCTGTAGCGCCCGGGCCAACTGCGCCGTCAACTCTTCGACCCCGCCGACTGCTGGGCAAAAGGCGCTCGGCATTATTGCTACCCTCATCTGGAAGTGCTTCTCGGCTCCTGGCCCAGGCCGCGGCTGAGCACGTTAGGCGCGGGTACCGACACTCAGCTGCTCCGCAGCTCTGCTCAGGACGGCCTCGAAACGCTCCATGACTGCTGACCACTCGTACCCGGTAACCGAGTCTCGGGCTCTTTCGGACCAAGCCCGGCGAGCGCCCGGGTCCAGGCCTTGGACCAGCAAACTGGCCAGTTCCGCGGCGTCCAACGGGTCGGCCAAGAGTAAGCCGTTGCGGCCGGCTTTGATGACCGCGGACGCTCCTGCCAGTTTCGAGGCAATCACGGGGAGCCCGCTCGCGAGGGCTTCGATTATCACGGACCCGAACGCCTCGTACTGGGTGGGCAGGACTAAGAGGTCTGCTGCCGCGTGAAAGAGCGCAACGTCGTCGGTTGGCCCGCAGTAGCGGACATCGTCCTCGAGGCCGAGTTGACGAATACGGGCTCCGTAGGCGGCAGGCGCCGTCTTGCCTACCAAGAGCAGGCGCAATCTCGGCTCCTTCAAGAAAGCCATGGCCTCGAGCAGGACGCCGAGGCCCTTGCGGTGGTACTCGTTGGCTACCAGCAGCAGAGCCACGTCCCCTTCGGAGAGGTCAAGCTGGGCCCGCATTGCGGCTCGCAGGTCAGCACGGCGAACGGGTGAGCACTGGCCTGGGTCGAAGCCGTTGGGCACTACTTCCATGCGGGCTAGTGGGAGCCCGTAGAGGCTATGGAGGTCGTTACGCACGCCTTCCGAGACCGCCACGACCGGCCCTCTCACGGCCTTCAGAGCTTGGCGCTCCAAGTAAAGCCTGACCTGGTGACGCCAAAGGAGCCGGCGGGCGTAGCCGGGTACGGGGACCCGGCCGACCCTAATCGCGGCGCCAGCCTTGACCCACGCCCGGTGCACGCTCCCCATGACGAGTACGTCGGCGGGGGGGCAGTCGGCGCCGAAACAGACCACTAACCCCGGCGCTGGTCCCATGGCCGCGGAAGCTTCGCTTCGGAAGGCAGCAACGCTCTGGCTTGGCCTGGTAAGCAGTACCTCCACCGTCCGTGGCAAGCCCCGCGCCTCGGCAGCGACGACCCTCACGTCATGTGCGCCACATAGATGGCGTGCCGCCTCCCACACGACCCGCTCGATTCCACCAGATGGGTGGCAGCCCCGGTAAACCAAGGTGACCTTCATATGTACTCGCCGCGCCTCCAGTCCTCGACGACCACTACTGACTCGGGCTGTCGTGCAAGATAATTTCGTTCAGTCCCCGAAGTTGACGCACCGGCGACCTTGTCGATCGGTGTGGTCTTTACGCTGCATAGAAAAAATGGTGAAACAATGTGAGCAAAGCGGGGTCGCTCGTCCCTGAGCCAACCGCCCATGGTAAGGGCACAAAGGAGACGCACAAACCAAGCGCAGTACCTGCGGACGCTTGGCTGTTCGTACGGTTCTTCACGGGGGGATGTCTTGTCACCTCTGAGAGCGCTGTTGGAGGTACTTCTGCCGGGTGCTAATGACCTGCTCTCGGAACACCGTGAACCTTTCTCATTGTAGTACTGCCCATGCGAACCCGCGCCACGGCGAGAGGAGCGGAGGCGGCTGACCGCGAGAGGGATATGCCTTCTTGCCTACGGATCCTGAAGCGCCCATGGTAGGGCTCGCCAATTTCGCGTACGGCTCCGAAGAGGCACGCGTCAGCTTTTGAGGACCGCCCACGCCTACAGTTTCTCAGATGGCCCCGGCCGCTTCCACCTGGTCGAGAGCCAGGAAGAACCTTTGTAACCGAACGTGGTCGTCCCACCTCCGAGAGAAGAAGTTCCTGTGCCATGCGACCACTTGGCCGTGGACCTTCGGGAATGAGTACCTCTGGTGGGCTCGTACGACGCAACTCGAGACCCGTTCCAGCCTGAGTGGACCCGCCCTGATCGGAGCGGTTGTTTCTCGACGCGGCTCCTCAGTCGGCTTGCGAGAGGCCCGTCCGAGCTGCAGGCACTCCCAGGTCCTCGTACACTGCTGCCACTCGTGCTGCCGCGGATGCCCACGTGAGCCTCGGTACGAGATCCAGGCCGCGTTGCGCGAGCTCCCCACGGAGGGCGGCATCCTCGAGAACTTGGCGCAAGGCGTGCGAGAACGCCTCGACGCTTGCTCCCTCGACCAGCTGGATGGCCCTCGGAACGAGTTCAGCCGAGGGTACCCAGGTGGACACCACTGGGCAGCCGCAAGCCAACGCCTCGAGGGGCGGCAACCCGAAACCTTCGTAGGCCGACGCATAAGCGGCTACGGTCGCGGCGCCGTATAGGGCGGGCACGTCTCGCTGGGGGATGTAACCGATCAGCCGTGCGGGGCGCGGTGGGCTGGACCTCCATCCGAGTCCGCCGGCGACCACTAGGGGCACGCCAATATGGCTGCAGGCATCGGCTAGGAGGTCGAGCCGTTTGCGGGGCTCGACGGTGCCAACGTGGAGGACGAACCGGGGCGGCAGGCAGTAGCGGGACCGCACCTCGTCCACCTCGGCCTCCGTTGCGACACGGGCGCTCCTCGGCGGCGCCTCGGGCACGACGACAGCGTCGCGCCTGAACCGGGCCCGGACTCGCTCGGCAGTAAACTCCGACACCGCGATCACCACGTCGGCTCGGCGCAAGGCGCTCTCCACCATTAGGCGCTCAGCTATGGCCCGGTGGCGCGGGAACGCCCACGGCACGTCAAACACGCTCAGGTCGTGCACAGTCGAGACCGTCGCGGCCTTGGCGCGCAAGGGGAGGTCGACGTCTAGGCCGTGCACGACCCGCCCTCCCACCGAGCTGAGCAGAGTCTGCGCAGCTCGCCTCACACCTTTGGCCGCTGGCCGGGTCACGGCTGTGAGTTCGGCCGGTAGCTGTGAGGCCGCGTCTGCGGCGACGAGAGCTGTGATTCGGCCGTTGACAAATTTTGGCACCTCCGCTAGCAGCTCGCGTATATATGTCGAGACACCGGCACCGTCGGGCCGCAGCCCGAGGGCGCATACGAGGACACCGGAGGAAGCCGGGCTCACCGGCTTAGCCCTGACAGGGGAGCGCACTCTGCTGGGCGTTTTGGGCGGGCAGAAGCGCCTAACAACGGGCCGAAACCCTTCTTCTCAAGCGCTTGGCCGAAGGCGGGCACGTAACGAGGGGAAGGCCCGACCATAGCCGGGAATCCATAGCCCGCCCCGACGCGGTCCCTGTCAGGCAGGCGGGTCTGGTCACTCGCCCAGAGCTCTCTCGTAGACGTGCAGGTGTTCAAGCGCTGCTTTTTGCCATGAAAACTCGGCCGCTCGTGCCAGCCCGTTCCGTCGCAGCCGTTCAGCCAGAGAAGGGTCGGTCAAGACGCGCTCCAACCCCACTGCCAGGCCGTTGGCGTCGGGCTCTACCAGCTCAGCCGCATCTTGGCAGACCTCGGGCAACGCCCCAGCGCGGGCGGCCACGACGGGCGTGCCGTAGGCCATGCCCTCCACCGCAGGGAAGCCGAAGCCTTCGTACAGCGACGGCACAACGACGGCTCGAGCGCCGGCCATGAGCCTGCTGACCAGGGCCGGCGGGTCTAGCCGGCCCAATAGGCCAACGCGTGGTAGGCCCTCGAACAGTCGGGTACGCCTATCGTCGGGAGGTCCGCAGAGGGCGAGCCACAGTTCTGGGTGCGACTGGGCCAACTTAGGCCATGCTCCGGCCAGCGCAGCAAGGTTTTTCCTTGCCGTTGCCCCTCCGGCGTGGACGATGTACGAGGGCCCAATACCAAAGGACACTAACTCTTCGGGGGTGAACGGCTGTGTCCCCCGTCCAACAGCGCTCAAGCCTTGGTGGACGACCGCGGTGCGTTCCACGCCGAGGAGCTCTTTCACCTCCGCTGCGGCGAACGAGGACGGGCACACCACCATGCGGGCACGCCGCGCCCCTGCGACCGCCCACTTCGGTAAGCGCCCTTCGTCAGGGAACCGAAGTGGGGCGACGTCGTGGACGGTCAGCACCTCAACACCAGTGGTCGGCGGGAGGCGTAGGTCGAAGCGGTGGAGGAGGTGACTACCGCCGTAAAGGACCCGGCCCGCCCGGCTGGCTGCCCAGCCCGGGGCAGCTGCCACGAGGCGAACCGGGTAGCGCCGGTCGCACCCGTTTTGTGACCTCATCGAGCATACAGACAACCGCCTGAAGCGCCACCGCTCAGGGTCTGCGACCTCACTGAGAGCGGCTTGGATCTCTTCCTCGTACCGTTGCTGCCCCATGGGGTTGCTGACGCCGATCGTGGCCCAAGTGACCATTGAGCGCGTACGCGCATAAGTCGACACCCTTGGCTCCTTCAATTGCCACATACTAGGAGCGCAGAAATGGCATGGACAGCCGCGGTCCCGGTAGCCCCGGCCAGCGTCCTCCGGCGCTTCGCCGACTGCCGGCCGCCACCAAGATGCAAGGGCACACGATTCGAACCGGGCAAGCCCAGAGGCCCCGGCCGCGCGAGCGAGCGCGTAAACCGCCTGCCTTTTCTGAATACATGACCAACCGGCACCATCGCGGACCGACACCGCAAATAAGTCACCAGTCGCGGACGGGTCGGCTTGCGGTCACCGTAGTGCCCTCCAGTGGTGGCACCGACGTATCGGCGGGGAGCCGTATGCCCACAAGGTTATCGAAGTCTTCGAGAGACGCTTTATCCGCAACGAGAAGGTCAGCCCATCTCCTCCATCGAACATGCAGACGACGGAACTCGTCAAGCGGCCCCTCGTGACGCGCGAATTCATAGGCGCCATTCAGAATTCGCGAGGCGCCGAAGGTATTAGAGAACACCTCCCCGTAAACTTCGGCAATATAGTGCCGACCGCCGTGTTGGGTAGGCACTGGGGTTCCGGCACCTCGGGAGCGTTGTATTAGGGCCCCAGGCTGAACGCCACCCAAGAAGTGTGTGAGGGACGCTGCGACGTCCCAGTCACGGCTCCAATCCTGCTCCATCGAGATGGAGTTGTGTTTCCATAGGTGACACGAGAAGGCAAGACAAATGGGGTGATAGGTCTGCGTACCAATAGCTATGCTGGCCGCGCCATAGCTGTCAATACGGGTCTTGAGTGCTACCCAGAAGTCCGGATTGGCGATGATCGTGTCGGGATCGCAGATGACTACATACTCGGATGAGACGAACGCGAGGCCAAAGTCGAGGGCCAAGCCGTGGTGGAGGTTGAAGCCCAGCCCAACCACTCGGGTTGCATGGGGATAATGGAAGTGAAGGGGCAGGCCGCTGTTCTCTACCACGACGACGGGAAAGTTAGGAGACACGAACTTCCGCCAGGACCGGATCAGACGTAGCGTGTCCCGGGGATTCTTGTAGTTGACGACCAATAGCGTTGGTGTGGAGTCACGGTGACAGGCGCCGCGGAACGATCCGGTCCGGCTGCTCAAGAGGCGGCGGACGAGCCAGCGAGCCCGCATTTCCGGGATGGCCCTCAGTGACATGCTATTGGCGCCTCATTGGGGACGGGTTGGTCCGGAGCCTGAAGCACGCCCCCAGGTGCTGCGGGCGCGGCTACGTACCTCGCGTGCAGCAGCCGATATGGAGCGACGCATGCGGTGGTCTAGCTGCGGTGGACTGGCCTGCTCGATGGCCGCTAGCAGAGGCTGGATGAGGGCGTCCCACGTCCACGATGGTCGGACTTGGCGAATAGCGGCACGCATCGCCTCGTACTTCTCAATATCTGCCATTTGGAGCATGGAGTGTGCTAAAGCATCGGGGTTGTTGGAGGGGGAGACGAGTGCCCACCCTTGCCGAGCGCCAACTGCCGTGAGACTGTCGCCCCCCGTGGCAACAACCGGGAGTTCGGCCCAGATACAGTCAATGAGCCGCGTTCGGAATGCGAAGTGTGTTTCGAGTCCGTTTTGCTGCGCTATGACACCTGCAGTAGACGCGGCGAGGTACGATCCGCGTACACTTAAGGGAACCCAACGGGGATTCATGATAATGCTCGCGCCAGCCCTGTTGCACGCATGCAGGAGGCGGGCCTCGCGGGGAGTTAGCTTAGCATCGCGAGACAGGCCGAGAAACAGGAGCCTGACGCGGGGATTCGCTGTGCTGGCGCACACAGTAGCAGTGACGGCCAACTCCGGGTCAAGAAATCCCCAGACGCCCCCTCCCCAGATGAGGAGGATGTCGTCGGGAGCGACCCCTAATTGCGCCCGGAGGTTGGCGCAGGGTCGTGGGGCTTCCGTAGGTATACCGTTGGGAAGGACGAGGACGCCTCCGGAAGAGTCGGGACCCGGCGGGAGTGCCATGGCCTCTCCCCACCGGTGCCAAGCAGCCAGGCGCGCCCCGATGTAGAGGTCGCGCTGCGGCTCGTTGGCGCACAGGATGAGATCTGCATGGGAAATCGCAAAGTGCGCAATCGAGAGCTCGTCGTTGGCCCGAGCCGTGAAATCCGACAAAGGAACGTCCATATACGGCAACTGGAATATGAGCGGATCATACAGATCGGCCACGAGCATTGCGCGGAGCGAGAGAAGTTCCCGCCAGTTGAGCTCGTTTCCGGTTACGATGACGTCCGCCGTAGCTATTGCATCGCGTCGCTGTGAGGGTCCCACTACGGCCACGCCGGGAGGCATAATAGGAAAGTCCGGTGGCCCGTTGCAAAGAAGGGAGACGTCGTGGTGCGCAGAAAGGGCCGCGGCGATGCCGAGGGCCCGGAGACCGCGGCCCGACGCGTAGCCGCCAGTCAGGTCGCTCGCGGTCACAACTATTCGCTTACGTGCTGTTCCGTGGAACATGGGGCGGGAGTGGCCGACGACGGTGGCTCGGTTATGAGTGGTCATTTCAAACGCAGGGTTCAACCACGTGATGTAGAGCGTTGGGCCGGCGGGCGAGCGAACACGCGTGCCGCTGGTCGGTCCAGCCGGCTAGTGCGGACCCTAGTGGCGCACGCGGCCAGGAAGGGCAGGCGTCCCAAGTAGTCATCCGCGTGACCACGCGACATGGTGACTACCTGGGACCCTGCGGCGGCAGCTTCGAAAGAGCTCAGCCCAGCTGTCGCGTACCAGCTGGGCAAAGCGTGCACCTTGGACTTCGCGTAGAGGTCGGGGAGTTCGTCGTCCGGGATCGCGGGCAGGAAGTCAACCGTGAGGCCGTGCGCGGCACGGCGGCAACGGACGCGGTAGGTGGGATGGTGAGGGTGGTCGGGTCCGGCCAAAACGAGCCCGAGGCCTGTCTTGTGCAGCGCGCGGACTAAGCCCAACTGGTTCTTGTGTGGCTCGAAGCGCGCTACGTACAGGACGTCGACCGAACGGTCCTCATTCGTTGAACGGGTAAGGAACGCTTCCGCGTTGACCGCATTCGGTACTAAGTACATCGGTGTCGTGAGCGGGAAGTCGCGTTTGAGGTCCTCCGCCTCGCCTGGGCCGTTCGGTGGTAAAACGTCGATCGCCTCAAGTGCCTGTGCGAGAGCCAGCTCACGTTCCGACAGATCGCGGCATGTCTGCAGAAGTTGACCGGTAGAAAGCCTCGCTGCGAGCGAGAGGAACAGCCGGATATCACGACGCGTCCTCGCGAAGGGACAGGCAGTGTGCGTGCTGTGCCGGTACGAGCGCGGGCAGTAAATGGTCGAGTACGCAATGGGAATGCGCGCTCTGCGCACAGGTCTTGTGTCTATCGCTCGAGCACCAAACCAGTGCACGACGTCTGTCGCATTGGGGAGTGGCTCATCGGCATAGCCCACGCTCACCCGCGTGCCTTTTAGATGGCGCAACGCTGCGGCAGTCTTTTCCAACCGCACTTGGTGACCACCTGGGATCGAGCACAGGCCGGCGTCGATCAGAAAATGGACTTTCATGACTTCTGAACGGTGGCGTCGAGAGGGTTGCGGTGCCAGAGGTCAAGGGGACGTCCTACAAGTGCGGGATTCGTCTCGACTGCTTTCGTGTAAGGCGCGAGAGGTGGGATGGGAAGAAGATGCGTCCGGGAACAGTTGGTCCAGCCAGGTAGGCCGTCTGGGCGCCGGTGTCGAGGGGGAATGCCGTGCCTGTCTAACGCAGCCAGGGAAGTGTGGGGCTTGCAGGGGTGCAAGAAGTCGTGCACAGCCGAGCCCTCGCGCAAGAACTCCGGGTTGGACACGACAGAGACATCGGGCCGGCGAAGGGATCTCTCTACTACTTTCGTGGAGCCAACCGGAACGGTGGACTTGTTGACCACCACGCTCTCGCTCCTGAGGTGGGGGCCTATCTCGCCGGCAGCCTCCTCTATATAGGACATGTCCGCCCTG
>JAJYMB010000086.1 GCA_021787365.1 Actinomycetes bacterium | reverse complement strand
GTCCGTGGTGACCCGGTTGACCTCTCGGGACCTGGACGCGCTACTGGTCACGCCTGCGCATACTGCTCTCTCGGGCCGAGCTACGCAACGCCGGAGAGCCAACTGTGCCGCTACCGCGAGGCTCTGCGAGCCCCGTGGACCCCCCGGGCAGGCACCAGCCTCGTCGCATTCGTGAGCTTCAATATGGGCTCATGCCGGCAATCTGGCGGTTATCCGTTTCCCCTCAGTGGGAACGAAGTGAGCACTTCCTGTCCCTGTCTGGGCGGGGTTGCTGCTGGACTTCACCCTCGGCAAGTGGCCACGAGCTCGGGCAGAGCTGCAGCGACGGCCACAGCTGCGGCATCGCGGAGGTCGGCCGCGCTGTCGGGCCCCCGGCGCTGGGTTCCCGAGAGCGAGGGGGACCGCCAACCTCCGCAGGGACTCCCGTAGCACCATTGCGGGAAGCACCGATAGTTCGGCGCTGGTGAAGGAGCGGCCGACGACCTCGCCAAGTGGCGGCCGGAGCCGGCACGCCGAGGGCGCCGGCGCCGCACAGGGAGTGTGTAGGATGTGTGTATGGCCAGGGTGAACATTTACCTGCCCGACGACCTGGCCGAACAAGCGCGCTCGGCTGGCCTCAACGTCTCCAACGTCGCCCAGGATGCCCTCCGCCGTGAGCTGGCCAACAGGGCGACGGCGACCTGGGTGGAGCAAGTGCGGTCGCTGCCTCGGCTCGCCTCACCTGTGGCTCACGCTTGCGTGCTGGAGGCGCTCGACGCGGCCCGTGAGGAGATGGGCCGGCACCATGAGGGATGAAGGGCGGGCGGTCGTGGACGCGTCTTTGGTCATCGATTTCGTCCTAGGCACCGAAGGCGCCGCCTCCATCGGTGAGCGCATCGAGGGTATCGAACTTTGGGCCCCCGCTCACTTCGACGCCGAAGTGCTCTCGGCCTTCGGCCGGATGGAACGAGCGGGCACCCTCTCGGCCGAGGAGGCGGACCTGCGCCTCAGGGCCGCTCTCGCGGTACCACTGCGGAGGGAGCTGCTCGCGGACCTTGCCCTGGGTGCCTGGGCGCGGCGCGCCGTGCTCCGCCTGGCCGATGCCCTCTACGTGGAGCTGGCCTCGCGCCTCGGGGCGCCACTCTTGACTACCGACGCCCGGTTGGCCAGGGCCGTACCGATCGCCGAGGTCCTCCCCGCATGACGTTGCTCTCCGAGCTCATCGAAATCCCAGAACAAGTCCACAAGTCGGACTTCGTGATCAGCCTGGCCACTGCGATAGAGGAGCCGGAGCGCACCATGCAGGACTACGTGGTGACCGACCAGTTGGCCGTTTGCTTCGACCGGGCGCTCTCGCTGGTGGCGACCTCGCTGGCGGACAGGCGCTCGAAAGCGGCCTACCTGCACGCCAGCTTCGGCGCCGGCAAGACCGCGATGATGGCGATGCTCGACCTCTTGTTGAGGGGTGACCCTACGGCGCGCTCGGTGCCCGAGCTGGGACCTGTCGTCGCCCGCTACGCGAGCCGCCTCGACAGCCGCCGCTTCCTCCTCGTGCCCTACCACTTCGTGGGCAAGAACTCGATGGAACAAGAGATCCTCGGCGGGTACGTCGAATACGTCCGCAAGTTGCACCCAGACGCCCCTCTCCCGCCCGTCTACGTGGCCGACGAGATGCTGGAGGACGCGCGGGCAAGCGCAAGGAGCTCGGAGACGAGCTGTTCTTCCAGATCCTCACCGAAGGGCAGGTGGCCGAGGCATGGGGCGAGTACGGGGAGGGCTGGGACCCCGAGCGGTTCGAGGCGGTACTGGACGCAGCCCCGGGGTCAGCTGAACGGGACCAGCTGGTCGGGGCGCTGCTGCGGACCCACTACCGAGCGCTCCCGGGCCAGGCGCGGGCGACCGCCGAGGGCTTCGTGCCGCTGGACGCCGGCTTGGACGCCATCAGCCGACATGCCAAGGGCCTTGGTTACGACGCGGTGGTGCTTTTCCTCGACGAGCTGGTCCTGTGGCTGGCGTCGCGCATGGGCGACGTCGCCTTCGTGAGCCGGGAAGGCTCCAAGGTCGTGAGGCTGGTCGAGGCGGACGCAGCGAACAGGCCGGCACCGATCGTGAGCTTCATCGCCTGCCAGCGAGACTTGCGGGAGCTTGTCGGCGACAGCCTGCCTGGCGCACGATCCCTCACGGCGGTCGACGTCCTCCAGCACTCCGAGGGCCGGTTCGACACGATCACCCTCGGACCAGCTGGAGGTGGGCCAGCTCATCCCCCTCGGGGACCTCTGGGACGCCATCAATATGGGCGACGAGCCGCTCACCGACCTGATGCGCACCCGTTCAGCCTGGCCCGCCGGTTTTGGTCGGGCCGCTTGCTGCCCATGCTGCTGCGAGACCACGGGCTGGACGACGACGCCGTCGCCAACCTCCCTCCCGCCCATCCCTTCGTCACCGACGCTCGGCTTGTCAAATCCTTGCTCATAGCGGCGTTGGTCCCCGAGGTGGCGCCACTTCGTGCCCTCACCGTCAGCCGGTTGACGGCCCTCAACTCCGGGGTGGTCCGCGCCTTCGTCCCGGGCACGGGACGCCAACAGGTCCTGGAGCGCCTCCGTCGCTGGGCGGCTGAGGTCGGAGAGCTGAAGTTCGGCGACGACGAGCAGGACCCGACGGTCACCGTGGCTCTTTCAGGGGTCGACACCGCGCCCATCTTGGAGGCGGCCCGGGGATGGTTGACCACGGCCATGCCCTTGAAGATTACATTTTGGGGTCGAAGGCGGGGTAACACGGAGCCATTAGATCCTAACTCAATTTGCGAAGTCTGGGGCGCGCCAACAGATTAGATTATGGGTCGTGTAGCTGCACTTCAAAGAGGGCCAGACGGTCGAAGAAGCGCAAGAGCCCAAGGATCTAGCAATGCCTCCAGCGAAGGGAAATCGCGCTCGTCGTGACAAGAGGCGTATTTGGTCAAAGGTCGCTCTAGTTGACACGTGGAGTCTAAAGAATGGGCCATGTAGGGCCGAGGTCAAACGCGTACAACACGCACGGGGACTAGTTGGCCGACCCCGGGGTGATCGGGTCCGGGCTGAGTGACAACTCCCGACTCGTCGAAAAGATCTTGGTTGTTCTTCGCGCCCGCGGAGGACGCACCGCCAGGAACCTGAGTGCGGAACTTGGTGTTGAGAAATCCCCGATCAATAGCGCTCTGTACTCGAACAGACAAATGTTCGAGAGGTCAGGCGACTCGCCTCCGACTTGGACGGTCCGAAACGGTCGGGCGATGAGTGCGCCAGAAACAACCGCTCATGTGGTCCGCTCATACCACGCGGTCGGCTCACGAGCGGTAGCCAAGATCGATCTGACTCGACTTTGCCGCTGGCAGCAGGAGGACCTCAGCGCGTGGCGCAAGAACATGCGGCAGGGGATCGTTGAAGCTGTCACCGGTGCCGGAAAGACCCGTCTGGGGCGAGCGGCCGCCGCTGAAGCGCTCGCTAAAGACGAAAAGGTAGAGGTGGCCCGAGCATAACAACTGCTGCCCAGCGCCCCACGACGCCAGGGCAGGGACCCATGACCAGCGTCACACCCGCGGTCGCCCCGCCGGCCGAGGCCTTGTCCTCGGTCGGCTGGGTGCCACCTACCGCCCCCCGGGGCCGTCAAGCTGGCCCGGCCAGGAGGGCCGGGGGCGGCGGGCAGCCACGGACGGCGGAGCACCGCCTTCTCCGGCTTGACAGCCCGCAAGAGGGGGGCGGTAGAGGGGGGCGGGGGCCTCCCCCGCAGCCGCCGGCGGCGGCTATGAACCTGGGGCCGCGGCGCGCTTGCCCCGGGCCGCGAGGGCCGGGCTCGTAGGCATCGAAGATGCAAATGTGTCGACGGCCCTGGCCCGCTAGCGGGACAGGGCCCGACCACCATCTTTTGGCGGCTGGCTGGCACGGACGTGCGGTACTTGGAGGCCCGGTCGGCCCGGGCCTCTGGGTTGCTGCCGGGCAGCAGAGGCAAACGTAAGGGCATTTTTGCCAATACCACTCGGCCAGTGCGGCGTACCGAGGTTGAGGTGGCCGAGGCTTGCGGTGCTTGACGTTGGCCGGTTGGCGTTGGAGCGGGGGCACATGAGGCATCTGCCGCCTCATGGGGAACATCGGGGGCATCGGTCGGGGTAGGCGCCCGCCGTTGCCATGCACCATCGGCTGAGAAGCTCGTCCCGGTCGGAGCAGGCCTTCATGTAGGGGTCGGTCCAGCTCCTCACGCCCGGCGCGTTGAAGTGAGGGCAGATCGTGCGGTGCAGTTTCAAGTACCGCGCCTTGGGCTGGTGCTCGCAGTTGATGACGAAACCTGCGGGGTGCGAGCGGAGCCAGGTTAGGTAGCCGGCGTCGTCGCGCCAGAAGGAGACGACGCCCACCATTGCCGTGGGCGGGTTCGGCCCAGGGGACGGTGCCCGAGCGGTTGGTTTGCCCGGCAATGTACGGCGTGCGCCGTCGGCGCTTGGCCCGGGCCGGCGTTGCCAGAGAGGCACGTAGGTACCGGAGTACGCCCACAGGTAGATGTCCAAGAGGCGGCACTCGCTGAGCCGGTACCCTCGCCGGAAGAGCTCATCGCGGACGCTCACGAGAACGGGCAGGGCGAGCTGCAGCTCGCGGTGGTAGGCACGGGTCAGCCAAATACCTTTGTCAGCGAGGCCAGTTGCCGGTCGGCGAGACGGAGGGCCTCCGAGCGACCGAACGGTCTCTGCACCTTCGACCGCTTGGCCTCGGCCCATCGTCGGTCCTTCCACCACCTCGAGGTACTGGGCGACCACACCGTCCAGGATCGGCACGAGCGCAGGACGCTTCTTGTGCAGGACCTTGGTGGCCCGGGCGATACCGACGCCGGGCAAACCCTCTAGGGCGGCAAACAGGCGCCTCAACGCCCCCCATGGGACGGCAGGCTCAGGATCGGTGAGCGTCGCCCGCTCCGGGATGTCCCTCAGGGCGGCGCGGACCGCGTCACTCCGACCGAGCACCGCAGCGCGCTCAGAGCTGCCCATGCGGGCGATCATGCGGTTGGCCAAATGGAGGTCAGCTTCGCTCAGTGTGTAAGGGTCGACAGCGACGGCGTCGTAGCCCTGGTAAGTCCCGTCCTGCTCGATGAAGCGCAGCGCCTCGCCGAGCGGGCCCTCGATGACAACGCCGTTGCGGAGACGCAACGGCGGGGTCGTGCGGGAGGACATTTCAAGCTCGGACCAGGCGGACCGCGGGCTGCCCAATGTCGTGCGCCCGAGCCCGGGCCGTCGCGCCGCGCCTGCGGGAGCCCGAGGCACGAGCCCAGGATCCCCCTGCATTGCGACGGTAGGTGCTCACGGCTGAGAGTCTTGCAGCTCGCACGATCGCCGGGGGAGGGCCGCGATAGGTTCCTAGCTAGGGCTGTGGAAGGTAAACGCGTGGACCTCGACATCGACGGCGAGAGCGACGCCTCCCTGCTGGCGGAAGCGAAGGCCGCTGTGCGCTCAGCCCGGCGACAGGCCCATCTGGCCGTGAACGCGGAGCTGGTCGCGCTGTACTGGCATCTCGGTCGTCTGATCCTGGCACGTCAACAGGCCGAAGGTTGGGGGGCAAAGGTCATTGAGCGCCTGTCGGCTGACTTACGAGCCGAGTTCCCAGAAATGAAGGGCCTGTCACGGTCGAATCTTCATTACATGAGGGCCTTCGCAGAGGCTTGGCCCGAGATCGTCCAACAGCCTGTTGGACAATTGCCCTGGGGCCATATCACGGTCCTACTGGACCGGCTGGACGACCAAGCTCTGCGCGAATGGTACGTCCACCAGGCCATAGCCCACGGCTGGTCGCGCAACGTGCTGGTCAACCAGGTCCTGAGCCAGCTTCACCGGCGGGCCGGGGCAGCACCGTCCAACTTCGCCGCCACGTTGCCTGCTGGCGAGTCCGAGCTCGTCCAGCAGGTGACCAAGGACCCCTACAACCTGGAGTTCCTCGACCTAGGGGCCGAGATGGAAGAACGCCGGCTCGAGGACTCCCTGGTCGCCCACCTCCAGCGCTTCCTGCTCGAACTGGGCACGGGCTTCGCCTTCGTGGGCCGCCAGTACCGCCTGGAGGTGGACGGCCAAGAGTTCTTCATCGACCTGCTCTTCTACCACCTGCACCTGCACCGCTACGTTGTCATGGAGCTGAAGACGGGCCGCTTCAAACCCCAGCACGCCGGCCAGCTCAACTTCTACGTGAACGTCATCGACGACAAGGTGGGGGGTGACGGCGACGGCCCGACCATCGGGATCCTCCTCTGCGCCAGTCACAGCGAGCGCGTGGTGCGTTACGCGCTCCACGGGCTGGCGACACCTATGGCCGTGGCCGGTTACCGCTACCGGGAGCTGCCCGACGAGGTCCGGGCGGCGCTCCCTGAGGAAGGCGTGCTGGAGGCCACGGCCCGCTCCGTGGTCGACGACTCGGTTACGCAATTGCGGGCCGGCGAAGACCCGCCCTCCCGCTGAGGACACTCCACGCTCATCATTTGGTAGGCGGGCCGGTCGCGCCAGGCTAATCGTGCCGCGGAAAGCGTTGGCTGTCATTCCTGAAGGAGCGCCCTCTGTCAAGTACAGCACCGGCCCGAAGGGCCGGGTCCTTTCGCTTTTGGGGCGTGTCACGATGGCGTGCAACAGTTATCGGGCGCGACAGAACAGGCCCCTGTGTGCTGGGGCCACGTCGCGAGGGCGGTCAAGCCGACCGTCGTCAGGGGGAGGGGCCCGCTTGCGGGAGGGCCCCCCTAACGGCGCAGCGGCTTGAGGGCCCGGTAGGACCTCGACGAGGACAATGGCTGACGAAGCCCGCTTAGGGCTTCGTGATTGCCCCCACCCTCTCTTGGCTAAGGGCCTTGGGGGCGCAGTGCGGTCGTGCTCCAGGGCCAGCATGTGCTGGCGGGCAGCTCGGGAGGCCCGGGTGCCAGTCATTCCTCCGCCACGCGAGGTGGCATGGAGCGTTACGGCCGCGGCCAGGCGGCTCAATCACTTGCTCGGCAACGCCTTTTTGGGTGCCATGACATACGGCGAGCACAGCCTGGTCGCGTCCGGGCCTTGGTTCACCCGACCTCGGCCAGGCAACGGACTTCGCCGTCCCTGAGGCCGTAGAAGACGAGCGAGACGATCTTGCGGGCGGTGGCCACCTTGGCGATGCCCTTGCCGCGGCGGTCGGCCACGCGGTGGCGGTGGGCCTGGAGGAACGAAGCCCCCCGGGTACGCTGTGCTGCCTCGACCGCCGCCCAGCGCACGAGCCGGCTGCCCTGCTTGGTGATCCTGCCCCGGTGCACCGTCGTGTCGGACTCGTGGTGGCGGGGGGTGAGCCCAGCCCAGCTGCAGAGCTTGTCTGGCCCGCCGAAGCGGTGGGGGTCGCCCACTTCGGCCACGAACACGGCCGCCAGCACCGGCCCGACGCCGGGGATGGCCTGGACAGCTTGGTAGCCACGGTCACCCTTCAGCTCGGTGGCGATCTGGTGGTCGAGGCTGGCGACCTCCTCGCTCAGCACGTCGACCAGCTCCCGGAGCGACCCGACCCGGGTGGCGTATGCCTTGGCTAGCGAGCAGGCCGCCAGCAGCTCCCGGCCGGCCACCCCGAACAGGTCCGACATCGGCACGGCCACGCCCTCTTTAGCGAGCACAGCGTGAGCCTGCGCCTTTAGGCTCGAGCGCATCTCGACCAGGCGGTGCCGGTAACGTACGAGCTCTCTTAGCTCGCGTACCTCGGGTGGGGCTACCCAGGACTCGGCCAGCCGTCCTAAGCGGAGCAAGTCCGCCAGGTCGGTGGCATCTCGCTCGTCATTTTTCACACGCCTGTGGCCCCAGTTGTTGCCGAGCGGGTGGGCCAGGTGGACACTTGCCCCCTCTGCGGCCAGGACGTCAGCCGCCCAGTACCAGCCGTAGGTCGCCTCGAGGACCACCTCGGGGTTCGGCCCTGCCTCCGCGATCACGTTGGCTAGGGCTCGAGCGCTGTTGTCGATCTTGTAGGTCGCCTTCGTTTCTCCGTCGGCACTTCGCCGCACGATCACGCTGCGACGGCGGTGAAGGTCGATACCGACGTACTCTCGTTGCTGTTGCATTGGGGTCTTCCTCCGTCCTGTAGAGGGTTCCGGTTTGGCGACCACCGAGTTTTCCAGAACTCGGCCCCTCTCAGCGGAGGAGGCCCCAGCTGTCACTGAACGGCGTCCGGCCATCAGCGCCTCCTGCCTTATCGGCGCCGGGCCGTGAACACCCACGACTCCGTTACGCGAGAGCGCGCATGCGCTCCTTCATCACATCACTTGCCTTTGGGCTGGAGCACTCCTGTGGGCCGCAAGGCGCCAGACCACTGGAGGACTTGAGCCAGTGACCCATGCCTGGCGGGAGCAGCCGGCCAGCGTGCTCATGGTAGGTGCCGACACAGGTTGCTGGTACTGCGCCTTCGCCCATGAGCGTCGAGCGGAACGACTCGACGGCGGTTCGATGGCACTCGACATGTCACGGCCTCCTTCTCAGTAGTTGGTCAAGAACTGTCAAGAGCCAGGGCTACGGGTTGGCGGAGGGATGGGGACGGCTCGCCGGGAATGCCGGCGTTAGGTCTGGGGCACCTGCGGCCCAATGAGTGATAGGGCGGCGCTTCGAGGGCCGCCCGGGTCTAGGAGGTGGCCCAAGATGGCGAGCGACCGGTTGGTGATGAGCGTGACGGAGGCGGCGGAGCTCCTTGGGATCTCGCGGGCACTGGCCTACGAGCTGGCGCGCTCGCAGAAGCTGCCTGCGGTGCGGCTCGGACGCCGGCTCGTGGTGCCCCGGAAAGCCCTGGCCTTCTGGCTCGAACAGTCCTGTGGGCTCGGGGGCACCGGAGCGCTGGGGGACCTGGCCCGGTGACTGCCGCTTGGTGGGAGCACTTGGCTGAACTGTTGGACGAGGCGGCTGAGTACTTGGCCGACCACGAGCTCTCGACCGCCGACTACCTGTCGCGCGCGGCCTGGATGGCGCGCGCCATAGGCGAAGAGGAAGCAGCCGGGGAGCAGCGGTGCCTACACCGCGGCTCCGGAGCGAGGAGGGGCGGCCCGAGGCGTCGTTGGGGATGCTGGCGCGCCAGCTGGTGAGGGCACCAACCTCGCCGGCGGCCATGGACGGCCGGCGGCGGGGGCGGTAGCAACAGCGGCCATGGACGGCTTGCTGAGAGCGTTTACTTGAGAGCCGGCCGCAAGTAGCTCGCGAGTAGCTGCGGCAACACTTGTGAATGCCGCTGAGCGGCACCACGACCACCGGCAACCACCGGACGGCGACGGCGGCCAATGGCAGTTGGAGGTATCGCCTGGGGCGTTCGTGGTGCTCCTACGCTCGCGTTTAGGCCTTCAAGCGTTTCAATAGGCGCACGCAACTTGTCGCCCGTTGCGAGGGAGGGTACAGGTCGGCCGCGATTGAGCCGATTATCGTTGGGTGCTGCCGCCCGCCGCCGGCGAGGCTGGCAGGGGGGCTCAGTCGCCGGCCGGGAGCAACATAGGAAGCGCTGATGGACGTCTTCGAGCTGCGTGAACGGGTCATCTCGGACTACCGCGACTTCGTCACGAGCTTCATGTCGATAAAGGACCCTCGCGTCGACGAGGTGGTCCAGCGGGAGCTCGCCGAGGGCCTGCTGTGGCCCGAGCCCAGGATCGCCCTCAACCCGGCCTACGCAGAGGGGGGGGTGGGTGGACGACCTCGTGGCCAAAGGTGTCCTCGATGAGCGCTGCAGCGAGGTGTTCCGCCTCGGGAAGGACCAACCTGGGCAGCCGTCCAAGGCGCTACGGCTCCGCCGCCACCAGGTGGAGGCCATCGAGGTGGCCCACCGACGCGAGCCTTACGTCCTCACCACGGGCACGGGGTCTGGCAAGAGCCTTGCCTACATCATCCCGATCGTCGACGCGGTCCTCCGAGCCGGGCCGAAGCCCGGCATCAAGGCCATATGCGTGTACCCGATGAACGCCCTCGCCAACAGCCAGTACGGTGAGCTCGAGAAGTTCCTGTGTGCCGGGTTCCCAGACGGCAAGGGCCCGGTCAGCTTCCGGCGTTACACCGGCCAAGAGGACGACGAGGCACGCCAGGCGATCATCGCGGACCCGCCTGACATCCTGCTCACCAACTACGTGATGCTGGAGCTCGTCCTCACTCGCGTGGAGGAGCGCCAGCTGGTGGCGGCTGCCGAGGGCCTCCAGTTCTTGGTCCTCGACGAGCTCCACACCTACCGGGGCCGCCAGGGAGCCGACGTGGCGCTCCTGGTCCGCCGGGTGAGGGAGGCTTGCAAGGCGCCCGCGCTCCAGTGCATCGGCACCTCGGCCACCATGACGACCGACGGGAGCTGGGCGGCCCAGCGAAGGGCCGTGGCGAGTGTGGCCTCGACCCTTTTCGGGACGGACGTGCCCGAGGACAATGTCATCGGCGAAACCCTCCAGGCGGCCACCGTCGGCGAGGTCGACATGGCGGCGCTGGCCGAGCGGGTGCGGGCCGGCGCGCCTCCTCCCGAGGACCTGGACGCCTTCCGCACCGACCCCCTGTCGGTCTGGGTCGAGTACACCTTCGGGGTCACCCGGGCCGAGGAGGACCAGGCCCGGCTCATCCGTCAGCGGCCGATGACGATCGGTGGCGAGCACGGGGCGGCCGCGTCACTCGCCAAGCAGACGGGTGTGCCAGCCGACCAGTGCGCGGTGGCGATCCGGGACCAGCTCCTCGCCGGCAACAGGCTGCTCGATGAAGCCGGCTCGCCGGTCTTTGCTTTCAAGCTGCACCAGTTCGTGTCCCGCGGCGACACGGTATGGGCCTCGCTCGAGCCCGAGGCGACGAGGCACCTGACCGTCCACAAGCAGACCTATGTGCCAGGCCAGCGGGGAAAGGTGCTGCGGCCGCTCACGTTCTGCCGGGAGTGCGGGCAGGACTACTACGCAGTGCGGCTCGTGAGCGCCGAGGAGGCCATGGAGGAGTGGCCGACTTCTGACCGGGAGCCGAGCACCGACGACTCCCGAACGGGTTACCTCTATGCCTCTACGCGCGACCCCTGGCCGTCGAGCCCCGAGGCCCTGGCCGAGCGGGTGCCCGAGGACTGGGTGGCGGATAACGGCACCATCAAGTCGAACTACCGCAAGTACCTCCCGAAGCCCCATGACGTGCTCCCAGACGGGGTGGCCCGTCGCGAGCACACCGGTACGCCAGGGGCGATGAGAGCTTGGTTCGTCCCTTCGCCGCTCCGCTTCTGCCTTTCCTGTGGCGTCGCCTACTCGGGCAGACAGCGCTCTGATTCCCCAAATTAACCACGCTCGGCTCGGAGGGACGGAGCTCGGCCACTACGGTGCTGTCGCTATCTGCGGTCCGCTATCTCCGGGAGGACGGGGAGCTGCCCGAAGAAGCCCGCAAGCTGCTGTGTTTTTCCGACAGCCGCCAGGACGCTTCGTTGCAGGCGGGCCACATCAACGATTTCATCGAGGTCGGCCTGCTCCGCTCGGCGCTCTACCATGCCGCCGCTGCCGGCCCGGGAGGCCTTACCCACGACGAGCTGACGCAGAAGGTCGCGACGGCGCTCGGTCTCGGCCTGGTCGAGTATGCCTCTAACCCAGGGGTGCGTTTTTCAGCGCGGGACCAGACCGAGCGCGCCCTTCGCGACGTGCTCGGCTACCGCCTCTACCTGGACCAACGTCGGGGTTGGCGCGTGACCTCTCCCAACTTGGAGCAGACGGGCCTGTTGCGTATCCAGTGGGACTCGCTCGGGGAAGTGTGCGAGGCCGAGGATATATGGGCGGGTTCGCACCCAGTCCTCCAGGGTGCCTTGCCCGCGCAGCGCGAAGAGCTTGCCCGGACCTTGCTCGACTGGCTGCGCCGGGAGCTGGCGATCAAGGTCGAGTACCTCTCGTCTTCTTTCCAAGAGCAGGTGCGCCAGCGCTCGGCCCAATGGCTCCGGGATCCTTGGGCGCTCGACGAGGACGAGAGGTTCTTTTCCGCCACGGTCGCCTTCGCCCGGTCGCGCGGGAGCGACGACTACGGCGGCCACGTTTACCTTTCCGGGCGGAGCGGTTTCGGAATCTACCTTGCCCGCCTCGCTACCGGCGATTGGGACCTCGTGCCGAAGCTCGGCTGGGGCGACCGTCAAGCGGTCACCCGGGACCTCCTCGCCGGGCTTTCCCAGGCGGGGCTCGTGGAGGTGGTGGAGCAGGGATCGGCAAGCGACCCAGAGGCCCCCGGGTACCAAGTCAACGCGGCGATGATGCGCTGGGTGGCGGGCGAGGGTGAAGCCGTGGTGCCCGACCCGATCAGGGTGCCCCGGGGGCCGAAAGGAGGGCGGCGGCCTAACAGGTTCTTCCTCGACTTCTACAAGAGCGCGGCCGCGGCCGGCCGCGGGGTACAAGCGCGCGAGCACACCGCCCAGGTGCCGGCCGAAGTGCGCCAGGAGCGTGAACGCCTCTTTGCCGAGGCGAAGCTCCCGCTCCTCGTCTGCTCGCCGACCATGGAGCTCGGTGTCGACATCGCCCAGCTGAACGTGGTCGGCTTGCGTAACGTCCCCCCGACCCCAGCCAACTACGCCCAGCGCTCCGGGCGCGCCGGGCGTTCGGGCCAACCGGCGCTCGTGGTCACCTACTGCTTGACAGGTTCCCCCCATGACCAGTGGTATTTCGCCCGTCCCGACGACATGGTGGCCGGGCAGGTGGCGCCGCCCCGGCTCGACCTCGCTAACGAGGAGCTCGTACGTGCCCATGTGCAAGCGGTCTGGCTGGCCGCCTCCGGTCTCGGCCTCGGGCGGTCCATGCTCGACGTTCTGGACACCGAGGGTGACCCGCCGTCGCTCACCTTGCGGGAGCCGGTGCGCGACGAGCTCGGCCGGGAGGAGCCGAAGGCGGTCGCTCTGCGGGTAGCGAAGCAGGTCCTCGCCGATCTCGAGGAGGACCTGACAGAGTCGGACTGGTACAGCGAGGGGTGGCTCAACGACGTGCTCCGCCTTCTGCCCAAGCGCTTCGAGGAGGCGACCGAGCGCTGGCGGACGCTCTATAAGGCCGCGCGGGGCCAAGCCGAAGCGCAACAAAAGGTCTCGCTGGACGCGAACAGGAACCACGCGGAAAGAAAACAGGCCGAGCGGCTCCGCCAAGAGGCCCTGCAAAAGATGAGGCTCTTGGAGTCGGCCGACGACAGGCTCTTCCAGAGCGACTTCTACGTGTACCGCTACTTCGCCAGCGAGGGTTTCCTCCCCGGGTACTCGTTCCCGCGCCTGCCGCTTTGCGCCTACATACCCGGCCGGCGCGAGCGCAAGGGAGCGGACGAGTACGTCTCCAGGCCGCGCTTTTTGGCCATAAACGAGTTTGGGCCGAGGAACTTCATCTACCACGAGGGCTCCCGCTACCGCATCCAGCGCTCGATGCTCCCGGTGAGGGGCGAAGGTGCCGACGGTCAGGGGGTGCTTACCGAGTCGGCCAAAGTGTGCGAAGCCTGCGGCTATTTCCACCCTGCACCCGGCGGAGTGGGCGCAGATCTCTGCGAACGGTGCGGGGCAGAGCTGCCGGCTGCCCGGGCCAACCTCTTCAGGATGCAAAACGTCGACTGCCGGCGGGTCGACCGTATCAATTCCGATGAAGAGGAGCGCACCCGCCAGGGCTACGAGCTACGGACGGCGGTGCGCTTCTCCGAGGGGCCGGCTGGCCCGGCCCTCGCATCGGCGGAGGTCCTGGCCGACGGGGCCAAGGTCGGAGGGCTCGCCTATGGCCATGCGGCGGAGATCTGGAGGCTCAACCTCGGTTGGCGCCGGCGGGCCAAGGACGCCGCCGACGGTTTCCTGATCGATACCGAAACAGGGGTTTGGGAGAAGAACCAGGCGGCGGCTGAGGGGGAGTCCGACGATGACGCTGACCCGATGGGCCCCGCCCACCAGCGGGTCGTGCCCTTCGTGGCCGACACCCGCAACTGCTTGCTCCTGGACCTCGACGGGGAGCGGGACAAGACCACTCTCGCTTCCCTGCAGGAGGCCCTCCGGACGGCGATGCTGGTCAGCTTCCAGCTGGAGGCCTCCGAACTGGAGGCGGAGGCGTTGCCGGCCTGGTACGACCCGAGGCGGCTCATGTTCTTCGAGTCGGCCGAGGGTGGCGCCGGCGTGCTGCGCAGGTTGGTCGAGGACCCAGAAACGCTGGCGCAGGTGGCCCGCAAGGCCTTGGAACTCTGCCACATCGACGCCCAAAGCGGAGTGGACCTGCCCGGAGCCTGTGAGGGTGCCTGCTACAGCTGCCTGCTCTCGTACACGAACCAGCCGCTCCACAAGTTCCTCGACCGGCGTGCGGCCGCCGACTGGCTCCTGGAACTGGCCGGCGCCAAGGTCGCGGCCGGCGCGGGGCCGTTGCCGCGTGCCGAGCACCTCCGGCGCTTGATGGCGTTGGCGCAGAGCGACTTGGAACGGCGCTTCCTGGACGCCTTGGAGGGCGGCGGTTACCGGCTACCGAGCGAGGCGCAGCCGCTGTTCTCGGAATTGGGTGTGCGACCGGACTTCCTTTACAAGGAGACCGGCACGGTCGTCTACATCGACGGCCCCCATCACCAGTACCCGGACCGGGTAAGACGTGACGCCGACGCGACGGGACGCCTGGAAAACGCAGGCTGGGAGGTGCTGCGGTTCGGGCCGACGGACGACTGGGAGGCGGTCTTCGCAAATAGACCTGATATTTTTGGCCGCGCTTGCGCCCAAGGGACCAGCGCGGGTTAGGCATGAGGAATGATTTGCGCTCAGCGCTGGCTCAGGAGCGGGAGACGAAAAGGTCCAAAATCTCCCGCCCGACGTCCACGCCCATGGCTGCTTTTACCAACAAGTCGGCCAACACCCGGTCGTCGGGCGGCAACACTTGTGCGCCGTCGATGCCGTTGTGGTCGAGCACCCAGCGGGCGACGAGCAGCGCGGTGCGCTTGTTGCCCTCGGAAAAAGCTTGTGCTCTTGTGAGCCGGAACGCCAGCGTCGCGGCTGCGACGACAGGGTCTTGCACGGCTTGGGCCGCGACCAAGACGGCCTTTACGCGGGGGAGGTCGTCGGGTTCGTCGTCGAACCACTCATCTGCCTCTCGTACCGCACCGTTGATGGCTACCACCAGAGCAAGGCTCGGGCGCTTCAATGGTCGCGCAAGTAAGCCAGCAGCTCCCGGTACTCCTCCAGGCGCTCGTCCAACCAGGCGCGGTCATCTGGGGAAAGCTCTTCGAGCTCTTCGACGACGACCTCCTGGGGCTGGCTCATCTGCCTTCATCTTAGCCGGCCCAGGTGGGAGGACATGGCGATGAGCGCCTTTGCCGTGGGGTCGCTCGTGCGGGCGAGGGGCAGGGAGTGGGTAGTCCTGCCCGAGTCTGAAGACGACCTGCTCATCCTCCGCCCGCTTGGGGGTAGCGAGGATGAGGTGGCCGGCGTTCTCACCGACGTGGAGCGAGTTGAGCCGGCGAACTTCACCTTGCCTAGCCCAGAGGACATCGGCGACTACCGGTCGGCCCGTTTGTTGCGCGACGCTCTCCGCCTCGGGTTCCGCTCCTCTGCCGGCCCCTTCCGGTCTTTTGGCAAAGTCGCCGTGGAGCCCCGCCCCTACCAGCTCGTGCCGCTCCTTATGGCGCTCCGGCTCGAGCCCGTACGGCTCTTGATCGCAGACGATGTCGGGATCGGGAAGACCGTGGAGGCGCTCCTCGTGGCTCGGGAGCTCCTGGAGCAGGGCGACGCCCGCCGGCTCTGCGTCCTCTGCCCACCGCACTTGGCCGAGCAGTGGCAGGCCGAGATGGCGAGCAAGTTCCATCTGTCGGCCGAGCTCGTGCTCACCTCCACCGCTGGCCGCCTCGAGCGCACGGTCCCCCGGGCGGTCGGCGAGAGCATCTTCGACCGCCTGGAAGTCACGGTCGTGTCCACCGACTTCATAAAGAGCCCCGCCCGGAGGGACGATTTCTTGCGCTCCGCGCCCGAGCTAGTCATCGTCGACGAGGCTCACACCTGCGTGACCGACGTTTCTGAGCGGGGCAGGAGCGCGGCCCACCAGCGCTACGAGCTTGTCGCCGGGCTCGCCGAGGACAGTTCCCGCCACCTGCTCCTCGTGACCGCCACGCCGCACTCAGGGAAAGAAGGCGCCTTTCGCTCCCTTCTCGGCCTGCTCGACCCCGACTTCAGGGACTTACCCGAGAACCTGGCCGGTGACGCCAACCGCCGGACCCGTGAGCGCCTTGCCCGGCACCTAGTCCAGCGCCTGAGGGGGGACGTCCACGACTACCTCGGCTCGACGACGCCGTTCCCAAAGCGCGTCTCCTCGGAGCGCACCTACAAGCTCTCTTCCGAGTACGCCCGGCTCTTCTCCGACGTCATGGCCTATGCCCGCGAGACGGTGACCGACACCTCGGGTGGGCTCAGGCGCCAGCGGGTGCGCTGGTGGTCGGCCCTCGCCCTGCTGCGCTCGCTTGCCTCCAGCCCCAAGGCTGCCCAGGCCACCCTCGAGACGAGGAGCGCTCCAGGGGAGGCGGCGACCGAGGAGGAGGCCGATGAAGTGGGCCGTCGTACCGTCATGGACCTCGCGGACGAGGACGCAGAGGAGGCAACTGACGTGGTGCCCGGGGCCGACGCCACCGAAGAGCCCGACGAGGGTGGCGCGCCCGCCGAAGAGAAGGCAGCTCGCCGGCGCCTGCGCGCCTTTGCCGCCCGGGCGGCCGCGATCGCGGGGACCGACGCCGACACGAAGGTGGCAGAGGTCGTCAAAGTGGTGCGCCGGCTCTTAGAGGAGGGCCATAGCCCGATCGTCTTTTGCCGGTTCATCCCGACGGCGGGCTATGTGGCGGGACAATTACGTGCTCGCTTGGGCGTGAAGGGCGTCGAGGTCGCTGCTGTGACGGGCGAGCTGCCGGGGGACGAGCGCGAGGCCGAAGTCGCTCGCCTCGCCGCCTTTTCTCCCCGGGTGCTGGTCGCCACCGATTGCCTTTCGGAGGGTATCAACCTGCAAGAGCACTTCGACGCCGTGGTCCACTACGACCTGGCCTGGAACCCGACCCGCCACGAGCAGCGGGAAGGCCGCGTCGACCGTTTCGGCCAGCCGCACCCGGAGGTCCGTGTCGTTACGCTCTGGGGCGAGGACAACGGCATCGACCAGCTCGTTATCGATGTGCTCGTTCGCAGGTACCAGGCGATCCGGGCCGACCTCCAGATATCGGTCCCGGTCCCAGGCGCCCAAACCGTGGCCGAAGCGTTGGTCGGGGGGCTCCTGCTCAGGCCCGGCCCGGCCCACCAACAGCTCAGTTTCGACCTCATGCCGGCAGAGGCGCAGCGGGTCCTGTTCGACTGGGAGGAAGCGGCGCAGGTGGAAAAGCGCAACCGGGGCCTCTTCGCCCAGCACGGCCTCGACATATCTGAGGTGGCGGCCGAGCTTGCCTCCGTCCGGGGAGCGATCGGCTCGGGCCTCGACGTGGAGCGCTTCGTGTCGGACGTCGTACCCGCTGCCGGGGGGACACTGAAGGGGCGAAAGGACGGGCTTTTCCAGCTGTCGCTCACCGGGGCCCCCGCGGGGCTCCGCGACGCGGTTGGCACCCGTTTCCAAGAGTTGAGCGCCGGTTTCGACTTACCGGTCCCAGACGGCGCCGAGTACCTCTCCCGTACCCACCCCCTGATCGAGGGGCTCGCCACTTGGGCCCTCGAAAGCGCCCTCGACGCGGCGAGGAAAGGGGTGGCGGCGAGGGCGGGTGCGACGCGGACCGCTGCGGTCGGTTCCCGCACGACACTGCTCCTAGTGCGCCGGCGCTACGACATAGAGCTGACGAGGGGAGGCCGGCGACAACGGCTCATGGCTGAGGATGCCGCGGTCCACGCTTTTTCCGGCGACGCATCGGCCCCGAACTGGCTCGACGACGCGGAGGCCGAGGCTCTCCTCGCCGCCGCCCCGGCGGGCAACGTGAGCCCGGAACAGGCGCGGGAAATGGTGTCCAAGGTCGTCGCTGCCCAGGGCTCCTGGCGGAGAGAGGCCGAGTCTCGGGCGAAAACGGCGGCTGAAGAGCTTGCTCGGACCCACCGGCGGGTACGGGAGGGCGGCCGCCAGGCGGGCGCCCGCACCTCGGTCGTCGCCCAGAGCCCGGTGGACGTCCTTGGCGTGTACGTACTCTTGCCGGTCCCGAGTGTGCGCTGATGGCACGGGCCGGGCTTTTTGCCACTATCAGGACCGAAGGGCTGCTCTTGCCTTCGGACACGCTCGCCCTGATCGGCGGGAGCGACAGTTCGGCACTCCCAGGGCTCGGTGTCGACAGCTACCACCTAGCTACCGGTGAGACGTTTTCGGCTCAGATTACCCGTTCATGGAACGCGCTCCTCGGCCGCTGGGCTGCCTTCCGCTCGGCACTGGGCACCCTGCCGCCAACCGACCGCACCGCGACGACGCTCACCAGGGAGCAGTGGCTCCTGCCGCTTTTCCGTGAGCTCGGGTACGGGTGGCTGCAACCGGCGCGCGCCGCGCTAAATGTCGGAGAGGTTGCATACCCTGTCTCGCACATTTGGGAGGGGCGCCTGCCGCTCCACTTGGTCGGCGCTCGGGTGGACATCGGCAAGAAGACCCCTGACGTGCGCGGCGCGGCGCGGATGTCGCCCCACTCGCTCGTCCAGGAGCTGCTCAACCGTTCTCCAGAGCACCTCTGGGGCGTCGTGTCCAACGGCCTCCAGCTCCGCCTGCTGCGGGACAACGCCAGCCTCACTCGCCAGGCCTTCGTCGAGTGGGACCTCGAGGCCCTCTTCGACGGCGAGGTCTACCCGGACTTCGTCGTCCTGTGGAAGACCCTTCACGAGAGCCGCTTCGAAGGCGAGCGCTCCGCCGAGTGCTGGCTTGAGCGCTGGGCCAACGAGTCCTCCGCCCGCGGCGTAAGAGCGCTAGAGGACCTGCGGGCGGGGGTGGAGAAGGCGTTGGAGGCGCTGGGCCGGGGCTTCGTCACCCACCCGGCGAACAATGCGCTGCGCGGCGCCCTCGCTGATGGTGCCCTCGACGCCCAGGACCTCTACCGCCAGCTGATGCGTATCGTGTACCGGCTCATCTTCCTCGCAGTTGCGGAAGAACGGGGGCTCCTCCACGACCCCGGAGCGTCGGCTGAGGCTCGCTCGCGCTACGAGCGTTACTACTCGTTCCGCCGGCTCCGACGCCTGGCCGAACGCCGCACCGGTACCCCTCACGGCGATCTCTGGCAAGCGCTCGGCGTCGTGCGCCGTGCTCTCGCCAGGCCCGGGCTCGCGGCCCTCGGCCTCTCCGGTCTCGGCTCCATGCTCTGGTCGGACGGGGCGTGCCCTGACCTAGAGAACGCCGAGCTGGCGAACCGGGACCTTCTGGCGGCGGTACGCGCCCTGTCCCTTGTGGAGGACAAGTCTGTCCATCAGCTCCGCCCGGTTGACTACCGCAACCTCGGGCCCGAAGAGCTCGGCAGCGTCTACGAATCCCTCCTGGAGCTGCACCCTGCCATCAACCCGCGGGCCACGGAGGCCGCCGACGCCTTCAACCTCGGGAGCGGCGCCGGCAACGAACGCAAGACGACCGGCTCCTACTACACTCCTTCCTCGCTCATAGCCAAGCTCCTCGACTCTGCCTTGGACCCAGTCTTGGACGAGGTGGTCGCCAAACCTGACCCGGAGGCTGCGCTACTCGGCCTCAGCGTGGTCGACCCCGCCTGTGGGAGCGGGCACTTCCTGATCGCTGCCGCACGCCACGTAGCGCGAAGGTTGGCCTCGGTCCGCACCGGGGAGCCAGAGCCGAGCCCCGAGGCCCTCCGCTCGGCGCTCCGGGCTGTGATCGGCCGCTGCGTCCACGGCGTCGACGTGAACCCGATGGCCGCCGAGCTGTGCAAGGTCGGGCTCTGGATGGAGGCGTTGGAGCCAGGGAAGCCTTTGTCGTTCTTGGACCACCGCATCGTCGTCGGCAACTCGCTCCTGGGCACGACGCCAGAGCTGATGGACGAAGGCATCCCCGACGAGGCCTTCGTGGCCCTGGCCGGCGACGACAAGGCCGTGGCCGCGGAAATGAAGAAACGCAACAAGGCCGAGCGTAGGCAGGGCCAAGCCCAGCTCTGGGCGGGCTGGCGCGCGGAGGCCGATACCGCCGTGTTGGCCTCGGAGGTGGCCCGAGTGGACGAGCTGCCCGACGACACCGTCGAGGGAATCCGGGCCAAGGAGCACCGACGGGCCGATCTCGACGCCGGCGAACGCCGGGTGGCGCGGCTCCGGGCCGACGCCTGGTGTGCGGCCTTCGTGCTCCCGAAGCGGGAGTGGACGATCCAGTTCACCGACGGCGTTTGGCGGGCGCTCGTGGCGAACCCGGCGGAGACAAGCCAGCCGGTCCTCGACGCCGTCGAGGAGGCCCGGAAGACGTTCGGCTTCTTCCACTGGCAAATCGAGTTCCCCGACGTGATGGCCAAGGGCGGCTTCGACGTCGTGCTGGGCAACCCCCCCCTGGGACAGGGTGAAGCTGTCAGAGAAAGAGTTCTTCGCCAGCCGGAACCCCGACATAGCGGCCGCTGCCGGTGCGAAACGCCGGCGCTTGATTACCGACCTCGAAACCGGTGACCCGGCTCTGTGGGCAGCGTACCAGGAATCCTTGGCCAAGGCCGAGGCGATGAGCCACTTCCTTCGAGATTCAGGGCGCTTCCCGCTCTGCGGTGTCGGCGATGTCAATACCTACGCGGTCTTCGCCGAGACGATGCGGTCGCTGGTCGGGCCGGCGGGGCGGGCCGGCGTGATCGTTCCAACGGGTATAGCCACGGACGACACGACCAAGGCCTTCTTCGGGGCCATAAACGGCGGGCGGGAGCTGGCGAGCCTCTACGACTTCGAGAACCGCGAGAAACTATTCCCCGAGATCGACAGCCGTATCAAGTTTTGCCTGCTCACATTGTCGGGCCGAGGGCGACCTGTAAAGGGTGGTGCCGAGCTGGCGTTCTTTTGCCACGACGCCTCGGACCTTGACGACCCAGAGCGGCGCTTTCGGTTATCGCCTGACGAGATCGCGTTGCTCAACCCCAACACCCGCACCTGCCCGGTCTTCCGGAGCCGCCGCGACGCCGAGATCACCCTCGGCATCTACCGGCGTGTACCGGTTCTCGTGAAGGAGGGTGACCCCGAGGGGAACCCGTGGGGTATCAGCTTCCGACGGTTGTTCGACATGACCAACGACTCAGGCCTCTTCCGCACCAGGGACGAGCTGGAAGCCGAGGGCTTCAGGCTCTCTGGCAACGTCTTCCGGCGAGGGTCTACTACGTACCTGCCGCTGTACGAGGGCAAGATGGCCCACCACTTCGACCACCGCTGGGCGAGTTACGAGGCCGGCGATTTCGAGGACTTCCCGCCGTCCTCCAAGCAGGGTCCCGACGCCCTTCCGCTCCCCCGCTACTGGGTAGCTGAGAAGGAGGTAGAAGCCCGCCTCGCCGACTGGGACCACGATTGGCCCTTCGGCTTCCGAGACATCACGAACGCTACAAATGAGCGCACGGCCATAGTAGCCGTCGTTCCCCGCACTGCTATCGGCAACACCCTGCCACTTCTGGTCGCTGGCATCCATACCCGCAACGTCGCCTTCTTTGCCGCGTCCCTCTCGTCATTCGCCTTGGACTTCGCGGCGCGTCTCAAGATCGGTGGCACGCACTTGAACTTCTTCCTCGTCGAGCAGTTCCCCGTGCTGGCGCCAGCGACGTACGACCAGCCAGCTCCCTGGGACCGCCGGCTGACTGTAGGTGAATGGATCCGGCCCCGAACCCTCGAACTCACCTACACATCGTGGGACTTGGCGGGCTTCGCCCGCGACCTTGGCTACGATGGCCCACCCTTCCGCTGGGAGGAGGAACGACGGGCGATCCTGCGCGCCGAACTCGACGCCTGCTTCTTCCACCTCTACGGCCTACAGAGCGACGAAGTCAATTACGTGATGAGCACTTTCCCGATCGTCGAACGTCACGACAAGGAACGCTTCGGCGAGTACCGTACCAAGCGCCTGATCCTGGAGTGCTATGACGCCATTGCCAAGGCCGCCAATACCGGCGAACCATATGTCAGCCCTCTCGACCCGCCGCTAGCCCACCCATCGGTGGCACACCCGGTCACAAGGCAGCTGATGAGTGTAGCCATTCCAGCTTCGGCTTCGTTGCGCCCTGGCTTCCCAGGTTCGAATGAGTGGTGACGGATCGAGCGTATGGCTGGTGGTACTTGTGACAGCTGAGTTCGACAAACAGTTGAGAGGTTGCGCCATCCGGTGTCTGGGTGCCCTCGGCCGAACTCTACCCGTCTCGGTGACCTCATTCCTGCAGATGGTGACCTTCAGGTGGTTGTACGGCTCTGGCGACTCACGCGTAGGCCCTTGTTTTCCTGGCTCGGTCGGGCAAGCGTGCCGGTGGCTGCCATCAGGCTGTCGTCCCCGTGTGAACGGCTTGCGCGCAGCACGGAGAAGGCTCGTCTTCGGTTCTTGCTTGATGAAGCTGCCAAGAAAGGATTAAACGGACTGTGGAAACACCCTCGACCACTGGCCCTGCAGCGTTCGTGCCCCTAGCCCGGATGTGGCGGCGCGCAGACAACGCTCGGGCTGAATCTGACACGGCCTTTTTCTTCGACCTCATGTATCTCGGTGAACTGGTCGTCAAGCTCGTCGTCCTTGGCATTGTCTCGTTCCTTAGTGAGGATCGCGAGCGACAGCGATACGCGGTCGAGCGTACATTGGCGAGTGCAAACGGCATTGGTGAGTGGGTAACGGCTCTTGAAGAGGTGTTGACGGGGCCGGTGAGTCAACTTCTCTCGCCAGCTGCTGCGCCTCTCCGGCGCGAAGTGATGCAGAAGTGGTCCGCACGAGAAGGGGCTTGGCAACGCACTGCTTTCGAGCAGCTTGAGCGGGTTTCTCGCACAGCCGGCGCGTCCGCTGACGCGACTACGGCACGGGTGTCGTTGCTGCGATGGTTCCAGGTCTTCGCGTGGCTGCGGAAACCGCACTCGGGGCCATGGTTTCCCGACCGGACAAAGCTGCTCAACTATGGCTGTCGACCTGGAAACTTCCCTCCGGCTCATCACTGACCAGCTAAGTCTGTTTGAGCTACCGTGGGCGTTTCTAAGGCGAAACCTGTCTGGCAAGTACCGCGTGACGTTGCTCGGAGGCTCCGGAAAGCCATTCGACTATCTGAAGAGAGAGCCAAATCATCGCTTGGAGGACGGAGTCTACGTTGCATCGGACAACCACTTGCTCCATGTGCCGCTCCTTTATACGGACGTTGATCTGACCGATATCTTTGTCGCGAACGGAAACTTTCGGCCGGGCGGTTTTGAGGCATTGTCTTACCTCACGGACAGAATCCAACAGGTTGATTCTGGACCGTATGCTCTGCCGGCCTCGTCACTACCGGCTAGTAGCACCGCACCCGGTCCCGTCCTCGACGTAGTCGGATCTACATTCAGCAATACGCCGCCACCAATTTCCGACTATGTTGCGCGACCCAAACTCGAGTCCGAGCTCCTTCAGCTACTAACAGACGACCGGCATCCTGTCGTAACGTTGGCTGGTAGGGGTGGAGTGGGCAAGACGTCGTTAGCACTTGAGGTACTTCAGCGCCTTGCCCATGCCGGAGAGTTTTTCGCGATTCTCTGGTTTAGCGCCCGCGATATTGATCTGTTAGAGATAGGTCCCCGTCGTGTCAGGCCGGACGTGTTGACGCAACGTGACATCGCGAAGCAGTTCGTGGAGTTAATGGATCCCGCGGGATCGGCTGACCGCGAGTTTGATTGTGACAAGTTTCTCGCCGATGCCATGTCAGGCTCATCGTCTGACGGTCCGTTCTTATTTGTGCTAGACAACTTTGAGACCGTGCGGGATCCCGTCGATGTCTATAACTGGATGGACTCAAGGATTCGTCTACCAAACAAGATTTTGCTCACTTCTAGGTTCCGTGAATTCCGCGCCGACTACCCCATAGAGGTTGGTGGTATGTCACGAGAGGAATTTCGCGCGTTGGCGACTTCCACAGCGCACCGTCTGGGGGTGGCTCACTTGTTAAATGAGAGATTCTTGGAAGATGTCTATGAGGAATCCGACGGTCATCCCTACGTTGTGAAAATCCTTCTCGGCGAGGCGGTCGTCCGGAAGGATGCGCGTTCCGTTGAACGTGTTATAGCTAGTAGAGAGGACATTCTAGATGCATTGTTTGAGAGGACGTTCTCGGTGCTGTCTCCAGCGGCCCAGCGTGTCTTTCTGACATTATGTAGTTGGCGCTCGGCAGCCCCGAGGCTGGCCGGCGAAGCTGCTCTCCTGCGACCAGCGAATGAAAGAATGGACGTAGGCGCAAGCCTAAATGACTTGGAGCGCAGTTCGTTGATAGAAATTGTAGGTGGGTCCTCTATGGCCGACCAGTTTGTGCGGGTTCCGGTGGCCGCAGCCGTGTTTGGTCGGAGGAAAATAGCTGTTAGTAGTTCCAAGACTGCAATTGAAGCGGACGCGGCTATCCTGCGGTCGTTTGGTGTGATTAGGCCGTCACAAGTGGGCCGTGGTATCGGACCGCGGATCGACAGTCTTGTGAGATCGTTGGCTGTGCGTGCACAGGGTGGTGAAAATATTGCAGATGGTATAGCAATACTGGAGTTTATTGGTCGCAACTATCCTCCAGCCTGGCTTAGACTTGCTGACCTATACGATGAACTCCCTTCGGCTTTCGGGGGTGTGCAGAAGGCCCTGGATGCCGTAAGACATTATTTGGAGTTGGACCCGGAGGATATCATGGGGTGGCGGCGCTTAGGTGATAGTTGTGCAAAAGCAGGAGATGCCGTCGGTGAGTTACACGCTCGTGTCCAGGTCGCCGAGTCACCTCAGGCTTCAATGACCGATATAAGCATTGCTGCAACGAGGTTCAACGCCTTAGCTGCAGAAGGTGCGCTCGGAGTAGGCGGGGATGAGAAGCGCGCTATTGCGGCTCGGCTACGTGACCAATTGGTGCGGTATCAGGATGAGGCTGATGGGACGACCTTCTCGCGGTTGGCGTGGTTGGCTCTGCACCTTGGGGACATCGAGGCGGCTCGTGAGTATACGGTTCGTGGTCTGTCTTTGGAGCGGCATAACCGTCACTGTCGGAGGTTAGCGGAGCGGCTAGGTCTGGACCCGGATGATGACGAATAGCAGAGTTGGGCTTTGATCGCGTGGACGCGTTAGCTTAGTTGCTGTTCTCAGGGGTCGGGCGCTCCTCGTCGCGCTGGTTGCGTCGTCGTGTTGCGGGCCGTGTTTGGTGGAGTGGCAGCAGGTCTTGCTCAGGGCGGTTCATGCTGGGGGCTCCTCGGGTGCCAACTAGCTTGCCCAGGATCGCGGCCGCCTCGCGGTCTCGCTCGGCTAACGCGTGTGCGTATACGCGGAGCGTCGTGGACGGGTCGGCGTGGCCGAGGCGGTGGGCGACCGTGCGGACGTCCACGCCGGCGCCGATCAGTTGCGTCGCCGAGAAGTGCCTGAGGTCGTGGAACCTGACCTTCACGCCCGAGCGCTGTGCAAGACGGGCGAAGGCGGAGGTGATCGTGTTGGGCTTGACGGGTTCCGCCCCGGTCGGGTCGAAGCCCTACGCCGGCCCGCCCGGCAGGACGTAGCCGTCGTCGAGCACCGAGACGCCGGCCTCCTTCGCCCACCCCTCGACGCGCTGGCGGTGGCTGGCCAGTAGCGCCAAAGCTGTCGGGTCGAGCGAGCCCTTCCGGTCCTGGTGGGTCTTCGTTGGCCCGACGACCAACTCGCGCTTGCCGAGACCGTGCTTCACGGCGCGGCAGATGTGGAGCACATTGTTGTCGAGGTCGATGTCGGACCAGCGCAGGCCGCACGGCTCGCCGAGGCGCGCGCCGGTGATAGCAGCCAGGACGATCGCCATCGCCAGGACGGGGTTCTCTTCCTCGGCGGCGATGACCAGTCCCTGGACGGCCGAGGGGTCGGGGACGGTAGGCGGCCGGGCGTGCATCGGTGGGGGGCTCGCCAAGTCGGTGACCACCTGGGTCACCAGTCCCCAACGCCGGGCCTGGTGGAGTGCAGCTGCTAGGACGGAGTGGTGGCGGCGCACCGTTGCGGGCGCGAGGCCGGCGGCCAGCCATCGGGCGTAGGCGCGGTCGAGGTCCTGGGCACCGAACTTGGTGAGCCGGACGTGGCCAAGCTCGGCGATCACGGCCTGGGCGCAGGTGCGGTACCCGCGGACCGTGCCCGGCTCGCGGAGGGGAGTGATGTGCTCGAGCCAGCGCTCGAGCAACTGAGCAACCGTAACTGGTCCCTCAAGGGGTGCGGCTCGGTGCTAGACCTCGACCATGAGGCGGCCCAGCTTGGCTTGAGCCTGGCGCTTGCCGCCCTTCACATAACGCCCGACCTTTATCGGCTTGCCCTGCTCGTCTCGGCCCAGGTAGACCCACAGCTGCCACGTTCCTGGGCTACGCTCTCTAATGGTGCCTTTGCCTGCCGCGTCCTATTCCTTGTCTTCCTTGTCCTACAGCGAGTGCCCACGCCGCGAGGTTTGTAGACAAAGAGCAGGCAGGCCGCCTCTCAGGGTCAAGCTCTGGAGGCAAAGTAGCAGGTCAAGTACACTAGGAGAGGTGCGAGAGCGGCCGAATCGGGCTCACTGCTAATGAGTTGACGGGCCTAAACCCCGTCCGAGGGTTCAAATCCCTCCCTCTCCGCCAGCCAGCCGGCCAGCCCGCCGCCGGCCCGCCAACTCGCTCACGGCGCGGCCGGTGGATCAAACGGTCGGGTCACCGCCGGTCCAGCGAGCAAGCTCGTGCTGCCGCCAGCCACCACGGCGCGCGGGCCGGCGGGGGATAGGCCTGCTTATCTGCGCCGCCAAGTTGGCCAGCACGAGCCGTGGTGCGCCGGCCGTGGGCGCGCCGGCGCCGTTTGGGCCAGTCCGGGCCAGCGCGCGACGGGACTGGTGGACGCGGTTGGCGAAGGGGCACATCCATCAGAACCAGGAGCAGTTTTTTGGGTCAGAACTGAGCGATGCACCCTTCTTGCTGTCACGTTCATTAGTTCCGTGTACGCGTCGTGTACGCGTCGTGTACGCGCCCTCCTCGGGCGCCTTGTTGGCGCGGCCCGGATGCGGGTCTCGTGGCACCCACCCGCCGGCGCACCCCGGCCGGTTGGCGCCGGCCCGGGAAGCCACCTAGCTTCGTGCTATGGACGCAAAGGTGATCTTGTGTGATTTTGCCGAGGTGGCGGGCGGCAAGATGTTCATCTCGGGCGCCGGCTTGGCCCTGCTGGCCAGCGGGACGCCGGCACCGCCGTACCGGGTCAACGTGGCCCTGGCCATCATGGGCCTGATCGGGCTGAAGGACACCGACGCTCAGCACAAGATGACCCTCGAGCTGGTTTACGTTGGCCCAGACACGGGCGAGACGCGCGTCCCGTTGGCTGACGAGGTGCCAGAGGGGGGCGACCCTGCCGACAAGGGAATGTTCATCGCCTATTTCGTCGCCCCACGCTCACCGGAGATGTTGCCGACCGACGAGTGGGCCATGCCGATGGCTATCCCGATGTACGGCCTCGGGCTGCCGGCGCTTGGTTCGTACTACTTCAGCGTCAGGATCGACGGGCGCGAAATGGACAGGGCAACGTTCCGCCTCGTGCTGCCCGAGCCGCCCGAGGTCGAAGGCACAGACTCTTCAGCGTCAGCCGGCCAGGGTGGCGGGCCCCAGGGCCGCCCGATCGCCGAAGGCCCGCCCGTCTGAGCCGGCCCGCGGGCCCATCGAGCCGTCCTCTCGGCTGCCGCCGGCGGGCCAGAGAAGCCGAAAAGCGCTGGTCCGCCGGCGTCGGCGGCCGAGCTTTTCGTGTCTGGACGAGCGCCGGCAGTTCTCCCTCGAGTGCGGTTGCCTCCGGCGTGCGGTTCACTCTCCTCGCCGGCGGAACCGTAGGAACAGGTAGCTGTCCTCCTCCAGCAGGTGGACCAGTTGGAGCCTCACGAGCTGGGTAAGGGGCTGGCTCTGGAAGCGACGCTCGTAGCTACCGTGGCTTAGGTGTGTGCGGGCAAGCCACAGTCCGCCGCTGCCCAGCCAGCCGCCCATCAACGGGCCCCCGACGCTGCCGGCGAGCTGCGGGGAGAGCGTCAGGCACAGCTCGTCTACCAGGCCGGCGGCCGCCAGGCTGGTGGTAAGGGTGGGGCCGCCTTCACAGAGCACATGGTGCATACCTTCGGCGGCTAGCGCCCGCACGGCGGAAGCCAGGTCGACTGCCCCGGTCCCGGTGGTGAAGACGTCGGCCACTTCCCGGGCGCGCGCCAGTTTGTCCACGTGGGTGGTACCGGGCGCGATCACGATCGTGCGAGGCGAGGTGGCGGCGAAGAGCTTGGAGCTCCAGTCGAGGTCGGCGGACTGGGTCACGACCGCCACGGGCGGCAGGGGTGCCTGCCCCCGCTCTTGGCGGGCCGACTGGAGCTCACGGGGTAGCTCGACCGGGCCGTAGCGCTCCACCCTTGCCGTGCCGGCCCCTACGAGCACGACGTCGGCCAGGGAACGGAGCACCGAGAACAGCAGCCTGTCCGCCGGCCCCCCGAGGCCCCCCGACCGCCCCCCGACCGCCAGGGCGCCGTCGAGGCTGGAGATCATGTTGACGCGGACGAAGGGCCCCATGTCGGGGGGCGGCAGCCCCGAGGTATACGCCTCGAACAGGTTGACCCGTTCCGACATAGACGGCAGCAGTGACCTCATAGGTGCGCCTTCCGGCTCTCTTTCGTCCCTGAGAACGTTAGTTGCCCTCGCCGGCGCCTCTGCCCCGCCCCTTCACTACGATGGCGCGGTGCCGGGTCACCAGGCCGACCGAGGAGCGAGCGGCCTCGTCAGCGTCGAAGAGGCTCGCCGGCGGGTGCTCGCCAGCTGCCGGCGCCTGGAGCCCCGGGAGTTCCCGGCGGCCCGGGCGCTGGGGCTCGTCCTCGCCAGCCCTGTCCGTTCGGCAGGGGACATACCCCCCTTTGCCAATTCCGCCATGGACGGCTACGCACTGCGTTCGGCAGACGTTGCGGGCGTCCCGTCCAAGCTCCATGAGGTCGGCGTCGTCGTCGCCGGGGACCCGCCAGGGACGGTGGTGGTCGGCGAGGGCGAGGCTGCCCGCATCATGACCGGCGCGCCCCTCCCAGCCGGAGCCGACGCGGTCTGCATGGTGGAGCACACCCGCTCCGAGGACGGCTGGGTCATGATCGAGGAGGCCGTGGCGAGAGGCACCCACGTGCGCCCCCAGGGCGACGACATCCGAGCCGGCGACGAGGTGTTCGTAGCCGGCACTTGCCTCGGTGCTCCCCACGTGGCGGTCCTGGCGGCGGTCGGTGCTACAAAGGTGCTTGCCTACCCGCGGCCTCGCGTGGGCGTCCTTTCGACGGGGGACGAGCTTGTCAGCGCGCCCGGCCCGCTCCCTCCCGGCAAGGTGAGGGACAGCAACCGCCCGGGGCTCCTGGCCCAGCTCCGCTCGGACGGTTTTGAGGCAGCCGACCTCGGTACTGTCGCCGACGACGCTCGTGCCCTTTCCCGGGCGCTCACAGAGGCGGCGGAGGTTTTCGACGCCGTCCTGACGAGCGGAGGCGTGAGCATGGGGGACCGGGACCTTGTCAAGGTGGTCCTGGAACAACTCGGCGGCGAACAGGCCTGCTGGCTCCAGGTCGCGGTCAAGCCCGCCAAGCCGCTCGCCTTTTCCACCGTCGGGCCTCGTGGCGTGCCCGTGTTCGGCCTGCCCGGCAACCCGGTGTCGGCGCTCGTGTCCTACGAGCTGTTCGCCCGGCCGGCGCTACGCTACATGGCTGGCCATACCCGGCTCGGCCGCCCGGTGCTGCGGGCAGTATGCGACGAAGCGCTGCGGCGCCAGAAAGATGGCAAGCTCCACTTGGTCCGGGTGCGGGTCTTCTACGGTGAGGGGAGAGACCTGCGGGCCCGGCGCTCGGGCGGTCAGGGGTCCCACCAACTGCGGTCCTTGGCGCAGGCGGACGCCCTGGCGCTCGTCCCTGACGGCGAGGGCCTCGATGTTGGCGACCAAGTGGAGATCTGGGTCCTCGACCTGGGCGCTCTCGCCGCCGCAGGCTAACATCGCACTGTCGTGGGTGCCCGCCGGCGTGAGAAGTTCGTGGACCCGGCCCACTGGGTGAGCCTTGTCCCATTTGGCGCGGGCCAGCAAAAGCCCGACAACTACGGGGCTATCCGCAGTGCCATAGCCGAGAACAGTGACAACTTGGCGTACGCGTGGCGGATCCTTTCCCACGGAGTATGCGACGGGTGCGCGCTCGGGACCTCGGGCATGCGCGACTGGACGCTGGACCAGGTCCACCTCTGCAACGTCAGGCTCCGGTTGCTACGGCTCAACACCGCGCCCGCCTTCGACCCCGGGTTGCTCGCCGACGTGAGCAAACTGGAGGGGAAAAGGAGCACCGAACTGCACAAGTTGGGACGGTTGCCCTGCCCCATGGTGCGCCGGCGGGGCGAGGCCGGCTTCAGGCCCTCCACTTGGGACGAGGCCCTCGGCATAGTCGCGGGGAAATTGGGCGCCGCCCCGCCCGAACGGGTCGCCTTTTACATGACGAGCCGCGGCCAGCCCAACGAAAACTACTATGCCGCGCAAAAGGCGTTACGTGCCCTGGGCACCAACTCGATCGACAGCGCCGCCCGCCTCTGCCACTCGCCGTCCACCTTGGCCCTGAAGGGTGCCCTCGGTGTCGCGGCGACGACCTGCTCGTACTCCGACTTGGTCGGCAGCGACCTCGTGGTGTTCATCGGCTCGAACGTGGCAGAGAACCAGCCGGTGATGATGAAGTACCTCTACCACGCGAGGAAGGCCGGCACGCAGGTGGCAGTGGTCAACCCCTACCGGGAGCCGGCGATGGAGCGCTACTGGGTCCCTTCCAACCTGGAGAGCGCGCTCTTTGGGACCAAGATGACCGACAGGTTCTTCGAGGTCTCGGTGGGAGGGGACATCGGGTTCCTCTCCGGGGTCTTGAAGCACATGGTCGAGCGGTCCTGGGTAGACCGCCGCTTCATCGAAGGTTTCACCACGGGTTTCGACGACGTGGCGGCCCAACTTGCCCAGCTCAGTTGGGGTTCACTGGAAGCCGCGTCGGGCTCCACGCGCGAGGAGATGTTGGGGCTGGCCCGCATGTTGGCCAACGCGAGGACGGCGGTCCTCGTCTGGAGCATGGGCGTCACCCAGCACAGTTGTGGCGAGGACGCCGTGCGGGCTGTGGTGAACCTGGCGCTGGCCAAGGGTTTCGTGGGCCGGGAGAAGTGCGGGCTCATGCCGGTACGGGGCCACTCGGGCGTCCAGGGTGGCGCCGAAATGGGCGCGTACGCCACGGCCTTCCCGGGAGGCGTCGGCGTCAACGAAGAAAACGCGGCCAAGCTGGCTCAACTTTGGGGGTTCGACGTGCCCGCTACGCCGGGGATGACCGCACCAGAGATGGTGGACGCCGCCCACGAAGGCCGCCTCGACGTGCTCGTTTGCTCAGGGGGCAATTTCGCCGAGGTGCTGCCGTCGCCCCGCCGGGCGCGAGAGGCTCTTTCCCGTATCGGTGTGCGGGCGCACATCGACATTGTGCTCTCTTCGCAGATGCTCCTCCCGCCGGGGGAGGCCGTGGTGCTCCTGCCGGCACAGACCCGCTACGAGATGGCCGGGGGTGTGACCGAGACGTCGACCGAACGCCGGGTCATATTCAGCCCCGAGATCCCCGGGCCACGGGTCAGAGCGGCCCGTCCGGAATGGGACATCTTCGGCGAACTGGCCGCGCGTGCCAGGCCGGAGCTGGCCGAAAGGGTGCGTTTCGCGGGCACTCAGGAGATCCGGGAGGAGATCGCCCGTGCCGTCCCCTCCTACGCCCTCATCGGGACGCTTGGAGAAGAAGGTGACCAGTTCCAGTACGGGGGGAGCATGCTGTGCGCCGGCTGGCAGTTCCCGACGCCCGATGGCAGGGCGCACTGGAGCGCCATAAAGCTTCCCGAGCGGCACGTGCCCGCGGGCGCCTTTGTGGTCACCACCCGCCGAGGCCGCCAGTTCAACAGCATGGTGCAAGGAGACCGGGACGCCCATACGGGCGCCCGCCGGGACTCGGTGTTCGTAAACCGCTACGACGCGGCAGAGCTGGGCGTGTCCGACGGGGACCCCGTGGTGCTAAAGAGCCCAAGCGGCGAGTTGAAGGGGCGGGTACTACTGGCGCCGGTGGCCCGGGGGACCCTCCAGGTCCACTGGCCCGAGGGCGACGTGCTCGTCGACCCCCAGGTGAGGTCGGCGGAGTCCGGCATCCCCGACTACACGGCGGTGGTCCAAGTGGAGGTACCGAGGGGGGTTTGAGCATCGTGGCACAGGCACGGCCCGGCGCCGTCTCGCGGACGCCCGCTTGGGAGGTCAGCGAGGGCCGTGTGCGCGGGGTGGAGGACACCCTCGCCACCGAGGAACCCCTGGAGATCCGCCTCGGCTCGCCCGGTGCCGGGGCACCCGTCCCTCTGGCGGTCACCATGCGCACACCCGGGTCGGACTTCGAGCTCGCGGCCGGGTTCTTGTTCAACGAAGGGGTGGTGAGCTCGCGCGATCAAGTCCACATGATCGGCTATTGCACGGACAGTGCTGCGGGAGGGCAACAGCTCTACAACATCGTGAACGTCGGCCTCTCCGGCCCCGCCCCGGCCGACTTGCCCACGCTCGAGCGCCACTTCGTGACCTCGAGCGCGTGCGGCGTGTGCGGCAAGGCAACCCTGGAGGCTCTGCGTGCTCGCGGCTACGGGCGCGCCAGCGCCGGGCCTGTCCTTTCCCCCGAAGTCCTTGGTGCGCTGCCGGGCAAGCTTCGCGAAGCCCAGCGCCTCTTCGACTCGACCGGCGGCCTGCACGCGGCTGCTCTTTTCGACGAGGCAGGGGAGCTCTTGGCCATCCGAGAAGACGTCGGGCGCCACAACGCTATGGACAAACTGGCCGGCTGGGCCCTGCTCGCGGGGCGCCTGCCGCTCTCGGCCAGCGTCCTTATGGTGAGCGGCCGCTCCAGTTTCGAACTGGTCCAGAAATCGCTGCGCATGGGTGCTGGCGCCCTCTGCTCGGTCTCAGCCCCGAGCAGCCTGGCCGTGGGCCTGGCGAGCGAGTTCGGCCTCACGCTCGTCGGGTGGCTGCGCGAGGGCCGTTTCAAGGTCTACAGCTGCCCCGAACGGGTGCGGGTGCCCGTGTAGCATCTTCAGATGAGCGGCTCGCCGGCGGGTGCCGGCCCCGTCCTGGTTGTCGATTACGGCGCTCAGTACGCTCAGCTGATCGCTCGGCGCGTGCGCGAGGCGCACGTGTACAGCGAGATCGTCCCTCACACGATGGCAGCCGCCGAGATGCTCGCTCGGTGCCCGGCTGCGCTCATCCTGTCCGGGGGGCCGGAGAGCGTTTACGCAGAGGGTGCCCCTCAGCCGGACCCCGCCCTTTTCTCTTCGGGCGTGCCGGTGCTCGGGATCTGCTACGGGCTCCAGGCCATGGCCGCCGCCCTCGGAGGCGAAGTCGCCCGGACCGGCGGCGGTGAGTTCGGCCGGACCGAAGTCACGCTCGACCCGTCCTCGGAGTTGTTCTCCGGGCTGCCGGGGCACCAACGGACTTGGATGTCCCATCGCGACGCGGTAGTGAGGGCGCCCGCGGGTTTCCGCCCGACCGCCCGCAGTGCTGGTGCCTCTGTCGCCGCCTTCGAGGACCCGGCCCGGCGCCTCTACGGGGTCCAGTGGCACCCCGAGGTGGTGCACACCGAGAACGGCCAGCGGGTGGTCGAGAACTTCCTCTACCACTGCGCCGGCGCCAGCGCTTCGTGGACGACTACGAGCATCATCGACGAGGCTGTCAAGTCCGTGGCCGAGACGGTGGGTAGCCACCCCGTGATCGCCGGGCTTTCGGGCGGGGTTGACTCTGCAGTGGCGGCCGCGCTCGTCCAGAGGGCCGTTGGCGACCAGCTGACATGCGTCTTTGTCGACCACGGGCTGCTCCGGGAGGGCGAGGCCGAGGAGGTGGAGCGCGACTTCGTGGCCGCTACCGGCGTGCGGCTCCATACCGTCCACGCCGAACGGCAGTTCCTCGACGCCCTGGCCGCCCTCCCCGACCCGGCGGACCCGGAGGCCAAGCGCAAGGCCGTCGGGCGGGAGTTCATCCGGGCCTTCGAGGGGGCGGCCCGGCACGTGGTGGCCCGAGGGGCCGCCGCCGGCGAGGTGCGCTTCCTTGTGCAGGGCACCCTCTACCCAGACGTGGTCGAGTCGGGCGGGGGTGAGGGCGCGGCCAACATAAAGAGCCACCACAACGTGGGCGGGCTCCCCGACGACCTGCGCTTCGAACTGGTCGAACCGCTCCGACGCCTCTTCAAGGACGAGGTGAGGGCGATCGGGGAACAGCTCGGCTTGTCGCCCGGCATCGTTTGGCGCCAGCCCTTCCCTGGCCCGGGGCTCGCGATAAGGATCGTGGGCGCGGTCACCGAGCAACGCCTCCGGGTACTGCGGCGGGCCGACAAGATCGTGCGGGAAGAGCTCACCCTCGCGGGATTGGACCGCGACATCTGGCAGTGCCCGGTCGTGCTCCTGGCCGACGTCCGCTCCGTAGGGGTCCAGGGCGACTCGCGCACCTACGGCCACCCCATCGTATTGCGCCCCGTGACGAGCGAAGACGCCATGACAGCCGACTTCGCCCGCCTCCCCTACGACGTCCTGGCCCGGATCTCGACCCGGGTGACCAACGAGGTGCCCGAGGTCAACAGGGTCGTGCTCGACGTGACCAGCAAGCCGCCCGGCACGATCGAGTGGGAGTAGGCGCCGGCCAGGGCGGCGTCCGGGCCCTTTCTCGTGGGTGGCCCTGGTTGCGCGCCGGGATGCCTTTTTGTCCAGCCAGGGGCCGTTCTCGCAACCTGGCGACACTCGCCTGGCTTGGCACTGGGGGTCGGCTATACTGGCCGAGCCGTCAGGCTTCCGTTGGACGCGGCGGTGCACCAGTGCAACTGGGACCTGTGGTGCAGCTCGGAGTGCACGCCGGCCTGTCAAGCCGGAGGCCGCGGGTTCAAATCCCGTCAGGTCCGCGGTCGGATAGCTCAGTTGGTAGAGCGCGCGCCTGAAAAGTGCGAGGTCGCCGGATCGACGCCGGCTCCGACCACCTAGAAAATGGTCCGTGGGCAGGGGGCTTTGTCATCTAGCAGGGTACTCCTCACAGGTAACCGCTTGCGTGAGTTCACCGCCGACGACCCCTTGGGCGCGTCGACAACCTGGCCAAGTGGCGACGACGATGCAGTCGGGAGCCTTCGTCGAGCCCCAGACAGGACGCGAAGAAGACGCGTAGGACGCGAAAAAGACGCGAATTCGGCGGGACGGGCTAGCATCAACCGGGAGGACGACTTGGCCTCTGACCAGGGATTCTGTGTCCTGAGCAGGGTGTACGTAAGTTCGAGGAGGTCGTCAGAATGCGCCTGGGAAGTGCGAGGTCGCCGGATCGACGCCGGCTCCGGCCACCAATCGTTTCTTGCCAGCGTTACTGCTCGGCGAGCTCCATCTGCTCGATGCAGCGCTGGATCTCGGTTGCCCGGTAACGGCGATGGCCGCCCAGGGTCCGGATCGCGGTTATCTTGCCCGCTCTGGCCCACCGGGTCACTGTCTTCGGGTTGACACGAAAGAGCGCCGCGACTTCGGCTGGGGTAAGTAGGGAATCCAACTGCTGCTGCTCAAGCATTTCGGTGGCCTCCTCGGTGTCCGGAACTTCCCCCCGAACGCTACGACTTCGAGCCATGGCACTACGGCCTAATGGCATTTGCTGCGGGTGTCTCGCTCCGTTCATACTAGCTGGTGCCCCCGTGCGCAAAAAGTTCCGGTTTGTCCATGTCTCAACCTGGCACTTTGTCCTCTGACGCCGCTGGCGGCGCCGGGCAGTCGGTGCGCGCCCCTGGACCGCTCGCTTTGGTGGGAGGTGGCGAATGGGGCGAGGGCTGCGAGGTCTTCGATACGGCCCTCCTCGAGGCATCGGGGTCGGCTGAAGTCGTCGTGCTCCCCACAGCCGCCGCCTACACCCACCCCGAACGTGCGGTCGAGACGGCGACAACCTATTTCTCCAAGCTGGGCGCGGTGGTCAAGGCTTGCATGGTCCTGCGCCGTGCGGACGCAGAGGACCACGGGCTCGCCGGCCAGGTCCGGGCGGCGCGCTTTGTTTACTTGGCGGGCGGTTCGGTGCTCCACCTTCGTTCGGTCCTGAAGGCTTCACCGGTCTGGGACGCCCTCGTAGAGGCTTGGGCGGGCGGGACCGTCCTGGCGGCCTCTTCCGCCGGCGCCATGGTGCTCGGCGACACGATGGTGGACCCGAGGGGTGGGGCACTGACGCTCGGGTTGGGCTTGCTGGCGCCGCTGGCTGTGCTTCCCCACGCCGGCGACTGGTCGGAGGACAAGACGCACCGCACGGTGAAGCTCGCCTCTGGCGCCTTGCGCATCGCAGCCGTGGACGAGCGCACAGCTCTCATCCGGGACAGCGACGGGCACTGGCGTTGCCTCGGTGCCGGCGAGGTCACGGTCTGGGTCGGCGGCAGGCCAGGGTCCCTGGAGGACCTCCAGGCAGTGGCGCCGACCGTCCCCGCGGCCAACGCTGACTGACCCGAGAGGTCACGGAAAAGGCACATGCCTGGTTGGGTCGTGCCGGCGTTCGTCGCCGGGGCCGTAGTGACCCTGGTCGCGAGCGCGCGGCTCGTCCGAGCGCTCGAGGAGATCGGGGCGCACCTGGGCCTCACCGAGGTGCTGGTCGGGTTGCTCGCCGCGCTGGCGGCCGACGCGCCCGAGCTCACCAGCGCGGTGGCCGCCCAACTGGAAGGCAAGCACGAGATCGGCGTGGGGGTGCTGTTCGGGTCCAACGTTTTCAACATCGCGGCTTTGCTCGGCCTCGGTTCGCTCGTGGCTGGCCGGGTGGTGCTCCACAGGCGGGTGGTCGTGCTGGAAGGGGTCGCAGGCCTCGGCGTCGCCGGTTGCGGCATTGTGCTTGTCACCGACAGCCTCGGCCCGGTGGGGGCGGCCTTGGTCACGTCGGCGGTCTTCGTCCCCTACCTGGCCGTTTCGGCGCTGCCTCCCTCCCGTCTGCCCTTGCCTCGCGCCGCCCAGCGGTGGTTGAGAGAGGCGGTGAAAGAAGAGAGCGAGGAGGTCTCCCAGGCCGAGCCACCGCCGGCCGGGCCCAGGCTGCGGTCGAGCGCTTCCACGGCGACCGTGGCTCTCGTGTCCGTTGTCGTAGCGAGCGCGGTCATGGAACAGGCCGCCTCCGTCGGCGGCCCGGACCTCGGCGTACCCGAAGTCGTGGTCGGAGCGGTGGTGCTCGCTGCCGTCACCAGCCTCCCGAACGCCGTGGCCGCCGTGTACCTGGCCCGGCAGGGCAAGGGCGCGGCCATGTTCTCCGAAGCCCTCAACTCCAACACGATCAACGTCGTCGGCGGTCTGATGCTGCCGGCCGCGCTCGGTGGCCTCGCCCTCGGCAACCTCGGGAGGGGCAGCGTCTTTACCGGGGCGGCCTACGCAGGTATGACCGTCCTCGCCGGCGGCTTAGCGTTCGCTGGCCGCGGGGTCAACCGCACCGCTGCCGGCGCTCTGGTGGCGGCCTACATGGGCTTCCTGGTGACGCTGGTGGCCATCGCCTGACGCGCCCCTGGTCCGGGGGCATCAGGACTCCGTGATGGTCACCTTGGTGATCTTGTAGACGACCTTGGGGGGGCAGCTCCCGTTGGTCGCCGAAGGCGAGGTGCCCCCGGCATTGATCTTGTTGAGCACGGCGAGGCTCGACTTGCTCGTCACCTGGCCGAGGTAGCTGTAGTTGGGGGACAGCTGCGAGCCACCCTTGCCGACCACGAAAAAGAACTGGCTGCCGTCACTGCTCGGGCTCCCCGAGTTGGCCATGGCGAGCGCCCCAGCCGTGTACACGCTCGCGCTCTTGGGCTTGCCACCGTCGAAGGAGTACCCCGGCCCACCGGACCCGGTGCCGGTCGGGTCGCCACCTTGGTCCACGAAACCGGTGCAGACCCGGTGGAACGCGGTCCCGTCGTAGAAGTGGTACAGCGACAGGAACACGAAGTTGTTGACCGACACCGGGTTTTGCGCCGCGCGGAGCTTCACGGTCACGGTACCGGCAGTGGTGGTGATCGTGGCGGTGTAGGACTTGGCCGGGTCGATGCACATCGGCGGTTTCGCCGAGAAGTGGGTGTAGTGGGGCGAGCTCCCGTTGAGCCGGGGGCACCCGACCTTGGCCGGGGCGGCCAGCAGGGGCACCGAGACAGGGGCTGCCGTGGACGATGTGGTCGCCGCCGTCGTCGACGTGGAGGAGCCCGAGCTGGTCGGCGGCGTGGCGGTCTTCTTCTTTCCTCCGGTCACGACGGTGACTACCACCACGATCACCACGATCACGATCGCCGCACCGGTCCCTCCGAAGAAGATGCGCTGACGCCGGCGCCTCTGCTCCTGCTGCTGGCGCAGCTCCTTCATGGTCCGGTTGCGTCGCTGCTGGATACGCTTCTCAGACGGCACGGCGCCGTAGCGTAGCCGAAGAACGCCGGCTGGTAGCCTGCAGGGCCGTGGCTCTCCTCGTGCAGAAGTTCGGCGGCACCTCGGTGGCCGACGCCGAGCGGATCAAGAGCGTCGCCGACTACATCGCGCGGGTGCACAAGCGGGGCAACGGGCCCGTCGTCGTGGTGTCGGCTATGGGGCACGAGACCGACGACTTGCTCGAGGTGGCGGCCAAGGTGTCCAAGTCCCGGCCGGGGCGCGAGATGGACATGCTTGTGACTGCCGGCGAACGCAAGGCCATGGCACTTTTGTGCATGGCCCTCCATGACCTGGGCGTGCCGGCGGACAGCTTCACCGGCAGCCAGGCCGGCGTGCTGACCAACGGGGAGCACACCAAGGCCAAGATCCTCGAAATGCGCCCAGCGCGTATTGAGGCCGCCCTCCTGGCGGGCCGGGTCCCGGTGATAGGAGGCGCGCAGGGGGTGTCCTCGGGACGGGAGGTCACCTTCTTGGGCCGCGGGGGGTCCGATACGACGGCGGTGGCGCTGGCCAAGGCCCTCGGCGCCGAGGCGTGCGAGCTTTACACCGACGTCTCAGGCGTGTTCTCCGCCGATCCCCGGGTCGTGCCCGGGGCGCGCAAGCTGGCGAGGCTGAGCTACGAGGAGATGCTGGAGATGAACGCGGCGGGGTGCCCCAAGCCCGCCATGCGTTCGGTCGAGTTCGCCCGCACCCATGGGGTACGCCTCCACGTCCGCTCGAGCTTCACCTGGGAACCGGGGACGTGGGTCGAAAAGGAGAGTGCCATGGAGCAGCCCATAGTTTCCGCTGTGGTCTCGGACCAGTCAGAAGCCAAGCTCACGGTGGCCGGCGTCGCCGACCACCCGGGGGTCGCCGCCAAGCTTTTCCGCGCCCTCGCCGACAAGCTCATAAATGTCGACATGATCGAGCAAAACGTCTCCCTCCACGGGACAACGGACATCTCCTTCACCGTCCCTCACGACGACTTGGAAGCCGCCCAGCAGGTGGCCCTCGAGCTGCAGAGAGAGCTTGGCGCGAGCGGGGTGTTCGCCGACCCGGACATCGCGACGGTGTCGATCGTGGGTGCCGGGATGAAGACCAACCCCGGGGTGTCGGCCATGATGTTCGAAGTGCTCGCAGCCGAGGGCATAAACATCGAGATGATCTCCACCTCGGCCATCCGCCTCACCTGCGTCGTCCGGGAGTCCGCCGCCGACCGGGCGGTAATAGCCCTGCACAAGGCGTTCGGCCTCGACTGGGGGGGAGGGCTGTGAGCAACAGGCGGCCGGGAGGCGGTCTTTGCGTCGGCGTCTACGGAGCCACCGGGCAAGTGGGCGGCGTCATGCGGCGCGTGCTCGAGGAGCGCCACTTCCCGGTCGGCCGCCTCCGGCTGTTCGCCTCCGAGCGATCGGCGGGCACTGTGCTCGACGGCGTCGTCGTCGAGGACGTGGCCCGGGCGGACCATGCCGGCGTGGACATCGCCCTGTTCAGCATGGGGGCGCCGGCCTCGAAGGAGTGGGCACCCGTCGTCGCCGGGGCGGGCGGGCTGGTCGTGGACAACTCCAAGGCCTGGCGCATGGACCCCGATGTGCCTCTTGTCGTGCCCGAGGTGAACGCCGACGACCTCGACCGGGTGCCGAAGGGGATAGTGGCCAACCCCAACTGCACGACGATGGTGGCCATGCCGGTGCTGAAGCCGCTCCACGACGAGGCGGGGTTGCGCCGGCTCGTCGTGTCCACCTACCAGGCTGTCTCGGGCGCGGGCCGCAAGGGCGTAGAGGAGCTGGCCGCCCAGGTCCACCAGGTGGGGGACAAGGCCGCGGCGTTCACCTTCGACGGCTCGGCGGTCGGCTACCCGCCGGTGCAGGTCTTCCCCGGCCCGATCGCGTTCAACGTGCTGGCGTCGGCAGGCCGCTTCGTCGACGACGAGACCGAAGAGGAGCACAAGCTTCGCGACGAGAGCCGCAAGATCCTCCACATCCCCGACCTCGCAGTGGGGGTGACCTGCGTGCGGGTGCCGGTCTTCACCGGCCACTCGCTGTCTGTGACTGCTCGCTTCGAGCGGCCGCTCCCGCCGGCCAGGGCGCTCGAGTTGCTCGAGAAGGCGCCGGGGGTGCGCGTGGTCGATGTCCCGACCCCGCTCGAGTGTGCCGGAGTTGACGAGTGCCTGGTCGGCCGGGTGCGGGAAGACCGCTCCGAACCCGATGGGCGGAGCCTCGCCCTCTGGGTGTCGGGGGACAACCTGCGCAAGGGGGCGGCGCTCAACGCGGTCCAGATCGCCGAGGCGCTGCTCGAACGCGGGCCTGTGCGGGTCGGCTAGGCGCTGGGCACATGGAGCGGCCCAGCGCCATCCTGGTCGTGCTTTCACCTGAAGGCCCGGTCCCAGCCGACCCCCGCTCGCCCTTTCTTCGTGCCGACGACCTCGGTGTACTGCGGGGTGACGGCGTCTTCGAGAGGTTTTCAGTGCTCTCCGGCCAGCCGCGGCACCTCGAGGAGCACTTGGTCCGGATGGCCCGCTCCGCGGAGATGGTGTCCCTCGAGCTCCCGCCGGCCTCCGAGTGGAGAGCGGCAGTTAGGGCTGGGTCAGCTGCGTGGGCGGGGCCCGAGGAGTGGGAGATGCGCCTCGTCTGCACCCGCGGCCCCGAGGAGGGCGGGTTCCCGACCGCTTACGCGCTTGGCCAGGAGCTCCCGCCGGCAGTCCTCCGCCAGCGCCGCGACGGGGTCTCGGTCGTGACCGTCGAGCGCGGGCTGCCGAGCGGCATGGCTGCGCAGGCGCCCTGGCTCCTGCTCGGCGCCAAGACCCTCTCTTACGCCTTCAACCTGGCCGCCAAGCGCTGGGCCGAGTCGCAGGGTGCCGACGACGCGGTCTTTGTCGGCTCCGACAGGAAGATCTGGGAGGCCGAGACGTCTGCGGTCGTCGCCGCGTTCGGCCGGCGGCTCGTGAGCCCTGCCCCTTCGGTCGGCATCCTGGACAGCATCAGCGTGGCGCGGCTCTTCGGGGCCGCCGGCGCAGCGGGCTGGGAGGTGGAGAGGGCCGACCTCACCCTCGATGACCTATTCGCTGCCGACGGGCTGTGGCTCTCGTCGAGCCTTCGTTTCGCGCGCGTGCACACCCTCGACGGCAAGGCGCTCCTGCCGGCGCCGGCCCACGGCCAGCTGGCCGCCCTAGCTGCCACTTGTTGAGGCCGGCGCCAGCCCCCGCCAGCGCCAGCCCACGCCGGCGCCAGCCCCCGCCGGCGCCCGCCCCCGCCGGCGCCAGCCCCCGCCGGCCCCCGCCCCCGCCGGCGCCAGCCCCCGCCGGCGCCCGCCCCCGCCGGCGCCAGCCCCCGCCGGCGCCAGCCCACGACTTCTGGCATGTTTAGTGACTTCTGACGCGATCGTGCGTGTTTTCGGCCCAGATGTCGACACTGTTCCTCGGAGTGGACATTGTTCAGCACCTTGGGCCTATTACTCGACTTACTCGAGCTGGCCGGGGGCTCGAAGAGCGTCAAGAAGCGCTCAGACAAGCCGTTCCATGCACACGACGTCGAGCCAGCGGCCGAACTTCCGACCCACCTCCTTCTCGACGCCGATCACCTCGAAGCCACACTCGGCGTGCAGGGCGACGGAGGCCTCGTTGCTGCCAGCTATCCGGGCGATGACGGCATGGAACCCATGGGCTTCGGCCAAGGCGACGAGCTCTTCGAGCAGCGCCCGCCCGACGCCTTGCCGGCGGTGGCTGTCGTGCACGTAGACCGAGTCCTCGACCGTCGTGCTGTAAGCCGCCCGGGGCCGGTACGGCGAGAGCGAGCCGAAGCCGAGCACCTCGTCCTGGCTATCGAGCGCCACCACGGCGGGGTAGGCGCCGGAGTGCTCTTTCACCCATTCGAGCTGTTCGGGAAGCGAGCGCGGGGTCATCTCGAAGGTGGCGGTGCTGGTCTCGACGGCGTGGTTGTAGATGGCCCGGGTGGCCTCGGCGTGGGAAGAGTCGGCAGGCACGACCCTCACCAGGAGCTTCTCGCGCGGAGTGGCAGACATTGACAGATAGGCTACGGCCCGCCGCGGGCGTGCGCCGGCGGCTACTATGACGTGGGCGACCGGCCGTGCCGGCGCGCCCCCTTAGCTCAGTCGGCAGAGCACAGCCATGGTAAGGCTGGTGTCGTCGGTTCGATTCCGACAGGGGGCTCGGCACATACAACCAACCCAGGCCAAGTAACCGCAGGGCGGCGTAGCTCAGTTGGCAGAGCACTCGGCTCATAATCGAGGAGTCGTCGGTTCGAGTCCGACCGCCGCTACGCAACAGGTAGACAGCGAAACGAGGAGAGGCCCAGATGGCCAAGAGCGAGAGAAGGGTGCAGGTCACGCTGGCTTGCGAGGTCTGCAAGCGCCGCAACTACATAACGACCAAGAACAAGCAAAACGACCGCGAACGCATAGAGATGCACAAGTACTGCCGCTGGGAACGTCGGCACACGCTCCACAAGGAGACCAGGTAAGCGCCTTGCCCGGGCGCCGGTCGACAGAAAAGGCGCTCGAGGTCCTGGTGGACGCCGCGCGCAGGGGCGACCCGGGCGCGCCGGAGCAGTTGGTGCACGCCACCTGGCAGAGCACTTACACCCTCGCCTACCGCCTGACCGGCAACGAGCAGGACGCCCTGGACGTGACCCAGGAGGCGTACCTGCGGGCGTTCCGTGGCCTGCCGAGGTTCCGGGGCGAGGCCCGCTTTTCTACCTGGCTGTACAGGGTGACGGCCAACTGCGCCAGCAACCTTATGGCAAGCAAGAGGCGTTCTTCCCACGACCGCCTCGACCCCGACGGGGAGGGCTTCGCCGGCATGGCGGACTGGCGCCCCGAGCACGACCCCGAAGCCGCGGCTTCGGCTTGCGACGAGCGCGCCCTCCTCGCCGAGGCGTTGATGCGCCTCCCGTGGCGCCTCCGCCAGGTCGTCGTGCTGCGCGACGTCTACGACCTGCCCCACCGCTCGATCGCCGCCCAGGTCGGCATCTCCGAAGCAGCGGCCAAGGTCCGTCTGCAAAGGGCCAGGAAGCGTCTTCGCGACGACCTCTCCCGCCGTTTGCAGGAGACGGGCGCACCGCGGCGGGCGAGGGTGAGCCCCAAGCGGGGTGCGCGGGTCCGTTTGCACGATGGAACCTCGCTGGCCCTCCAGCCGGTTGTCTGTGGCGAAGATGCCGTGGCCAGCTGAGTCCTCGGAGGTCGCTCGAGGCAGGCACCATTTGCGTGCCAGGCACCTTCGCGCCCTCCTTTCCTGCGACGCCGTCTCGTTGGAATTGCCCCTCCTGGTCGACGGCAGCCGTAGGCCGAGCCCCGCCATGTCCGAGCACCTCGAGACCTGCCTGGGTTGCCAAGCTGAGCTGGCCGGCTACCGCCACCTGTTGCGAGTCCTAAGGAGCTTGCGAGATGAGAACGTCAGGGTCCCGGCTCCCCCCTTTGGTGAGGATGGCTGGCGCATCCTGCATGAGTGCCTGGAGGCCCGTTCCCGCTCCTTGGCCCGCTGGCGGCTCGCCGGCGTCGCCTTGGCGGTGGCCGCTGTCGGGGGCGGTGCCGTGCTCGCCCGCGCGACGCGCCAGTCCCGCTTGCTCGCCGGCTTGGGCGCCCTTTAGGCCGACGCGCCAGCGACGCCTCGGACGAAGGTCCGCAGGCTTTGGAGCTGCCGCCCATAACGCCTCCTCATCGGACCGCCCGCACGACGAGGCCACAGAATGGTCAACGGCGCTCGCATGCACGGGGCCGAGGCTCGCGCCGGTGGTGATAAACAGAAGCTCCAACTCGGACGACCCGCCTCCCTCGGAGCGACCGCCTTGCGCCCGGTTTGCCCCCGACGGGCATTCTCGACTAATGGTATCATCCAAGTGAACAGAAGGTGAACGGATGGTGACCGCAACTCTAACGGAGGGGGATGGGCAGCGGGCTATCGTGCGCTCTGACCGCGAGCGAACGGCCGGCCTAACGGCCGGCCTTACTAGGGTCTTTCGCCTCTATGGCGACCTGGATGTAGGTTGCATAATTGCCAGGGGTTTTTTGGCCCAAGCACAGATGAACAACAGGTAAACACAAGACGAACCTTCAGTCAAACGGGCCGCGAGGGGGTGAATTGTCCATGTGGACGGCCCGGCTTCTGCGAAGGTATAGTTGGAAGTTGTAAGACGTCATTAAGGCAAAGGAGGGTTTATGAGTTTTCGTATGAGAAGCGCGAGCAAAGCTCTGTCCGCGCTGTTGGCTACAGCTGTTGGGCTCCTACCCGCGACGAGCGCCTCGGCGACGAGCAGCATGGCTACGTCGCACTCGGGGTCCCGGGTGCCCATCACGTTCTGGTCGGCCATGAGCGGCACGCTCGGAGCCGCGCTCGGCCATTTGGTCAACGAGTTCAACTCTTCGCAGAGCACGTACAAGGTCAACCTCCTCTACAAAGGGAGCTACTCCACCGTCCTTTCGGCCACGATCGCCGCGGTCCGCGCACATCATGCCCCTGACATCGCTCAGATCTTCGACGCAGGGACAGCGACGATGATGTACGCGCCAGGTGTCTATGTACCGGTCCACCAGCTCATGTCCGAGTACCACTTCAAATTCTCCACCTCTCAGTTCATTGGTGGGGCAGCCAGCTACTACGAGACCGCGCAAGACCAGCTCGACTCGCTGCCGTTCAACAGCTCGACCCCGGTCCTTTATTACAACAGGCCCCTTTTGGCCAAGGCAGGGATCAAGTCACCTCCGAAGACTTGGACTCAGCTGGCGAATGACGTCAAGCCTCTTGTTTCTGCGGGCGCCAAGTGCATCCTGTCGGCGTCCGGTGCTTACATCATGTGGACCGATATGGAGCAGTTCGACCTCTGGAACGGTTACCCTTACGCCACACAGAACAATGGCTATGATTCCATAAAGAACGTGAAGCTGCTGCTGACCGCGAAACCCATGGTCCAGCACTGGGACTTCCTAGGGACCCTCAGCAAACGTGGCTTGTACCGCTGGAACGGTACAACCAACTCGACCGTCCCGTTCTTTACCAACGGCACCTGCGCCTTTTACGACAACAGCTCGGCTGACATCAACGAGATCGAGGCAGGCGCCAAGTTCCCAGTCGGCATAACCCAGCTTCCTGTCGTGGCAGGGAACCCTGCTGCCCCTCAAAACACGGTTGTCGGTGGTGCATCCTTGTGGGCCCTGTCAGGGGTGCCCCAAAATACCTACCGGGGTGATGCCGAGTTCCTTCATTTCATGATGTCGGTCTCAGCTCAAGACTACTGGGCCAGCCACACTGGCTATGTGCCGGTGACCAACGCCGCGGCCAATCACCTTCACAAGGTAGGTTTCTACAAGACCCACCCGAGCGACCTAGTAGCCGTCCTGGAGCTCACGCACAAGCCTCCCAAACCTTGGACTCGGGGCATACGCTTGGGTTACCTGCCCGAGGTCCGCGTCGATGAGGCGTCTGCCATCGCCGCCATCCTTTCCGGGAAAGAAAGCGCGTCGAGCGCGCTGGCGTCTGCTCAGGCCCAGGGGGACAAGGTGCTCGCGGAGTTCGCCTCGCAGTATGGCGGCTAGGGCGCCCGCTCCACCAGAACCGACTGTCACCCTGCCCGAGGGTGCCTTCGCCCCAGGGCGTCGGCACCCTCGCCGGCGCGAACCAGGCGGTCCTATGCCCGACAGGGCGGGGGGCGCCATCTTTCGCGGCCGGTTTCTTCCTTACGCCTTGGTCGTACCCCAACTCGTGATTGTGGCCATCTTCTTCCTGTGGCCAACCGTGCGTGCCATCTATGAGTCGTTCGAGGAGACCAACGCGTTCGGCACGGGCGCCCGGTTCAGCGGCCTCACCAATTTCGTGAACGCCTTCAGCGTGGCGGGCGAGGTGGGCACCATCGAAGTGACCGTCATCTTGGCCTGTGTCACCACGGTACTGGCAATGGCGATCGGTCTGTTCCTCGCCGTGGAGGCGGACCAGGTGGGCCGGGTACGACGGGTGTACCGAACGTTGTTCATCTGGACCTACGCCGTCCCTAGCGCGATCGCCGGCGCGCTGTGGTTGTTCCTCTTCGAGCCCGGGCTCGGAGCTGGGGCGAGGGTATTGGTCGACTTGGGGGTCAACTGGAACTTCGCCCTGCACAGCCTACAGGCGTTCGCGCTCCTCGTGGCCGTTATAGTCTGGCAACAGGCGGCGTACAACTTCTTGTTCTATACAGCGGGCCTGCAGATGATCCCTCGAGACGTTTTCGAGGCGGCCAGCATAGACGGAGCCGGCAAGCTGGCCCGGTTCTGGCAAGTCGTGTTCCCGCTCTTGTCGCCCACGACGTTTTACCTGCTCGTGATGAACGTGCTCTACGCGTTCTTCTCGAGCTTTGCGATCATAGACGTCATCACCCAGGGAGGCCCGGGCAATGCCACCACCACCGTGGTGTACCAGGTGTACCGGGACGGGTTCCAAAACGGTAACACGGGCTTGGCGGGGGCAGAGACAGTGTTCTTGCTATTGATTGCCGCGGCCCTCACGGCAGTCCAGTTCCGCTTCCTCAACAGGAAGGTGTTCTACCGATGAGAGACCGGGGGCTGAGCCAGGCGCTGCGCCACGGGATCCTGATCTTCGCGGCCGCCATATTCGTGGTCCCGCTGTACCTGGCGTTCGTGGCGGCGACGCACCCCGCGAGGGACCTGTTGACAGGTGTACCACTCCTACCTAGTGGCCAGTTGGGGCCCAACCTGTGGCGTGTGCTTACGCGCGGCCTTCCCAACTCGGCGCCCGTGACCACTCTGATGGCCAACTCCGCGGTCATGGCCCTTGGCATATCGATCGGCAAGCTGGTGCTTTCTATCCCAGCAGCCTATGCCATAGCGTTTTTCCGTTTCCGGGGCCGAATGGTCGCGTTTTGGCTGATATTCATAACCCTGATGCTCCCGATCGAGGTGATCTTCTTCCCTACGTACGAGGTGACGGCTCAGTTCGGGCTCTTGGACAGTTACGGCGGGTTGATCCTGCCCTTGGTAGCGTCGGCGACGGCGACTTTCCTTTTCCGGCAGTTCTTCATGACCTTCCCCGTCGAACTAGCTGACGCCGCACGCATCGATGGGAGTAGCCCGTTGCGGTTCCTATGGAGCATCGTCCTACCCTTGTCGAGGACAAACCTCGCGGCCATCTTCGTGCTGGAGTTCGTGTACGGGTGGAACCAGTACCTGTGGCCGCTCATCGTCACGACGAGCCCGCACAGCGCTACGGTTGTCATGGGCATCCAAGAGATGATCTCGTCAGCCCAGAGTTTCGCCGTCCCTCAGTGGAACTTGGTGATGGCGGTGGCGTTGTTGGCAATGGTGCCCCCGGTGCTGGTGGTTGTCGTCATGCAGCGGTGGTTCGTGAAGGGCCTCATGGCCGGTACGAGCTGAAGGCCAGGTACCGGACCGGTGCTGTCGGCATAACGTTTGCGGTTTCAGGGCCGTGGCGCCCCGCCCGGCCCTGGCGGCGCGTGGCCCTGATCGCGGTCGGCCTCGAGGAGAGATGGGGAGCCCATTGGGTCGTCGCCTTCGCGAGCGAGCCCTGTCAGCCCAACGGCCCGAACTGGATGGTGACGTGCACGAGCTGCCCCTGTCGCCAGCCTGCCCCCCGTGTCTTGCCGGCCCCACCCCCTCGACCAAGGTCCCAGACCTCGATGGCACTCTGGTTGAGCGCGAAGGCTTGGGCCGGGCCCGTTGAGCCAAAGGTTACAGTTTGGGTCTCAGCCGGCGGCGCCGGCAGGTAATGCCAGGAGCGAGAGCCCGGCCCGTTTACCACGGCCAGTCGCTCTTTGTCCCCGGTGCCCGTCATCAGCACGAAGACACCCTGGCCACCGGCTGGCCCGAGCGAGGTGAGGCGCTCGCCGGCCGGAAGGCGCAGGTAGGTGGAGGCTCGCCAGTAGGTTGCGTCGGAGCTCCAAGCGGCGAGCAGGCTCTCTGTCGCCGAGCCGCGCTGGTGTAGCTCGATGACGGTGGCCAGGCCCTTGCCTGTGGGCACGAGGTCGAGCACCTCAGCGCTCCCGGCGCTCCGGGGGATCCCTGGGCCCTCAGGCGTCCAGTGGCCCCCGAGCTCGGTAAAGAGACCCGCGGTACCGGCCCTCCCGCACGCTGCACCGACCACCGGGGCCGCGCCGGCGTAGCCGACAGCGGTGAACGAGCTCGGAGCACAGCGCTCGGCAGGCGCGGTGGAGGCGAACGTCCGGCTCCCGAGCAACACCTCCCACGACACAAGGTGAGCTTTCCCTGCGTGGCTGATGAGCACTTCGCGGCCGCCTCGGCGGCCGGGCGCCAAGGCCAGGGCGGCGCCCGAAGGCGAGATGGCGAGGGAGCTCGGCACCTGGGCGAGCCCATTTTGGACTAGCCCCGTCGACCAGGAGCGCCCCGAGTTGGTGGTGGCGATGAGCGGGGAGTAGGTGAGGCGACTGCTCGGGCGGACGCCGACCACGAGCGACTTCGCGTTCGCCGCGAGCACGATCCCGCCATTGGTGGCTACGCCAGTCGCCTCGACCCGGTCGGACCACGACGAGCTCCCCGCGGGCTCGAACATGAGCTGCCAGAAAGTGTTGAGCGGTTGGTCGAGGTGGCCCATCGGCAGCGTTGCCCAAGTGCCCCCCAAAGTCCGGGCCGAAGTGGCGAGGGGGAGGGAGGTCGTCAGCGTGCCGGGGGGCGGCCGGCTGGCTGCGGTTGCTACGCCTGTCCCGCCGGCGACCACGGCCGAGATCGCGGCTACCACGCCGACCCGGGTCGCCAAGGAAGACACGGGCCGCCCAGCCCAACACCGGTCACGCAGGCGTGCTCGCTCCGGTCGAGGGCGAGCGCACGGCCCGACCAGCCGTTGCCTGCCCATTAGGCGTAGTGCCAGGGAGGGGCGAGCAAGCCGAGGGCGCGGGCGCGCTCGACCGCCTCGGAGCGCCGGTTGACCCCGAGCTTCGCGTAAAGGTGGCGGAGGTGGGTCTTCACCGTGTTGACGGAGAGGTAGAGGTCGTGGGCGATTTCTGGAGCCGAAAGGTTGGTCGGCAGGTAGCGCAGGATCCGTGCCTCGCTTTCGCTGAGGGGCTCGAAGTCAGCGTCCTGCGCGCGCTGCGACGCCCCTCGCCGCTTCGCGCCAGCGACCATGGCGAGTATCTCCGAGACCAACGCCGCGTGGGACGTTTGCCGGCGATGGCGCTCCAGCAGTTCAGGCACGGGGTGGAGCAGGAAAGGCAGGAGTGCCCCGTCGCGCTCTGCTAGGTCGAGGGCGCGCTCCAGGGCCGTAGCCGAGGCTGTGTGGTCGGGGCCGTCGCGCGCCGACGCCTCGAGCAAGTAGGCCAACCCGAGCCAAGGTGAGGTCGCCCGAGCCGCTCCGGCCAAAACGGGGGCGAGCCGGGCCGAGGCCGCCTTCGGGTCCCCCTCGGCGAGGCTGAGCGCCGCGAGCGCAATGCGTACTTGGCCATTTTCGCGCTCCTTTTCACCAACTTTTTGGAGGGCCTTTTCTGCAGGCTCGGTCTTGCCAGCCCGCACGAGCGCCTCGAGCAAGAGCGCATGCGTCCCCGTGGCGAGCGGGTGCGGCCTCACGAGTAGCCCGCGGAGGCCCTCTGCGTCTTCCAAAGCCGCGAATGCCCGCTTGTCGTGGCCGCGGATGCTCTCCCACAAGGCGCGAGCTTGGTACAGACTGACGCCTGCACAGGGCTCTACTTCCGGCCTGAGGACGCGCTCGGCTCGCTCCAGCCACTCCTCGGCGTCGTCGAGGCGTCCCTGCCAGAGGGTCGTCATCGCGAGCGCCAGGTAGGCGACGCCAACGGCTTGCTCGTTGGCCCAGCCGTGCTGCTCGGCCAGCTCGACGGCGCGGAGGCCCCGTTGCTCCCCGGCCGACAGGGAGCGGGCCGTTGTCGTCACCGCCAAGTGTGCGAGGGCGGTCAGTTCCAGGTACGGGTACCCTGCATGCCTTGCCAGCGCGGCGCCCTGGGCGAGGTGACGCGCTGCTTCATCACTCTGGGAGGTCCAAGCCAGGGCTGTGCCGAGCCCTACGAGCGTTATCGCCCGCAAGTCCCCTTCCGGGCATTGTGGCGCGTCGTCAGGCCTGTCAAACGAGAGCAGCTGTCTAGCCCCCTTGAGCGCTCCTTCCACGTCGCCTCGCCTGCCCGCGAGGGAGAGCCGCGTGGTGGCGACGAACAAGTGGAAATGGTGCCGTCTGTCCTCTGGGACCGACTCAACGCGACGGCACGCGAGGGCCAAGTCCCGGTCGGCCTCCTCCAGGGACCACCACGTCATTGTCTCGGCCGCCCTGAGCGCGATCAGCTCGCTGTTGGCGGCGACCACCCCGGCTGGGAAGCCCTCGAGTAGCTCGCGGGCTGCCGCGCCCTGGCCCTTCGACGTGAGGCCGCACCAGTGGTCCGAGAGGAGGCGTGCGGCGAGCGCCCACTCGGCCGCCGCCTGAGCATGCCGGACCGCCTCGACCGGGTGACCGTGGGCAGCGAACCACTCGGCGGCAAGTATGTTCAGTGCGCGTTCGGCGCCAGGCTCGGCGCGGCGCAGCTCGAGGCGGAGCAAGTCGGCGAAAAGCTGGTGGTAGCGGAACCAGGACCGTCGAGCGTCGAGCGATGTGACGAATGCGCCCGCCTCCTCCAGCTCCTGCAGCGTCCTCTCGCCACCGGAACCACCCGTCAACAGGTCGGCGAGCTCGCCGTTCACCTTGTCCAAGACAGAGGTCCTGAGCAAGAGCCTTTTCGTCTCCAGCGGCTGGCTCTCGAGCACCTCGGCGAGCAGGTACTCAGCGATCGTCCGCTCGCTGCCCGAGAACTCGGCCGCGAAGCGCTCGGGGTCGGAGTGGGAAGCCAAGGACAAAGCGGCGAGCCTGAGCCCGGCCGCCCAGCCCTCGGTCTTTTGGACGAGGCTTTCCAAGACGGCGTCATGCACGTGCAGGCCGGCAGCCCGGAACAGCCGGCGGGCCTCTTCGAGGCCGAAGCGGAGGTCGGCAGCCCGTATCTCGGTGAGCTCTCCCTCCAGGCGGAGGCGGTGCAGGCCGATATGAAGGTCGCGCCTTGTCGAGATCACGAAGCGCAGCGCCTTGGGCGCGCGGGCCACGAACAGCTCGAACTGGCGGAGGGCTTCGTTCGAGCCGAGCTCGTGCAAATCCTCGACCACGAGCCAGGCGCGCTCGCGGAGCGCAGCAAGGTCCTCCAGTAGCCGCTCTACGGCGTCGTAGCCGTCGAGGCCCGGCGCCACCGAAAGAAGGCGGACCATGCCTGCTCCCCACGACGCAGCGCGCAGGGCCTCTGTCACCAAGACCCAGAAGACTTGTGGGCTGCACTCCCTCGGCTGCACCGTGACCCAAGCGACGCGGCCTTCGAGACCGGCCTCTCGTACCCATGAGCGCAGTAGTTCGGTCTTACCGCTGCCGGGCGGCGCGGACAACTCGGTGACTCGCGCTGCGCTGCTCAGGCGTTCGAACAGCGTCCGGCGTAGGAGCGTCCCCCCGCCACCGGCGCCTGCCCAGTCGACTGCCTCGGGTCGGAGGGTGAGCACCACGGCCAGGTCATCTTCGCACCCGGGTGACGGCTTTGCAACCACTTTGTAGGCAGCGCTCACTGAGCGCGCGATCCATAGACGAGGTAGCAGGCATTCCACGCCGGTCCTCACCCACAGCGCGTGCCGTAAGGGCAAATCACCCTAACAGTGTGATGGCGGGTCACCCTCCAAACTGGGATCGTCTTTGCATGAGCAAGTACCCATGCCGCCAGCGCGGGCTCTTACCAGTCCTTGCAGAGGCGCTCTGATGCCGAAAGCTGGGCGGCTCGCCTTGGCCGTCTTCATCTTCGCCTTGGCCTTCGGGCTGGGGGTCTGGGGCGTCGCGGCATACTTGCGGATCCAGCCTCCCAACGTCAACTTCACCTCCGGGCACCGCCGGGGCCAGCCCGTGGATCTGACGGTGCAGACGGTCGGTTCGTACGGCCACGGGGTGCACGCGGACTGGGTGTCCTACCTGGTCAAGGGTCCCAACGGCCACTGGGTCCACTCGACTCAGTGGGAACTGCCGGCCCACACGCGCATCAACGTGACGGTGTACCAGTACGACACCGGTAGCCCGCTCCGCAACCAGGTCTGGGGCCTTATCCGTGGTACGGGCGGGCACAGCGCCTTGCTGAACGGGAGGAGGGTGCGCCTGCTCAACTCGAATGTAGGTAATGGCGTCGCTCACACCTTCAGCGTGCCGGCATTGGGGGTGAGCGTCCCGCTCTGGGGCATTGCGGGCAACGCGCCCCACCAGTGCGCGGCGGCACCGTGCTCCCTTCGTTTCACCCACAACGTCATCAAGTTCAGCTTCTACACGACCCATCCAGGCCAGTTCCGCTGGCAGTGCTTCGTGCCGTGCGCGGCAGGCTATCTCAATGGCAACGGGGGGCCCATGGACACGCTCGGTTACATGGCCGGCTTCTTGAAGGTGATTTAGCGAATGAGCCACATGGAACAGCCCTCTGAGCGTCCAGGCGACGGCATAGACCCGCGCGGCCCCAACGTGCCGCACTTCGCGCGGCTGTTTGCGATCTGGTTGCTGGCTACCGCGATCGTCGAGCCGGTCCTCTATTTCCTCGTCTGGCCCCACATCCCACCTGGGACGATGACGGACGCAGCGAGGGGTGCCCAGTTCGACGCGCTCGTCCTCACCATGACGGCTGCTCCCGTCGTGATCGCCGTCCTCGAGTACTACCTGTACGCCATGATCGTGTGGCACCAAAAGAAGGGGGAGCCACCCGAGGACGGGCCGCCTATCTGGGGCCACGTCGGCATCCAGGCCGGCTGGATAGCCATCACCAGTGCCATCGTGATGGGAGCTTTTGTTTTCGGTACGTACGAGCTCATCAACACGTCGGGAGCAGGCGGCGGCGAAGGGCCGAGCCCGATCTGGACGCCGGCGGCGACGAAGAACATGTTGACCGTGCAAGTGATCGGCCAGCAGTGGCTCTGGACCTACCGCTACCCGCAGTTCGGGGGCTTCGAGACGCCCGACCTCATCCTGCCCAACCACACGAAGATCGCGTTCCACGTCACGTCGCTCGACGTGATCCACGACTTCTGGGCCTACCAACTGGGGGTGAAGGCGGACGCCAACCCCAACGTGGACAACGTGGCGTTCGCAACCACCAACGAGACCGGTCGTTTCACCGTGCGCTGTGACGAGCTGTGCGGCATCTGGCACGGTGCCATGTACAACTATGGCTACATAGTGTCCCCGACGGCGTTTTACAAGTGGGCCACTTCGACCGAAAAAAAGCTCGCCCCGCTCACCAAGACCCTGCCCAAGTTTGCTTGGACCTACAACCCCTCTGCCAATGGCGCGGGCGGTGGCTACTACCCGAGCACCGACCCGTTCTACGAGGTCTACAAGTACGAGTACGGTAGCTCGGGCAGGGAAGGCAACCTGCCCGCGGTTCACATAAAGTCCTTTGGTTGGAAGCCTTCTCAGGCGGGTGCACACCACGTACGTGAAAGGTAGCTAGATGACTGCAACGACCATGGAGCTTGGAGCCGGCACCACTGGCTACCGCCCGACCGCCACGCGCCTTGCACACCCCTGGTTCTCTCTCAACGTGATCACGGCGTTCCTCGGCGCGGCAGCGGGCTACGGGATCGGCCACTGGATCGGTAACTACATCGCGAGCAACTACGCAGTCGTCCAGAGCACCGGCCAGAACAATGTGGCCGTGGTGCTCGCGCTCTTCTTCGGCGTACTGGGTTTTATCGTCGGCATCGGCGGGCTCAACTACCCGATTTTGAAGATGTTCGGTTACCAGCCGGAGGAGCGGGCTCCTGTCGAGGACTGGACGAAGTATTTTCGCTTCAGCACCGACCACAAGGTCGTGGGCAAGCAGTACCTAGTCGGCGTCATCGGGATGTTCTTCATTGGCGGGCTGTTCGCCATGGCGATCCGGACCGAGCTCACCAACCCCACCACCCATTTTTTCGCCCCTGACATATACCTCCAGATCGTGAGCGAGCACGGCACGATCATGATGATGATGGCCACTTCGCTCGTCGTCGGGCCGCTCGGCAACTTCTTGATCCCGCTCATGATCGGCTCGCGGCGCATGGCGTTCCCCCGGTTGGAGGCGATCTCGTTTTGGATCTTCCTCTGTGGCCTCATGGTCATCTTGACCGCGCTCCCTCTGGGTGGCTTCGACACGGGCTGGACCGGGTACGCGCCGCTCCAGACGGAAGCCGCGCCGGGCATGGACGCTTACCTGGTCGGCTTTGGCACGATCGGCACCGGGATGATCTTGAACGGCTTCAACCAGATCGTAACCATCGTCAACTACCGGGCCCCCGGGATGCGCTGGTCGCGCCTCCCGATATTCGTATGGTCCATGCTGGCTACTAGTTTCCTGCTGACGCTGGCGACGCCGGTGCTCTTTGTCGCTGGCTGGTTCGGTGTCCTGGACCGCACTGCCCAAACCGCCTTTTACGTGAACACACACGGCGGGTCGAGCTACCTGTGGGAAAACTTGTTCTGGTTTTTCGGGCACCCCGAGGTCTACATCATGGCGATCCCCGGCTTCGGCTTGGTCGGCGAGATGTTGCCCGTCTTCACCCGTAAGCCGCTCTTCGCCTACAGAGTGGGTGCCGCCGGCATGTTCGGAGTGGCGCTGCTCAGCTTCTTTGTCTGGCAGCACCACCTGTTTGTTTCTGGGATCAACCCCGACATGCGCCCGGTGTTCATGCTGACGACCGAGCTCATATCGATCCCCACGGGTTTCATCTACCTGATCGGTATGGGCACGCTGTGGCGGGCCAAGATCCGCTTCACGGTGCCGATGATGTTTTGCCTCGCGATGTACTTCAACTTCCTGATAGGCGGCATCACGGGCGTCTACAACTCTGACGTCCCGGTGGACGTCACGATCCATGGCAGCTTCTTCGTCATGGCTCACTTCCACTACACGATCATGGGCGGCCTGCTCTTCGCCTTCTTCGGTGCCGTCTACTACTACACGCCGCTCCTGACCGGTAAGATGCTCAACAACACGTTGGCGAAGATCCACTTCTGGTGGATGTTCATCGCGTTCAACTTCACGTTCTTCCCGCTATTTATAGTGGGCTTCCTCGGCATGCCGAGGCGCGTGTTCGAGTACGCTCCCCGCCTTCAAGTCCTAAACGACTGGGCGTCCGCCTCCGCGTACATGCTCGGCATGTCGTTCCTCGTGTTCGCGGTCAACTTCGTCTGGTCGGTCTGGGTGGACCCGAAGCCGGCGCCGGCCAACCCCTGGCAGTCCCTTGGCTTGGAGTGGCAACTTCCCGCGTACAAGATGCCGTGGTACAACTTCGAACGCCTCCCCATTATCCTGTCCGACCCCTACCACTACGGCGAGCGCGAAGCCCTGCCGGTGGCGCACTTGCAAGGGGTGCTGGCGCTGGCGGGGGCGGGCGCGGGCGGCGGTCTGGCCCCGGTCGGGGCGGTCGGCCCCGACCCAGGCCCCGAGATCTCGCCACCCCGCGGGGAAGCTGAGCGCGAAGACCCGCGCCCGGAGTGAGCACTAGGGAGGACTGACGGCAAAATGAGCGACGTTCCCCAACTTCTCGACCGGGAAGCCGAGGAAGAATACGAGATCGAGTCCACTGAAGGCGGCCTCTGGACCGGTTCGCGCCTGTTCGTGGGGGCCGTGACCATGGCGTGGTCCGCGGTCGCCTTCGCCTACTTCTACTTGCGGGCGATAGACCGCTCGGGCCAGTGGGACCCCCACCATTTGACGCCGCCCCCCGTGATCGGCACTCTGATAGCGCTCTGCGTGCTGCTCGGGGCCTTCATGCTGGAGTACGGGCGGCACCAGCTACGCCGGGGCCTCCACTTCGAGTGGCTTACGGCCGCCTGGCTCACCGCTCTCTTCGGGGCGATCGCCGGTGGCTTCCAGATCTGGCAGCTGACCCGGCTGCCCTTCTACCCAGGCGAGTACGGCTACACGTCGGTTTTCATTGGCTTCGCGCCGCTCAACGTGGCCATGATCCTTGGCGGTGCGTACTGGGCCGAGACGATAGCGGCCCGGAGCATTCGCTTGCGGGCGGAGGTGGGCCCCGACATGCACCTTGGGGAGTCCGAGCACGCCGCGGCCAGGCACTTGCGGGCCTCGCTTGCGGGTTGCAACTTCTACTGGTGGTTTATGGTGCTCGCGAGCCTCTTGTTCTGGATCCTGTTTTATGTGGTTGATTGAGCACTGGGGGGCTCCTCCGGTCGCTCTTGGCGCTGGTGCCCTTGCAGTGCTGCTCTACGAGCGGGGCCGGAGGCGGTTGCCGCAGCTCCCGCCGGCGGGACAGGGCTGGCTAGTGCGGTCCGGCATAGCCGTGGCCGTCCTCAGCGTCACCTCGCCGCTCGGGTACTGGTCGGGGCTGGACACCTCGGCCCGTGCCACTGAAGATGTGCTGCTCGCCTACCTGGCCGCCCCGTTGGTCGTGCTGGGGGCGCCGTGGCTCGCCTTGGCGGCTGGGACGACCAGCGGCGGCGCAGACCGCTTCGAAAAGTGGCTCGCGCGCCGCCGGGGGACCAAGGCATGGTCCGTTGCCAGCTCGCCCGCGCTCGCATTGGTGATGTTCTTGTTGCTGTTCCCAGTGTGGTGGGTGCCAAGTGTCCTCGACGCCGGCGCCCGGTCCAGCGCGTTACACGGGGTTGAGCTCTCGGCCAGCTTCCTTGCCACTGTGCCGCTTTGGGGCCAAGTGGTCGGTAGCCGCCCGTTCACCCCCCGCCTCGACTTCGCCTCCCGGGCGTGGGTCGTTCTCGCCTGGCTGGCGGTGACCTTTGTCGTCGGGGTGGCGATGGTGTTTAGCAACACGGCTTGGTACCCCGCTTACAAGCAGGTCCGTGGGGCCTACCTGTCAGCGGTCGCGGACCAGAGCATCGCCGGTGGCGTCATATGGGTGCTCCCGTCGATCTCGCTTAGTGTCGTGCTGTTTTGGGTGCTCGTTGCGTGGCTCAACCGGGACAGCGACGACGACTGGCACTTGGCCCGGCTGATCGAGGACACGCGGTCGCGGATGATGGGTGCTGGGCAGTAGCGGCAATGATGTCTGTCATGACCCGGAGGGAGACCGGCCAATGCTAGCGACAACGGGTACCCAGATCGGCCTCGCCCAAGTAATGACCTTTGCCATCCCCCTCGGGGTGTTCGGCGGGGTCGTGATCTGGGCGATGTTCAGCGGCCGTTCCGGCCATGAGCGCCACAGCCAGGTGCGGAGCGAAGAGTTGGAGACCGAGGCACCCGAGCACTCGGGCAACCACGGCTTCGAGCCGCCGTCGATGGAGCCGACGCAATGAGCTGGCCAGCGGGCCTTTCCTGATGACCCTAGCCTGGGCGTTGGTTTGCGTTGCTTGGGTCGGCGCCTACGAGGTGGCGGTCTTCCTCTGGCACCGAGGGGACTGGGCGTGGTACCGCCGGCTTTGCTGGTGGGCCGCCGGCACCCTTCTGGCGCTCGCCACGCTGCCGCCCGTGGGGACCCGAGCGAGCCACGTTGTCTGGGTACAGGCGCTCCAGTTCGCGCTCCTCCTTTTCGGGGCCGCTCCGTTGTCGGCGTTCGGCGCGCCCGTTGTCGCGTTCCGCCGTCTACCCGCCGCCGCCGTGCCAGGGGCAGTTCGCACACGGCCTTCGTGGGCTCGCGATGTGAAATTGACGCCGCTCCGAGGCTGGCTTGGCATCTTCGCATTTTGGGTGGTCATGGTGGGATGGCGGGTGCCGCCTGCGGTTGACACGGTGGCCAGGCAACGTGCTTGGGTCTGGCTGGAGGTGGCCAGCCTCCTCGTGGGCGGGTGGCTGCTCTGGTCGGCGCTCGTCGGCTCCCCGCCGTGGCTGGCGCTCCACCAGCGCCCGCGCCGCATGGCCCTGGCCGCAGTGGCAATGTGGTCCACTTGGATTTTCGCCTACGTCGTCGGGTTGGCGCCCCGCCCCTTCTACCCGGCTTTCGCGAGGGAGCCGAGCCCGATGTCCAGCCAGGAGATAGCTGTGGCCGTCCTGTGGGCCACGAGCGCCCTAGCGTTCGTGCCGGTCTTCTTCACCAACCTCACGCGCTGGTTGCGCTCCGAAGAGACGCCCCGCCGATTATCGCTGTGGCATGCCCTGGAACGCCACGCTGCCCACCCAAGCTTGGAGGGCCCGGGTGGCTCTTAGCGCAAACAGGGCCCTGCGCGCGAAGGCCTGGGACGCCTTGGTAGCCGAGGAAGCCAATGCCACCGCCCGTTGGTACGAGCGGGCGCGTTGGTGGCTGGCGGCCGGTGTCGCTGCCCTGGCAGTTGTCGCCGTCGCCTTGGACTTGCCAACCGGCGCCTCGAGACGCGACCGGCAAAGCGGGTTCACTTCTTGGATGGCCACGCTGGAGCACGACGTCGCACGGTGCAGCGGCGGCATCCATGATGCCCTGGTGGTCCACTTTTCTCCCAGGGTGGGCCTCGCCGGGACCTACACCGACCAGGCGATCAGCGCCTGCGCCTTCACCGACTCGGGGATCGTGGACTTGGGCGGGGAGCAACCGCCCGCGGACGCCTCTTCGCCGGCCGCGGAGCGCATCGCGCCCGCCGCTACCAAGTGGGCCGACGCCGACGCGGTCAGCTTCTTGCGCGACTTGTTGGTCGTGATCTCTTCCCCGGGCGACTCTTCGGCGGAGCGGGCGCTGCTGGTAGACGGCGCCCGGCTGGACCGGGAGCGTGCCGTGGTGGAGGGCCTGGTCGCGTCGGCCGAGAAGGGGCTCGGCTTGCCCGAAAAGACGCTTGCCCTCGTCAAGGTGGCACCGCTCTTGGAGGGCGGGCGGTGACTTTCGCGCTCCTTGTCGCTTTCGCCAGCGGGCTCTTGTCGTTTGCTTCGCCGTGCGTGCTCCCCCTTGTGCCGGCTTACCTCTCGCTCGTGACCGGCCTCGACGCCAAAGAGCTCCGTTCGGGCGAGCACGGGACCGCGGTCCTCTTGGACACGGCCGGCTTCGTGGCTGGTTTTGCGGTAGTTTTCGTCCTCGTCGGGAGCGCGGCGAGCGCTTTTGGCCGGGTTGCCCTCACCGAGCATGGCGCCCTCGTGCGAACGGCTGGCGCCCTCGTGGTCTTGATGGCCCTTTTCATGGTGGGGAGCCAGATCTTGCGCCTGCCGAGGCTTTACGCCGAGCACAGGGCCCATTTGAGCGCGCGATGGTGGCGGCTGGCGCCCCCGCTCGCCGGGGCCGCTTTCGGCTTCGGCTGGACGCCTTGTATTGGCCCGGTTCTCGCCTCGGTGCTCTCCGTCGCAGCGACTGAAGGGCGTGCCGCGAGCGGCGCCGCTCTGCTGGGGGCGTATGCTCTCGGGTTGGGGGCGCCCTTCCTGGCCGGAGGGCTGTTGCTTGGCCGTTTCGGCGCCGCCACAGTCGTACTGCAACGCCACGGTCGGGCGATCACCCTGGTTTCAGCCTCGTTGATGGCAGCGCTCGGCGTGCTCCTCATCCTCGGCAAGCTTTCGCTGCTCGACAGCGCGACGGGAGCCCTCGCATGACAGACATAGACATAGGCGCCGGCTCGGTGGCCGCGCAGGGCCGGAAGCAAGTCCTGGTCCGCTACAAAGACCTCGCCGCAGCGCTCCTCGCCCTCACCAAGCCCCGGATAATCGAGCTTTTGCTCGTGACGACCGTCCCTACGATGATGCTCGCGAAACGAGGCGTCCCGCCGGCGGGCCTCGTTGTGGCGACCCTGGTGGGCGGCGCGATGGCAGCCGGGGGCGCCAACGCCCTCAACATGGTATGGGACCGCGATATCGACGCCAAGATGCTTAGGACCAAGCGGCGGCCGCTCGTGACCGGGGCCGTATCGCCGCGAGCGGCGACTGTTTTCGCCGTCAGTTTGGAGGCGAGTGCGTTCGCTGTCCTCGCTGTCGAGGCCAACTTGTTAGCGGCCGGGCTCGCCCTCGGGGCGGCCGCGTTCTACGTGGGCGTGTACACGGCCATTTTGAAGCGGCGCACCCCTCAGAACATCGTGATCGGAGGCGCCGCTGGCGCCGCGCCCGTGCTCGTCGGGTGGGCGGCGGTGACGGGCAGCCTCTCACCGGTTGCGTGGGCGCTCTTCGGGGTGGTCTTCTTGTGGACCCCGCCGCATTTTTGGGCCCTGGCTGTGCGCTACCGGGGGGACTACGCCGTGGCAGACATCCCGATGCTGCCCGCTGTGATGGACGTACGGAGGGTGGCCAACCGAGTCGTCCTTTACGCCGCAGCGCTTGCCGCGCTCGGGGTCGGGCTCGCACCTCTGGCGCACCTCGGCGCGCTGTACACAGGAGGGGCGGCTCTCTTTGGAGCGGCGTTCGTGGCTGGAACCGTCGGGTTGCGGCTACGTCCGACGCCGAAGAGGGCCATGTCGGTCTTCCACGGTTCGATCACCTACCTCTCGTTGCTCTTCGTCCTCGTGGGCATCGTCGCCCTGGTGCGCACGTGAGCCTCCTCGGCGCCTCCCATGTGCCGGCCCGAAGGACGCTTCGGCGTTGGCCGGGGGCGCTCGGGCTGGGGGCACTGGGCGCAGTCGTGGCCGCCGCTCTCGTCGTCTACGTGGTCACCCCGCGGCCGGCTTCTGTCATCACCCGGCAAACCCTGCCCAAAGGCGTCAGCTTCCAAAAGTACGGCACGGGGGCAGGGTTGCCTGAGCTGGCATCAGGTCGGGTCGCGCCAGGGTTCAGCTTGCCCAACTTGAGGGGAGGCCGAAAGGTGAGCTTGGCCGGTTTTGCCGGCCATCCTGTGGTGCTCAACTTCTTTGCCTCCTGGTGCGCCGATTGCCGAGCTGAGCTGTCCGCGTTTGCCAAGGTCTCCTCTGCTTCGCACGGTGCTGTGCGTTTCGTCGGCATAGACACCGACGACGCGTCGCCTGGCAAGGCCCGCTCGCTCCTCGCTGCTGCCGGCGACAACTACCCGGTGGGCATGGACCGCAACGGCGACGTGGCAACTTCGCGCTACCTCGTCCAGGCGCTCCCGGTCACCGTGTTCATCTCGGCAGACGGGCGCATAGCTGGCCAAGCCTTCGGGGCGCAGACGGTGCGAAGCCTCACGCCCTGGCTCCGGCGGTTGGAGCTCACGAAAGCGAGCCACATGCGACCAAAAAGAACTGGAGACGGGGTGACCGTGGACAAGTGACGGAGGACCAATGGACGCTCCTGTAAAAGAACGTATAGAAGCTCTTGTGACACAAGGCGCTGATCCCGAAAGACTGAGGGAAGCAGTAATAATCGAGGCAGCGCGCAGGGAGTTGCTCCGGGCCCAGGCGAAAAGGTCGCCAGGGGCCAGTCGACCGGAACCACAAGTGTCACCGGTGGCCGGGCCCGCAGTACTGCCGGTGGCCCACTCGGGGCGCAAGGCCACTTTCATGATGGCGTCCGCCATTCTCGTCCTAGCTGGCTTCGGCGCTCTCCTCGGCGCTGTCACCGGGAGTGGTGGAGGAGGGCCGAGCCCGGCGCAACTCCGCCAGGGCTCCGCTCCGTTGCCGGACGCCCCGAAGCGGGTGATCCCGGCCACCAACGCGGCCCTGATGGGGCTCGTGAAGCTGCATGGTGAGGACGCGCCGGGTTTTAGGCTCGTGGACCAGAGCGGGGCGCAGGTCTCTCTGTCGGAGCTCGACGCAAACCACGCCGTCGTGCTCAGCTTCATCGACGACCGGGGGACCGGTGTGGGGCCGGTCATGGCCGAAGAACTCATGGCCGCCTCACGGTATCTTGGTGCCTTCTCGCCGAGGGTCGACTTCGTAGCTGTCAACTTGAACGCCGCTTACAGTGGCCCGCGCTGGCTGGAAGGGTTCGTGGTGGGCCACGGCCTCGGCCACCTCCGCTTCACGTACTTGACCGGGTCGCCGGCGGCCTTGCGCGCCACATGGGCCAGCTATGGGATCCAGGTGCAAGCAGGTGCCCCGAATGGCACCGTTTCCCACAGCGAGGCGATGTACTTCATCTCGCCGGGAGGAGTGATGAGGTACGAGGCCACGCCCTACGCCAACGTGGCGAGCAACGGGGTGGGCTCGCTGCCGGTGGCCACCATGTCGCAGTGGGCCCGTGGCATAGCTGAATATGCCAAGGCGGCGCTTGGCCGACCTGCTCGAGACTGATCGCCCGAGAGGAGGAAACAACCATGCCCGGGATGGGCTCCGGCCTCAGTGCTGATAACCAGACTATCGTCTCGGCGTTCAAGGAGGCCCTGCTGCACGAAGGGCTGATCGTGCTCGTGATCTTGGGCCTGGCAGCCCTCGCCTGGCAGGCGTTGCGCTTCGTCGAGTCGCGCCGCCTTGCCCAGGGCCCAAGCGCGCCTGCTACCACTGGGACGCCAGCTACACCGGCGTCGGGCGTACTAGACCGTGCGCCCTGGGCGGGCCTAGTGCCAGCCATGCCAGAGGCGGCCGGCCGACGCCTCCTCCGGGTCGGTTTCGGCTGCCTTTGGCTCTTCGATGGTTTCCTCCAAGCTCAGCCGGCCATGCCGCTCGGCATGGCGACGAGCGTGATCGAGCCGACCGCGGCAACTTCGCCAGCCTGGGTGCAGCACGTTGCCGACGCTGGCACCACCGTGTGGAGCTTCCACCCGATCGCGGCGGCAACGTCAGCAGTATGGATCCAGCTCGGCATAGGGCTCTGGTTGATCGTGGCGCCGCGGGGCAACTGGTCACGCCTTGCCGGCGTGGCGGCAGGCGCTTGGGGTGCAGTGGTGTGGGTTTTCGGCGAGGCTTTCGGGGGGATCTTTGCTCCCGGCCTCAGCTGGCTCTTCGGGGCCCCGGGCGCGGTGGTCTTCTATGTCTTTGCCGGGGTACTGGTCGCGGTGCCCGAACGGTGGTGGGCGAGCCCGCGCCTCGGCCGGGCCGTGCTCGCAGTGATGGGCGGCTTTTTTGCCGTTATGGCCCTCCTCCAGGCATGGCCCGGACGGGGCTTTTGGGTCGGCCGCGACGGTTTACGGCTTGGGAGCCTGGCGACGATGGTCCAGCAGATGGCAACCACCCCCCAACCGCGGTTTTTGGTGTCTTGGCTAAGGGCCTTCGAAACTTTCGATGCCACCCACGGCTTCGCGGTCAACCTTTTCGTCGTCGTCGCACTTGGCCTCCTCGGCTTGGGTTTCCTTAGCTTGGGGACGCACCCGCGAGCTCTCCGTGGGGCCGTGGTGGCCTCCTCAGCCCTCTGCCTGGCCAACTGGGTGCTTGTCCAGGACCTCGGCTTCTTGGGCGGGGTCGGCACCGACCCAAACAGCATGGTGCCTATGGCAGTGCTCATCACTGCCGGCTACTTGGCCGTGGCGCGTGTGCCGGTACCGGCCGAGGCCGTCCAGCCGGCGGGCGCGTTCGCGAGGGCCGAGGAGGCTGAGGCACGACAGGCGGGCGCCCCGGCTGGCTGGCGTCCTGCGTGGGGGCAGCTATGGCGTGAGGGTCTGGCGAGCTGGCGCGACGCGGTGGCCAGCCACCCTGGTTACCTGGGTCGCTCCGTAGTCGCAGTAGGGGCTGTCGGCATCGTCACCCTCGGTGCCGCTCCCATGGCGCTCGCCTCGATCAACCCCAACGCCGCTCCGATCATCGCCCAGGCGACCGACGGCACGCCTGGCACGGCTGACTACGTGCCGAGGGACTTCCACCTCGTGGACCAGTTCGGCCGGCCGGTCAGCCTCGCGAGCCTCCGTGGGAAGACCGTGGCCATCACCTTCCTCGACCCGGTGTGCACGAACGAATGCCCTGTCATAGCTCAAGAGTTCAAACAGGCCGACACGATGCTCGGGTCGCTCCGGTCCCGGGTCGAGCTGGTCGGCGTGGTCGCCAACCCCGTCTACCACGCCGTGGCTTTTGTCGATGCTTTCGACCGCCAAGAGGGCCTCCAACACGTCGCTAACTGGCTCTACCTGACCGGCTCGCTGCCGGCCCTCGCGGAGACCTGGAGCGAGTTCGGCGTCCAAGTGCAGTACTTGCCGAGTGGCTCGATGATCGGCCACAGCGAGGTCGCATATGTGATCGGGCCCCACGGGCGGGTGCGCCTGTCTCTGGACGACGACCCTGGCCCGGCCACCCAGGCGTCGCGGTCCTCCTTTGCTGTCACTCTTGCGCAGGGGATCCGTGAGGTGGCTCGTGGCCAGGTGGCAGGGAGGACGGCGCCAGCATGAAGTACTTGACCGAGTGGTCCTTCGACCCGTTTGTGACCTTGGCTGCGGTAGTAGTGGTGCTCCACGAGCTCGGGCTCGCTCGCCTGAACCGGCGTTCGGCCGCAAAAAGGGCGGCGCAGCGGCGCCGGCGGTCGTGGTTCTTCTACGCCGGCTTGGCCCTCTTGGTCCTCACGGTCACGTCCCCGGTTGACTACTGGGCGGACTACTACTTCTTCGTCCACATGATCGAGCACATACTCATCATGTTCATCGCCCCTGCGCTCGTCGTCCTCGGCGCGCCGTGGCTGCCTCTGCTCCACGCGCTCCCGGTGGGTGCCCGCCGGAGGCTCATACGCTCGTTCGTCCTCGGGGCGTGGGCGAAGCCGCTTCGCGCCGCCGGCAGGTTCGTCGCGAGCGCCCCCTGCGCCGTGGTCGGCTTCAACGCCGTGATGGTGTTCTGGCACGTCCCTCAGGCGTTCGACCTGGCAGAAACCAACCAAGACGTGCACATTTGGCTCATGCACGCCAGCTTCTTCGTCTTCGGGGTGCTCTTCTGGGCGCAGATCCTGCCGTCGCACCCGCTCGAGCCGAAGCTCTCCTACGTTGGCAGGGCCGCCGCCATCATGTCGGCCAACATCGTCATGTTCGTCTTGGCGATGGCTCTTTCCATCTTCAGCACCGGCTCGTGGTACTCGGTCTATGACCACGTGCACGGCGTGACGTTGTCGCCGTTCGCCGACCAGCAGATCGGGGCTGGGGTCCTCTGGGTGTGCGGTGATTTTTGGGCGCTGCCGGCGCTCACTTGGGTCATCCGGCGCGCCGCGGACGAAGCCGGCTCCCTCGGCAACCTGGTGGACCGGCTCGTAAAGCGGTCCGTCAAGCCGGCGCCCGTGCGGGTTGTGGGGCCAACGCTGCGGAAGGTCCCCCATGCTTGAGCGGGCCGGCGTCCGTGTCGAGCCGAGTGCGCTCGCGGCCGCCAGACGCGGCGACGCCTGGACAGCGACCTCCGGCTGGCGCGAACGGGCCGGCCAGCCCGACGTCCTCCGCTGGCTCGCCTTCGTGGCCGTCTTGTCGATAGTCGGCTTGATCGGGTCCGGCGCCTGGGTCCGCCTCTCTGGCTCGGGGCTCGGCTGCCCAACCTGGCCCGACTGCACGAGGGCGTCAGTGGTTGCGCCGGCGAGCTACCACGCCCTGGTCGAGTTCGTCAACCGCTGCATCATCACGACCGTCGGGGTCGTGGTAGCGCTGTCCGTGGTGGCCTCGCTGCTGCGCCGGCCTTTCCGGCGGGACTTGCTCCTGCTGTCCGGGGGCCTTGTTGCCGGCTACGTGGGGGAGGCGGTCCTGGGAGGCATCACGGTGCTCATGAAGCTCGCCCCGGCGCTCGTGGCGGCCCACCTCCTCCTCGCCATGTTCCTGCTTGCCGACGCCGTGGTGCTGCACTGGCGGGCCGGTTCGCGCGAGCGGGGCTTCGAGGTGGTCGTCCATCGCGGCGTCACGCTGCTCGCTGACCTGATGTTGCTCGCCACGGTCGTCGTGGTGGCCGCCGGCACGGTTGTCGCCGGCACCGGCCCCCACAGCGGCTCGCCCGGGACGCCCCGGTTCCCTTTCGACTTCCGCAGCACTGCCGAGTTCCACGCCGTCGTGGGCATGTTCCTCTTCGGGCTGGTGGTAGCGGCCTGTTTCTTGCTGTTCGCCCTCCGTGCACCTCGGGCGGCTTGGCGGCGGTACGGGGCGGCCGTTGGCTTGCTCGGCCTCCAGGGCGCCCTCGGTTACGCCACGTGGTTCAGCCACATCGAAGTGGACGTGACCGAGGCCCACGTTTTCGTGGCGGGTTTGCTCGTAGCGGCCCTCGTGCGCTTCCGTCTCGGTTTCTCGTCTGCCCGGGCAGCGGGCACCTCAGTCGTCGGGAGCGTCGTCTTCCCCGGGGTGCGTCCCGACACGCAACACCAAAAGTCCGGCCAGTAGCACCAACACGACCCCTACTCCCACTCCGAGCTCAATGATCGACTGGTTGAACGACGTGCTACTTTGGCGCGCCGTCAAGCTCAGACGGGCGGAGGCCGAGAGGATGTCCCGCACGCCGGCCAGGACTCCGATGACGAGGAACGGGCGTAGGGGTATGGTCGCCGAACGTAGGTGTGTGACGACCGTGTGCAGTATGTCTACGACGATGATCACGACGAGGATGCCGTCGAGGGCGTTTATTATCGACGCCGGGTAAGCGCTGGGCCTTTCCAAGAAGTCCACCATGGTGCGTACCAGGACCACGGCGCCGACCAAGAAAAGAGCGACCGCGACGGCGATCTGGAGCGCTTGCAGCCCGACGTTGAGCCGTTGCCACGGTCGCGCAGGGCGCGGGCTCGTGCCGGGCTGGTCCGGCTTGTTCGGTCTGAGGTCCTCGGCCAGGGTGCCGTTCTTTCCCTTCTGCTATTCCCGGTCTGCTATTCCCGGTCTGCTGTTCCCGGTCTGCTATTCACGGGCGTCGCCGAGGGGCACGCGGCGGAACTCGAGCAGCTCGAGGCCGAGGGCCTCGATCTGAGAGAGCACGCCGTGTAGCGCCGCCTGGTCGGGGAGGGTGCCCCGCAGGACCGTGTCCTGGCCGCGGATCTCCGCCTTGAGGGACGGGAACGCCCCGAGGATCGTGCCCCCCAAGTGCCCCCGGAGGCGGAACTCGCAGTCCGTCGGCTCGGAGGCGCGCCTCATCGGGCTCACCTGCCCACCAAGGCCAGGTGCTGAGCGTCCGGGCTGCCAGCTGCCCAAACAGCGTCGGTGGGTCCCTTGGGCGTAGGACACATCTTCGGGTACCCCAAGGTGAGCCCGCATCATCCGAACCGGGTGATCCTCACCACCGAGGAGCCCTGGCCCAGCGGCCCGTGAGCCTGCGGGCCAATTGAGCAGTCGGCGGTGCCCTACTCCTCGGCCGACAGGCTTGCCATGGGCGTCCCGGTGCAAGGAGTTCGCGGAAGCCATGGTGGCCGGGGGCCTCGTTTGCTGCGTGACCCATGGCGAAGGACCGGTAGCTCGTCTCCGAGCCGTCGAACCCGACGACCATGCTCCCGACGGCCATGGGACCTTTCGTGCTCGTCGCGCCTGTCCCGCCAGGGCCGCCGGCTGGCACCGGTCACGGCGAGGAGCCTGCCTCCTTGTCCCCAGACCGCTGGGACGACCCGACGACCCCGTTCCTCTTCGCCTTCGCCCGCCGGGCGCGGCCGTTGCCTGGCGGGCCCGTTCGGACCGGTGTACCTGGCGGTGACCCGTCCCCCGCCGGTCCGGGGGCACGCTGCGGTCCGGACGCGGTGATGGCGCCGTCACCGGGAACTGCGCCATCACCCAGGGCGACGAGCCCGGCCTTCTGGGCGCGGGACTCCTCGTCCTCGTGGACGTAACGCTCGCCCCGGAGCGCCGAGGCGAGCGCCGCGACGAGGCTCATGACGACGGCGAAGACCAAGATGAGCACCAGGGCGTGCTTGAACGAGGGGCCGATCAGCTGGGGGAAGAAGGCGCGCCCGGTGATGAGCGTGGCCTGCTTCGCCGGGAGACGGCCGAGCACCGCCGGCCCGAGCATGCTCTTCAGCGGGTTGTAGCCCAAGAAGGCGGCGAAGAGGTAGCCGAGGGGCGGCTCGTGGGCGAGCTGGGCGGCCTGGGCGGCGGGGACCCCGTGGGCGACGAGGCCGTGGGCCATCGCGCTAGGCACCTTGGCGTTGAGCCCCAAGACGAGCAGGGTGAAGAACAGCCCCATCGACAGCGGCATCCCAGCGTTGGAGAAGGTGACCCGCATCCCCGACGCCGCCCCGCGGTGGCGGGCGGGGACCGAGTTCATGATCGAGGCGGTGTTCGGCGAGGCGAAGAGCCCCATGGCGATGCCCGACACGAACATCACCGCCGCGAAGGGCCAGTAGGCGAAGTCGGCCGGGAAGGCCATCATCGCCGCGTACATGGCGGCGGAGAGCAGCATGCCGGCCGTGGCGAAGGGCCGGGCGCCGTAACGGTCCGACAGCTTGCCCGAGACCGGCCCGGCCACGACGAAGCCGAGCATCCAGGGGATCATGTAGATCCCAGCCCACAGCGGGGTGTCCACGAAGCTGTAGCCGTGCTGGGGCAGCCAGATGCCCTGGAACCAGATCATCAGCATGAACTGCAGGCCGCCCCGCCCGACCGCCCCCAGGAACTGCGCGGCGTTGCCGGCGGAAAAGGCCCGGATGCGAAAGAGCGACATCCGGAACATCGGGTCTTTCACCTTCGTCTCGACGACGACGAAGACGACGAGCAACGCCAGGCCGCCGAAGAGCATCTCCAAGACGAAGGGGTCGCCCCAGCCGGTGAGGGAGCGGCCGTAGGGCTTGATGCCGTAGGTGATCCCCGTGAGGACCATGGCCAGTCCTCCGGCGAAGGAGAGGTTGCCTGCCCAGTCGATCCTGGCCTTGATGCGGATGCCGATCTCGCGCAGCTTCAAGTACGCCCAGATCGTGCCGAAGACCCCGACTGGCACGTTCACGAGGAACACCCAGCGCCAGCCGACCTGGGAGAGCAGGCCGCCGGCGAGGATGCCCAAGAAGGAGCCGACGATCGCGGCGACCATGTTGGTGCCGAGGGCCAGCCCGAGCTGGTTGGAGGGGAAGGCGTCGGTGATGATGGCGGCCGAGTTCGCCATGAGCAGCGCCCCGCCGACGGCCTGGAACATCCTCAAGATGACGAGCTCCAAGGCCCCGGTCGAGCCGTGGCTCCACACCAGCGAGAGCAGGACCGCGCCGAGGGTGAACCAGGCGAAGCCGAGGTTGTACATCCTCACCCGGCCGAAGATGTCGCCGATGCGCCCCACGGTCACCACCACCGCGGCGGAGACCAGCATGTAGCCCATGATGATCCACAGCAGGTAGGGGAAGTTCGCCGGTTGCAGCGGGTTCAGATGGATGCCGCGGAAGATCACCGGCAAGGCGATGATGAGGCTCGTCGCGTTCATCGTCGCCAGCACCACCCCGATGGTGGTGTTGGAGAGGACGACCCACTTGTAGCGCGGCCCCACGACCGACGACCGGGCTGTGGCGAGAGCAGTCATGCCAGCACCTCGGTCGCACCGCGGCGGCCCTCCGCCACCGCGGGCACGTCGCCCCGGCGCTCGGTGGCGAGGGACTCGAGCAGCGCCACGGCCCGCTCGAGCGCCGAGCGGTCGGCCTCGCTCAAACGCCCGAGGCGCTCGGCGAGCCAGGCGTTGCCCACCTGCTCGCGCCGGGCGAGCAGCGCCGCGCCCTCGGGCGTGGCGACGAGGTGCACGCCCCGGCGGTCGGCCGGGTTGGCCCGGCGAACGAGGAGGCCCGCCTCTTCGAGCTTGTCGGCAAGGCGTGTCACGGCGGGCGAGGGGAGGCCCTCGATCTCGGCGAGCTGGCCGACGCCAAGCGGCCCCGAGGCGACCACGGTGGCGAGCGCCGAGAGTTGGGCGATGCTGAGCTCGGAGGGGTCCTGGCGGCGCAGCTGGCGAGCGAGACGGATCATCGACAGGCGCAGCCTGTCGGCGAGCTGGTTCGCCGCGCCTGGCTCCCGAGAAGCCGTCCTTGTCGCGTCCAGGGTGCCGCTCGTCATCACAACCTTATTTCCCGGTCCCGCCCCCGTTTTGGCGGTGGACGGGAACGCAGCGGTAAGTACGGTACCCATGTTACTAGGTTCCAGTGGCATCGACAGTCACCACCGAGAAGGTCTGCGCCTCGCGCCGGCCCTGTACTCGCCGAGCGCAGCGTGGAGCAGGAAGTGGTGCCGGCGGACCGACGCTGGCGAACACCTTCCACGGAGAGTGGAACTACACCTGCAACGGCACGCGGCTGAAGTCGCGTCCGCGTGCACGCCTGAAGTCCCGGCGAAGCGGTCGAACTACAACTGGGTAGTTCTGCGGGGCCCTTAGGTCAACTCCTTCTGGGTTTGCGTTCTTTGGGGAGGGATCTGAGGCTGCCCCTATTGACGGGCTGGGTGAGCGGACGTATAAATGACCTGAGGGGGCGCATTTCGTGAAGGGGGCGGACAGGGTGCCGGTTCGTCGTGCGCGCAGGCTGCGGCTGGGTGCGTCTGTTGTGGCAGCGGTGGCCATGTTGCTACCGCTCGGGGTGGGGAGCGAAGTGTCGGCTCAGACTGTGCCGAACTCGAGACCGCCCGGGCCCGAGCAGCTCGTACCGCCGGCACCGCCGGCACCGCCGGCGCCACCTGGAGGGCCGCTTGTCACGTCGTCGGGGAGCGACGCTTCGTGCCCACCGACCACCTCTGCGGCTGCGGATAGCTCCACGCTGAGCGCACCGGTCTTGGCCCGTGCGCTCCAGGGGGAGAACTCGGCCACGGTGCTCTGGTGCCCACCCGCGAGCGGTGCAGGCAGGGTGACGAGCTATACGGTGACGGCCGAGCCAGGGGGCGAGAGCGTGACAGCAGATGTGCCGAACGACTGGGCCATAGTGGACGGCCTTTCCAATGGCACGAGCTACACCTTCAGCGTCGTCGCCAACACCTCGGCCGCTTCTGCCAGCGCGGCTGGCTCCAGCCCGGCTGCCGCGACCAACCCGGTCACCCCCGAGATGACCCCGCAGCCGAGCGACGTCGTCCGCGGCACCCCTAAGAAGGTTACCTACGACGGGTACTCGCTCATCATCGGCGGGAAACGTGTGTTCATCACAGCCGGCGAGTTCGACCCGTGGCGCACGCCGTCGCCCTCGCTATGGTTGGACCTGCTCCAGAAGATGAAGGCCGACGGCTACAACGCCGTCACGGTCTATTTCGACTGGGCCTACCAGTCGCCTTCGCCCGGGGTGTACGACTTCACCGGCGTGAGAGACATGAACGAGTTCTTGAACATGGCCCAAGAGGCCGGTCTCTACGTGATAGCCCGGCCCGGGCCCTACATAAATGCCGAGACCAACGGCGGCGGTATCCCGGCTTGGGTGCTGACCAGCCCGAACGGCTACCGGAGCGACGTGGAGCCGTACCTGTCCGCGGCACTGCAGTGGT
>JAJYMB010000005.1 GCA_021787365.1 Actinomycetes bacterium | reverse complement strand
GCCCGTCGGTAGCGGACCACGCTCGCCTTGCCCTTGCCCTCCCCCCGGCGTACCAACCGCTGGAGCTTGTGGCCCTCCTCATCGGTCAGCCGACGGACCTTCACCGGTTCTGCCATACCAAGAGCATTACCAGTTAGCTCAGCTGAGTGGTGGACCATCCGGGTGTTCCAGACCGGTCAGAGCACTAGTACCAAGGTCACGCCTTCGAAGTTGGCTGCCACACGCCGCTGCAGGGCGCGCTCGCCGTCGGTGACCATGACCCAGGTGTGGCGCCGGTGGGGATCGCGCCTGTCCATCTCGGCTCTCACATCCGCGATGAAGTTGTCTTTTCCGGACGTGAGGCTGGCCCAGACCCGCTTGTCGGTGGGTTTGGGGTGACGCTGGCTTGGCGGGCAGGTCTGATCTGTGCTGAACAGGCTGTCGAGGACCTCTTCGGGGGTGCGCACCCGGGGCGGCTGGGAGAACACCGCGGCGACCGTGGCCATCTTCTTCTTGTTGGCCTTGTCGCCCTCCTTTCGCCTCACGATCTTGGCTGCGCCGTCGGGTTTGACCATGGGGATGCCCCTGCAGTCGATGGCCCCGACCAGGATCTCCCCCTCCCCGAGAGCTGAGGCGGCGTCGGAGCGGCGCTGGTAGAAGATGTCGAAATCGGCTGCGACGTCGATGAGGATCTGCTCGGCGGAGCGTTTGGGGATCTTCTGTCCGGTCCACTCGGCCAGGATGTCGATGGCCTCCTCGAAGGGCCCGCACACCGTCAGGCGCACCAGGCGCCGCTGCAGCTCGTAGCTTTAGCAGCGTTCCGGCAGTCGCAAGGCGGCGTCGAGCGGATGGATGCTGGCATGCCCGGGGGCGGCGTACCCCATCCGGCTGACGCTCACTTCGCCGACCAGGCTGACCAGACTGCGGACATGCAGCCTCTTGTAGGAGAGGCGAACAGGTCCCGGTCCGCCGTCGATGACGATCGCCTCGCCGACGTCGCCGTTTCCGGTGGCGTCCAGATGTGCCTGCAATGCCAGGCGGGCCACCTCCCGGCCTCGGCGTTCGGACTCGCGCTCTAGCTGGTCGAACCCCTGTCGCTCGCTGGCCGAGGCGGCCAAGAAGGCCTCCAGCTCGCGCAGCGCCTCCGAGGCCGCCCGAGGCTCCCGGCCGCCGTGGACGCGGGCACCATGGGCGTCCAGTATGATACTGGACGATGCCCCGGGCGCGTCTTTCCGACCATCAGCGCCGCCTGGAGTCCCTAGCCGCCGACTACCAGGAGGCCAAGGCGCGCCTGGCGGAGGTGGGCTTCACCTGCGAGGGCAGCCTGGTGGAGCGCTACACCTCCTGTCACAACCCCAACTGCCGCTGCGCCGATCCCGCCCAGCGCCACGGGCCCTACTGGCAGCTGTCGTGGAAAGAAGGCGGACGGACCGTGTCCCGGATCATCTCCGGGGAGGAAGCCCAGCTGTACCGGCAGTGGATAGCCAACCGCCGGCACCTCGAGGCGGTCCTCGCCCTAATGCGCGACATCTCCCGCCACGCCGCCGAGCATGCCACCGCCGAGGCCGGGCACCCCTTCCACGGCCCCGCCAGGCCCCGCGACGGCCGCCGCTCGAGCAGCTAGACGAGCCCGGAACCGCCCCCGAAACCCGGGGATATCACCTCGATACTGCGATATCCCAGGCATAAGCGACCCTACGCGGCCTCACCCAACCCGAAAAAGCCTTGGCACAGCTGGAATTTGCACTCGTCGCGAAGTAGCCACACCCAGATAAAATTGCTCTGACGCGCAAACCCCCTGCTGAGCAGGGGGTTTTCTGAGCCAAGGGTGCTGGGTTCTGTCTACATGGGCTTCAGCTCGATCGGGACGGGCACGCCGATCAGCTCGAACGCCCGGCGCTGGAGCGGCGTCGGGATAGCGAGCTTGGAGGTACAGGCACCGCTGGCGACTGGGAGAAACGAGGAGAAATGAGAAATGAACGCCTGGGCCATCTGGGGCGTAGCTGTGATGGGGTGGGCGGTAGCCGTGCCCGTCCTCGTCGAGGTGTTCCTCGAGCTGACCGGCTCGCCACGTTCTGTCTCCGTCAAAAGCAGGCCGAGGCCACCGTGCTCGAGGCCGAGGCCCGGGTCCTTCGTGCCCGAAGGGACGCCCTCGACCTGGCCACGGCCCGGCAACGGGCCAAGAACGACGTGTTGGAGGCAACCCTGTGCCTCCTGAAAGAGGAAGAGCGGCTCTCCGATGCCGATGTCATGGTGCTGGCCGAGCGGGCCCACCAGCCCCTCGAAGTGGCCCTGGCGGCCATGGACGAGCTCGCCGGGCACCTGGGCGCCGCGCGCCGGCACGAAGCACCCTGAGAGGGTGGCCCCGGCCCCGCCGGCCCCATAGCCAAGCCCCACCATAAAGCAGCCACCAAGCACGGGCCCTCCCACAGGAGGGCCCGTGACGTCTTGGGGCCGCGGCCGCGCCTACCGAGGCCACACCCTGGGCCAGGAGGAGCCCCGGCGTAGGCGGGCACGCACGGTTGTGGCTTTGCACCCACTGACGGGCCAAGCCTGGGCCGAAGTTGCCCGGGCACTGCGGAGACCACTCTTGGCCGCCCCGGCGCCACCCTGGCCACGCCCGGGCCGGGCGGGGCCGGCGCACCCTCCTCGAAGGGCGCACGCAACTCAGCCGCCACCCGGTCGGTCATCACCTTCCTCGGTACTTTGGGGGTGAGGACGATGCGGGCGTGGAGGTTGTAGGCCACGTGGCGCCCGTTGCGGTGATCGCCTGTTGGTTTTGATAACTCGGACGAGCAGCCCCCCGAAACCGCCTACCTGCACGCAGGCTCGGCGGGCGGACTGTCCCTGGTGCGGTGTGACAAGTTTTGGATAGCCTTCGCAGACAACTTTACACGTTGGGTGTAGACAACTTCAGCCAGTGAGCAACGGGCGCGTCCGACGTTCGGCGTCGTAGCTCGTCTCTCGTTCCGGAGGTGGAGCGGATGATGGGAAAGTTGTGGAGGTGCATGCTCGGCGTGGGCATGGCGCTCGGAGCTCTTCCGGGCATGGCCGTGACCAGGACCGCTGCTAGTGCAACGACAAGCACACCGAGAGCGTGTGCGCAGATATTTGCGGCACTCTCGGGTCTCCGAAGCACGCTCGGTGGAGCAGCGGCGAGCCCCTCCGTCTTTGCTTCAAGAGTCGCAGCGTTCTCGGCACGAATTGAAGCACAGGCGGCCACTTCTGACTCTCCATCCCTTGTGCCCGCGGTGGCGGCGCTTGTCGCGGTGCTGAAGGCTGCACCGTCGGCATCGGCGGTGGACGCCGCAAAGACAACCGGGACGTCCACTACGCCGCCATCCGCAAGCCCCTCGATCCCTCGGCCTTCGTGGCCGACCTCCGTCAGCAGCTCCAGGGCGCCCTCGACGGCTTGCAGCTGGCGCTGTCGTCGGGCACGACCGGCGGGGTGAAGGTCACCACCCGCCACGGCGAGCCGTGGATCTCGGTGCCGACACCGTCGAAGCAGCCCGAGCCCGCCAACTTGGTCGCCCTGAAGAAGGAGGTCGAGGTCCGTTGGGGCACGATCGACCTGCTAAATGTGCTGAAGGAGGCCGACCACCTGACCGATTTCACCGCTGAGTTCGCCTCGGTCGCCTCCCGCGAGGTCACGGACCGCGCCACCCTTCGGCGCCGGCTACTTCTCATCTGCTTCGCCCTCGGGACGAACATGGGGATCAAGCGCCTGGCCGACAGCCTGGCCGGGGTGGGCGGAGGGGCGGACACCGAAGCCGTGCTGCGTTACTACCGGCGCCTGTACGCCAACCGGGACAACTTCCGGGCGGCCATCCGCCGGGTCGTCAACGCCACCTTCGCCGCGCGGGACGTCGGCCTTTGGGGAGAAGGCACGGCATGCGCCTCCGACTCGAAGAAGTTCGGGTCATGGCCGTCCAACCTCATGACCGAGTACCACGCCCGTTACGGCGGGCCGGGGGTCATGATCTACTGGCACGTCGAGCGCAAGAGCGTGTGCATCTACTCCCAGCTCAAGACCTGCTCGGCGTCCGAGGTGGCGGCCATGATCGAAGGGGTACTCCGCCACTGCACCTCGACCGAGGTCGAGCGCAACTACGTGGACACGCACGGGGCCTCGGTCGTCGGTTTCGCCTTCTCCCACCTGCTCGGCTTCGAGCTCCTTCCGCGGCTGAAGAACATCGGCTCGGCCCGGCTGTACCCACCCGCCACCGACGGGGACGGGTCGTGGCCGGCGCTCGGGCCGGTGCTGTCGGCGAGGGCGATCGACTGGGACCTGATCGCCCGCCAGTACGACCAGATGGTGAAGTACGCCACGGCGCTACGCCTGGGCACGGCCGAGGCCGAACAGGTCCTCCGTCGCTTCACCAGGGGTGGCCCCAAGCACCCGACGTACGCCGCCCTGGAGGAGGTGGGCCGCGCCGTCCGGACCGCCTTCATCTGCGACTACCTGGCGAAGCCTGACCTGCGCACCGAGATCCATGGGGGCTCCAAGTGGTGGAGAACTGGAACAGCGCCAACGCTGCGCTCAGCTACGGGGAGGGCGAGCTGACTGGCCCTGACCGGGAGCACCAGGAGGTGTCCATGCTGGCGCTCCACCTGGTCCAAGCGGCCCTCGTGTACCTCAACGTCCAGCGGGTGCTCCTCGACGAGGAGTGGAAGACGAGCCTGACCGAGGAGGACCGACGCGGCATCTCGGCGTTGTTCTGGACCCACGTGCGAACCTACGGCACGTTTTTCTTGGACATGGACACCCACCTGGACCTGGCGCTCAGCATTTCTGGGTCTCCTGGGTAATGGCGCCTGGCACGGGCTTCACTCGACGGTGCCGCGCATACCCACTCTGGCCGGCGAACGGGCGCCGAACTAGCCCGGCCACCGGCACTACTACTGACGTCAAGGCCTTCCCGCGGCAGTTTCGGGCCACGCGAGCTCCAGGAGCGGCACTCGGCACACAGAGAGGAACACGAAGGCCCTGGGCTGGACCTAGGAAAGACGGGGAAAGACCCTTGACAGATCCGAACAGGGGGTAACGTTACGATGAGCGTAGAGGGAGGCACGATGAGTGCCAGCATCACGATAGCTGACAAGCACCCCTGGCCTTCCTGCTGGACTACCTGTGACGAGGTTGTCGCGAGTTTCCCCGTTTCGCTGGGGCCAACAGACGACGAAGGCGATGGGGCGCGTCCGAGTTCAGATGGGTAGAGGAAAGCCGAAGCTCGCGGTCGCCCCCGTCCAGCTAGACCGTCTGAGTTCTGGAGCTACGAGCTAGAAATGAGAACAATATGACTGCTTCACTGAACCGCCGCCGTGGACTAGTTGCAGTTGGAGGCACTGCAGTATTGGGAGCCGGACTTGCCGTGTTCAGCTTCGTTGATCCAACCAACGCTTTGTCCTCCTCGCACCGCGCGGGAACGATTTCATCCCAAACGAATGTGAGCAGCTTTAGTGCGGTAAACCCTCCGTCACAACCGACGACGACCGTTCCCGGCAGCGGAGCAGTCCGTACATCTGGTTCTGTTGGGTCTCCAAGCAATTTTGCCGTTGCTAACCCCTTGTCCGGACCCACTACGACCGCTGTCAGCGCCACCTCTTCGGGCACTTCTGCTGCTCCTACGACCGCTGTCAGCGCCACCTCTTCGGGCTCAGCTACGACTGCCCCAAGCAATAACACGGCACCACTCATTTCACCTGTCACAGTCCGAGTGACCCACACGGGTTCCTATGAAGTAACCGCCCCTCTTCTTGGAACCATAAGGGGCAGTTTCGCCGTGGCATTCGAACATATTGGGAACGTAAGCGTCACAGGAGGCCTCGTCACGTCCACAACGTCAGACGGCAAGCCCGCACTGGCCATCAGCTTCACCGTCCCTAATTACACAGGCACGCCGTCGCTCATTATCAACGTGGGTCCAGCATGACACTCATGAACACCACAAATTCAGACGGTTCGAAGGTCCTGAAGTCGAACCGTCGTATACCAGGTGTATACCATCGATACGCCCGCGAATGATACCTGCACCGACTCCGTCTATTGGGAGTTCACTTGGATGGAGGGGAGCTACTGACGTTCTTTAGGCCCAGTGGCCCATCTCGTTGACCGCCAGGCGATATGGGAGCGAGCACTCACGGCACCCCGAGGTTCGACGTAGCCACCGTGCTTCAAGCGAAAGGGCTCTCCGTCTGAGTGCAGTAAATACCTGGCTTTTCGGCCCGCCTGCCGGGCGAGGTAGGTCCGGGCACTACAATGAGGAGGGCGGCCTGTAAGGGCCGCCCTAACTGTGTTCACGATTTCAGCACTTCGCGCAGCGCTGCACTACCCGATGTGCAAGGGGATCTGGTCTCCCGAGTCGCTGCGGGCAACCAGTTCGAGGTGGTAGCCCAAAGTCTCTACGTATGACCGCAGCGTGGAGACCTGTATGTCCTGTGCACTCTCGATAGCGCTGACGCGGCGTTGTGATACCCCGAGCACGGAAGCCAGCTCCGCTTGCGTCACCCGGCCCTCGCGAAGCTCATGCAGAGCAACAGTACGCTCAAGCTCGGCCTTGGCGTCACTGATCTTGGCGCGGCTCACCGGATCGGCCTTGAGCCGCTTTTCCGTCTCCTTCAAGCTCACCGCTCTCATCTCCCTCCTCGTTTGTGCGACCGATGTAACTTAGAGGCGCCGGCTGCCCAAGTCCAGGACCGACGCCATGTATGCGAGAACTGCCCGAACTTCCGCACCGGGTCGAGCGGTTTGCCCAAACTGGCGTAGTGCTCCGCCCGGCACTGGTCGAAGTCGGCGGGCAGGTCTTCGTCGGGGTTGCGTCACTTGTCCGCCCCGGCCACCCAACCGTGTCCTGGTCAGGGTTGACCGCGGTACGCTGCGCGCGTGACAAGCCTGAAACGCTTATCTCGCAGGCCGACACGCCTGTTCCCGAACCACGTAGGCCAGCCGACCATGAAGCTCGGCACGACCCGGTGCCAACGCCGGCGCCGCTGGCGCAACAGAAACCCTCCGGGGAGACGCTCGACGAGTAACCCTCCGGGGAGATGCTCAACGAGTTGCTGCCTGGCCTCAACCACGGCCGGCCGGGCCGCGTACGCGAGCCTCTCGACCTCCTGGGAATGACGGACCAACAACGAGTAGCGCTGATCGTCGTCGACGCCAAACCGGTCGGCAACACGCCACGCCGCTCTGCTCTCCAGGGCCGCCAGCGCGTGCCAATCGTCTCTTCGCCGGAGTCGAGCCAGGGGCAGACGCTCTTGCCGCCAGCATAAGACGCCCCAGGCGTCTGCGTCGAGTTGTTCGACAGGCAGCGCCGGCCGGCCCATCGTGCCGGCCGGTGTCAGCGGAGGCAGCGCGACGGGAGGCAGGTCGGGCGGCGCGCCCAAAATGTCCAAGGCGGTCTTCCGCAAAGCGCGCACATCGAGGCCGGCTCGACCGAGCATGTTAACGGCTTCGGGCTCGGCCTGGTCGATCAACGCCAGAAAGAGGTGCTCGGGACCCTCGACCTCTCCACGCTCGGACGCCAGTTGCCCAGCGGCTTGCTGCGTCTGCATCGCCAGGTAGCTGGTTCCTCCCCCCGCGACGCGTGGCGGATCGGCCAGTCGCGGCAGTAGGACGGCGCCGGCTGACGGGCGGAGAGCGTCGGATATGGGCCCGCCCAGCTCAGCCAGAGCAGCCAGCAGGTGAACCGGCCGGCACAACTCGCCGCTCTCTGCCGCGATCAGGGAGGCGCGAACGATGACCCTATGCCCAGGAGTCTCATGCCATCGCGGCGCCACCGCACCAGGATGATACGACACCCAGCGCTTCCGCTCGTAGGTCCTCATCGAAACCGTCGTTCCCGGGACAAGCGAGGCTTGGCGTCCGCTCTCGGTCTTTCTGGTATTGGGTCTCTCTCTATCACAAGCGACGTCAGCGCTCAACCCATCCTGTGCCGGCAGCTACAACAAAAGTGCCCCCCGCATTGGCTGCCGGCTGGCCCACGACAGCTTCACCTGTCTTTCCGGTTGTTTCTGGGGCCAATAACGGTAGTGCTTTCACCGCTTAGTCCATTTATTCCGGGTGTAACCACTGGCCCGTTGGCGGCTGTAGAACGACACTCCCGATGAGACGGACGGGCCCTAAGCTTGCCTTTAAACCCCTTACGGGGTGTTCAGGCGGCCTTCTTGATGACGGGATAACGGGTCCGGGGCGGCCGACAGGTACCTTTGGGCCGTCCGGGGCCGGGTCTTTGGGATTTCGGCGGGTTGGCTGGTGTGCCGATGATCGCACGAAGTCCAGGAAATCCCCTCCGGGCCCTTCCCGGGGTGAGCTTGGCGGGGTCGCGAGGCTTTTCCCACGGTAAGCGTACGTCCTCGATTATGCCGCGGGCCAGCCGTAGCTGGTTGTAGGTGCCGAGGACCAGCCAGGTCCAGCGGTCGGCTTGCTCGGGAGTGCGCAGCGACGGGGTGGTCCAGCCGAGGGTGTTCTTTACGAAGCGGTAGGTGTGCTCCAAATCGAAGCGGTGGAGGTAGGCGTTCAGGCAGAGCTCGAGGTCGGGCTCCCCGGGCCCCGACCACCAGAGCCAGAGCGTCTTGTTGTTGGCCCGTGAGCTCGGCTTCGGGAGGCGTTCGACGTCTATGCGGATGATGTCCCCGCGCACTATCGGAGGGCGGCCGTCCCCCGCCCAGGGGCCCCGCTTGGGAAGGCAGGGGTGCAGGTTGTACCAGGCCCGGACGCGTACCTTGCCGTAGCGGCGGTCTTCGAGCGAGGCTTCGGCGTCGGTGCGGGGGGCGGTCGAGGGGTCCGAGAGCTTGAAACGGTGGCCGTGGCGCCGAGGGCGGCCGGCCCGGCCCGAGCGCCTGGGCTGCCCTGGGGGTTCGGCGTAGAAGACCCGGTCGCCTCGGAGCCGGACGAGCACCTGGGCCCGGGTGCCCTCCAGCCCGTAGGTGAGGCCGGCGGGGTCGTAGCCGGCGTCGAAGACGAACATGGGCACCGTGGCGTCCTGGGGGAGCGTCGCCACCACTTGGCGCACCTGGTCGACCGTCGCCCGGGTGGCATCGGCGTCGGGTGGTATGCGGGTGACGTCGAGCGGGGCCGTCCAGCTGTCCGGCTCGAAGTTCACCTGGGGCACCCACTGGTAGTCCCAGCCGGCCACGATCGGCTGGCCGGCCGAGTGGCGAGAGGCCGAGTGGTAAAAGCCGCGTCCCGGTGAGGTCTCTGCGTCGCAGCGGGGCCACGCCGACGCGTCCACTGCGTAGACGAGCGGCCAGTTGGGGCGGGAGCGCACGAGGAGCTCGCGTGCCTGGCCGGGGTCGACCTCGCCCTTTTGCAGCCCCTTGTAGAGGCTGCCGTGGCTGCGGCGGAAAGCCGGGTCGAGCGAGAGCGCCGGCACCGATGAGACCCGCCCGGGCGTGCACAAGACGGCGTCGGCGAGCTCGAAGAGGGCGTCGCCCCAACTGGTGAGGCAGTCGTAGGAGCCGGCGCGGAACTCTACGAGCTGGTCGGTCGGCGACGAGCAGGTCGAGGAGGAGGTGGTGGAGGTGACCGCCCCGACGAGCTGGCCGGTGGCGGACGGGGAAGTGACGGGGAAGTACATATCGAGAGTATGATTACTCTCGATACCCCGAGTGGTGGACCCCCCCACCCGAGGGGGAAGGCAAGGATGGAGCCGTGCCCGAGCGGAGCGCCGAAGAGCGCCTGGCAGCTTGCGAGGAGCGCTACCGGGAGATCGCGAGAGAGCTCTCCACGATCGGCATCGTCGCTTCGGGCAGCCTGGCCAGACGCTCACACCGCTGCGGCAAGCCGAACTGCGCATGCCAGGCTGACCCGCCACGCCCCCACGGGCCTTACTGGCACTGGACCGCCAAGGTCGCCGGCAAGACGGTCAACAAGCGTCTGAGCGACCAGGAGGCCGCCTACTACCAAGAGTGGATCGCCAACGACCGTCGGCTCCGGGAGCTCATCGCTCAGCTCCGCACGGTCGCACAGGAGGCCATCGAGCTCACGCTCTCAGAGGCCACCTCTAGGTCCAAGGTTTAATCGCAAGATCAGGCAGCACGGGGCATATAGGTTTGGAGTGCCAGCTGGCTCACCAAGGAGGCGACCATGACCGACTCGCGCAAATGCGCGAACTGTAAGGCGGAACTCCCGGCGGATTACCCTGCCGAGAACCGGTACTGCGCGAAGTGCACCGCCGCTTGGCAGAAGGGACCGACCCCGCCGTGGCAGAAGGACCAGGGCGCCACGGAGTAGGCCCGTCGCTAGACGATCCCCGAGTGACACACTTGGGGTGATGGCGAAGGTAGCGGTGAGCCGGCTCGACTTCGGGTACTTCGTGCGCCCGACCGAAGAGACCGGTACCGGTGCCGCCAGGGTGGTGGCGTGCCTCGGCTACCTCGTAGAACATCCCGACGGGCTGATCCTCATGGACAGCGGGATGGGAACCGACCCCGACGTCGACGCCCACTATCGCCCCGCTCGACGTCCCCTCGCGGCTGCTCTAGACGACGCCGGCGTCACCACCGACGATGTCACGGTCGTGGTCAACTGCCATCTCCACTTCGACCACTGCGGCGGGAATCCCCAACTGACGGGACGACCGATCGTCACCCAGCGCGTCGAGCTGCAGGCTGCTCGAAGTGACGGCTACACGCTGACGGAACTGGTCGACGCTCCAGGTCTGCGCTACGAGGAGCTCGACGGCGAAGCCGAGATTCTCCCCGGGGTGCTGGTCGTTCCCACCCCGGGGCACACGGCCGGACACCAGTCCCTCGTCGTGCGTGCCGACGACGGCACAGTCCTGGTCGCCGGCCAAAGCCACGACACCGCCACCGCCTACAGCGGGGACGCTCTCGCCTGGCGAGCAGCGCAGGCGTCCCAGGACGCTACGTTGCCGCCCACGCCCGAATGGATCGACCGCCTGCAACGCCTGGACCCACGTCGCGTCGTCTTCGCCCACGACCACGCGGTCTGGACTCCCTGACCTGTCCGGTCACTCCGACCGTTCCGATGTCCCACACGCCGATCCGCCAACGGGCGGGACCCCATTCGGGTTGTCGGCCTCCCAGGCCAGGAGTGGCAACGCCTGACGAGTGGTGAAGGGTCCAACAACTCGATTCGGCGTCGTTTGGGTCGGGAAGCGGGTTCGCACGAGCGCATTGAACGCAGCCCGTACGCGCACATCCTCGGCGTCCCGGTGCTGGCCTGGTGCCGATGCGCGGTGGGTGCCGTACAGGTTGGCGCGATGGTCGGCGTCCAGCCGGCGGAAGGCCCGCTTTGGGTCAGGCAGCGAGTTCGTATTCGTGGATGAGCCCGCCGAGGACGTCGCGTCGGCGGACTACCCCGCTTCGGTCGCCGGCATCCACGGGCTGCGGCGGATCAAGGTGGAGTCCGCGATGCGGTCGAGCGCGATTGTAGTGACGGACGTACTCGGCGAGGACCGACTCGAGGTGGCGTCGGCTGAAGATCAGGAGGTGGTCCAGGCATTCTTCTCGGACGGTGCGCACGAACCGCTCCGCGTAGGCGTTCGCCCGCGGGGATCGGACCGGCGTCTTGATGGCCTCTATGCCGATGGAGGCGAACACTGTGTCGAACGACGAGGTGAACTTGGTGTCTCGGTCACGGACAAGGAAGCAGAAGCGACGATCGCCATCTTCGAGGCCGGCCGCGAAGTTACGGGCGGCCTGGGTGACCCATGGGTTGTTCGGGTTGGTGGTGACGCCGAGGAGGTGGACGACCCGTCGCTCGGCCTCGATCACGAACAGGACGTAGTAGCGCCGCAGGCACACGGTATCGACGCTGAAGAAGTCCGTTGCCAGGATGCCCTTGGCCTGGGCACGGAGGAACTCTGCCCAGGTTGGACCCTCGCGACGTGGCGCCGGAGGGAGGTCATGGTATTTGAGGACGTTGGCGACGCTGCCCTTCGAGACGGTGACGCCGAGCTTCTTCAGTTCTCCGACGATCCGCAGATACCCCCATCGCGGGTTCTCCTTCGCCAGGCGGACGATGAGCGTGACGGTTTCTTCGGGCAGTGGCGGTCGTCCCGGGTTCTGGCGCGGGTAGATTCAGTGTCGCCGGACGAGGGCCCGGTGCCAGCGCAGGATCGTTTCGGGCGCCACGAGGAACGACGCCCAGCGCTCCCGCGGCACGAGTCTCGCCAGAGTGGCGATGAAAGCCCGGTCCGACCACGAGAACCGGGCTTTGCCGACCTGTCGGCGAAGGACCGCCAGCTGATGTCGGAGCACCAGGATCTCCGCGTCTTTGGCGACGCCCTCCATGCGCTGGAGCGACAGGGCACCGATGACGCGGCAGAACAGACGGTAGAGGAAGCTGAGCGCCACGGTGGGGAGGATCACCGCTCGGATCATGCCTGGTCAAGTCGCCGATCGCGTTGTTGGGCCCTTCAGGGCTCGGACCACGCGCTCTTCGTCCGGTCGAGAGACGGGTAGTTACACCGGAGTCGATGGGACCCAGGTGCCGCTTCACATCCGCACCAGCCGGTATTTCCGGCGAGACGGCGAGTGGCGCCAGTACCACCACCGCGGCAGCATCGACGACCCCAGTGCGCTCGCCGCCTACCAGTCGGCCGTGGGCGGTTGAGGGGGCCGACCTCTCGTTGCTGAGAACCCATCTGCCCAGCTCGAACAAGCATCCGGTACGCGCGTGCCGAGGTGTCGGCCCGGGCGTGCCGAGAACGTCATCTGTCCCCTGACCTCGATGATGGTATCGACGGCCTGGAACCTTCGACCGACGATCTGCTTGCATACACGCGGATCCCACGCTGTCGTTATCGCCGCTTGGACAGCAGTCGAACCGCGGCGGGATGAGGCCCGCCGCCCCAGCTCAGCGGCCAGGGTGGCGTTCTCGGCACGGAAAAGATGAAGACGAGCACGTAGAGCCTGCGGAGGAGGATGGTGTCGACGTGGAAGAAGTCGCACGCATCAGTCCGTTTGCCCGTGCGGCGAGGAGCCCGGCCCAGGTCGGCCCTGCCTGCGCGGTGACGGGTCGATGCCGTGGCGCTTCAGGATCGCCCAGACGCTCGAGGGAGGCCTCATGCAGGAGTGACGGCTGGTCGCTTGGGCTTGGCTGATGGGGTTCTCGCGCCCTCGGGGTGCGGGTCAGGGCATGACCTTGCCGCCGGCGATGTCGAGGGTCACCCCGGTGACCCACGACGAGGCGTCCGAGGCGAGGTAGCAGGTCGCGGCGGCGACGTCGGCGGGCTGGCCGATGCGCCCGAGGGGGAAGCTGGCGGCGAGGGCTTGGCGCTGTTCGATGGTCATGTGGGCGCGCATCCGGTCGTTCTCGACGGTGGCAGGGGCGAGACAGTTGACCCGCACCCGGGTCGGGGCTAGCTCGCCGGCGAGGTGGCGGGTGAGGCCGATGACCCCGGCCTTGGCCGCTGCGTATGCGGCCGAGGCTCCGCTCGGTTGGCGGCCCGAGGAGGAGGCCATGGTGATGATCGCGCCACCCGTGGCGGTCAGGTCGGCCAGAAAGGCAGAGATGGTGAGGTACGTGGCGGTCAGGTTGGTATCTACGACGTGGCGCCAATGGGCGGCGGTCTCGGCGGCGGTGGCGACCGGCTCGCCGCTGCCGCCAGCGAAGCAGACCAATACGTCCGCCGTGCCGAGCCGGGCATGGACCTCGTCTCGCAGCCGCGTCATGTCGGCTTCAACAGTGCAGTCGGCAGCGACGGCGATAGCGCGACCGCCGTCGCCGATGGCCTTGGCTGCCACCTCCGCCGCAGCGAGATCCCGGCCTACGACGGCCACTGCCGCACCGTTGGCGGCCAGCGCGGCCGCGGTGGCGGCACCGATTCCTCGCGAGCCTCCGGTGACTACGGCGACTTTGCCGACCAGGTCCGCGTAGCGAGCGTCAGGGCGAGTGAGAACGTCGGTCATGGGCTGTGCCTTTGTCGAAGTGGTGCGGCTAGAGCGGTGCCTGACTGGTACTATTTAGTCGTACCATATGTGTAATTAAATCGCTCCTGAGGATCGCTGTCAAGACATGAGCCCCCGTCCCTACAACCTCGGCAAACGAGCCGACGACATCGACCGCGGCCGCCGCCAGATCCTCGACGCCGCCCGGAGCGCGTTCCGCGAGGCCACCAGCTACACCGCCTTCACCCTCGACGCCGTCGCCAAGCGGGCAGACGTCGCCCGGGGCACCGTCTACTACCAGTTCGGCTCCAAGGTCGGGCTCCTCGAAGCGGTCTGCGATGACCTCGGCGCCTCCGGCGGCCTCGCCGACTTGAGCCACGCCTTCAGCCAACCCGAACCGGCTACTGCCCTCGCAGAGTTCATCGCCTGCTTCGGACGGTTCTGGGACGCCGACCGGGCCGTCATGCGCCGGCTGCGGGCCCTCGCCGCCCTCGACCCCGACGTCCACGCCGTCATCGCCGCCCGGGACCAGCGACGCCACGACGGGCTCGGCCAGCTCCTCGCCCGCTTCGAAGCCGACCCTCGCGCCCGCGAGGCCGACCGACAACCAGCCCTCCGAGCCCTTCTCGCCCTCACCAGCTTCGAAACCTACGACACCCTCGCAGGTCCCACGCAGGATCTCGCCGCCGTCACCCCCCAGGTCGTCAAACTGGCAACCGCCGTGATCAACCAAATGACCGCCGGTCCGGTCCCTGGTTGAGTGACGCAACAGGGGGGCAACCTGTTGATGCAGCTAGCCGAGAGGCGAGCGGGACCAGGTTCCGCATCCGCTATCGCGACACCTGCTCACCGCCTCCTTCGCTACCGACGGGGACCAGAGTCCGGGCAGCCGCCTCCGGCCCGGGCCAGCGTGTGGGTACCGAGAATCTCGCCCGCCCAGCTCAGGCGACCTGTGGGTGCCGACAACTCCGTCCACCCAGCTCAGGCGACCTGTGGGTGCCGACAACTCCGTCCACCCAGCTCAGGCGACCATCCGGTACTCGTGGATGAGGGCGCCCAGGCAGTCGGTTCTTCGTAGTCGGGCGAGGTCGACATCGCCGATTAGCGCAGGAGCCGTGTCGAGCGTGCACGGCGCACGCTGGCTGAGGGACCGGTGGGGCCGGTGCGCGTTGTAATGCTCAACGTACTCGGCGAGCACAGCTTCGAGGTGACGGCGGCCGAGGATGAGCATCCGGTCGAGGCACTCGCGCCGGGATGGTGCCGATGACGCGCTCGCAGATGGCGTTCGCCCGAGGGGCCTGGACCGGGGTTCTGATGATCTTCACGGCGTCGGCAGCGAAGATGGCATCGAAGGAGGCGGTGAACTTGGTGTCGCGATCGCGGATGAGGAAAGTGGTCGCGTTCGCTTGGTCGGCGAGGTCCATCGAGAGGTTGCGGGCCTGCTGGGTGACCCAGCTGGCGACCGGGTCAGACGTGATGCCGGCGATCCGGACACGTCGCGTGTCCGTCAACCGGCGATTTAGGGGATCCGCAGGTGACTACGACTGCGTGGGACCTGCGGAGCGAAACAGCCGGGATCTGCCCTTCGCGTCTACGAGTCCTGGTCGGCGAGCAGGAGTGGGGAGAGCAGTTCTAGGGTGCTCATGAGCTCATCGAGTTCGTCGGGTTCGAGGATCTCGTACGGTTTCGCGGCGAGGTCGTCGGTGAGCGCCTCGACCCGCTGCTTGGTGAGGCGCCCCGTTTCGCTCAGCCAACCGTCATCTCCGATCAGATTGCGCTCGCGCATCCCGTCGATCACGGCGGCGAGCTGCGCTGGGGGGAGATGGTGGATCCGTCCGAACTTCTCCGGTCGCATACCCATGTCGAAGGCGCACAGGACGTGCGCCTCGAGACCGCCGACGCCTTCGATCATCAGGGCGGCGATGTGCCCGTCACCACGGTGTTCGCGCAGCATGCAAGCGGCATGGAACAGTCGAGCCACTGCGTCGCCATCGGGGATCGGGATCGAACGCAGGGCGGCGTACATGGGCCGCCCCTCAAGGGGTGCGCTGGTCGCAGCGTCAAGCAACATCTCGGCGGCCCGTGCCAAGGCTGGCGAGTCGATCTGATCGGCAAGGCTCCGCCGCAACGCCTTCGCGCAACCCATCTGGCGCGCGGCGATCGCCGCTTCGGGCGTGGTCGTTTCCCACACCTTGGGGATGTGGCGGGCGACCTCGCCGGGAGCGAAGTTGTAGAAGAGGGCGTCCACGACCTCCGCTGGGACACGCCCTAAGGGCGCGGCTCGACCGGCGAAGTAGGTGTCCCAGTAGTTGGTGAAACCTAGGGCGAACATCGCCTCGTTGGGTTCGCCGGCTGAGTAGGGGATGAGACCGATCGGCTCGACCAGCTCGAACATCCGGCGTGCCATCGAGTTCAGGGCCTGATCCTCCTGCTGTTGGTCCGATCGCTTCCGGACCCTGCGATCATTTGGACGGTTCGTCTTCGCGAAGATCATGGCACACCGGCTCCAACCAACAGTCGGGGTATTCCGATCAGCGCGCCGCGCCGGTCTGACGCCCCGACGCCGCTCACATCGGTTTGACGCACGTGGTCCACCCTCTCTCCGACAGACGCGGATGCTCCCCCTCCAAATCCGAAGTGGCGTCAAAGTGCTGGTCATAGGCCATGGATGACAATCTCGGCACCGACAGGCCTTGGAGAAGTTGCTCGGAGGTGAGACCGGAACGCCAGCTTGCAGCTAACCTTGCCTCTGTACTTGCTAATCGCTTGCATGAGCGTACACTGAAGCCCATGGTCAGGTACTCGACCAGCGAATACGGGGTGCACAGCACCCTCGGTCGGGCGCTCCGTGTGGACAGCGCTGAAGAGTGCGCCAAGCTGCTCTCTGATCTTCCCGACCAGTTCAACGTCTTCCGAGAAGCAATGCCCCATGCACTGCGCGGCGAGTGGCCGGCGGTCACCGTCCTCGTCAGCCGCTGGCGCTCGCTCGTCAACAGCATTGCGGAGTCTGCCGCAGAAGCGCTCCCCGACCTGGTGCAGCGGATCAACGACGGATACGGCATGGTGACCACCTCCCACGAGCTGAGCCACGAGCCGCTTCACTACCTCGACCACCTCATCAGCGATGTGCCCTTCTCTCCCCTGATCGCCCAGTTCGGACGCGACGTCGGTGTCGGTGTCATTGCCATCAATGAGTTTCGCTGGCTGCTTCCCGGTTGCCCGCAGCTGAATCTCGGACTATCACCCGGCTGGCCTGATCTTCCAGAGGGTACGGATGCTGCCCGCTACCGTCGGCTCGTGGACCTTGCGATCCGTTCGATGCAGCCGCCCCTCGTGCGGGTGAAGGACCTCTTCGATCTGACCAACAGCGAGGTTGCTGACCTGTTCGGCGTCAAGCGCCAAGCCGTCGATCAATGGGAGGAGAGCGGCGAGGTTCCAACGGCACGGCGCGAGAAACTCGCCAACTTGCTCTCCGTCGGGGAGCTGCTGGCACGCAAGCTCACTCCCGGCCGCCTCCCGCTCGTCGCCCGTAGGCGAGCCGATGTCTACAGCGGTCTCACGATGCTCGACATGGTTCGCACTGACCGAGATGGCGAATTGCGCACGCTGACGGAGCAAGCCTTTGACTGGTCGGGCACGGCCTAATGGAGGTCATCGAGCGCGACGGTGAGTACTACCGCGTCGCCGATCCAGCTTGGGAGGACCCCCTCGACGGGTCCTACTCGATGCGCTTTGGCGCACGCTGGAATGCGGTTGGAAGTTTTCCCGTCACCTACCTCAACGCTGACCGAGGGACGGCTCGGGCCAATGCCCGGCACTTCCTCACTGAGAAGCTGCGCGGCCAGCCATTTGCTGTGGAGGACTTGGAGCGTTCGGAGCTACCAGTGCTCATCTCTCTCGACGTTCCCGATCGGCGCTACCTCGACGTCGTGACGCGCGAAGCGATCGTCCTCAACGGCCTCCCGCCGACGTACCCCGCCGACGGAATGGGCAACATCGTTCCCTGGGATGTTTGCCAACCCGTTGGGCAGAAGGCATGGGACGAAGAGTTGCCGGGCATCGCCTGCCGGTCGGCTGCAGCGCACGCACCGTCGGACGGTGAGGAGCTGGCCTGGTTTGATAGGCACGAGGTCGAGTTGCAGGCCAAGCAGACCCAGTCCTTCGAGGAGTGGTATGGGCCGTTCGACTGGTAGTAACTCTGCAAGACCCAGCCAACGGGATCGCACTTTGTTTATTTGACAAGAATTGCCTGCGTACCTGACATTGATATATGCAAATGCGCACGCCGCCATATATAGCTATACCGAGGTCTGCGTTGTCACGTACCGGGACCGCCGTGTCCGGATCATCTCGGTCCGAC
>JAJYMB010000096.1 GCA_021787365.1 Actinomycetes bacterium | reverse complement strand
TGTCGCGAGGTCCGAAGGTCCCTTCGCACAGCTCATGGGACGCGGTGCCCGCCGACCAGCCCGAGGAGGCGTCGCCCCGACTCACTCGACGCTGAGCTGGACGTTCCTCCGCCGATCCTGGCAGCCCAGCCGGGACGGTCGCCAAGCCTCGCCCCTCTCCCCCGCGCAGGTCCGCTCGCTGGTCGCCCGCTACCAGGCGGGTGCCACCGTCGGGGAGCTGGCCGCCGAGCTCTCGGCCCACCGCCGCACCGTCAGCCGTCACCGTACCCGCGCCCGCATCCAACGCCGGCGACGGGGCTAGCCACCCGAAGTGACCGAGACGGCCAGGACGCTCTATTTGGAGGGATTGACGGTCACCGAGGTGGCCGACCACCTGGGCATGGCAGCCAGCACCGACCTCTACGGCCTCCACAGAGACGGCGTAGCGGTCCGTTCAACGGCCGGGATCGTGCCTCCCGGACACCGTCCTAGAACATCTGTTCGATAGTCATGCTGCGGCCAGGACCACCGCAAGTCGATCTTGCCTGGCCCGGACCACGGCGGTCGAGATAGGGCGTCATCCGGTACGACGTCACACCTCTGCGCTGTACTTCGCAGGTGCGCTCCTATCGTCGCTCTCCGGCGCTCACCACCTGGCGGACCGAACGGCGTGCCAATGTGGCGGAGCTGCGGCACGCGCACGCCCTGATCGGCAACGCAGGTCCTGGCTCGGGCCCTGGCCGTCCACCCAAGGCGGGCACCCAGCAACTCAACGAGGCACTCGTTCTCCGCATCGTGACCGAGTTCCAAGGTTTCGTGCGCGACGTCATGGATCTCGCGACCATCAGGCTCGTTCGAGGTTCCGGCAGTCTCGGTCCCTATCAGGCACAGCTGATCTCGGCGGCGTCACTGGGTCGCATGATTGACCGCGGGAACCCTCACCTCGACAACATCAGACTCGATGCGGCCCGTTTGGGGATCGCCCAGCTCGGCTCCCGCCTGCAAGCCAAGAGCCCACACCACGCTGAAGATGCTCGGGCCCTGAAGGAACTCGTCGAACTGCGTAATGCCCTCGTCCACGACGACCAGGACAAGCTTCTCGCTCTCTCCAGGTCCGACCTACGCCCGACCGTCCGCTACACGACGACTTCCCTGACCGTCCTCGACCGACATGCCCATGCACTCGACCGGGTTGTGTGGGACCATCTGGTTGGCCTGTTCCCGGCCGACGATCCATGGAGCCTGTAACGATGCCGGGCCTGAAGCCTGGAGATCGAGTAGTGGTCCCGTGGGGGCTCGGAGCTGTTTCCGGTACCGTACTGAGCCTCTTCGGCCCCGTCGGGAAGCAATTCGCTCGTGTAGCGGTCGAGCTGCCGGGCGACGACGACGATCTGCTGCTCGAGGCTGTGTTGCTTCCGGTCGATCTCCTGGAACGAGCTCACGCCGCGTAGCAGCGGCGACAAGACAGCTTCGCGCGTCTGCGGCTTCAAGCTTGACCTCCGCGGACCGGAGTTGGACAGGCGAGACCAGACTTCGGCCGAACAAACGTTCGGCACTAGCAGCCCCAACGGGGTTCGAACCCGTGTCTCCACCTTGAGAGGGTGGTGTCCTAGGCCTCTAGACGATGGGGCCGAGCTGGGTCCCCTCCGGGGGACGGCCCTGGATAATACCGGAGCGCGACCGCAACTCTGCAATCGGCGTGCCGTCGGGGCACGCGGCGCCCGGACAGCACGCGCCCCGCTCGAATGAAGCCCGGGCGGCCACCGGTTGCGGCGCAGGTTGTGGAAGCAGCTCGGGGGGCCTCGAACTCACAGCGTGGCCATTTTGAACTCTCCGGCTGGTGCCACGGCATCCGGGTTGAGCAGCCCTTTCGCGGCCAGCCCCAACTGAGCGGTGTCCTTCCGTGGCCCCCCGCTCTGGCGCGTTTGTGATCACGTTGTGATCAGCGGCCCCACCCGACGCGGGACGTGAGCAGCCCAAAGCATGGCTATGGTGCGGGACGTGGTCACGATCCCGGGAGATGCTAATCCTGGCTCCAAGCCCTTGGGCAGCCCAGTTCTCATCCTGGGCGCAGGCTTCTCCAAGGCCGTCCACCAGGCACTGCCGATCACCGACGAATTGGGGGAGAGGGTAAGGGTGCGGCTCAGCAGGAGGGATCGCGAGAAACTGCCGCGCGGCAGGTTCAGGGGCGGAAGGTTCGAGGAGTGGCTCTCCTACCTGGCCGAGGACCAGCCGCACCTTGCCGAGGACCGGGCGTTCGAGGACCAAGCCCTGCTGCGGCGTGTGACCCAAGCCGTGCGTGACGTGCTCTCGGAAGCGCAGGCTGACGCGCTCCGCTCAGGCGGCCCGGGCTGGCTCTTCGAGTTGCTTTCTGTGCTCTGCATCTCACGAGCCACTGTGATCAGCCTGAACTACGACAACCTCGTTGAGTGCGGGGTCGCGACAGGCCACTGGCGCTCCACCACGAATGCTGCGGCCCCGACGAGTTACCTTGGGATCACCGAAGACGACGTGCTCGACCAGCTGCCCCGATTAGCTGACTTGGCCCGCCTTGGCGAGATCGAGGACAAGGTCCGGTGGCTGCCGGGCCGCGCGGCGTCCGAGAAAGGTCCTTCCCCTTACCGGCGTCCCGAGCCTGTCGCCAGCTTCAGGCTCCTCAAGCTGCACGGCTCGCTGTCCTGGTACGGCGTGCGAGGTGACTCCACCGGTTCGACGCTCCAACGCTGGCACCTCCCAGGGACCTTCGGTGACCCGCAGCCTGACAACGAGGAGGAAAGGAGCCGCGCACTCCCCGCGGGGGAGCCCTTCATCGTGCCTCCAGCTGCGCTGAAAAGCGAGTACCTCCGCAACCCTCTGGTTCGTGAGTTGTGGCGGAGGGCCTACCGTGCGCTGATGGAAGCGAGCCGAGTGGTGCTCGTCGGTTACTCCCTGCCGGTGGCCGACCTCGGCATGGCCGGCATGGTAGCCGAGGCCCTCAGCCGTGAGCAACGAGCGGTAACCGTCGAAGTTGTCAATCTTCGGCCGGGTCCGGTAGCAGAGCGTCTGACCTAGATCCTCGAGTCAGCTGGGCAAACACGACCCGAAAGACGTGACGAGGTGCCTCTCACCTGGGACAATGGTGGTTGTGAAAGCCCCCATGATCCCGAGAGGAAAGGCACCCGTCAGGTGAGAAGGATACGCCGACAGATCCGCCGTGTCAGTCTTGGAGAGGCGGACCCGAGCCTCACCCCGAGAGCGGGCCTTCGCCTCGTCGCCGAGC
>JAJYMB010000076.1 GCA_021787365.1 Actinomycetes bacterium | reverse complement strand
TCTGAGCGGGCGGCCGCAGGGCAAGTCAGGATCCGAGCCGAACTGAGCCTGGCCGAGGAACTAGGAGTGGAGGTGCACGTAAGCAGCGTCACCTTGACCGAAACCCTCCGCGGTTACCGCCGGGACGCCCGAATGTACTCTGTACTGTCTGGGACCAGCCAAGAGGTTGTTACGCCCCAGATCGGTCGTTCCGCGGGGGAGCTGCTGGGTCGGGCTAACAGAGACAACACGGTCGACGCGATCGTTGCTGCCACTGCCGAGAAGTTGGGCACCCGAGTCCGCCTCTTGACCGGCGACCCCGACGACCTGGGAGCGCTCACCGCCGACATGGGTAACGTCACCGTCGTGGCGATCTGACGTCGGCTACGCGCTACGCAGGCCATCGTGACGACCTCCTCGACCCCGATCCGTCCGCCGGAAAGAGCGCAGATGTGCTCGACCACGTCGGCCGAAGTGAAGTGGGCCGCGCGTGAGCACAACTCACTCCTGGGTCGACGAGCGCAGGCGAGCCCTTCTCCGGCGCCCCCGACGGCAGCTACCGCTGGGCGAACAGCGACGAACTGGGCGACCTCCAAGAAACCCTCGCCAGAGAAGTACGCCAGGCCTCGGCCGACCTCGCCCGCCTGGCCGTCCGAGCCGGCGACCACGGGCTCGCCTCCTGGGCCGCCGCCCAGGGCCTCTCGCTCTGGCAGCTGGACGAGGACCTCCACTGGCTGGCCCTCGACGCCGCCGCCCTCGGCCCCGGCCGTTCCGCCCTCGACCTCCGCTGGGCCAAGACCGTGCGTGCCTTCGCCTCCCACGGCCAAGCCGTGCCCGAGCGCCTCGCCGAGCACTACGACGGCCTCCGGCGCGGCCGCTGAGCCGCCGTGCCGGCACAGCCGACCTGGTAACCGTCCGCCCGCTTCGCTCGCCCGGTGAGAAGGCCGAGGGTCTCCGCCACGGGGCCGCCTATGGACCTCGCGTCAGCCGACGTCCGTCCCCTACGGGCCCCCATCCGTTGTCGCGAGCAGGGACCGCGGGCACGCCCGAGCCGGCCCGGCGACGCGGGGAGCCGAGGCCAGGAGGAAGCCCCCACAGTCGCTGGCCCGCACCTCGTCCCACACCCGGCCGTCCGCCTTGGTGGTCGCTAGGGTTGGGCCAGGCCCGAGGGGAGGTCGACGGCGATGGACGAGATCACGAAGTCCAAGACGGCGACGGTCCTCCTCGCGGCCGCCGCCGCCCTCTACGCCTTCGGCACCCTGCTCGGGGTCGTCGCCACCTCTACTTTCGGCCCCGGCGACGTCGGCACCTACAGCGACCTCTTCCAGGCTGCGGACTGGCTGCAGTTCGTCGCCTCGCTCGCGGCCCTCGCCGCCGTCTGCTCGCCAGCCTGGCAGGCCCTCGTAACCGAGGGCCGTCCCGAGCTCCCCGAGCTAGCCGGGGCTGGCCTCGCCACCCTCCTTGTAGCAGTCGCAGCTCTGGTCCTCGCTGCCTCGCCCTCCTCGCAGTCGAGCTCCGACGTGGTCGGCGCCGTCGGCATCGGCGGCTGGGGCCTCCTCGCCCTGGCCAGGGCCGGCCGCCTCGGCCTGGCCGGGCGGAGAGGGGACGGCCCCGCCGGGAGCTCCTCCCTCGTGCCGCTCTGGCTCGTCGCATCGGGAGGCCTCGTCGCCCTGGCGGTCGGCGCCGCCCTTGCACCTACCACGGTCGACCAGGGCCTCGCGGTGGCGTCCGGCGTCGTGCAGGGGCTCGGGCTTGCTGCTCTCACCGGCGCCGTGTTCGTGGCGAGCTCACGGGGTTTCCTCCAGACGGCACCGGTCACCGCGGTCGCCGCGGGCTTGGCAACGACGGCCGCGGCGTACCTCGTGTCGGCCGTCGCTGGCGGCTTCGCCTACGCACCGGGCGGGACGCTCACCGAGTACCGGGTAGGCCTCTCGCTCGCCAGCGCCGTCCTTTTTGTCGGCGTCGCCCTCCTCGGCCTGGCCGCCTGGGCCCGCGCCCGGAGCCTGGCATCGGCCGGGCCCCCGGCCGGCCCGGCTGTGCCCGGGCCTACCCCTGCCCGCCCGGGCTCCCAAGAGGCACCTCCTCCTCATCAAGAAGGCCAGTCGTCGCGGCCGACCCCGCCGCCCCCATCGCCTGGCACTGGGTGGCCGTCTCCTGGCTAGCGCGCGCACGGGTCGTCCGGCACGGGCAGAGAGGATAGAGAGAAGAGAGAGTGCCACGGCCCAGTCCCCCGCAGAGGTCTTCGTCGCCGTCACCAACCCGAAGAGGTGGTGGACCGGTGACATCGAGGGAGCCGCCGATAAGGTCGGCGACGAGTTTTCCTACCGCTACGGGGATGTCCACTACTCCAAGCAGAAGGTCACGGATCTCGCCCCGGCCAAAGGGTCGTCTGGCAGGTCGTGGACTCGCACTTGGCGGGAAACGCCGACCCCGAGGAGTGGACCGGCACGGAGGTCATTTTCGAGATCAGCAGGCAGAAGGGACAAACCGAGCTCCAGTTCTCGCACCATGGCCTTATCCCCCAGTTCGAGTGCTTCGACGCCTGCTCGGCCGCCTGGGGCTTCTACATCAACGGGAGCCTGAAGCGATTGATCACCACGGGCGAAGGTCCGGCCACCCCGCCGTGGGCGTGAAGCAGGGCACACAGCCCTGCCCCATCCTTTATGCAGATGACGGTCGAAAATTGTACGACCGCCGGTCCGCCCTCGCTACGGGGCGGCGGCCTGCTTTCTCAGCGCCTCTTCGGTCCGCAAGTGGACGACGGTGGCGTCCGGGCTCAGCTCGACCAAGTACATGAAGGCTTCCGGCCCGAGGACCGGGGGCCGTTGGGGACGGCAAAGCTGCCGGCGGACAGGTCGAAGGCGACCAGGGCCGCCCCTCTGCTGGCCAAGGGCCCCACGGCTAAGCCGGTCTCAGGTGGGCAGGTGAGGTTCATGCTGGCGGGGCACGTACCCTGCCCCGGCGAGCCACGCCCGTGCGCGGCCTCGTTGGCGCTCGTCGGAGAAGGTGTGCCAGCGCTCGAGCTCGTCGGGCCAGCGGCTCAGGACGTCTTTGAAGCGTCGGAACGCGCCTCTCCCCGTGATGGCGATCGAGAGACGGTCGGCCCGGTCCTCGTCCTCTAGTGCTTCGATGAAGTGCTCCATGTCCCGGTAGGCGTCTCTCGAGCCCTTGCACCACACCGGGAGCCAGCGGTCGGGGTCCTCGTCCTCGGTCTCCACGTCGTCCTCTTGTTGTTCTCGGGCGTACTCAATGGCGGCCTGCGGCCAGACCTCACCGGTGCGCAGGTCGATCCGTCCCCCACCGTAGGCCGGGTCGCCTTCGAGGACGCTCGCGAGCTCGTCGAGGTCGACTGCGAGGGGGCGCAGCATGGGTGTCGGCCGCTCGCCGAGAGCCGCCTCGAGCTGGTCGGCGAGGTCCTCGTCACCGGCCCAGGCGCGCTCACGTAGACCTTCTGCACACTGCTGAGCCAGCCCGGGAGCACGCTTCACGCCCTGCGCCAATGCGACGAGGAGGCCGTCGCCGGCGAGCTGGAGCCGGTCCCCCCAGGGCTCCTGCGACAGGAGATTGATGAGGCGTTGCCCGTCCCCCCCCGAAGACCGCCCTACGAAGTTCACGGTCGCGGTCATCGGCACTCCCCATGAGGCGAGTGTCGCGCGTCTACCCCACTACGGCCATCTTGACAGTGTGCGGCGCGTCTATCACGCGGAGGGCGGCCCTGCTGGCGCTGCACCGACAGCACGCTCGTAAGACGGCCGGTTCGGGCCGTCGTCAGCCGACCGCCCTGCAAACGACGGTCGATGGCTCTCTGTTCGGCTCCCACCGGATGCTGTCGTCAACTTGGCTCCCATGTTTGGCTCCCATCGTTGGGGAGCCGGCCTGCCAGAGCCGCCCGGGGCGGGCAAAAAGGACCGCCTACCTGCACTTTTTTGGCGGAGAGGGTGGGATTTGAACCCACGGTGGGTTGCCCCACACACGATTTCCAATCGTGCCGATTCGGCCGCTCTCGCACCCCTCCGGGTGCCTGACACGCTAGCCTGGAGGAGCCAGGTCCGGTGGTCCGTAAGGGTGCGGGGCTGGGCGCGACGGTCGGGCCCTGCGCAACGGGGCGCCGCAAACCGGGTCAGGGCCTGACGGCAGCAGCCCTCAGCGGACAGCGCCGTGTGCCGTAGGAAGCCTGACCGCCGCGCCGGGCCCCGCACCATGTCCGGCTGGTTCGGTTGGCTGCTTGGCTGGGACGGGCACTGCGAGCAGGGCCTTTCACTACCCAGGCCTGCCGTCGGCGCCTGCCCACCAGGAGCCCAACCGCCCGCCGGCCTGGGAAGACCTCCCCACGGCGGTGGCGGGCCGGAGAGCCGCGGGCTGCTTAACATTGGGTGATCATGGCTGGTGCGCGCGCCCTGCGTGGCGATAGCCGGCACGTGCAGGACCAGCGAGCAGGGGACGGCTGGGGTGCCTTCGGCGAGGCCGGCTTCGGGCCGGAAGGCGAGCCGCCGGAGGGGGCCCGGGCAGCCCTCGTTCGCACGGGGCCCCGGCGGTGGCCCCGCCGCATGCTGGTGCTGGCCAACCTGCTTGTTTTGTGCCTGCTGCTCCTCGGCGTGTCTGTGGCCGGGTACGTCGGGTGGCGCTTTTCCCAGGTGAAGCGCATAGCGGTGACCGGGCTCGTGCCCACGGGCTCCAACGCCCAGAGCCCGCCGGGCACCAACCCTCCGATGACGCTCCTCCTCGTCGGCAGCGACACCCGCAACCTGGGCAAGGGCGGGAGTGCAGCCTTCGGCAACGACCAGCAGGTGACCGGTCAGCGCTCGGACACGATCGTGCTCGCCCGGGTGGTGCCGGTGACGGGGAGCGTGGCGCTGCTTTCCATCCCCCGCGACCTCCTCGTGCCCGTGCCCGGCCTCGGCACGACGCGGGTCAACGCCGCCTTCTCAGGCGGCCCCAACCTTCTCGTACGGACCATCGAGCAGGACTTCGGCATCGACATCAACCACTTCGCAGTGGTCAATTTCGAGACCTTCATCAAGGTGGCCGACGCCGTGGGAGGTGTGTACCAGTACTTCCCCACCCCTGCCCGGGACCTCTGGTCGGGCCTCACCGTTACTCACCCCGGCTGCTTCCTCTTGAAGGGTTTCCAGGCCCTCGCCTTCGTCCGTTCCCGTGAGTACCAATACCTCCTCAACGGCAAATGGCAGTACCAGCTCGTGCCCGAGAGCGACCTCGCCCGTATCCAGCGCCAGCAGGCGTTCATCAAGCTGGCGCTGAAAAAGGTGGAACACGCCGCCCTCTCCGACCCCTTCGCCCTCAATAGGGTTGTTTCGGGCCTCACGAGCAGCGTCACCGTAGACAGCAGGTTTTCGGTGCCCGAGCTCATCCACCTTGCGCTCACGCTGAGGCGGGCCAACGGTACGGGCATTCCCAACTGGACCTACCCCACCGTCAACTCGACGGTGGTCCCCGGTGCCCTCGACCCCGTGCCTTCGCTCGACCAGAAGGTCGTGGGGGAGTTCTTGGGCTACGGGATGCCAAAGGGAACGACCAAGGGTACTGCCACCACCTCGCCCGTCCTCCAGCCGTCGTCGGTCAGTGTCGAGGTGCTCAATGGTTCGGGCGTGAGCGGGCAGGCGGGCGGCGTGGCGAGCTCACTTCGAGCCGACGGGTTCAAGGTCACGTCGACGGGCAATGCCGCCAACTTCAGTTACCACGCGAACGTGATCGAGTACGGGGCTGGCGGCGTGGCTGCGGCGAAGCTGCTGCAGGCGAGGGTGGGTGGAGGGGCCACGCTGCAGGAAACCCCTTCCCTCTCCGGGGACCGGTTGGTCCTCGTGACCGGCCGGGCTTTCTCCGGGATCTCCCGTTCGGTAGCGGCAGCAGAAAAGCCGGCCGCGGAGCTGGCGTTCGCGGTGCCGCCGTCCGACCAGAGCTCTGGCCCGGTCGAGCCTGACTCTTCTTCGTATTACCACGGCCAGTACGTACCCCCGGGCCTCCAGCCAGGCCAGGTCCCCCAGACCTGCCCGGAGTAAGGACAGCTCGGTTCCAACTGCGTCGTCGCAGGGCCCGCGTAGGCTGTTCGCGTGGCCGAAGACGACCCGACCTCGACATCCAAGGGCGACGTGGCGCGTGCCGGTGAGCCCTACCAGGCCCTCTACAGACGGTACCGGCCGCAACGCTTCGCCGAGGTCCGTGGTCAGGAGCACGTCACCAGGGCGCTGCGCAACGCCGTGCGGGAGGGCCGGGTAGCGCACGCATACCTCTTCAGCGGCCCGCGGGGGACGGGCAAGACCTCCACCGCCCGTATCCTGGCCATGGCGCTCAACTGTGAGTCGTCGGTGGACGGTGAGCCCGATGGGACGTGTGACTCGTGCACGGCCGTGCGTTCGGGTTCGTCCATGGACGTCTTCGAGCTCGACGCAGCCTCCAACCGCAAGCTCGACGAGATGCGGGACCTGCTCTCCCGGGTCGCCCTGGGGACACCGGGGCGCTGGAAGGTCTACATCGTGGACGAGGTCCACCAGCTCACGCCCGACGCGGCCAGCGCTCTTTTGAAGACTCTCGAGGAGCCCCCCCCTCATGTGGTGTTCGTACTGGCCACCACCGACCCCCAGAAGGTACTGCCAACGATCCAGTCGCGCACCCAGCACTTCGAGTTCCACTTGCTCGACGGTGACCTCCTCGCCAAGCTTCTGCAGGAGATCAATAGCGCCGCCGGCCTCGGGCTGTCCCCAGAAGTGGTGCGCCTAGCTGTACAAAAGGGCCGGGGTTCGGCTCGGGATGCAGAATCGGCGCTCGAGCAACTGGCGGCGGGCGGGGCTGAAATGGACGACGGGGCGCCGCTGGCCGAGGTCGTGGCGGCTCTGGCTGAGGGCGACGCAGGCGGGGTCCTCCAGGCCGTGGCCCGGGCGGTCGCAGCAGGGAGGGAGCCACGCCGTTTGGGGAGCGACCTCGTGGAGCGTCTTCGGGAGGCTTTCCTGGCCAGCCAGGCCCCCTCCCTCGTGCTCCTCCCGGCAGCCGAGACCGCTCAGTTGTCCGAGGAGGCCCGGCGGCTCGGCCTGCCGCTCTTGGTCCGTTCGATGGAGACGGTGGGCCAAGCGCTCGTAGATATGCGCGACTCGGTCGACCCCCGAGTGACCTTGGAGGTCGCGCTCGTCCGCCTCGCTTCACCCGCGGCCGACACGAGCCCTTCCGCTCTCTTGGAGCGCATCGAGCGCTTGGAGCGAGCCGTGGGTGACAGGCCCCTGCCCGCTCCACCTGCCGCGCCAGCTGACCCGGTGCCGCCCGCTCCCGGCCCGCCCACCAGGGCAGCGGCCGACCCGGCGTCGCCAGCACGCCCCAGCGCACCGGCGGACCGCACCGCACCGGTCGAGCCGCCACCGCCATCCCCGTCCCCAGGCCCGGTCCGGGCGAAAGCCGCTCTCGGCGCGCTGCTCCGGGGCGCCGCCGGCGCTACCTCGCCCCCGCCCACAGTTGCTTCTCCGGCGGCGGCTGCTTCGCCGGCGGCTACTGCTTCTCCAGCGGCCCCAACCGAGCGCAGTTCCCCGCCGGCGTCCACCTCGTTGCCACCTTCCCCGCCCCCGACCGGGGCCGCCCCGCCGCCTTCCTCGCCGTCACGGCCCTCAGCGGAGGCGGAAGGCCGGGCCCTCCCGACTCGGGACGAGCTCACCAAGGCCTGGGGGGACACGGTGCTCGGGCGGCTGGAGAGGCCCGCTCAGGCCTACATGGGCCCCGGCCACTTCACCGAGGTGAGCGACGCGGCCGTCTTCGCGCTGCCCGACGCCGGGTGGGTGGCGCGCGCTAGCAGGTTCAAGACCGAGGTAGAGGCGGCCCTGGAAGGCTATTTTGGGCGGCCCGTCCCGCTCCGTTTGGTGGTCGACAAGGGCCTGGTGCCGCCCAAGGAGCCGGAGGACCAGGCGCCCGAGGAAGACGATTACGACCTCGACGAGCTGAGCGAGGCGCCGGCCCTAGAGCAGGTGAGCCCCGAGCAACGGATCCTTGACATCTTTCCCGGTGCCGTGGTGGAGAGCTGAGAAACCGAGCCTGACCGAGGGATTATGTACGCCACCCCTGTCCAAGAACTGATCGACGAGCTGGGACGCTTGCCTGGTATCGGGCCGAAATCGGCGCAGCGGATCGCCTTCCACATCTTGAAGTCCCCGGCGGAAGACGCCGCTCGATTGGCCAATGCGGTCAACGCGGCCAAGACCCGTGTCACATGGTGCCGGCGCTGTTTCAACTTTGCCGAGACCGACCCCTCCGCAGATGACGGGACGGGTGTGGAGTGCGACATTTGTTCCAACCCGAGGCGCGACCCCTCGGTGCTGTGCGTCGTCGAGGAGCCGAGGCACGTGGTCGCGATCGAGAAATCGGGCTGGTTCAAAGGTCGGTACCACGTACTCATGGGTGCCCTCAGCCCTATAGATGGGATCTTCGCCGAGCAGCTGCGCATAAAGGAGCTGCTCGCCCGCATCGAAGCCGAAGGGGTGAGCGAGGTCATCTTGTGCACTGACCCAGACCAGGAGGGTTCGGCGACGGCGATGTACCTGGTGAGGGAGTTCAAGCATTTGCCGGTCAAGCTCAAGGTCACCAAGGTCGCCGTGGGCCTGCCCGTCGGCAGCGAGCTCGAGTTCGCCGACGAGCTGACCCTCACCATGGCCCTAGAGGACAGGCGGGAAGTCAGCTGAACGACGTCCGGGTGTACCTGGTCGACGGCACCTACGAACTGTTCCGCCACTTCTACGGTGCACCGGGCCACCGCAACGCCGGCGGTGAGGAGGTAGGCGCCACCCGGGCCGTGCTCGGCTCCCTGCTCGGGATGTTCGAGGAAGGGGTGACCCACTTGGGCGTGGCGACCGACCATGTGATCGAGTCCTGGCGCAACGAGGCCTGGCCCGCCTACAAGAGCTCCCAGGGGGTGCCCGAGGAGCTGCTCGGGCAGTTCGAGCTGCTAGAGCAAGCCCTCGGGGAAATGGGCCTGGTCGTGTGGGCGATGACCGATCTGGAGGCCGACGATGCCCTGGCTTCGGCAGCAGCTGTGCTCGCCGAGCTCGGCAGCGTGGGCCAGGTCCTCATCTGTACGCCCGACAAGGACCTCGGCCAGTGCGTACGGGGGCGCCGGGTCGTCTGCCTCGACAGGCGCAAGGGCACCGTGGCCGACGAGGACGCGGTGCGCGCCCGCTTCGGGGTCGGCCCGGAGGCGGTGCCCGATTGGCTCGCGCTGGTGGGCGATAGCTCGGACCGCTACCCGGGCCTGCCGGGCTGGGGGCCCAAGGCTGCGACCGCCGTCCTATCCCTGTACGGCTCTCTCGAGGCCATCCCCCTCGACGGCGCTCTCTGGCCCGTTCAGTTGCCGTCCAGCCGGGTCGCCAGCCTGCGGGCGGCGCTGCTGGCCGGCCGTGACCAGGCCCTCCTCTTCAAGCGGCTGGCGACCTGTGTAGTCCAAAGGGACATCCTGCCCGCGGGCGAGGCTGCGCTCGAGGCACTCCGCTGGAAGGGCCCCGCCCCGAGCTTTCCCCGGCTCTGCGAGCGCTTGGAGTCACCAGGCCTCGCTCGCCGAGCAGAGGAGGTGGCGGCTTCACTGGGGTGAGCGGGGGCCGGGCCCTTTCCAGGACCACCGCCCGGCCGTCAGGTCACGCTCGGCCCGGGAACGCGAGCTGAGGGAGCTCGACCGCTAGGCGGAGCAGCTGATGGTAGCGCGCCCGGCTGACGGCGACTGCGCCGAGGTTCGCCAGGTGCGGCGTGACCCATTGCACGTCGAGCAGTGCCCCGCCCCCGCTGCGCAGGGCAGATACGAGGGCGACAAGGGCGACCTTGGACGCGTCGGTCTGCCAGTGGAACATGGACTCGCCGGCGAAGAGCCCCCCGATCGCCACTCCGTACAGCCCGCCCGCTAGCTCACCCTGAGGCGTCCACACTTCGACGCTGTGCGCCCAACCCAGCTCGTGCAGCCGGGTGTAAGCACGCTGGACGCGCTTGTCGATCCAGGCGCCGGGACGGGCAGGGTCGGCGCAGGCTGCAACGACATCGCCGAAACAGGCGTCGAAGCTGACATCGTAACGCCGGCAGGAGCGCCGCAGCGAGCGGCTGACCACGAGGCCATCCAAGGGGATCACTCCCCTCGGGTCGGGGGCCCACCAGGCGACGCCCCTGCCGGCGGGCATGGGGAACAGCCCGCACCGGTAAGCAGCCAGCAATGTACCTGGCTCCAGGTCGGCCCCTGTGCCCACTACTTCGCCGGGGCCGGCCGCGTCTGCCTGCGCCTCTTCGGAACACGGGAAGTGCCAGCGCGACGGCGGGGGCTCGAGCGGGCTCTGCACCCGGCCAGTCTGGCCCGCGCCGCCTCAGGCGGACTTGAGCTGGGTGATGGGAGCCGCCTCGGCGGCTGAAGGTTCGAACTCGGGCAGCATGAGCCGGAGGGCCCGCAGCGCCCGGGCGGCCGAGCTCTTCACGGTGCCGGGGGCACACCCGAGGCGTGCGGCGATCTCTGCCTCGGAGAGGTCTTCGTAGTAGCGGAGCAGGAGCACCTCTCGCTGGCGCTCAGGCAGGCGGGCCAGCGCCTGGCGAACGAGGGCCTTGTCGTCGGACGCTTCGGTCGCGGGTGCCTGGGCTAGTTCGGGCATGTCGCCGACGAGCACTCGCGAGCCCCACTTGCGCCAACCCGAGCGGCACGTGTTCACCACGATCTGGCGCACGTAGGCGTGCTGGCGCCACTGCTCTTGGCCAGCCACGCGCGGCCACGCTCCCATGGCTTTCAACAGCGAGGCCTGGACGGCGTCTTCGGCGTCCTCCCGGCAGCCGGTCACAGCGTGCGCGACGCGCACCAGGGCCGGGCGCGCGGACTGGGCGAGCTCCTCGAAGCACACAGGCCCGGCGCCCGCCGACTGTGCCGCCTCTGCCTGTCCGCAACCTGTCATCTCGAACCTCGTCTCTCTAGTTCTCCTAGTTCTCGGCCGTCGCGTGCTGCACCAAAGGACTACCACCAAGTTGGTGCGACGCCCGCGCAGCATCGATGGGGAGGGCTTGCCAAGGACTACGCCGTTGCGCTCGGTTGTTCCCCGTCATTTGCCAACACTTAGTAGGCAAGCCGGCGTCCACTAGGGTTGGCCGGCGTGGCAGAACAAACCATGGCAGAGCGCCTGGAAGATCTGGCCCGACGACGAGAGGCTGCGCTCCACGCCGGTAGTGAGGAGCAAGTGCGCCGCCAGCACTCCCGCGGCAAGCTGACGGCGCGCGAACGCATCGCGCACCTGCTCGACCCTGGTTCGTTCTACGAGCTCGACATGCTGGCCCGGAGCCGTTCCGAAACCACGCCGGTGGAGAAGCGCTCCTACACCGATGGCGTAGTGACCGGCTTCGGGACCGTGGACGGCCGAAAAGTATGCATATTCTCTCAAGATTTCACCGTTATCGGTGGCACGTTGGGGGAGGTGGCAGGCGAGAAGATCTGGAAAGTCCAGGATCTCGCCACCTCGCTCGGCGTGCCGCTGGTCGGCATCAACGACGGGGGCGGGGCCCGGGTCCAGGAGGGGGTCGTCGCTCTCCACTATTACGGCGGGATTTTCCGGCGCAATGTCGCGGCTTCGGGCGTGGTCCCCCAGATCTCGGTGATCATGGGCAGCTGTGCAGGCGGCGCCGTCTACAGCCCGGCCATCACCGATTTCGTGTTCATGGTCCAAGGGACCTCGCAGATGTTCATCACCGGGCCAGATGTGGTGAGGGCCGTCACGGGCGAGGAAGTCACCCACGAACAGCTCGGTGGGGCGGTCACCCATGCGACCAAGTCGGGCGTGGCCACCTTCCTCGCGCCCGACGAGCGCAGCTGCCTGGACGAAGTCCGCCGTTTGCTCGGCTTCTTGCCCGCCAACAACCTCGAGCAACCTCCGGAGCTCCCTTCCACCGACGACCCATACCGGAGCATCCCCCAGCTCTCGCAGCTCGTGCCGGCGTCGTCCCACGAGCCATATGACATGAAAGCGCTGCTGAGGGCGGTCCTGGACGGCGGCGACCTCTTCGAGTACCACGCTATGTGGGCCGCCAACCTCGTGTGCGGGTTCGGTCGAGTTGGTGGTCGCGTCATAGGAGTCGTGGCGAACCAGCCCATGGTGCTCGGGGGGGTGCTCGACATAGACGCCGCCGAAAAGGGTGCTCGTTTCGTGCGGACCTGCGACTGCTTCAATATCCCCGTTGTGACCTTCGTGGACGTGCCCGGTTTCATGCCTGGCACGGACCAGGAGCACGGCGGCCTCGCGCGGCGGGGCGCCAAGCTCCTCTACGCGTACTGCGAGGCCAGCGTAGCCAGGGTCCAGGTGCTGGTCCGGCGGGCGTACGGGGCTGCCTATGTGGTGATGTCCTCGAAGTCCCTCGGGGCAGACCTGGCTTATGCCTGGCCGGGGGCGGAGCTTTCGGTCATGGGCCCCGAGAGCGCCGTCGAGCTTCTCTACGCGGGTGAGCTGGCCGTGGATCCCGGCCGGCGGGACGAGTTGGTGGAGGCCTACAGGCAAGCCAACGCGAACCCCTACCTGGCTGCCGAAAGGGGTTACATAGACGACGTGATCGAGCCAGCCAGCACTCGGCGCGTGCTGCACCAGGCCCTCTCGGTGCTCGCCGGCAAGCGCCCCGAGGTCCCCGCTCGCAAGCACGGCAACGTGCCGTTATGAACGCTGGCCCCGGGGTGCGGCCCGCGCTGGGTTGGTCGTGGCCGGCCGGTGCCGGCCTGGCGCGGGGCGAGCTGAGGCTTTCCCAACTGGCGAGCCTTCCATCGCCTGGTGAACTGGAGGCACTGCACCTCGCCGTCCAGGCCGTTCTCGGGATGCCCGTGCCCCAGGACGCGGGTGGCGGACCGTGGCGCATGGCGGGGCGCTGGTGGAGGCCGGCGCCTTGGCAAGCGGCCGGCGCATGGCGGGTCGGCACCCCGAAGGTGGGCGGCTGAGCAGCCAGTCCGGTTTGCCCCGTTTTCCCCCGCTGTGGAGGGCCTGTGGAAAACCCCGGGGACGGCTTGGGGACTACCGGTGCCGGGCTGCGTTGGGCCAGGACACATGCCACGCCGTTGGCTGCCCTGCACTGGCGCAGGCTGTGGACAGGCTGTGGCGCCGGATGTTCAACCCGCGCTTTGGATGATGCAACGGCCGGTGCCTGCCACGACCTGGCCAACCACGGCCGCGTCAAAGCCGAGCCGCCGGGCCTCCTCCACGGCTTCCCTGGCGTGGCCGGAGGGGACGACCACGACCATGCCCAGGCCCAGGTTGAAGGTCCTCACCATCTCGGCGTCGTCGGCCGAGGCCGCCGCTTTCACCTCGGCAAAGATGCGGGGTACGGGCCAGCTCCCTGCGGACAAGATGGCGTCGAGACCTGGGGGTAGGGCGCGGGGGACGTTGCCCGGCAGGCCTCCGCCGGTTATGTGGGCGACCCCTCGCACTTCCAGTTGACGAGCCAGTTGGAGCACCACGGGCGTGTATATGAGGGAGGGGCGCAGCAGCTCGTCGGCGAGGCTGAAGCCGGCACCCGGCCACGCTTCCTCGTCTAGGTGCCTTCCGGCCCGCCCCAAGAGGGCGGCGCGCACGAGCGAGTAGCCGTTGCTGCGCAACCCGGGAGAGAGCAACCCGATGACCTCGTCGCCTTCTTGGGCGGCGTGACGGCCGGCCGGCCCGATAAGGCGGTCGCGCTCGACTACGCCGACGGCAAACCCAGCCAGGTCGAAGTCCCCCTCCCGGAGCTGCCCGGGGTGTTCGGCCAGCTCCCCGCCGAGGACAGCGCACCCGGCCTTCCGGCAGCCCTCAGCGATGCCGGCCATGACCCTGGCCACGTCCTCCGGGCAGAGGTGGCCCCAGAGCTGGTAGTCGAGCAGGAAGAGCGGCTCTGCCCCTACGCACACCAAGTCGTCGACGCACATGGCGACGAGGTCCACCCCGACTGTGTCGAGCCGGTCTGCCTCCACGGCCACGGCCAGCTTGGTCCCGACGCCGTCGGCCGAGGCCACGAGCACAGCTTCCCGGTAGCCGGTTGGCAAGGCGAACAGCCCGGCGAAGCCCCCGATCCCCTCCACGACCTCCCGTCGAGCGGTGCTGGCCACGAGGGGCCGGATGAGCCGTACGGCCTCGTCAGCCGCCTCGATGTCCACGCCGGCGGCCGCGTAGCTGAGTGCCTCGGGTGTGGTGGGGATGCCCGAGCAGCGCCCGCCCGCTTCGTTCACCGGGTTCACTGGCTGACCGGCGCCGGCATAGGGGTGCCCCTATCCCTGGCCCGCGCCCCGTGCGGTGTGGTTGCGCGGGTTGGTATGGGCACCGGGTACTCGCCGGTCAGGCAGGCGTCGCAGAAGCCGGCCCCAGGTACCCCCGTGGCCCGCTTCAGCGCGTCGAGCGACAGGTAAGCCAGGCTGTCGGCCCCCACGTAGTCACACACCTCGCCAACCTCCAGGTCGGCTGCGATCAGCTCCGCCCGCGTCCCGGTGTCGAGGCCGAAGTAGCACGGCCACCTGTAAGGAGGAGAGGAGATGCGGAGGTGGACCTCGCTGGCGCCCGCCTCACGCAGCATGCTCACGATGGCTCGTGTCGTGGTGCCCCGCACGATGGAGTCATCGACCACGACCAGGCGTTTGCCGGCGATGGCCTCACGGAGAGGGTTGAGCTTGCGCCGCACGCCCACCGCTCGCTTGCCCGGCTCCGGGTCGATGAACGTCCGGCCGATGTAGCGGTTTTTCACGAGGCCGTGGCCAAAGGGCACCCGGCTCCTACGGCTGTAGCCCTCAGCGGCCGGTATGCCCGAGTCGGGGACGCCCACCACCATATCGGCGGCCACCGGGGCCTGCTCGGCGAGCAGCTCGCCCATGCGCACGCGCGCAGCATGCAGTTCCTGGCCGTACAGCCGGCTGTCGGGACGGGCCAGGTAGACGAACTCGAATATGCACAGCTTGGGCTGCACCCTCTCGGGAGGCCACTGCCGTCGGCTCGTGCAGCCGCCGGCTCCTATCACCACGAGCTCACCGGGCTCGACCTCGCGCACGAAGTGGGCACCGGCTATGTCGAGAGCGGGCGTCTCGGAAGCGAGCACCCAGCCGTCGCCCAGACGCCCGAGGCAGAGGGGCCGGAACCCGTTGGGGTCGCGCACTCCGATCAAGTACTCCCGGTCGGCCAGCACCAACGAGAACGCCCCCTGGAGCCTCGGCAGGACCCTTTCCAGGGCCTCGACCAGGACCTGGCTCTCGCCGCCGGCGCTAGGCGCGCCCCGCTCCAGCTCCTGGTTGAGCAGCTCGGCCATCAGGTCGGAGTCGCTAGTGGCCATGCCCGGGAGCATGCCGATCGACGCGGCGAGCTCCTCCACGTTGGTGAGGTTGCCGTTGTGGCCGAGCGCGAACTCGGTCCCCCCAGCGTTGCGGTACATGGGCTGCGCGTTGTGCCAAGAAGACGACCCGGCCGTCGAGTAGCGGGTGTGGCCAATCGCGAGGTGGCCCACGAGACCGGCGATCTTGTAGTCGTTGAAAACCTGGGACACGAGGCCCATGTCTTTCATTACGACCATGGCGTCGCCGTCGCTCACCGCCATCCCGGCCGACTCTTGGCCCCGGTGCTGGAGGGCATGGAGCCCGTCCACGACGATGGGGGCGACGTTACGCCCTGGTGCAAAGATGCCGAAGACGCCGCAGGCCTCGCGGGGGCTCTCGTCCTCGGGCAACGCTTTCACCTGCTCCATTCTCGCGCAGGAACCGACCCTCCCCCGCGTTATGGCCCGGCCGGGTTAGCTTGGCTCGATGGTCGACCTACACCTGCACTCGAGCGTCTCCGATGGCAGCGACCCGCCCGAACGGGTCGTGGAGCTGGCGGCAGGGGCCGGCCTCTCGGCGCTGGCCCTGACAGACCACGACCGCCAGGACGGCGTGGCCGTCGCGGCCAAGAAGGCAGCCGAGGTGGGCGTAGAGCTCGTGCCCGGCGTCGAGATCTCGTGCGAGCACAAGGGCACCATGCACATGCTCGTGTACTTCCTGGAGCCGGGCGAGGGGCCGCTCCAAGACGAGCTCGGCCGGTTGCAGCGCGCCCGTGACACTCGTAACGAGCGCTTGATCGCCCGCCTGGCCGAGCTGGGCCTCCCCGTCTCCATGCAGGAGCTGTCGGAGGAGGCGGGCGGTACCGGTGCGGGCCGGCCCCACGTGGCCGCGATATTGGTCCGCAAGGGCTACGCCAGCTCGGTGCAGGACGCGTTCGACAAGTTCCTCGCCAAGGGGAAGCCCGCCTACATGGACAAAGAGCGCCTCGAGCCAGACAAAGCCTTGTCCCTCGCTGTGCAGTCAGGAGCCCTCCCCGTACTGGCGCACCCCCTTTCGCTCGGGCTCCCGCCGGCGGAGACCCGCTCCTTGGTGCAAGAGCTCGCCGACGCCGGCCTCGCCGGCCTCGAGGCTATCTACGGCCGTTACGAGCAGGCCGAGCGGGCCGAACTGGCGGTGATGGCCGCGCGTGCCGGGCTCGTGGTGACCGGTGGTTCGGACTACCACGGCACTTACAAGCCCGACCTGAGCGTGGGCACGGGCCGAGGCGACCTGCACGTGCCCGACGGGGTACTGGCTGCCCTTCGCGAGCGGCTGCCGGCGTAGTGCCGCTGCCGGCGTAGCGCCACTTCTGGCCAGCGCCACTGCTAAGTTAGCGCCGCTGCTAAGTTAGCGCCGCTTCGCTTCTGGCTGGGGCCCGCGAGCGCGGCCTCAGGGCTAGGCGCGGTGCCCACGAAGTGCTGCGGCAGCTCCGCTAGGGAGCGGCGAGCGCCGTCGGCAAAGCGTTCTCCCACGCGGCCGCCAGTTCTGCCATGGAGAGGTCGAGAAGGCCCTCGACCACCAGCCGGTCGCCGCCGCCCGCACCGAGCTGGCGTGTGGCTACGCGGGCAGCGTCGGCCCGGGCCACCACTTCGGCCAGGTGGGCCGGCGCCACGCATAGGAGCACCCTGGAGGGGCCCTCGCCGAACAGCCCCTCGAGGCTGCCGACACCGCTCACCCGGCAACCGGTGCCCCCTTTCACCGCCATCTCGGCCAGAGCCAGCGCCAGGCCCCCGTCGGAAACGTCGTGGGCCCCCTCCACCAGGCGCGCAGCGACCAGCCCGGCGACGAGGTCGAGCAGCCGGCGGTGGAGGGCGAGGTCGAGAGGGGCGAGCAGGCCGTGGGGACGCGGCCGGTCCCTCCGTTGGGCTTCCCAGCGGCTCCCGGCCAGCGAGGTGGCCGCCGGCCCGTCGGGGCCCAGCAGCACGACCGCTCCGCCAGGGGAGAGCGCCGGCATCGGGATGCCCGGGCGCAGACGTTCGATCAGGCCCAGGGTGGCGACGACGGGGGTGGGGTCGATGTCGGTGCCGGCGGTCTCGTTGTAGAAGCTCACGTTGCCGCCGACGACTGGGATGCCGAGCCCCCGGCACGCCTCCGCCATGCCGTCGATGGCCTCGGAGAGCTGCCACATGACCTCGGGGTGCTCGGGGTTGCCGAAGTTCAAGCAGTTGACCAGGGCCACCGGGCGGGCGCCGGTGCAAGCCACGTTTAGGGCCGACTCGGCGACGAGAAGGGCGGTACCGGCGCGAGGGTCACGGGAGCACCAGCGGGGGTTACCGTCGGTCGACAGAGCCATGGCGCGCTCCGGCGACCCGGGTGCGGGGCGGGCCCCGGGGGCCGAGAGGCGAAGGACGGCCGCGTCTGCGCCCGGAGCGAGCACGGTGTTCAAAAAGAGCTGGTGGTCATACTGCCGGTACACCCACGAAGGGTCGTAGGCCATCGCGAGAAGGTCCTTGGCCAGCGCTTCGGGCGTGAGCGTCTCCAGGTCGGCCTCGGAGCGAGTGCTGGCGCCGGGCGGAACCTTGGTGCCGGGCGGAACCCTGGTGGCTCCACTGTCCGGTGCGAGCGGGGGGGTGGCGCCGGCGGGCTCCTCCCTCCATGCCGGCGCTTTCATGGGGCGCTCGTAGAGGGGAGCGTCCCCGTGCAGGCTTGCGGCCGGCACGTCGGCTAGTACCTCGCCGCCCGGACCGTCAAGGACCCGGAAGCGCCCGCCGGCGGTGACCTGGCCCACCACGGTGGCGCGCACCTCCCAACGCTCGCAGACCTCCACGACCTGGCCCAGCGACGACGGGGCGACGATTGCCAGCATGCGTTCCTGGCTCTCGCTGGTCATCACCTCGAACGGCTCCATCCCGGGCTCCCGGAGCGGGACGGCCGAGACGTCAATGTCCATGCCCATGCCGCCGCGCGACGCCGTCTCGCTGGCGGCCGAAGTGAGGCCGGCGGCACCGAGGTCCTGGATGCCGCCCACGAGCCCCCTGTCGAGCAGCTCGAGGGTGGCCTCGATCAGGCGTTTCTCCTCGAAGGGGTCTCCGACTTGCACGTTAGGCCGCTTGGCGGCCTCGGCTTCGACGTCGGCCCCAAACGCCGCCGAGGCCAGCACGCTCGCCCCCCCGATACCGTCACGCCCCGTGGCCGCCCCGAGCAGGACAGCCAGGTTGCCCTCGCCGGCGGCTCGCGCCAAAACCAAGCGCTCTCGCGGGAGCAACCCGCAACACAACACGTTTACCAGAGGGTTGCCCGAGTACGAGGGCGCGAACTCGAGCTCGCCCCCGACCGTCGGCACGCCCACTGCGTTGCCGTAGCCCGATATGCCGCTCACCACCCCGCTCGCCAGCCACCGGTTGCGCGCCTCGCTCGGCGGCCCGAACCGTAGCGAGTCCATCAGGGCCACGGGTCGTGCCCCCATGGTGAAGATGTCGCGGATGATCCCGCCTGCCCCGGTCGCGGCGCCCTGGTAGGGCTCGACGGCGGAGGGGTGGTTGTGGCTCTCGATCCGGAGCGCGATGGCGAGGCCCCCGCCGGCGTCGACCACCCCTGCGTTTTCGCCCGGGCCGACCAGTACTCCGGGTCCCTCGGTCGGGAGCCGGCGCAGGTGCACCCGTGAAGACTTGTAGGAACAGTGCTCGCTCCACATGACGGCGTACATGGCGAGCTCGAGACGGTTCGGGGCGCGCCCGAGGACGGCCTCGACCCGGGCGGCTTCCTCGTCGGTGAGCCCGAGCTGGCGGTGGAGGGCCGTGCTCGCAACGTCGGTGGCGTCCATCGGCACCAACCGTACCGGGGGGCGGGCGGGCGAACCGCCAGGACCGGGCGGCCTGGCCGTTAACCTCGTGTTCACCTTGGTGGGGACGGCTGCGTAGGCTCTTGCCGTGGCGCCTGAACAGCCTTCCCGAGGTGCCGGCGCGCCCGGCAGGCTGAGAAGGGCGCTCCTGCCCGTCTGGTGGGACCGCAACTACGGCATCGTCTTTGCGGCCCGGGTGGCGATGAGCGTGGGCCGTTCGCTGGCCGGCATTGCCGCGCCCATATACCTGGCCCTGGAGGGGTTCAGCGCGTTCCAACTCTCGTTGTTCGTCTTGGTGGTCGCGGCTGCCTCGACCCTCATGTCGACCGCTATCGGCCTCTGGTCGGACCGCGTCGGACGCCGGCCTTTCTTGGTGTGCGTGCCCCTCCTCGCCGCAGGTGCAGCGGTTGGGTTCGCCTTCACCGGCTCGGCACCATTGCTCTTCGTGTTGGGGGCGGTGGGCAGCTTCGGCCGGGGGGTGGGGGCCGGGGCGGGCGCGATCGGGCCGTACCAGCCCGCCGAGGCCGCCTTGGTCACCGAGGACCTGCCTGCAGAGCACCGCAACGCTGGGTTCGGGCGCCTCACGTTCGCCTCGTCGGCCGGGGCGACGGCCGGGAGCCTGCTCGCGCTGCTCGTGTCTTCGAGCCATGCCCACGGGGCCGCCGCTACGGCTTTGTTCCGCCCGGCCTTCCTCGCCATTTCGGTCACCTCGGCGCTCGCCGGCGTGCTCGCGCTTTGGCTCGTGGAGCCGGGCCGGAAGAAGGCGGCCCTGAGTGGACTGCGAGCGGACGGCTCCAACGCAGAGGAGGCGCGCCGCGCCATGGGCGGTAAAAACCGCTTGCGCCTGCCGGTGAAGTCCCGCTGGCTCCTCTACCGCCTGTGGGCGAGCAACTCGTTGAACGGCTTGGCCATCGGCATGTTCGGCCCGTTCGTCACCTACTGGCTGTACCGGCGGTTCGGTGCCAGTGCGGCCGAGGTCGGCACCCTTTACGCCGTGATCAACGCGGCCACGATGGCCTCTTCGCTCTCGGCGGCGGGCCTCGCCCGGCGCTGGGGGCTGGTACGGACCGTGGCGGTCGTGAGGACCGCGCAGGCCTTGCTGATCGTGCCCATGGTGCTCGCCCCGAGCTTCGTGTTGGCCGGCGCCGTCTATTTCGTCCGCATGATCGTGCAGCGCATCGGCTTGCCGCTCCGCCAGTCCTATGCCATCGGGCTGGCGCACCCCGACGAGCGGGCCTCGGTGGCTGCACTCTCCAATGTCCCGAGCCAGCTCGCCATGTCCGCTAGCCCCTTGCTCACCGGGTACCTCTTCGAGGCGGTGAGCTTGTCGCTGCCCTTCGAGCTCGCGGCCGCCCTCCAGTTCGCGAATGCCACCACTTTCTGGGGATTTTTTCGGCACCACCCGCCTGAGGAGGAGACCGCTCGCGAACTGGAAGCGGCCGCAGCCGCTGCCGAGCTAGCGGCGCCTGCTGCGGCACTAGGCTTTGGCCGTGACGACGCTCGTGCCAGCTCTGGTTGAAGCCGAGGCCCTGGAGGGAGAGCCACTGAGCGACGCGCAGGTGTCTCAGGTGCTCTTTGGGGCGCTGGAGGAAGCCGTCGCCGGCGAGCGCACCTTGGTCCTCGTCCCTGACCGGACGCGCAACCTGCCGCTGTCGCGCCTTTTCCCGCTCGTGTTCGAGGCCCTCCACCGGGCTAGAAGCGTCGAGGTCATGGTCGCCCTCGGTACCCACCCGCCCCTTGCCGAGGCCGAGATCCACGACCTCGTGGGCATGACCGGGCGGACGGGCGGTACGTTCTCCGGCGTCGCCAACCACGCGTGGGCGGACCCGGCCGCCCTGGCCGCTCTTGGGTTGGTCGACGAGGAGCGCATCCGCCACATGGCCGGCCCTGTCTGGCACGCTTCGCTCGGCGGCGACCTCCTGGTCCGCGTCAACAAGCGCGCGTTGGAGGCGGACCGCGTCGTGATCGTCGGCCCGACCCTCCCTCACGAGGTCGCCGGTTTTTCCGGCGGCGCCAAGTACTTGTTCCCAGGTATCTCCGGCCCCGAGATGATCGACAAGATGCACTGGCTCGGAGCCCTTTCCGGCGTGCTCGCCACCATCGGCTACAAGGAAACCCCCGTCAGGGCGCTCATCGACGAGGCTGCCTCCCTGCTCCCCACGCCCGTGAGCCTGGTGGCGCTCGTCACCGACAGCTCCGGGGAGGGTGACCGGGTCTCGGCCGTGTACGCCGGCGGCCTCTCCGAGGCGTGGGAGGCGTCCGTCGCCCGGGCAGGCCACCTGCACACGCGCTGGCTGGACCACCCCTACGAGCGGGTGATCTCCTGCCCGATGCCCATCTACGACGAACTTTGGACCGCTGGCAAAGCCATGTACAAGCTCGAGCCCGCCGTAGCCGACGGGGGCGAGCTCGTCATCTACGCGCCGCACCTTTCCCAGGTGAGCGTCACCCATGGCGAGGGGATATTCCGGGTCGGCTACCACCCCCTCGCGTACTTCCTGGGCCAGTGGGAAAGGTTCGCGACCGAACCCCTCGCCGTGCTCGCCCACTCGAGCCACGTGAAGGGCGCCGGCAGCTACGACCCCGCGACCGGTAAAGAGCACCCGCGCATAGACGTGAAGCTGGCGACGGCGCTACCGCCAGAGGACTGCCGGCGGCTCAACCTCGGTTACGTCGACCCGGACTCGCTCGATTTGGCCGGCTTGGCCGGTGAGGAGGGGACCTTGGTCGTGCCGCGCTCGGGCGAAGTCTTGTTCAGGGTCAAGGGTTAGACGCGCCCGAGACGAGCAGCTGTGGGCCCGACGTCGATTGGCCGCGCCACCCCGCCGCGCGCCCGAGCAAGGGCTCCAGGAGCAAGAGGCCGTCGCTCGAGCCCAAAAGTTCGCCCGAGGCTCGCTCCGGGTGTGGCATGAGCCCGACGACGTTGCCCGCTTCGTTGCACACGCCGGCGATGTCGTGCGCCGAGCCGTTGGGGTTGGTGACGTAGCGCAGCACGACGCGGCCTTCGCTCTCCAGGGCGGCCAGGACCTCCGCCGAAGCGGTGTAGTTACCTTCGAAATGGTTGACCGGTACCCGCAGGCGCCGGCCCGGCACCAACCCGGCCGTGAGGGCGGAGCGGTCGCTGGCCACTTCCAGCTCCACCATCTGGCACAAAAACGTGAGGCCCCGGTTTTTTTGCAACGCGCCCGGGAGAAGGTGAGCTTCAGTCAGTACCTGGAAGCCGTTGCAGATGCCGACGACCGGCCCTCCGGCACGCGCGAACTCGTTGACGGCGGCCATCACCGGCGAGAAGCGGGCGATGGCGCCCGGGCGGAGGTAGTCGCCATGGGCGAAACCGCCTGGCAGTACCAAGGCGTCGAGGCCGTCGAGCGAGGTGGTCGTGTGCCAGACCAGCTGCGCCTGCCCGCCCAGTCGCTCGAGCGCCTCGGCCACGTCGTGCTCGCAGTTGGTCCCTGGGAAAACGACCACGCCGACGCGCACAGCCACATGGGCAGCCTACCCAACGGCTCCCAGCTCAGTGGTTGGGGAGGAAGCCCTCCCGTCGGCACGCCGCCGTGGCTTCGGCGGCGACCGTCCCGGCGGTGCTGGCTTGCGTCGTGCACCAGTTGCGGGCGCCTTTGCCGCAATGGCGCAACTCTCCGCCCCCGGTCGAACTGGCGACGAGGACGCTCACGCATTTGCCCTGCGCTGTTGACGGGCCGCCCCCGGCCGCCAGCCCCCACGTCCCGAGGCCCACGCCGGCCGCTACGACCACGCCTGCCAGCACGGCAAAACCCCGCCGTTCCCGACCGGAGAGGGGCGCTCCCTGCTGCTGGCGGTAGTTAGGTGGCACGCCCGCTCTCGGTCACAGGTAAATCCTAGGCGTCGGGCGCCCGCTCGAGCTGGCGGCTCAGGCTGGCGTCCTCACACTGCACCGGCATGAAGCTTCCCCTCGCCACCGCCGAGCCGCTACCGTTGGGGTGTGCGGCATGTCTATTCCGGAAAAGTGCGTGACGTGTACGAGCTCGGCCCGGACAGGCTGTTGTTCGTCACTTCTGACCGTGTGTCTGCCTTCGACGTCGTCATGGCCGAGCCCGTCCCGGACAAGGGGAGGGTCCTCACTGCGCTGACGGCGTTCTGGGCTGCGGAGCTCGCCGGCGTGGCCCCCAACCATCTGCTCCAGACCGAGGCTCCTCCCGCCGCCGAGCTCGCCGCGGCGGGCATCGACCCGGCCTATGCGGAGGGACGTTCGATGTTGGTCCGCAAGGCTCAGATGTTGCCGATCGAGTGCATCGTGCGGGGTTATCTTTCGGGCTCTGCGTGGGCGGAGTACAAGCGCTCGCGCACCATGCACGGCCAGCCCTTGCCGGAAGGTATGCGCCAGTCCGACAAGCTGCCCGAGCCAGTTTTCACGCCTTCCACCAAAGCCGCGTCGGGCCACGACGAGAACATAAGCTTCGAGGCCGCAGCGGGCCTCGTGGGGGACAAAGTGGCTTCGGCGGCGCGGGAGATATCCCTCGAGGCCTATCGCCTCGGCGCCGAGCGGGCGTCAGCCCGGGGGATAATTATCGCCGACACCAAGTTCGAGCTCGGTTTCATCGACGGCGAGCTCGCCATTTGCGACGAGATACTGACGCCGGACTCCTCGCGTTTTTGGCCGGTGGACCGTTACGAGCCCGGGACGGTCCCACCGTCGTTCGACAAGCAGCCGCTCCGGGACTGGCTCGAGACGAGCGGCTGGGACAAGTTGCCCCCGCCGCCTGCCCTGCCCCCCGAGGTCGTCGCCTCGACCAGGGCCCGTTACATCGAGGCCTACGAGCGCCTGAGCGGCCTGTCCTTTTCCCGCTGGCCGGGGGTGGGCGGAGCGCCTGTAGCCGCCCCGCCGGGCGACTAGGCCGAGCAAAGCACCGTGGCCGAGTTCGAGGTGCTGGTCGAGGTGCAACTACGGCCTGGTATCGCCGACCCGCAGGGCGCGACGATTGAGCGAGCCTTGCCCGCGCTCGGTTTTTCAGGTGTGAGCGGGGTACGGGCCGGCAAGGCTTTCCGGCTGCGCGTGGAGGCGGCCGGCGCGGCCGAGGCTAGGGAGGTCGCGGAAGCCCTCAGCACGCGCCTGCTGGCCAACCCTGTGATCGAACAGGCGACGGTGAGCGTGCTAACGCTTGGCGAAGCCGGCCCGGTACTCGGCTAGGCGCTCGGCCACGCCGGCGTCGTGCACGGCGAGGATTTCTGCCGCCAGCAACGCCGCGTTGGCAGCCCCGTCGATCGCCACCGTGGCGACCGGGAAACCCCGCGGCATCTGGACCGTCGCGTACAGGGCGTCGACGCCCGACAGTGCGCTCCCCGAGAGCGGGACCCCGATCACCGGCAATGTGGTGCGCGCCGCCACGGCGCCGGCGAGGTGGGCGGCCATGCCCGCCCCGCAGATGATCGCCCCGAAGCCCATCTCACGCGCCCGGGACGCGAAGTCAGCCACTACTTCGGGCGTCCGGTGCGCCGACATGACCTCCTCGGCCGCCTCGATGCCGAACTGCTCGAGCAGTTCCGTGGCCGGCGCCATCTTCGCCTTGTCGCTGGCCGAGCCCATCAGCACGGCGACCTTCACTGCTCGCCCCCTGCTGCGATGTCCGAACGGTATACCATGTCCGGCCACGAAACCACGCCTGCCGCCCGGTAGGCAACTCGGCGGGCAGAGGCAAGGTCGGGCCCGGTGCCCACCACGCTCAAGACCCTCCCACCTGATGTGACCAAGCCTCGCCCCTGCGGGCCTTCGGCCACCCCGGCTGAGTAGACCCGGCACCCCGGCACCTCGCGCGCCTGGTCGAGGCCTTCGATCAGCGCCCCCGAACGAGGGGCTTCAGGGTAGCCGGGGGTGGCAAGGACCACGCATACCGCTGCATTATCGGAGAAAGTGGGGGCGTCGGCGTCTCTGAGCCTGCCCTCCGCGGCAGCGGCGAGCGACGCGGTGAGGTCGCCTGTCCATCTGGGTAGGAGGGCCTGGACCTCGGGGTCGCCGAAACGGACGTTGAACTCGAGCACCTTGGGGCCTTCCTCGGTGAGCATCAGGCCGGCGTAAAGAGCGCCCCGGTAGTCGACGCCGCGCTTTTTGAGCGCGTGCAAGGTGGGCAGGACGGCGCGCTCCATGACCTGGCCGACCAGTTCGTCGCCGGCGAAAGGCACGGGCGAGTACGCGCCCATGCCGCCCGTGTTGGGCCCGGTACCCCCGTCTCCGAGCCGCTTGTAGTCCTGGGCGACGGCCAGGGGATAGGCCCGCTCGGCGTCGCAGAGGGCCATCAACGACAGTTCCTCTCCGAGGAGGGCCTCTTCTATAACGACGCGCCGGCCAGCCTCGCCAAAAGCCTGGCCCGACATCTTGGCCCTGAGGTCGTTTTCTGCTTCTCTTAGCGAAGAAGTGACGAGCACCCCCTTGCCAGCCGCCAGCCCGTCGGTCTTTATGGCCCATGGGCCTGGCGTCGTGCGGAGGTGGCGGAGGGCGTCCCCCAGCTCGGCAAAAGCCTTGAACGCAGCCGTCGGGACCTTTGCAGCCGCGAGCAGGTCTTTCATCCAGATCTTCGAGCCCTCGAGGCGCGCCCCGTCCGCCCCCGGCCCGAAGACCAGGCCCCCCCTCGCCCTTATCCTGTCGGCGAGACCTTCGACGAGCGGTGCTTCAGGGCCGATCACCCAGAGGCCCGCCTCGACTCGCTCGGGAGGGACGTCCGTACGTACCAGGCCCGCCATCCCCGGGTTGCCCGGCGCCACCACGACTTCGGCGGTCCGGGCGAGGGCGTCTGCGAGGGCGTGCTCTCGCGCTCCGCTGCCGACGACGCAGACCCTCATCGAACGTTGAGCGCCACCACTTGCGCCCGTTCCGGCCCGACCCCCACGTAGCTGATCGGTGCCCCGGATTGTTCGGCCAGGAAGCCGAGGTACTTCCTCGCCGGCCCGGGCAGGTCGTCCTCGTGTTGCACGCGGGTCGTCTCGCAGCGCCAGCCGGGGAGCTCTTCGTAGACAGGCACGGCTTCGTAGAGCACCGACTGGTGCCAAGGGAGCTGTTCGTAGCGCTTGCCGCCGGCCTCGTAGGCCACGCAGACCTTGAGCTTTTCGAACGTGTCCAGCACGTCGAGCTTGGTGATAACGAGTTCGTCCAGGGAATTGAGCCGCACGGCGTGGCGCACCATGACCGCGTCGAACCAACCGGTACGCCGGCGCCGCCCAGTGTTGGTGCCCCATTCGTGGCCCCGCGCGACGAGCGCATCCCCTTCTTCCCCCGCAACCTCGGTGGGGAACGGCCCGGCACCCACCCGGGTCATGTACGCCTTGGCGATCCCGATCACCCGGGATATGTGGCGCGGCCCGATGCCGGCCCCCGTGCAGGCCCCCCCGGCGACGGGGTTGGAGGAGGTGACGAAGGGGTAGGTGCCGTGGTCGAGGTCCAAGAAGGTGGCCTGCGCCCCCTCGAGCAGGACGCCGGCGCCGCGGGCCAGGGCCTCGTGGACCAAGCCCACCGAATCGCCTATCTGGGGGGCGAGGCGCGGCGCGTACTGGTCGAGGTAGGCGCCGGCGATGTCGGCTGCCGAGAGGCCGAGGCGGTTGTAGACCTTGGCCAGGATGAGGTTTTTCTCCTTGAGCACGACGTCTAGCTTTTGTCGGAATATTTTCGGGTCGAGCAGGTCCTGCACGCGCAGGCCGACCCGGGCCGCCTTGTCGGCGTACGCGGGGCCGATGCCGCGCTTGGTCGTGCCCAGGCGGTTCTTGCCGAGGTAGCGCTCGGTCAAAGCGTCGAGCTCCTGGTGGTAGGGCATGATCAGGTGAGCACTACCGGAGATCACAAGGCGCGAGCAGTCCACGCCGCGCGCTTCGAGGGCGTCCATCTCCTCGATCAGGACCTTGGGGTCCACCACGACACCGTTGCCGATGACGGGCGTGATGTGGGGGTAGAGGACACCGCTCGGCAGGAGTTGGAGGGCGAAGCGCTCACTGTCTACGACCACGGTGTGGCCCGCGTTGTGGCCGCCCTGGTAGCGGACCACGACCTCCATCTCCTTGGCCAGCAGGTCGGTCAGCTTCCCCTTGCCCTCGTCGCCCCACTGGGCTCCGATCAGGATCGTCGCGGGCACGCGCAAGCTCCTTCGCTTTAGTTGCGGTACGACAAATGATAGCCGAGCGCTTTGCTACCTCGTCGAGCGCCGGGGACCGGCCGGTAGCTGGCGGCCGCCCCCGGTCAGGGCTCGGTCTCGGCCGCCTTCAGCCTGGCGCCCCAGCGCTCCTCGACTCTGGCGTAGCGCCAGAAAAGCGCGGCCGCCGCCCAGGTCCCCACGAACATGCCCACTATCACGAAGCCCGCCGTGTTGATGTTGAAGTTGTACATGAAACCCCAAAAGCCGCTGTGGTGGCTGAGGCCCGGGATCTCCGTCGCCAGCAGGCCGAGCGCTTCGACCCCACCGATGAAAAAGCAGATAGCCACGGAGAGCCCCGTTATGGCCAGGTTGTAGTACACCTTGCGCACGGGGTTGAAAAATGCCCACCCGTAGGCCACGTTCATGAAGATCCCATCGGTAGTGTCCATGAGCGCCATCCCGGCCGTGAACAATATGGGCAGGCAGAGGATGGCGTACCAGGGGACGTGCTGCGAGGCGTAGAAGGCGGTCGTGGCGAGGAGGGCGACCTCGGTGGCGGTGTCGAAACCGAGGCCGAAGAGGACCCCGACGGGGTACATCTGCCATTCCTTGCTGATCGCCTTCATCCAGCGCCCGAAGAACCGGTAGAAAAAGCCCCGGTTGTCGAGCTGGCGCTCGAGCTCGGCCTCGTCGTAGAGGCCGCGCCGCATGGACCGGAACACCCGGACGATCCCCGCCAGCACCACCAGGTTGAGCAGGCCGATCAGGAACAAGAAGCTCGCCGACACCATGGTCCCGAACACGCCACCGAAGGACTCGAGACCTGACCTGCCGTTGGAGACGGCGTTGAAGACCGTCCTTTCTGCGATTATCAGCCCGACCCCGAGGGCGACGACGACGCTCGAGTGGCCGAAGGAGAAGAAGTACCCGTAGGCCAGGGGCCGAGGCTGGCCCGAGCCCCGGCGCTCGCCTATGGACTTGCGCGTCGTGTTGTCGATCGCCGATATGTGGTCGGCGTCGAAGGCGTGGCGGAGCCCGAGGGTGTAGGCGAGCACGCTCACGCTGATGCCGAGCCCGCGGTAGTGGGCCGGGACGACGAACGCGGCAAAGACGAAGAAGCCAGCGGCGTGGAGGAACACGATCGAGCCGTACATGGCCACGACCCGCCGGCGCTCCACCGGAGAGAAGGCCGCGAACGACTCCCTCAGCATCTGCTTGGCGCCCATTGCGGGCACCTGCGCGGTACCTACCGCCTCCCGGCCCTGTCCTTCACGCACGTCCATCTCCGCTCCTGCCGCCGCCCCGGCGGCGGCGTTCGTGGCGACTGCTAGCAGCCACCCTAGCGCAGTTGCGACCGGATCGCAATAAGATCCCGAGGGGTGTTCGGGGCGGATGGCCCGGTCCCAACGTGGGCAGATGGGCTGGTCCTAACGTGGGTAGAGATGAGCAAGCCGCTCAGCCCGGCCGCCGGCGCCGGCCGGGGCGCGTCCTCGGTGGACGAGGTGCTCCGGCTCGTGCGGGCCCGGGGAGGGCGGGCTACGCCATCGCGGCGGGTCCTCTTGGAGGTCCTCTTCGAGGCGGACGGCCACATGACGGCAGAGGAGCTGGCGGAGGCGGTCCAGGCTCGCGCGCCCGATGTCCACATCTCGACCATCTACCGCAACGTCGAGGACTTGGAGCGCCTCGGCGTGGTGGTCCACGCCCACATGGGCCACGGCCCTGCCGCCTACCAGCTCGCCACACTGGCGCACGGGCACTTCATCTGCGAGGTCTGCGGTGCGACCCTGGAGGCTCCCGACGAGTTGTTCGCCGACCTGGCCGGCACGGTCAAAGCCGAGATGGGCTTCACGATCGACCCTCACCACTTCGCCATGCTCGGCCGTTGCCAAGCCTGCGAGGAGGGGGGCTAGGGCTGCCCGCCGGCGCAGATGTTGCGCCGGCGTACTCTGCGCCGGCAACATTCTTGCAGACGAAAACGGCTTATTTGGCCACTTACGTCTACAAGATCGCACTCGGGCGTGATGACTCGAGCGCCTGGCGCCGGCCCGGCCCCGCCGGGGCCGCCGGCCCGGCCCCGGCCCGGCAGCCTCAGCGGAGCAGGAGACCGCCCTCGCTCTCGCCGGCCGCCGGCTCGTCCACGGTGACCGTGTCCCCGTCGGAGTACTTGCCCTCCAAGAGGGCGAGGGCCAACGGGTCCGAGATCGCCCGCTGGACGAGGCGCTTCAGCGGTCTCGCCCCGTAGGCAGGGTCGTAGCCGTGCTCGGCGAGCCAGGTCTTGGCGGCCGGGGTGACCGTGAGCTCGAGGCGTCGGTCCGTGAGCCGTTTGGCGAGGCCGCGCAACTGGATGTCGACGATCTCGGTCAGGTCCTCTTTGGTCAAGGCCCTGAAGCGCACGATCTCGTCGATGCGGTTCAAGAACTCCGGCTTGAACACGTCCCGCAGGTCCCCCTGGTAGTTGGAGGTCATTATGAGCACGGTGTTGGTGAAGTTGACCGTGCGGCCCTGGCCGTCGGTGAGCCGGCCGTCGTCGAGCACCTGGAGCAAGATGTTGAACACGTCCGGGTGCGCCTTTTCGACCTCGTCCAGGAGCACGACCGAGTACGGCCGCCGGCGCACTGCCTCGGTCAGCTGGCCGCCCTCCTCGTAGCCGACATAGCCGGGGGGCGCGCCGACGAGGCGGGCCACTGAGTGCTTCTCCATGTACTCGGACATGTCTATGCGGACCATCGCTCGCTCGTCGTCGAAGAGGAAATCGGCGACCGCTCGCGCCAGTTCGGTTTTGCCGACCCCGGTCGGGCCGAGGAAGAGGAAGCTCCCGATGGGCCGTCCCGGGTCCGACAGGCCGCTTCGCGAACGGCGGATGGCGTTGGCTACCGCCGCCACCGCCTCGTCCTGGCCGACGACGCGCTGGTGGAGGACAGACTCCATTTTCACGAGCTTGGCCACCTCGCCTTCGAGCAGGCGTGAGACCGGGATCCCGGTCCATTTGGCGACGACCTCGGCCACGTCTTCCTCGTCCACTTCCTGCTTCAGCATCTTCTTGCCCGACTGGAGCTCCTGCAGGCGTCTGGTCGCCTCGTCCACTCGCCTCGACACCTCGGGGATGGTGCCGTAGCGGATCTCCGAGGCCTTGGCCAGGTCGCCGGTGCGTTCGTAGCGCTCCGCCTCGCTCTTCAGTCCCTCCAGCTCCTCTTTCAGGCTGTTGATGGAGCCGATGGCGTCTTTTTCCGCCTGCCAATGGGCCTTCATCCCGTTGGAGGCCTCGCGCAGGTTGGAGAGCTCCTCGTCGAGCTTGGCCAGCCGCTCGACGGAGGCGTCGTCGGTTTCCTTGGCGAGCGCGACGCGCTCGATCTCGAGCTGGCGGATGCGCCGCTCGACCACGTCGATCTCTGTGGGCATGGAGTCGATCTCGATCCGCAACCGGCTGGCGGCTTCGTCCACCAGGTCGATGGCCTTGTCGGGGAGCCACCTGCCGGTGATGTAGCGGTCCGAGAGCACTGCCGCGGCGACGAGGGCGGAGTCCATGATCCGCACCCCGTGATGGACCTCGTAGCGTTCCTTCAGGCCCCGCAATATGGCGATCGTGTCCTCGACGGACGGTTGTCCCACGTAGACCGGTTGGAACCTCCGCTCCAAAGCCGCGTCTTTTTCGATGTGCTTGCGGTACTCGTCGAGCGTGGTGGCGCCGATCATGCGCAGCTCACCTCGCGCCAGCATCGGCTTTATCATGTTGCCCGCGTCCATGGCGCCTTCGGCTGCCCCCGCCCCGACGATCGTGTGCAGCTCGTCGATGAACGTGATGACCTCACCCTCGGAGTCGGCGATCTCTTTCAGGACGGCCTTCAGGCGTTCCTCGAACTCACCCCGGTACTTGGCGCCGGCGACCATCGACCCGAGGTCGAGGGCCAAGAGCCGCTTGCCGCGCAGGCTCTCGGGCACGTCGCCCTCGACGATACGGCGGGCGAGCCCCTCGACGATCGCCGTCTTGCCGACACCTGGTTCGCCGATCAGGACGGGGTTGTTTTTGGTGCGCCGGGACAGCACTTGGACCACGCGGCGGATCTCCTCGTCGCGCCCGATGACGGGGTCGAGCTTGCCGCGCCGGGCCTCCTCGGTCAGGTCGCGGCCGTATTTCTCCAACGCCTGGTAGGCGTCTTCTGGGTTTTGGCTCGTGACTCGGTGGCTGCCCCGCACCTCCTTCAGCGCTTCGAGCAGCTTGTCCCGGCCGACGCCGATGAGCTTGGAAAAGGTGAGCAGGAGGTGCTCCACCGACAGGTACTCGTCGCCGAGGCGATCGCGCTCACGGCCGGCCTCCTCCAAGATGTCCCGGGCCTGGCGCGAGAGCGCGGCGCTCTCGCCTCCGTAACTGTGCGGCAGTTTGCCGAGCGCCTCCTCCAAGCGGTTGCGCAGGGGCAGCAACTCGACCCCGACCCGGTCGAGCACGGGCAGCACGGCGGTACCCTCCTGGCCGATCAAGGCGAGGAGGAGGTGCTCGGGCATGACCTCGGGGTTGTTGCGGGCGCGCGCGTCGGCGACTGCAGCGCTGAAAGCTTCTTGTGTCCGCTGGGTCCAGCGGTTGGCGTCGATGGCCATCTTCTTGGTCTAACTCCTTCGAATAGTCAGCGCTGGCCGGGCAGCCAGCGCACCGGCGAGAGGTTGAGGGGCACGAGGTCGCGGCGGTACTGGCGGTGCACCTGCTCGACCGCGTGGCGGGCTTCTGCTCTCGCCTGCTCGAGTTCCTTGCGGAGCCTCGCGACTTCGGCCTCGAGCTCGATCACCCGCCTTACCCCTTCCAGGTTGAGCCCTGACGAGGTGAGGTCCTGTATCCGGCGCAAGAGGGCGATGTCCTCGTCGCTGTAGCGCCGGCTGCCCCCGAGGGTGCGCGCCGGCCCGAGAAGGCCTTTGCGCTCGTAGATCCGAAGTGTCTGGGGGTGCACGCCGGCCAACTCGGCCGCCACCGAGATGACGTAGACCGCCATGGGGCGGTCCCTCTTGCCGGCGGGCCTGCCTCCCCGCTTACCATTGGGGCTCTCGTTCATCAGGCTCTCGTTCACCGGGCCGAGGCCCCCAATTTCTCACGGAGCTTGTCGCCCTCGCGCTCGGAAGCTCGCGCCAAGGCTTCGACGGCGCGCTTCTGTTCGGCAGACAACTTTTCCGGCACGTCGATGTCGAAGCTCACCAGGAGGTCCCCCGGTTTCCCTGGCGCCGGTACGCCGTGGCCCTTCACCCGGAACACCTTGCCCGAGCGCGTCCCCGCTGGGACCTTTACCGACACCGGCTTGCCGTCCAACGTCGGCACCGAAACGGTCGTGCCGAGGGCCGCTTCGGCGAAGGTGATGGGCACCCTCACCTGGAGGTCGTGACCTCTTTGCGTGAAAACCGGGTCGGGCGCGACCCGAACGACGACGTAGAGGTCGCCTGGCGGGCCGCCGAAGCGCCCTGCCCCCCCGCGACGGGGGAGCCTGATGCGCTGGCCGTCCTCGACGCCGGGTGGGATGCGCGCCTTCACCTGGCGGGCGCGCCGCTCGGTCCCCCGGCCGTGGCAGGCGGGGCAGGGTACCTCCACCTTCGTCCCGGTACCGCCGCAAGCGGGGCAGGGCTGGCTGAAGGAGAACATGCCCTGGTTTTCGTTGACCACTCCGCGCCCGCCGCAGACCGAGCACGCCGCAGGAGCGGTCCCTGGCGCCGCGCCGGAGCCATGGCAGGTCGAGCACACGGCGTCGGAGGTCACGTTGACAGTGGTGGTCGCGCCGTGCACGGCGTCGGCAAAAGACAGGTGCAGCTGTGCCTCGATGTCCTGCCCACGCTGCGGCCCGAGCGCTCCGCCCGGCCCGGGGCCGGCGGTGCCGGGACGGCCCCTCCTGGATGCGCGGCCGAAGATGTTGCCGAGCAGGTCGCCGAGGTCGTCCATCCCGAAGCTCGAGAAGGTGGCACCACTGCCGTTCGCGCCGGCGCCGGCGAAGGGGTTGCCGGCGAACCCTCTCTCCGAGAGGGAACGGACCTCGTCGTACTCCTTGCGCTTGGCTGCGTCGCCTACCACGTCGTAGGCGGCCGAGATCTCCTTGAAGCGCTCTTCCGAGCCTGGGTGGGCGTCTGGGTGGTACTGCTTGGCAAGCTTGCGGTAGGCGCGAGCGATCTCCTTGTCCGAGGCGTCTTTCGAGACGCCCAGGACCTTGTAGTAGTCCTTGTCCAGCCACTCGCGCTGAGGTGCCATGTTCAGCCCCTGACCTTCACCATGGCCGGACGCAGGGCGCGGCCATTCCAGCGGTAGCCGGCGCGCATCACTTCGCTGACGAGGGGCTCGGCGGTGTCGTCGCTTTCAGCCGGCTCGTGGGCGACCGCGTCGTGGTGCTCGGGGTCGAAGGGCTGGCCCTCGGGGTCGATGCGTTCCAAGCCCTGCTTGGAGAGTATGTCGAAAAGGGCGCCCGCGACGTGCTTCACTTCTTCCCCGCCCCCATGGGCAAGGGCCAGGTCGGCCGTGTCCAAGACGGGCAGGAGCTCCTTCACCAACCTGCCGGCGGCGTTGTCTGCGACCTCCCGCTGGTGGCGCTCCATGCGTTTGCGGTAGTTGTCGAACTCGGCCTGCAGGCGGCGGAGCGCGTCGAGGTACTCGTCGCGCTGGTGCTCGACTTCTACCAGCAGCGAAGCCAGGTCGGCTTCGGCGGCGGGCGCAGAAGTAGGGCCCGCGGTGCCCGGCACCTGCTCGTCGCCGGCGCCCTCTGGCGCTTCGCCGCCAGTTCCGCCCTCGGCGCGGGGGCCGCGCTCACCGGGCGGCTGTTCAGGCGTCCCGGCGTCGTGGGCCAAACGGCCGGGCGGCGCGCCAGACGCCTCAGCCTGGGGCAAAGGACCGCCGGCGTGAGCGCCGGCGCCCCCGTTGTCTTCCGGCTGGGAACCTTCTGGCGCCTCCGCCCAGCGTTGCTGGTTGGTACCGGGGCCCATCAGCTCTTCCCGCCCTCGTCGACGATCTCGGCGTCCACGACCTCTTCGTCGCCGGCCCCGTTGCCCGCACCCGCACCCGCGTAGGTGCCAGCCGTCGCGCCATCACCGGGCGGTGGCGTCTCAGAGGAGGCCGCGGCGGCTTCGTAGAGCCTCTTGCCGAGCTCTTGGACCCCTCCGGCGAGCCGCTCCGTGGCGGACTTGATGGCCTCGGTGTCGTTACCCGAAAGTGCGTCCTTCAGGGACTTGAGGTCGGACTCGACGCGGTCCTTCTCGGCCCCACTAAACGAGCTGGCCTGGTCCTTCAGCATCTTTTCGGTCTGGTAGACGAGAGAGTCGGCGTTGTTGCGGATCTCGGCTTCCTCCCGGCGCTTCTTGTCGTCGGCAGCGTGCGCTTCGGCGTCGTGCACCATGCGGTCGATCTCGTCCTTTTGGAGGGCGCTCTGGCCGGTGATGGTCATGGACTGCTCCTTGCCTGTCGCCCGGTCGCGCGCCGACACATGCACGATGCCGTTGGCGTCGATGTCGAAGGTGACCTCGATCTGCGGGATGCCCCTGGGCGCCGGCGGCAGGTCGACGAGCTGGAACTTGCCGAGCGTCTTGTTGTACATCGCCATCTCGCGCTCGCCTTGGAGCACGTGGATCTCGACCGAGGGCTGCATGTCCTCGGCGGTGGTGAAGACCTCGGTCTTCTTGGTCGGTATGGTCGTGTTGCGCTCGATCAATTTCGTCATCACGCCGCCCTTGGTCTCGATGCCGAGGGAGAGCGGGGTGACGTCGAGCAGCAGGATGTCCTTCACCTCTCCCTTCAGCACCCCGGCCTGGATGGCGGCGCCCACGGCGACGACCTCGTCGGGGTTGACACCCTTGTGGGGTTCCTTGCCGGTGAGGCCGCGCACGAGGTCCTGGACTGCCGGCATGCGGGTCGCGCCGCCGACCAGCACGACGTGGTTGATCTGCTCCTTGGACAGGCCGGCGTCCTTGATGGCCTGGTCGAAAGGCCCGCGGCAGGCCTCGACCAAGTCGGCCGTCATTTCCTGGAACTTGGCCCGGGTCAGCTTCATGTCGAGGTGCTTCGGGCCCTCGCTCGTGGCCGTGATGAACGGCAGGTTGATGTTGGTCTCCTGTACCTGCGACAGCTCGATCTTGGCCTTTTCAGCGGCCTCCTTCAGCCGCTGGAGCGCCATCTTGTCTCCCGAGAGGTCGACCCCTTCGGTGTCCTTCTCGCTCTTGACGAGCCAGTCGATGATGCGCTGGTCCCAGTCGTCGCCGCCAAGGTGGGTGTTACCGCTCGTGGACTTCACCTGGAAGATGCCCTCGCTTATCTCGAGGATCGAGACGTCGAAGGTCCCGCCGCCGAGGTCGAACACGAGGACCGTTTGCTCCTCCTGCTTGTCGAGCCCGTAGGCGAGCGCCGCTGCCGTCGGCTCGTTGATGATGCGCAGGACCTCGAGCCCGGCGATCTGGCCCGCCTCCTTGGTAGCGGTGCGCTGGGCGTCGTCGAAGTAGGCGGGGACGGTGATCACCGCCTGGGTGATGGTCGTGCCGAGGTAGCTCTCCGCGTCACGCTTCAGCTTCTGGAGGATCCTGGCCGAGATCTCCTGGGGGGAGTAACCCTTGCCGTCGATGTTGACGTGCCAGGAGTTGTCCCCCATGTGGCGCTTGACCGAGCGGACGGTGCGCTCTGGGTTGGTGATGGCTTGGCGTTTGGCGACCTCGCCCACGAGCACCTCGCCTGACTTGGAAAACCCGACGACCGAAGGTGTGGTGCGAGATCCCTCTGCGTTGGGGATGACGGTGGGCTCACCGCCTTCTAGGACGGCTACCACCGAGTTGGTGGTCCCGAGGTCGATACCTACTGCCTTTGCCATTGACGCCTCCTTAAGGACGGGCCGAGGCCCGCGTTGTCCGGTCTGTTGCGTTGGTCATGTTGGTCCCGGTCTGTTGGTCCCGGTCGTTTGTCCACGGCCCATGGTAGCGAAGTTGAGTGCCTTCGTATCAAGAAAGTTGGTCGCTTGTGGATAGTACCTGGTCACGCTGGCTTATGACCTTTGGGCCGCGTCGCCTTCGGGCCGGCGACGGTAGCTTGGCGGTATGGCAACTCTCCTGCTCGTACGTCACGGTCAAAGCGCCTGGAACCTGGAGAACCGCTTCACCGGTTGGTGGGACGTCGACCTCTCCGCGCAGGGTGAGGACGAGGCCCACCAGGCCGGCCGCCTCCTGGCCGAAGAGGGGCTCCTCCCTGACGTCGCCCATACGTCGGTGCTTACCCGGGCTATCCGCACCCTCAACATCCTCCAGGAGGAGATGGGCCGCCTGTGGATCCCGGTCCACCGCCACTGGAGGCTCAACGAGCGCCATTATGGGGGCCTCACCGGCCTAGACAAGGCAGAGACCCGCGACCGCTATGGCGACGAGCAGTTCCGGCTTTGGCGGCGCAGCTACGACGTGCCGCCCCCACCTCTCGAGCCCGGCAGCGCTTATGACGTGTCAGCCGACCCCCGCTACGTGCCCGGAGTGGTACCGAGGACGGAGTGCCTGGCCGACGTGGTGGTGCGGATGGTGCCTTACTGGTACGACGCGATCGCCCCTGACCTCCTCGCCGGCAAGGTCGTGCTGGTGGCGGCCCACGGCAACAGCCTGCGCGCGCTCATCAAGCACCTCGACCAGATGGACGGCGAGACCGTCTCGAAGCTCGAGATCCCAACGGGCGTCCCCATCGTCTACGAACTGGACAAGGGCCTCCAGCCGCTCCAGGCCGGCGGGCGCTGGCTCGGCGACCCCGAGGCGGTCGCAGCCGCAACCGAAGCGGTGCGCCGCCAAGGCCAGCGCGCCTAGCCCGGAGCCGGCCGAAGGCCGCCGGCACAGCCAGTACAGCGGGCGCCGCCCAGGCGTGCGTGACCGCCGCTGGGTTGCCCGGTAGGGTTTGGCCCACGATGAAACGGGGAGCCGGCGGATGCCGTCGGGGGATGGCTTCTCTCAGTGTGGTGGCCACGGTGTCCGCCGCCGCAGCCCTAGTGGGCGGCTGCGGCAGTGGCGCCAAGAAGGCGGCGATCGCCTCGACATCGTCTAGCAGCACCACCACTGCGAGGACGGCGCCAGCGCCGACGACTACCAGCCGGCCCAAGCACGTGGCCCTCTGCCCCCTCACCGGGGCCCCGTCCCCCGCCGGCAAGGTGCCGCAGCGGGCCGCGATCGCGGTCAAGGTGGAGAACCTTCCCGCGGCTCGCCCTCAATGGGGCCTGAACCGCGCCGACATCGTCTTCGAGGAACCCGTCGAGGGGGGCATCACCCGCTTCATTGCCGTCTACCAGTGCCAGGGGGCTCCTCGCATCGAACCGGTGCGTTCGGCTCGGTTCGTCGACATTAAAATCCTGAAGCCCCTGGGCAAGGTCCTCTTCGCCTACTCAGGGGCGATCCAGCCCGTCGTCGAAGCGGTCGACTCACCGACCTCACTGCTGGAAGACGTCGGGGCCATGACGCAAGGCCAGGCCTACTGGCGCGACCCGACGCGCCTCGAACCCCACAACCTGGTCACTTCCACCGAGCGGCTTTACCAGGTTGCGGCGGCCAAAGGCTACCCCGAGACCGTGCCCAGGCCAATCTTCAGCTACGGGCACCCACCGGCCGGCGGCAAGCCCGTGACCGCTGCCCATGTGGACTACCCCCTAGACATCACCACTTGGACCTGGACGCCAGGCCTCCACCGGTGGCTGCGCTCCTATGCCTGCCCGCCGGGGGAGCAGCAGGTCTGCACCCCGGAGGACAACGGGCCAGCCATGCTGGGCAACGGCGCTCAGATCTCGGCGGTCAACGTGGTCATCCTGCACGTCGTCGAGTACTCCACTCCCTACCTGGAGGACGCCGCCGGCGCCCACGAAACCGACTGCACCTTGACCGGGTCCGGCCCGGCCTGGGTGTTCCGTAACGGGGAAGAGTTCGTGGGCCGCTGGGTGAGGCCCAAGCTCGCCGACCCGGCCACCTTCGTGGAGGCCGACGGCACCAGGATCACGCTTGCCCCGGGCAACACCTGGGAGGAACTCGTACCCAACGGCGAAGAGGTCAGGGTGACCGGCTGAGCCGGCGGTGTTCTCCGGTGCCGGCGAGGTCGTCTGTTAGGGGGCGAGCTGGGACGTGCTGTCCCAGTCGAGGTGTTGACGCCAGAGCCTGTAGCTGAACCCTCCCCATGCCACGCTCACCACCACCCAGAGGGCGCCGAAGACGGTCTTGCCGTCGATGAAGAAGGTGAGGCACAGGCCCAGGGCGACCATGGTGAAAACGGCCAGGATGCGCCACCCCCAGGGGGACATGACAGCAATGCCCAGGACTGGCAGCCCCGCCTGGCTGCCGGCCCCGGCCGCTCTATGGAGCTGGTTCAGCTGCTTCGGAGCGCCCGGCACCGTGCTGGCCGCTCCCGGCTGGGAACCCACCCTCGGGTACTTAACGCCCCGAGGGGCCGAAGTGGTTCCGCTCTTTTTCGTCCGGAACTTGCCTCGTGCCATCTCGCTCGCTCCTACCCTCGTTTCGCTTCAGATGGCGCTCGGCCCGGTTTCGCCGGTGCGGATCCGGGTCACGCTGTCGACTGGGGTGACCCAGATCTTGCCATCGCCGATCTTGCCGGTACGGGCGGCCTTGGTGATCAGTTCCACGATGTCGTCTGCCATCTCCGCGGCCGACAGGACCTCCACCTTTATTTTCGGCAGGTACTCGACGCGGTACTCGGCGCCCCGGTAGATTTCGGTGTGGCCGCGTTGGCGCCCGAAGCCCTTCACCTCTGAGATCGTCATCCCGGCGACCCCGAGGTAGGAGAGCGCCTCGCGTACGGCGTCGAGGGCGTGTGGCTTGATGACGGCTGTCACCAGGACCATCAGGCACCACCTCCAACCCGGATGCCGCCGGCGGCTGGCGCCAGGGCCGGCACCCCGGCCGCCTCGCCATAGCCGGGCAAGACCCTCGATACGCCCTCGACCTCGGGGTAACCCTCTTCATCGTGGACAGCCAGGTCGCCGACCTCGCACTCTTCGTCGGTCATCCGCAAGGGAGTGAAGAAGCTGATCACTTTCAATATGACAAAGGTCACGAGGGCGTCCCACAAGATGATGGTGACGCCGGCCAAGAACTGGATCAGCACCTGTTTCGGATGGCCGTAGAGGGCGCCGGTGATCGAGAACTTGGTCCCGTTGACGCTCTGGTACTCGACGACCGTGGGGTCGGCGAAAACGCCGAGCAGGATGCCCCCCATGAAGCCGGCTATGCCGTGGGTGTAGACGACCCCCATGGCGTCGTCCACCTTCTTCATGAAGCTGGCCCGTGACAGGTAGGTCCAGGCCATCCACACGATCGTGGAGTCGATGGCGCCAATCAGGAGGGCGCCGGCGCCGTTCACGTAGCCAGCGGAGGGCGTGATCGCCACCAGGCCGACCACCATCCCGTTGACGGCGCCGAGGAAGGTGGGCTTCTTGGCGGGGCCCAAGAACATGTCCCAGAGCACCCAGGTGAGCAAAGCCGCGGCCGTGGCCATGTTGGTGTTTATGACTGCTGTGGCTGCGTCGGCGCTGGCGAAGTAAGGGTCACCGCCGTTGAAGCCGTTCCAGCCGAGCCACACGATGCCGGCGCCGATCGCCACCAGCGGCAGGCTGTGGGGGAGCGCCCTTTCCCTGTCCTTTTTTATGCGGGGGCCGATCATGGCTGCGGCCACGAAGCCGCTCGTCCCGGCGGCGAGGTGGATGACGTAGCCGCCCGAGAAGTCGCCGGCGCCCTGCTGCGCCCAGTAGCCGCCGCCCCAGAGCAAGAAGGCGTTGACGGCATAGGCGAGAGAGGTCCACAACGGGACGAAGATCAGCCAGACCTTGAACCTGATCCGGCTGAGCACGCTCCCGAGGAAAAGGAGCGGTGTTATGGCCGCGAACACGAACTGGAAGTACACGACGCTCGCATTGGGCAGGGCGAACGGGGGCATGCCCCCGTTGACGAGCGGGATGCTCGCCTGGGACTCCAAGCCCTTGCTCGAAAGCGTCGTGCCCGGGTGGCCGACGAAGTTGGCGAAAAAGTTGGTGATGGGGTCGCTCGACGGCTTCCAGTTCGCCCCTCGGAACCAGGGCGAGCCAAAGCCCATGTGGTACGCCCAGAGCACCCAGACGACGAGGACCGCTGCGAACCCGGCGAAGGTCATGAACATCGTGTTGACCACCCATTTCTTTTGGACCAGGCCGCCGAAGAGGACGGCCAGGCCAGGGACGCTCATCAGGGCCACGAAGGTGGCCGCGGTCATCTGCCACGCGTTGTCGCCGGTGTTCAGGTACGGCTTGTCCGAGAAGCTGGGCGACGCGGCGGCTTGCAAGTGGACCAAAAGGTGCTGCAAAAGCCCTCCTCCTAGTGCGTTCGGAAGCGTTCGAGAGCCCTTCGGCGCAGCTGGGCCAGGGGCTCCTCGCGAAGGTAGGGGCAGCGTGTTTCGAAGCAGCTACCGCTATGTTTCGGGAGCGTTACGACTTTCTCCGGCAGCCGCAGTTCCGGGCGCCGCAGTTCCGGGCGCCGCAGCTCCGGCAGCCGCAGTTCCGGGCGCCGCAGTTCCGGGCGCCGCAGTTCCGGGCGCCGCAGTTCCGAGCGCTGCTTCGAGGGCTTGCCGGGCGGCCTCGGCGTCGTCCGGGGTTAGTTTGTCGCCGGCCTGGCGCACGTAGAAAGTGTCCACGGCCGCGTTGGCGAGCGTGGACACGCGCGCGGAAACTATGTCGAGGCCGAGGCCCGTTAGGGCGGCCGCCACTCGGTGAAGCAGGCCGGGGGCGTCGGGGGCGCGGACCTCGAGGATGGTTGCGCTGCTGGCCCCGTGGTTGTCCAGGGTCACCCTCACCTCTGGTGGGGGTAGCGCCGGCGAACGCCTACGCCGGCGGTCGGTGCGTTGCAGCTCGCTCCTGGCCAATGCCCCGGTGATGTCGAGGTGGCCGAGGGCAGCGCCTTCGATATCCCGGGTCACGCGTTGCCATCTCGGCGCGGCGCCATCGGGCAGGTCGAGGGTGAAGACCTCCAATGCTTGGCCGTCCTCGCTGTGGACGCGCGCTTGGAGCACCGCAATCCCATGGAGCGCCAAGGCCCCGGTGACGTCGGCGAGGAGCCCGGGGCGGTCACGCCCCACGACCACGAGCTCGCGTGGGCCGGGCACTACTTCTAAGCCGCCGCTCGACATCAGGCGACGGTGGTCCTCTGTAGGAAAGGGTGTGCCCTCGACCAGCGGCTTTCCCTCCAGAAGGGCGCCGGCGCGCTCAACGAGCCGCTCGACCAGGCGGGCCTTCCACTCGCTCCACGCCGACGGCCCTGTCGCCTTCCCATCAGCTTCCGTGAGAGCCGCCAGTAGTTCCAGGGTCGTCGCGTCGCCCACCGCCTCCGCTACGGTCTTCGCCGTCGCCGGGTCCTCGATGTCGCGCCTCGTCGCTGTGTCCGGCAACAGCAGGTGGTGGAGCACGAGCTTCTCGAGCGTGGCGGCGTCCGGGCCCGCCAGCCCGAAGCGCTCCGACGCCAAGGCGGCAATGGCGGCACCGGCGCGCGAATGGTCCTCACCCGCACCCTTTCCGACATCGTGGAGAAGCGCCCCGAGCAGCAGGAGGTCTGGCCGGTGCACGTCGCGAGCACGGGCCGCCACATTGGCCACCGTCTCCAGGAGGTGCCGGTCCACCGTAAAGCGGTGGTAGGGGTCGAACTGCGGGCGGTTGCGAACCTTCGGCCACTCGGGCATATAGCGTTCCCACACGCCCAGCTGGTCGAGAGTTTCTATGGCGTGGGTGCTGGCGGGGGCGTCGGCGAGCAGGCGGAGAAAGGCTCGCAGGACCTCCTCCGGCCAGGGCAGTTCCGGGACGGGTGCCTCGAGCGCGAGGCGTGCCAAGGTGGTGCGGGCGAGAGGCACGCCGAGTTCGGCCGAAGCCGCCGCCGCCCGCAAGGCCAGGGAAGGGTCGTCTTTGACAGGGGTGGCCAGTGGGACGACAACCTCGTCGTCACGCAGCACCAACCCGGGCTCGACAAGCCTGTCGGCCGAGCCTCCACGCCCGCGCGGCCCGGCGAGCCACGACTGCACCCGCCGGGAGCCGTCTTCGACCGCCCAGGCCACCGTCCTGCCGGCGTCCGCCAGCCGGTGGGCCAGTTCTTCGCGCCCGCTCATCCCGAGCGCCGCGGCCACCGCATCGCCGTCTTCGAGCAAGAGCCTCTCGCTTCGCCGCCGGCTGAGGCGTTGCAGTTCGACCCTGGCCCCATGGAGCAGGTCGGCCGCGGCGGTGAGCGAGGGTTGGAAAGCCAACCCCGCGGTTACGGGCGTGAACTGGGCCAAGAGGGCCAGGACCTGCACGTCACGGAGCCCGCCCCGGGCTTCTTGGAGCTCCGGCTCCAGCAGGAAGGCCACGTCACCATGGCTATTTTGCGCCGCTTCCCGAGCCGCGAGGACCTGGGGTACCCACCTGGGGGTGTGGGCTTGCCACAGGCGCCGCCCGAGCTGGACAACGCGCGCGCCGAGCTCGGGGTCGCCGGCAACCGGGCGGGCGTCCAGCAAACCGAGCGCCACCCGGAGGTCCGACTCGGCTGCCTGGGTCACCTGGGCCAGAGTCCGGACGCTGTGGTCGAGCGGCATGGGGTCGTCCCAGATCGGGTACCACAGCCGGTCGGCCACCTCCGTCACGTCAGCTCGGCCCGAGTGGACCAGCAACAGGTCGAGGTCACTGCCCGGAGCGAGGTCGCCCCGCCCGAGGCTTCCCACGGCGACGAGCGCCAGGCCTCGGCCCGGGCCAGCGTCCTCTCCGGCCGCGGTCGCTTCGCCGCCCCGCCAGCGGGCCCGTAGCCCGGAGAGCCGCCCCGGCGAGAGAGCAGGTGGCGGTCCCACGCCGGCGACGGCGCGTGCGAAGAGATCCCGCAGCCAACCGTCAGCCAGCTCGCCGGCCGCGGCGCTCCAGTCCCTGCCGTGCAGCGAGCGGTCCTGGCAAAGCCGCTCCCAGCCGAGGCTCAGCTTCGGCCACGGTGCCGCCTCGCCGGCGGGCGGGCTCAACGTCCGGCCCCCGGGCGGGAGCTCCCCGCCGCCTCCGGGTCGGGCGCGCCGGCAGCCCAAAGCCGGGCCGCCAAGCCCGAGGCACGTGCGACGGGGCGCTCGACCGCAAAACGCACCGCGTCTTCGGTACCCACCACGGTCACCGCGCTACGAGCCCTGGTCACGGCCGTGTAAAAGAGCTCCCGGGTGAGGATACGAGCCGGCGCCGGCGGCAGGACGAAGACTACCTCGTCGAACTCCGAACCCTGCGCCCGATGGGCCGTCATGGCGAAGGCGGTCTGCACGGCCGTCAGGCGCGAGGGGCTCACCCGGACGAGCGACGCACCCCGCTGGAACACCACGACCAACCGGTCACCTTCGCGAACTGCGACGCCGAGGTCGCCGTTCCACAGCCCGAGGCTGTAGTCGTTCTCGGTCACAACGACGGGCCGGCCCGAGTACCAGCTGGCGCTGGGCGAGGCGGTTGCGGAGCGGGTGGAGAGCCACCGCTCTATGAGGGCGTTCCAAGTAGACGCCCCCGCCGGCCCTTCTCGGTGGGCGCAAAGCAGCCTGAACCGCCCGAGCGCCTCGAGGGCGCCGGGCGCGTCGCCGAGGGAGCTGCGCTCGGCCAGGGCCTCGACTTCGTTGCCGGCTAGCTGCAGCACGGCTGCCAGCGCTTCACTCTCCGCGCTCGCCGGGTCGACTTCCAGCCAGCTGACCCCCTCTCCGGGCGGGTACCTCAAAGTGCTCACGACGGTGTCGCCGGCACCGGCACGAGCTGCGACCGCCACTTCGGCTAGGGCACCATGGAAACGATGGTTGTCCAAAAGTACGGTGACGCACCGCGCGACCGGGCTCCCGGCACCCGTTGGCGCATCCCTGGCGGGCCCGACGATGTCTGCCAGCACCGCACCGGCTTCCACGGAGGCAAGCTGCTCTGGGTCCCCGAGGAGGACGAGGCGGGCGTCCGGACGCACGGCGTCGAGCAAGCTGGCCATCAGGGGCAACGACATCATGGAGGTCTCGTCGACGACCACGATGTCGTGCGGCAGCCGGTTTTGGCGGTCGTGACGGAAGCGGCCACTGCTGCCCGGGTGGCGACCGAGCAGACGGTCCACGGTGGAGGCGTCGATGCCCGCCATCCACTCGCGTACGGCTTCCCCGAGGGGCAGGCGCCGGGCCTCGTCGTGCACGGCCTCCGCCACTCTTGCCGCGGCTTTGCCCGTGGGCGCGGTCAGGGCCACCAAGGGTGCAGCCTTGCCACCCGCCGTGAACTGATCGTGAGCGAGCGCGAGGAAACGAGCCACGGTGGTTGTCTTGCCGGTGCCCGGCCCCCCGGCGACGACCGAGAGCAGGTAACGCGCCGCCTTGGCCGCCGCCTCGCGCTGGAGCCCGGAAGTGTCGTCAGGGAACAGCCGGTCCAATGCTTCCCCCATGCGCCCCTCGTCGACGTCGAGCGGAGGGGCGCCGGACCGACGGAGCAGTTCCTCGGCGACGGAGCACTCGTCGCGCCAGTACCGCTGCAGGTACAGGGCGCTCCCTTCGAGGCGAAGGGGCCGGTTGGCCGCCGCACCGCCCGGGGTGCTCACGAGCTCGCTGCTCGCGAGCCGCTCCAACCAGGTGCTTGCCTCGGGCCAGGGCAGCTCCTCCAGGCACACTTCGGCCTCGCTGCCCGTAAGGACGGTCGAAGGGGCCGTGGCCAGGTCCGCCAGCACGTGCCCGGCGCGAGGGGCGCGCACTGCCAGGGCGGCGGCCAGTTCGACGAGGGCGTCGCTGGAGCTGCCCAGCCGGTCAAGGGTCAAAGCGACGTGGACATCGGCGGCAGAGAGCACCCCGGCGCGGTTGAACACGCCCAACAGGCTCTCCGGCGCCACCCCGAGCGCCAAGTCCGCGTCGAGGTCGCCTGCCTGGGTCATGGCCGGCCCCCCCCGGCTGCCAGCAAGTCAGAGACTTCGCGTACGAGGGCTGCCGGCGGGTCCCAGGAGAACACCCCACAGGGCTGGCCGTTGTCGGTTACGGGCGTCCCCGGGCCGGCCATGCCCCGCACGAACAGGTAGAGAACCCCTCCGAGGTGGGCCTCAGGTTGGTACCCAGGCAGTCGCCACCGGAGGTAGCGGTGGAGTGCCACGAGGTACAGGAGGGCTTGGAGGGCGTAGTTCGCCTCCAGCATCTCCTGCTCCAAGGCCGAGGGCCGGTAGTGCCAGGCACTGAGGGCCTCTCCCGGCGGCGCCAGCCAGTTTGTCTTGTAGTCAGCCAGGAAGTAGCGTGCCCCGCCCCCTGGTCCTTGGTCCCCCGCTGCAGCCCCGAGGCGGAAAACCAGGTCCAGGCTCCCCGTGAGGTAACCGCGAAGAGTTGTCTCGAGCGCCGGCCCTTGGAGGGCGGCTGCGTAGGGGCCGAGAGGTGTGCCCGGTGGCACGTGCCTGGAGAAGACCTCGCCGAGCTCGGCCGTCAGTACCTTCCCGAAGGGCTCGTCACCGCCCGCGACGGGCAGTTCGAAGGAGAGCTCGTCCAGGCGGTCCCCGCGACTTATGTCGCGAAGCCGGGCGCCGCCGGCCAGAGGGCCGAGAGAGGTCTCGACGGTGGCCTGCAAGCCCGCGACGATCGAAGCGGCGTCGGCTGTGTCCCCGGGGTAGGTGCCGATGCGGGCTGCCACGGCCTCCTCGAGTGCGCCAGCTAGGTCGGGTGCCGAGAAATCGACCCCTTGGAGGACGCTGTGGACGAAGGTGCCCACGGCTGCGCCGGCAGGTACTGGCGCCCATGGCGAGAGCACCGCGCGCAGGCGCGCCTCGGTGTCCTGCTCGCCCTGGCCGGCGGCGCGGTGGCCAGCGGCGGGCGCGGGCGGCTCGTCGCTCGTCCCCGTCTCCTCTGGTTCGCTCCCGACCGGCTCTTCCCCGACGGCGCGCGGTTGGAAGATGATGCTGCTGTAGGAGGAACGCCGCCAGGAGACGTCGAGGTCGCGCTTGAACGGCATCGCCTGGAGCGCCCTCGGTCCGAGGGCGCTCTGGGCCGGTCGCCAGGCACCGGGAGGACGTGCGCCCATCTGCTCGATGCTCACGAGACCGGGGGCACCCGCAGCCACGCCCCCCAGTGCCGCCTCGACCGCAAGGTCGCGCGGTGGGCTGGAGTAGGGGGCCGCCAGGGCACCGTCGGCGTCCCTCTGGCACACGAGCACCCGGCCGAGGGCCGAGCGCTGCGAATCGGTCGCAGGCACCCACCACAACACGAGCTGGTGCTTGGCCCGGCTGAGGGCCACGTACATCTGGCGGAGGTCCTCGCCGCGGGACTCCTCTTGGGAAAGAGCGAAATGCTGGTCGTAGACGGGGTCCCCCCTTTCCCCGACGTCGAGCTTGCGCCGGAAGGAGTCCTCCGGGTCGTGATAGGCCACCGGCTTCCCGCTCGTACCCCGATGACCGGCGTCCCACAGGTAGGGGCAGTACACAACCGGGAACTCGAGGCCCTTGGCCCGGTGGACCGTGAGCACCTGCACCGCGGCCCTGTCGGAGTCGAGCCGCCGGCACAGCTCCTCCTCCTCGTTCCCCTCGGTGCCGGCCTCCTCGGCCCGCCGGGCCAGCCACGCCCGCAGCGCCGCCGGCCCTAGCTGCGAGCGGGTCGCCTCGCCGTGCAGTAGCTCTGCTATGTGGCCGAGGTCGGTCAGGCGCCTCTCGCCCTGCAACTCGGCGAGCAGGTGCTGGGGGAGTTGCTCGCTGGCGGAGGCCTCCGCGAACAGCGCCGCCACCCCGTGGCGGCGGAGCACTCCGGCCCAGTCGTGGAGGCGGTCGTGGACGGCTTCCCAGACCCTTTCGTCTCCGCTCGCCAGTTGCTCCGCGTGCCGGCCGAAGAAACTCGAAAGTGCCGCCGCCGCCGCGAGCGAGCGCGACGCGGGCTGCTGAAGAGCGTCTAGGAGCGCCAGCCAGTCGCGTGCAGCGGGAGTGGCCAGGACATTTTGGGTGCCCGAGACCACGGCTGGCACGCCGGCACCGGCAAGCTGTTCTTGCACCAAGGTGGCTTGCTCGTTGGTACGCACCAGGACCGCTATGTCGCGCGGCTCGAGCTTCCGCCGAGCGGGCACGCCGTCGCTCGTGCCGTCCGAGCCACCCGAGCCACCCGAGCCGCTCGAGCCGTCGTCCTGGAAGGCGCCCGGCCCGGCCCCCTCCCGCTCGCCGGCCAGGCCACCGGTCAGCAACTCGGCACCGGCGGAAAGCAGCGCCACGACGTCGGCTGCCAGGTCTTCGGCGACCAAGTTGACAGCACGCTTTTTCGCCAGTGGTTTCGATGCGGTGAGGGTGCAGCCCGGGGGCGGGCTACGCCGGTCGAGCCAGCGGAACCGAAGGGGCTCTGCCACGGGTGCGCCGGTGATACCTGGTCCCGGGTGGGCGCAGTGAAACCCCGCCCGTCGGTAAACGATCCCCTGGTGGCCCAGTTGCAATGGGCCGAACAGGGCGTCGCACGCCGCCATTAGGCAGCCGTCCGAGCGCCAATTGCGCTCGAGGGTGAGGCGGTTGGACGGGGGGGCAGCGCTGGCAGCGGCCAGGTAGGCGTACACGTCGGCTCCCCGGAAGGCGTAAACAGCCTGTTTGGGGTCTCCGATCAGCACCAAGTGGGTGCCCCCGGACGCGAAGGCCCGGCGAACGACGTCCCACTGCACGAGGTCTGTGTCCTGGAACTCGTCGACCAGGACCACCCGGTAGCGCTCCCCGAGGCGCCGGCGCGCGCCGGCGCCTCGGACGGGGTCGTCCAGAGCGTCGGCGAGGCGGACGAGCATGCCGTCGTAAGTCAGCAGGTTCGCGTCCACCAACCGCCGGGACACCTCAGACCGTGTGGCATCGGCCAGGCGCCGGCGGAGCCCGGCAGGTGACTCATCGGTCCTGTCCGCGCCCGGGCCCAGCTCCGTGCCAGGGCTGCGCACCGCAGCCAGGCCGACTTCGAGAGCTGCCTTCAAGCTGAAGGGCAGGAGGCCCTTGTCTCGTACCCAGCGCGCGTAGAGGTCTTCCACCACCTCCTCGGCCAGGTCGTGGGGGTCCTCGAGCAACACCGCCCCCGGCGCGACCTCTCCCCATACGCCGAGGGCGCCGAGGACCATGTGGCAGAAGCCGTGGGTGGTGGTGATGGTGGCGCTGTCGAAGGTGGCGAGCGCCCTGGCGAGGCGCGCCCGGCGTGCCCGGACCTCGTCGCCCTCGGGGCCCGGGCAGGCGAGCAAGGCGGCGACCGGGTCGTCACTTGGGGGTGGCCCGCCGGCTTCGAGGGACCGCCCGAGCGCCAGCTCGGCCGAGACGAGCCGCGCTCGCACCCGGTCCTTCAGCTCGCCGGTGGCGAGGCGCGTGAAAGTGACCGCCAGGATCTCCTGGAGCGGCGCCACCCCTTCGGCCACGAAACGGGTCATGAGCCCGGTGACGGCGTAGGTTTTGCCCGTGCCGGCGCTGGCCTCGAGCACGGTCACCCCCGGTCCAGGCAGAGGGCCGCACAGGTCGAACTGGAGCGTGCTCGTACCAGGTTCGCTGGCCAGGGCACCGCCCCAGGTGCCCAGCTCGGCTGCGCTCACCTCGCCCGCCCGACCTCGGCGTGGGCCTGCTGCACCGGCATGTTTAGCCGACCTCCAGCTTTTCGTGGTCGAGGACCGGGCCCCACAGCCTCACCGCAAGACGGCCAAAGCGGCTCTTTTCCTGCATCGGCCAACCAGGGCCCTCCTCGTCGCGCCGGGGGGTATCTTCCAGCACCTTTTGAAAGGCGAGGGCTTCGCCGAGGACGAGGACGTGCTCCGGCTTGAACGCCTCGCCCCAGCCACGGTTGGGCTTGGTCCCCCAGGCATCCTCCGCCGCCCGCGGGCCCCCCTTGGCGCGAGCTGCCTCGGCCCACGCTGCCGACGTTGCGCAGTAAATGGGGAGCGGCTCCCTCATGCCACGGTCGTAGAGGTCGACCAGCACCCACAACTTCTCGAGAGCCGCACGCTGCAAGCTTGGCTCGTCTCCCCCGAGCGGGGCGAGCCACTGCGTGCAGGTGCGGGGCGCGCCTCGCTTGCTGCTCTCCGACCTCCCGACGGTGACCGACGATGGGGCGAGCTCAGGGTGGGCGGCGGAGAGGGCCAACAGGTGCGCCCAGGCCTGGAGCCGTTGTTTGGGCCGCAGCTTGGAGAAAGTGCAGGCGGCGATGGTGCCCCTTCGCACGCCGGGCACGGTGCCGACGAGCCAGCGGCCGTCGGGTAGCTCCACGTTGACTTCGACGGGCACCGCCGGCTCGGAAAAGGCTTCCATGCCCTGGGCGGCCACGAAGAGCGAGGCCACTTCCTGGAGCGTGCTTCGCAGTGCGTCTTCTCCGAGCTGGCCGAGCGGAAGGAGCCCTCGGCCCCTCTCGGCCGCGAGGGCCTCTTCGGTGCTGGCCCCGGCGAACAGCGACGACAGGAGCCGGTCGCCGAGCGCCCACCCTTCCAGGGCGTCGAGGTCGAGAGGGATAGCGTCGGAGAGGCGCTCGGTTTCCCTGGGGGTGTAATACCCGACCCGCTCTCGCAAGAAGGCCCGGACGGGGAAGTCGAGGAACTGGACCAGCGAACGCAGTGGCAGCATCCTCTGGGAGACCGGTGGCAACGGGGAGCTCAGGAACCGCACCTTGGAGTGCCTCTCACCGGCCAGCGAACGCGCCCCCTCCAAGTTGAGGCCGTCGAAGCGCCACGGTCCTGCCCCTCTGAGGCCGCCCGGCGTGTAGTTGCGCGGGTCGAAAGCCTGGAGGGGGTGCTCGACCATCACCACCTCGCGCGCCGGCCTGCTCGGGTCGGGGTGGCGCACGGTCCTGTCGATGACGTCGAGCAGCTCGGCGACCGGGACCGCGGGCGGGACCTTGCGGTTGAGGCGCTGGTCACGGCCCTCGTAGGTGATCACCAGGTGGTCTTTGGCCGCGAGCAGGGCGTCGAGCAGGAGCTGGCGGTCCTCGCTCGGCTCGTCGCGCTCCCCCACCCGGGGGTCCGCCAGCAAGAGGTTGTCGCCGTCTTGGCGGGCGGGCCTCGGGAAGAGCCCGTCGTCCAGGCCGAGGAGGCACACGACCCGGTGGGGGACCGAACGCATGGGGACCAAGGTGCAGATCGTCATGTCGCCGGTGCGGAAGTTGGCGCGCGTCGGCCTGCCGCGCAGGCTGTCCGCGAGCAGCGCACGCGCTTCGGCAAGGTCCAGCAACGGCCCGGAGGTCGGTGTCGCGAGCTGTGCCACCTCGGTGAGCACGCGCCGGAGCTGGTCGTGCTGCCACTGCTCGCCCCGCTCGGCGCAGGCCAGCTTCTCGGTGCCCTCGACGAGAGCGGCCGCCCAGGAAGCGGCCGGCCGCGGAGCGCTCAGTTGCTCCAAGGTGGCCCGGAGGCGGGCCACCAGCTCGGCGAACCGGCCGGCCAAAGCGATGTCGGTGCTCGCCACGTAGTCGAGCGGGAGCACGCCCCCGAACGGTTGGTCCGAGCCGCCCATGGCGACGCCGAGAAGGAGCCGGTCCAGGGCCCTTTGCCATGTCGCCAACCCGCCCAAGCGGCCGAGGTGCCAGTTTTCTCTGTGGGCGTCGTCGAAACCCCAGCGCGTGCCGGTGCGGACGACCCATTCTTCGATGCGGGAGAGGTCCTCCTCTCCCAAGCCGAAGCGCCGGGACACCGGTTCGCGCGAGGCGAAGTCGAGCAGCTGGGGTGCGGTAGCCCTACTGCCGGCCAGGTCGAGGAGGTGGCCGGCGACGGCCAGGAGCGGGTTGGTCTGGCGTAACGAGCGGTCGGCCAACTTGGCCCTCAGCTCCGGCCCACGCTCGGGCGAGGCCGTCCCGAACGCGGCGGTCACGAGCGGTGCGAACAGCTCGATATCCGGGCACATGACGATCACGTCCCTCGGCTCTAGGGTCGGGTCGCCAACCAGAAGATGGAGCACCGCTTCCCGTACCACTTCGACCTGGCGAGCGCGACCGTGGCACGAGTGCACCTGGACGCTATCGTCCGCGCTCGAGATCAGGGGCCGTTTGTCATCGGCGCCCCGGGGCGGAGGGCTGGGTGGTTCGCGGTCGGCGCGGATATCTCTTTGGATGAGCTGGAGGAGCGTCGGCGGCCCGGTGGCATCGGGCACCGGGACGTGCTTTCCGCCGCCCTGGCCCTGGGACGCCAGTACCACCTGCATCTCGCGGGCGTCGCGGCCCCAGCTCCGAAGGAGGGGGTTTTGTGGGAGGGGAATGGTGGGGTCGTCGCGGCGTGCCATCGGCCCCTCGGCCAGGGCCTGGCGCGAGCCGCACCAGCCTTCCACTTTCTCCCAGAGCTTGGCCGACGGTTGCAGCAATAAGAGGTGGACGTCCCGGTGGGTCGCGATGGCGTCGAGGACTCGGAGGTGGCTGGCAGGCAGGCGGGTCAGTCCGAACACAGAGAGACGCTTGGGGAGAGGGAGCATTTCGGGCCTGGCAGCGAGCGCGGCCGGCGCTGCCGCGAGGCGCTCGGCGAGGCTCGGCACCCCGACTCGACGCCGGAGCCTGCGCCACAGCTCCGCCTGCCAGGAGGCGTCGTCTGCCTCGGGACCTGCATGCGCTCCTAAGGGCCCCGCCACCTCGCCGTCGAGCCAGCCGAGCAGCATCTCGGGACGGTGCACGGCGTAGTGGTCGTACAGGTCCGCGATGTGGCGCACAGTAGCGAACCGGCGCGGCGCCTGGCCCGCCGGCGCCGTGCAGGATGCCCGCAGGTGCTCGGTGAGCGGGCGCAGGAACTCCTCTTGCAGGCTCTCGTCCACCACTTGGAGCAGGGGCCAGACCAGCCGCCCAGGGCTCCAGGGGTCCCCGCCGGCGACGTCCAGCCAGTCCGGGCCGACAGGCATCCCCGCAGCGGCCGCGGTGGCCATCTCCACCAGGGCGCCGGGGAAGGGCCAGTCGATGTTCGCGCACACCCCGTCGGCCGCGTCTTGGGCGGCCCCGAGGCGGTGGGAAAGGCGCTGGGTGAGCCAGCGCTCCACACCGCGAGTCGGCACGGCCACAACCTCGCGCGCCATCGGGTCGTCGAGCGGCTCGGCGAGCACGTCACCGAGCACCCCGACCAGCATGTCGGCCCGCTCCGAGCGGTGGAGGTGCAGCACGTCCCCTAGGTTACGAGGGCCCTGTGACGACCATGCCCACAGCCGGGGGCGAAAGGGCGGGTCCCGGCCCCCAACCGGCCCGGTTTTGGAGAACGATGTGCTAGATCACGAAGCGGGAGCACCTTTTACCACGAAGCTCCCCTCCATGCCCTCTTGGGCGTGCCCCGGGACGGGGCAGAGGTAGGTGTAGGTGCCGGGCGTCGAAGCGCTGAAGGTGAGCGTCCCAACGTGCATCCCCGCTGAGGTTTTCTCGCCCAGGAACCAAAGGGCAGACCCCGAGAACGCCGGCGGTGCGCTCATCATCGGCATCCAGGAGTTGCCGGCGCCTCGCGCCGACACGACGAAGCCGTGGGCCATGTCGTCGTCGGCGTTCACCAGCTCAACCTGGACCTGGGCGCCCTCGGGTACGACGATCGCCGGGTCCGTCAACCCGGCCAGCTTGAAGTTCTCCGCCGGCATCGAGGGGCTGGCGAGCACAGCGAGGTCGGCCTTGTGGCCCGAGAAGGTGACGGTGTTGGTGGACCGGTCCACAGTGGCACCTCTGGGCGCCTCGTCGCCGAGCTTGGCCGCTTCGGCCGGGCTTACCCTCGGGCCTGGGGCATTGGCGAAGAGCTTGCCCATCACTTCACCCATATTGTCGTTGCCCCGTGTGACCGAACCGGGTAGTGAGCCGCCGATCATCCAGCCCGGCGCGCCGCTGCCCCCCATCATCCAGCCATAACCAGATCGGCTCGCCCAAGGGTAACCGCCCCCCATCATCGGCCCGTAGCCCGAGCCACCCATCATGGGCCTGTAAGACGACCCTGGCTCGCCCGAGAAGTGCTGGGCCAGGCTCAGGTAATAGGCGTAGGACGCGTTCGGGCCGGCTGGCTTCAGCGCCTGGCCAAGGGCGCCGGGGCCTCGCCCCAGGCTCAGGGCCAGCCCGGCACCGAGGCCGCTGGCGCCGAGCACGGCGGCACTCATGAGGGCTACAAGGCGGTTACGGTTCACCGTCGTCTTTCCTTTCGTCTGTCTGGGCCTGCCGGAGGATGCGCCGCCCGCTGGTGGTAGCCGCGTTGGGTGGAAAGCCGCCCACTCTGTCCCGGCTCACTTTCCCTCAGTCGACCTTTCCCTGGTGGTTGCGGCCCCTGCGCCGTTACGGTCCACCGTGCCCGCCGTGGGGGGCTCGGCGGTAGGGCCGTCCGGCCCTTCCGCGGGTGACCTAAGCCCTACCCCCCAGGGGTACCGAGGCACGATGGCCCTGCGTCGTAAGTGAACGAGGAGGGTTCGTGTCGCTGACGGTAGGGGCCCTCCGGCCCGGACCGCGACGGCCATAGGTACTGTACCCCTTCCGGGTATTCGGTGTTATCATTGGTCACTATACCCTAATAGGGTATAGTTAGGAAGGAGAGAGATGAGCCAGACGATCAGCTACACGGTCCCCGGGATGACCTGCGACCACTGCAAGCACGCCGTCACAACTGAGCTCAGCGCCGTGGCCGGCGTCGCCGGTGTGGACGTCGACCTCGAGACCAAGCTCGTCAAGGTGACGGGCGAGAGCCTCGACGACGGGGCGCTCCGGGCCGCCATCGAAGAGGCAGGGTACGAGGCGGTCTGATGGCCGTCGCAGCCGAAAAGCGGCCTGCCGCTCAAAGAAAAGGGCTCGACGAGGCCAAAGGCCACGTCGACCTCGCGATCTCGGGCATGACCTGCGCCTCGTGCGCGGTCCGGGTCGAGAAGCGCCTCAACAAGCTGGAGGGCGTGGCCGCCACGGTCAACTTTGCCAGCGAGCAGGCGGCGGTCAGTTTCGACCCCGGCCTCATTTCTCTCGACGACCTCGTGGGCGCCGTCGCCTCGATCGGCTACGAGGCGGCACTGCCCAAGGCGGGGCCTGGGGAGGAAGACCCGGCTCGTCCTTATCTTCTCCGTTTGCTGCTGGCTGCCGGCGTGTCAGTGCCCGTGGCCGTGTGGGCTTGGTCGGCGGCCACCCGCTTCGGGGGCTGGGAGTGGGCTTCGTTCGCCTTGGCCACCCCGGTGGTCGCTTATGCCGGCTGGCCGTTCCACCGCGCCGCGGCCCTCAACGCCCGCCACGGGGTGGCCACCATGGACACCCTCATCTCCCTCGGGACCCTCGCCGCCTGGGTGTGGTCGGTCGTGGTCTTGGTGTCGGGCATGGGACAGGGGGTCTATTTCGACACCGCCACCCTGATCACGGCGCTCATCCTGCTCGGCCGGTACTTGGAGGCGCGGGCCAAGCGGCGCTCGGGCGAGGCTGTCCGGGCCTTGCTCGAGCTCGGGGCCAAGGAGGCGCACGTGCTGAGGGACGGCGCCGAGGTGCTGGTCCCGGTGGAGGCCCTGAGGGCTGGGGACCTGTTCGTCGTCCGGCCGGGCGAGAAGGTAGCCACCGACGGGGTCGTCACCGAAGGCACTTCTGCCGTCGACCAGTCGATGCTCACCGGCGAGCCCGTCCCGGTCGAGGTGGGACCGGGCGACGAAGTGGCGGGGGCCACCGTCAATACCTCGGGGCGCCTCGTCGTGCGGGCGACCAAAGTGGGCTCGGAGACCGCCTTGGCCCAAGTGGCACGCCTCGTGGCCCAAGCCCAGGCGGGCAAGGCCCAGGTCCAGCGCCTCGCCGACCGGGTCTCGGGCGTGTTCGTCCCGGTGGTGATCGGCCTTTCCCTCCTCACCCTGGCCGGGTGGCTCCTGTTCGGCGCGGCGGGCACGGCGGCCGCTTTCAGCACGGCCGTTGCCGTGGTCGTCATCGCCTGCCCTTGCGCCCTCGGCCTTGCCACCCCTACGGCGCTCATGGTGGGCACTGGCCGGGGAGCCCAGCTCGGCATCGTGATCAAAGGGCCCGAAGTCTTGGAACAGACCCGCCGGGTCACGACCGTCCTGCTCGACAAGACCGGCACCCTGACCGAGGGCAGGATGCAAGTGGCTGATCTCGTACCCGCCGTGGGGGTAGCCAAAGAGGAACTGCTGCGCCTGGCCAGCGCCGCCGAGGACGCCAGTGAGCACCCGATCGCCCGCGCCATCGCCGAGCACGGCCGCAAGCGCCTAGGCGCTCTGCCCTCGGCGACGGGCTTTAGCAACCGGGCCGGCCTCGGCGTAGGCGCCAAGGTGGAGGGCAAGGACGTCGTGGTCGGCCGCCCCTCGCTGCTTGCAGGAGAGGGCGTGGTCCTGCCTTTGGACTTGGCCACCGAGGCCGGGCGCTTGGAGGAGAAAGGCAACACCGTGGTTGCGGTGGCCGCCGACGGCACCGTGCTCGGGCTCGTAGCCCTGGCCGACCAGCTGAAGCCCTCCAGCCGCGTTGCCGTTTCGAAGCTGAGGGCCCTTGGGCTCACGCCCGTGCTGCTCACGGGGGACAACGAGCGCACGGCCCTGGCGGTCGCCGCCGACGTCGGCATAGATCGGGTGCTCTCCGGCGTCCTGCCCGAGGGCAAGGCGGCCGAGGTGCGCCGCTTACAGGAGGCCGGAGAGGTCGTGGCCATGGTGGGCGACGGGGTGAACGACGCCCCGGCCTTGGCCCAAGCCGACCTTGGCCTCTCCATCGGGACCGGCACGGACGTGGCCATCGAGGCCTCCGACCTGACGCTCGTCTCAGGCGACCTGCGCGCCGCGGCCGACGCCATCCGCCTTGCCCGCCGCACGCTCGGTACCATAAAGGGCAATCTCTTCTGGGCTTTCGCCTACAACGTGGCTGCTATCCCCCTCGCCATAGCGGGCATCGTCAACCCCATAATCGCCGCCGCCGCCATGGCCGGTTCCAGCGTGTTCGTCGTCACGAACTCGCTCAGGCTCCGGCGGTTCCGCCCAATCAGGGAGGCATCGTGACCAGCACCTCTACGCAAGCCCCTGGCGCCCCCTTGTACGGCTATATCGCCGAAGGGGACAAAGAGGCGATCTCCAAGCGCATGCACCGCATCGAAGGACAGGTGCGCGGCATCGAGAAGATGATCGCCGACGACCGCTACTGCATCGATATCCTGACGCAGATCTCGGCCGTCTCCACGGCCCTCGAGGCGGTCGGGTTCAAGATCCTCGAGGACCACGTGAAGCACTGCGTGGCGCATGCGCTCGCCTCGGGCGACGAGGAAGTGGCTGCCGAAAAGGGGCGTGAACTGCTCGAGGCAGTGCAGCGTTTCGCTCGCGCCCGTTGAAGCAGGCAAAGGCACGCCGAGGTGACCGCGCGTTGACCGGTGGGCGCTCCTAGCGGCTGAGCTTGGCCGGTTGGATGGCGTGGATCTCGTCCATCACCGAGCCGATGTGGTCCTCGAGCCAGGCGGCGGGGTCGTCGCTCGTCGCTCGGGTGACGATAGTGGCCACGCCCAACTTGGCCCAGTCCTCGAAGACTCGTAGCACCTCGTCGCGGCTGGGGGTGGGCGAGAGGTTACGGGCGGAAACGGTGACCTCGATCTCGTTGATGTCACGGCCGTGGGTCTCGCAGTGGCGGCGCAGGACGTCGAGCTTGTGGGCCACCTGTTCGGGCTCGCCCATGATGTTGCAGGCATCGGCGTACTGGGCCACCATCCGGAGGGTCTTGCGCTCCCCGCTGCCTCCGATGAGAACCCGCGGCCGGGGCTGGCTCACCGGCTTGGGCTCGCACAGGGTCTCCGCCAGCTGGTAGTGCTTGCCCTCGTACGGCCCGTTGACGTCGCTCCACATCTGGAGGCAGATCTGGATGGCTTCCTCCAGCCGTTCGAAGCGCTCGGATGGAGACGGGAACGGCACCCCCAGGCCTTTGTGTTCCCGCTCGTACCAGGCCGCTCCGATCCCGAGCTCGCACCGGCCGCCGGAGAGTACGTCCACGGTGGTGACGGTCTTGGCCAGGAGGCCCGGGTGGCGGTAGGTCACGCCCGTGACAAGCAGTCGCAGGCGTAGCCGCTCGGTCTTGCCGGCCACGAACCCGAGGGCTGAGTACCCCTCCAACATGGGGTGCTCAGCTGGGGCGACGGAGTCCATCTGGAAGTAGTGGTCCATGAAGGACATGGTCCGTACGCCAATGGCCTCGGCCCGTCGGGCCAGATCGGCGACGCCCGGGCCGATCTTGGCCGGCGGCCCAGCCCAGTCGAAGCGCCAGCAGTGCAGGTCAACTTGCATACCCCTCTTTTACACCCTCCTATGGCACCCAGGCCACCCACAAGGCCCGAGCCGGCGTGGCCTCCTCGGCGACGGTGTGGGTGTGGTCTTCACGGGGGGTGGGGCCCCGTCACCCAAGCTCAGCGTCTCGGAGTCGAGGGCGCGGAGTACGGACCTGAGCGGCAGGCGGTCGAGGCTTCGTGCCAGCCGACGACCTCTGCGCCGGGATTTCCCCTGAGCCACGGGCGATCAGCCGCGTTTTCACGACGTGCTGCGCCACGGGGGAACTGTCGCCCCCGATCCGTTGGAACAGGACCCGTGCCCCTACTTCCCCCAAACCGCGGGGGTCTTGGGCGACCACCGAGACCCCGGGCCGCAGGCGGTCGAACAGCGGGAAGTCGTCAAAACCTATCAGGGCCACCCTGTGCTCGCACCCGAGGTCCGAGAAAGCCTCGAGGGCACCCAAGGTCGCCCGGTTGTGTGCGGTGAAGAACGCGGTCGGAGGGTTGCGCTGCGACAGCAACTTCTTGCATTCGGCCGCGGCCGTGTCTTCAGTGTCGGCATCCCGCTTCACAATGCTCGGGTCCATGCGCAGCCCAGCTTCGTGGACGGCCTGGACGTAGCCCTCGTAACGAAGGGGCGCGGGTGCGTGCGCCGTCGACTCGCCGAGGAACGCGACCCTCCTGTGGCCATAACTGACGAGGTGCCTCACCGCCTCGTACGCACCCTCCCGGCAGTCCGAGACGACGCTATCGGCCGCAAGCAGGAGAGGTGGACGGTCCACGAACACCACCGGCATCCCAAGCCGCTGTTGGAAATGGAGGTAGCTGTGGTCGAAGCCCGCCGGCACCATAATGAGCCCGTCCACGCGCCTGGAGATCAAGTTGCCTACGAGTTCACGCTCTCTGTCGGCGTCGTCGTCGAGGTTGCTCGCGAGCACGCGCACCCCGCGAGCACTGGCGAAGTCTTCCACCGCGCGAAAAATGCTGGCCCAGAACACGTTGGAAACGTCCGGGATGAGGAGCCCTATGGTGGAGGGCCGTCCATCGCGCCGGCGCAGGTCCCTCGCGGCCTGATTGGGGTGGTAGTTGAGGGCGAGCGCAGCCTTGCGCACTCGGGACACTATTTCTGGTGAGACGGTCGGGTCGAGGTTGAAGACCCTGGAAACAGTGGTCTTACCTACGCCGGCCAACGCGGCCACGCTGCGCATGGTGGCGTGCTCCAGCGCCGGCGGGTCCTCCTGGTGCTGGCCCTGCGCGACCGGTCGGCGTGGTGGCACGGGCCGAGCATATCCGAAGCGCGGACTGTCCACCCTTCGGCCCGGCACGCCCGTCTCAGTGCGGGAACGGGTCCGGGGACCCTGGCAGCACGGAGCCGCTCCCACTCTCCACATGCGCTCAAGAGCTTGATGTAACAACCCTCTTGACAGCCGCCTGCGCCAGTGGTTTACTGAAGGAACGGTCCCGCAGAGGGGGACGGTGCAAAATGGGAGGGAGGCACGAGGACAGTAGTCGTACGCCAGGCCCCGCCTAGCTAGGTGCGTGGTTGTGCGAGCCAGGCCCTTGGCCGTTCAACATGCCTTGACTAAAATCATCCAGCTAAATAGGAACTTTACGAGGGCCGTGCCAAGAGGACGGGCCTCCAGAAGGTGGCTCCTGCCATCAATGGACTTCTTTTCGGGTCGCCCGTCCTTACGCGCCGCGGACAATCTTCGATCTCCCCAGTTTGACTGAACCTATACCCCGTTAAGAGCAATCGTCTCTTTAGTTAGGAGAAAAAGGCTATGCCTGAGAAGCTAGATAACATACCAAGGCCACGCCACGCTTGCCGGCGTGCCGCGGCGCTGGGCGCGACGGCCGCCCTTGCCAGCACCGTAGCGCTCGCCGGTATGGTACCGGCCGCTACGAGTGCTTCTGCTCAGTCGAAGAAGGTCACCATACGCATCGCGATCGTGAGCAACCCGCAGATGGCAGACATCGAGAAGCTCACCCCGTACTTCGAAAAGGAGTACCCCAATATCAAGGTCGTTTACGACACCTTGCCCGAGAACACGGAGCGCAGCGTCATCGAGACGGACATCGCAACGCAAGCGCACGAGTTTAACGCAGTCATGATCTCCAACTATGAGACACCGATCTGGGCCAAGAACGGGTGGCTTGTCAACCTGAGCAAGAGGTTTATAAAGAGCGACCCGTCTTATGACGCTGCCGACCTGCTCAAGCCAATAGCCGAGTCCCTGTCGTACAAGGGTTCTCTCTATTCGGTGCCGTTCTACGGCGAGTCGTCGTTCATGATGTACCGCAAGAGCCTGCTCGCGGCCGCCGGTCTCACCATGCCGGTCCACCCCACCTGGTCGCAGATAGCCAGCATGGCCGCCAAGCTCAACAACCCCTCCAAGGACATCTCCGGTATCTGCCTCCGGGGCTTGGCCGGCTGGGGAGAGAACTTGGCCCCCATGGACACCGTTATCAACACCTTCGGTGGCTCGTGGTTCAACATGAAGTGGGAGCCGCAGTTGACCTCGCCCCCGGTCGTGAAGGCAGTGAACTTCTATGTCAACTTGGTGAGGAAGTACGGTGAGCCCGGAGCCTCGAACGACGGCTTCACGGAATGCCTCAACTATTACGACTCGGGCAAGGCAGCAATGTGGTACGACGCCACGTCTGCGGCAGGGGACATCGCCGGCGCGGCGCCCAAGATCTATGCGGATACCGGCTACGCGTGGGCCCCCGTTGGCCCGAGCGGCAAGAAGTCCGGCTGGCAGTACACTTGGTCGCTCAGCATCCCCAACGGCACGGCCAACCAGCAACAGACCTGGGACTTCCTGTCGTGGGCGACCTCCAAACAGTACATCAAGTTGGTCGGGCAGAAGCTTGGTTGGGCACAGCTGCCACCGGGCAGCAGGGTCTCGACTTACAAGATCCCCCAGTACCAGAAGGCCGCGGGGGCTTACGCCAACCTGACTCTCCAGTCCATGGAAGCGGCGGACCCCGAGCACCCCACCGTCCACCCGGTCCCCTACACCGGCATACAGTTCATCGACATCCCCGGGTTCATCAACCTGGGTACGCAGGTCTCTCAACAGATGTCGGCGGCCATAGCCGGTAGGATGTCGGTGGCCAAAGCGCTGTCCACCAGCCAGCAATATGCCAAGACCATGGTGAGCCAGTACGGCCTCGGCCTGTAGGACCGTCAGGCCAAACGTGGACCGTCACGGTTGAGGCTGCGATGAGCACCTCGGTCGCCCCCTTGCCGGCACCGGCCCAGCGCGCCGTAGACGCGTTGGGCCGGCCCGGTTCGGCCAGGCGGGAGGGGGCACGGAGCCGCTGGGCTCGCCGCCTCCCGCTCATGCCCGCCCTTATTTACATGATCGTGGTGACCCAGGTCCCGTTCCTCGCGACGATCTGGTACTCGTTCCGCCGCTGGAACCTACTGATACCAGGGTCCAACAAGTTCTCGGGCTTGGAGTCCTACAGACTGGCGTTCTCCGACCCCACCTTCGTGACCGCGCTGGTCAACACCATCGAGATCACAGCGTCAGCGGTCATCCTGGCCACCCTGGTCGGCACCGGCCTCGCCGTCTTGCTCAACCGGCGTTTTTTCGGGCGCGCCGTCGTCCGCACCCTGTTGATCACGCCCTTCCTCGTCATGCCCGTGGCGGGTGCGCTTTTGTGGAAGACCACCGTCTACGACCCGCTCTACGGGTTGCTCGACTTCGTGCTGTCACCGTTTGGTGCTCACCACGTCAACTGGATCGGGAGGTTCCCGATCCCCGCAATAGTCACGCTCTCGGTGTGGCAGTGGTCGCCTTTCGTGATGCTAATCGTGCTCGCCGGCCTCCAGTCAGAACCCCTCGACGTGCTCGAGGCCGCGAAGGTGGACGGCGCCTCGACCGTACAGACTTTCACCCGTGTGACCTTGGCCCACATACGCCGGTACATCTTCCTCGCCGTGCTGCTCGGCTCGGTCTACATAGTGCAAACCTTCGGCAAGATCTACATGGTCACACAAGGCGGCCCGGGCACCGCCACGACCAACCTTCCCTTCTACCTGTACGAGCAGGTCTTCAACGCCTACAACGTCGGTGTAGGCGCCGCTTCTGGTGTAATAGTCCTAATAGGTACGGAGATAGTCGCCCTGGGCGCGCTCAGGTTCGCGTGGGGCCTCCTCGAGACCGCTCAAGCGAGGACCTGATGGCAGCAACTACGAGCACCTGGAGTAAAAGGTCGGCCTTGGTCCGTGCTGCGCGCCTGGTTAGGCGCACGGACGACCACCATCGCAGGCTGTACGGCCGCGCCCGGCTCTACGGGCACGCCTGGTCGGTCTTCACCTGGTTGGTGGCCATCTTGCTGTTCTTCCCGGTCCTGTGGATGGTACTGACGTCGTTCAAGACGGAGGGGAAGGCCTACACCGACCCGCCGACCATTATCTTCCACCCCACCCTGACGGAGTTCTCCCAGGTTTTCAGCAGTGGGATCGGGAAGCCTTTGGAGCACTCGCTCTTTACCACTCTCGTGTCCACTGGCGCCGTGCTCCTGCTCGCTGTGCCCGCTGCCTATAGCCTCTCGATAAAGCCTATAAAGCGCTGGCGGGACGTCATGTTCTTCGTACTGTCCACGAAGATGCTGCCAGTAGTTGCTGCGATCATCCCTATCTACATTGTCGCCCGGAACATCGGGATCCTCGACAACGACTGGACGCTCGTGATCCTCTACACCGCCATGAACATGCCCATAGCCGTGTGGATGATACGTTCGTTCCTCCTAGAGGTACCGATCGAAGTGCTCGACGCGGCGCGAGTCGATGGGGCAGGGCTCGTGACCGAACTAACGCGGGTTATCTTGCCTATAGTCGTGCCGGGATTGGCGGCAACCGCCTTGATCTGCATGATCTTCTCGTGGAACGAGTTCTTCTTTGCCGTCAACCTGACGGCCACCCGGGCAGGGACAATGCCGGTGTTCTTGGTTGGCTTCATCACGTCCGAAGGCCTGTACTGGGCCAAACTCGCCGCCGCGGCCTCGCTCGCGAGCCTGCCCGTAGTCCTTCTGGGCTGGATAGCCCAGAAGCAGCTCGTGCGTGGTCTCGCCCTGGGCGCGGTGAAATAGGCCAGCAGTAAACAGCAAGGAAAGGAACCCCAGAGATGCGGGCCGTAGTGATAGACAAACCTGGCGACATCGACGTGGGAGACGTACCGGACCCGGCACCCGGGCCAGGGGATGTCGTGGTGGCAGTGCATGCGTGCGGCATATGCGGCACTGACCTGCACGTCGTGGACGGCGAGTTCAGCCTGGCTAAGTACCCCGTGGTCCCGGGGCACGAGTTCGCTGGCGAGGTCGTGGAAGTGGGTAAACACGTGAAGGGCGTCGGAGTGGGGGCAATGGTGACCGCCGACCCAAACCAGCCCTGCGGGCGCTGCCGGCCATGCCGTGAAGGCCACGAAAACCTCTGCGAGGAGTTCCGGGCGATGGGGATCACCATCCCAGGGGCGTGCGCTGAGTATGTCGCGGTGCCTTACTGGCTTGCTCGTCCGTTGCCACAAGGCTTTGACATGTCTGTCGGCGCCCTGGTGGAACCCCTGTCCTGCGTGGTGCACGGCTACGACTTGATAAGGACGCGCCTCGGCGACCATTTCCTCATATATGGAGCGGGCACGATGGGCCTCATGCTGGTCGCACTGGCCCAGCGCGTCGGGGCGGTCTCGGTGACCGTGGTGGAGCCGCACCACCAGCGCCGCCAACTGGCACGCTCTTTTGGCGCCAGCACCGTCGTTGCCTCGAGCGTGGAGCTCGGGGACGAGCGCTTCAACATAGTGATCGACGCGTCCGGCGTCGTCCCCGTGGTCGAGGACGCCCTCGGCCATGTGCAGCGCGGGGGCACCTACCTGCAGTTCGGAGTAGCCCCGGCAGACGCCAAGGCCCAGTTCTCTCCCTACAGGCTCTACAACGACGAGACGAGCTACGTAGGTTCGATGGCCGTCCTGCACAGCTTCGACAGGGCGCGCGATTTGGCCGTCGAGCTCGACCTCGGCCTTTCCAGGCTGGTGACCGACACCTTGCCTCTTGGCAGTTACGCCAAGGCTCTCGAACAGGTACGTGCTGGCAGCGGTCTCAAGGTGCAGGTTGCCCCGAAGGAGGCGTAGTGGCCGGCGGTACGACTATGGGAGGGCCAGATGGCTCTCCCGTGGAGGGGTCGAGGAATAGCGGCGGGTTCCTGGGCGCCTGGAAGTCGAACATGGGTAGCAGAGAGCCCGCCTGCTGGTCTTGCGCTCCATTGCCGAGCGGGGGCAGGCCCCAGTTGTACTCGATGAACTTCACGACCGAACTCTGGTCGGCGAGGCTGTTAGACACGAAGTTCCGAAGGGCGAAGGGCGATATGACAAGCAGCGGTATGCGTGGGCCGAGCCCGCACATGCCCTGTTCCGCCGCACCGGTAGAGCTGGTCGGCACGAGCTTGGCTGGCCCGCATGCGCCCGGCCCCGTCAGGGAGTCGAGGCTTGTCTCCGAGGCGGTCACCACGGGGGCGAGCACATGGTCGTACCAACCGTCGGAGTCATCCCACGTGATCATTACCGCCGTCGAGTGCCAGGAGGGTAGCGACTCCAAGTGGTTGATGGTGTCGACTAGCCAGGTCTGCTCGTCCAGGGGGTCCGAGTAGCCGGCGTGGCCGTCCTGGTAGCCGGGCGCCTTCAGGTAGGAGACGGCCGGCAGGTTGCCCGAATCGGCAGCCGCCCAGAAGTCGGCGAGATCGTACTGGTGGTTGGCCTGGTCCGTGTGCCCGATCATCGCCACCGACGTCGGGGGGAGGTGCATGGGGTTAGCGGTTGAGGCGTAGTACTGGAACGGCTCGTGGTGGGGGATATAGTCCGTCACCGTCGCCCCACCCACGTTTTGGTGGGACTCCGAGCAGATCTGCTGGACGGTGGGTGGCGTGCCGTGCCCGGGGACATACCCGTGGTCGAAGCCGCCCTGGAACCAGCCCCACGTGATGCCGGCCGTCGTGAGCTCCTCTCCTATGTTGTTGCCGCCCATCTCCATGGTGGTAGCGGGAGTGTTGTTGTCTCCGCCATCGGAGGAGGGCAGGTACGAGCAGATGTCGAAGAGCGGGTCGACGTCGCTGTAATCGGTGCCGGGCCCTGGGGGTGGCTGGGAGCTGACGCTGGTCGGCCCCGTGGCTGAGGTGGTGATGTCCGAGGCGGCCACGTCAGTTGCATCGAAGCCCGGGGGAGCAGAGCAAACTGGCGCGTTGATCGTGGCGGAACTCGGCCCGCAGATGGTCCCGAAGTGCTGTGCCGCCGTCACACTGAGCGCCCCCGGCGTGGACGGGCCGTAGAAAGTGCCGAAGAAGTTGTCGCTCAGCGCGAAGTGCTGGGCGTAGTTCCAAAGAGCGGTCACCGTGTTGCCGTCGTAGTAGTCCATGACGGCGTAGTTCGAGCTAGCGCCCGGGGGTATCGGCGACGGGAGGGTCAGGCCGGCGTTTTCCTTTTGGAGGCACTGCTCCAGGGTCAGGCCGAAGCCGGTGTCCTGGACGTAGAGGTCCTCGGCCCCGTGGTCGGCCGCTGCCTGCTCGGGCGCATAGCCGTGGTTCTGGTCGCAGGTCATGGCGTCGGACCGGTCCAGGCGAGCCGGGTTGGACTCGTTGCCGTTGTTGGTGAGCAGGGGCCCCGTCGGCCCGCTCGGGCCGACGTCGTTGTAGAGGCCGTTTACCTCCGGTGTCCCGGGCGCGGCCTGGAAGGCTGGCTCGCCCGGAGGGTTGGCCGCGAAGGGGTAGGTGCCAAAATAGTGGTCGAAGCTCACGTTCTCGTCGAAGATCACGACCAAATGCTTGATGGGGGTCTTGGTGGCCGAAGGAGGTGAAGTCGGCTGCGAGGTAGCCGGCTGGGTGAAGCACAGGCTGCCTGCTACCAACCCTGCCAAGGAAAGGAGCCGGACGGCCCCTTTGGGATAAGGCCTCATGATTGCTCCTTTGGAGGTACAGAACGCGCGAATGCTGCGTGCTCATTGTCTGAGCTACGCACAGTCCACAGGTCACTACTCTACGCGGCTCGCGGGACGCAGTCAAGGGTCAACTACGCGAGATCGGGGATGACTCTGCAGGCTCGTGGGAGCCGCTATCGTGGCCGCAGGGCAGCCGACGCACGACGCAGCAGGGCTAGCAACTGCTCCCCGAAAGAGCCCGAGCCAAGCCCTGCCGTCGTGGCCCACACGCGCCGAGATGGCGATGGCCAACGGAAGGTACTGCCTGTGGTGAACACGCGGGCCATGGCGCCAGCTACGGGCTTTTATTCGACTGCTGCGGATCTCTGTCGTTATTTCACGGCACAGATGGACCGGTTCGAAGCAGTTGCTTAGCGACGCGTCCCAGCGAGATATGCAGCGTGTGCACTGGCATGTCCACGACCCTGGCTCCGACCTCTTGCGGGATTATGGCCTTGGGCTCGACTTGGGACCGCCAGGCAATAGTCCCTTCAGGGGGCGCCCATCGGCCGTCGGCGGCCACCAGCAACCTCGTTCCGTACCGCCACCCGTCCTGAAGCGAACGTGTCGTCGTGCACGGCCCGTCGCCCGGCGGTGCGGCAGCAAGGGCTCGATGGCCCAGGTCCGGCAGCCACGGAGTAATGCAATAACCGCTGTCTCGCGTCGGGAATGGCGTCTGTTGAGACCCGGGACGCCTGGTGCGAGTGACACACCACTGTCCTAGCCCTCGGCCTGCCAGGCAGGATAAGGCAAGGCTTGGAGGGAAATTGCCAGCTCGGTGCGCAGCCCTGTGGCAGGATGTCGGGTCGCGTGGCACGAGAGGAGGAGGTCGAAGATGAAGTTGGCCGAAGCGTTGCTGCTGCGCGCAGACCGTAACCGGACGTTCGAACAGCTGCGGGCGCGCATCGCAGCGAGCGCCCGCTACCAAGAGGGTGAGCAGCCTCCGGAGAACGCCAACGACCTAATCGCTGCCTGTTCCGCGGTGCTCGACGAGCTGGAGAGGCTTGTCCGCCAGATCAACCAGACGAACGCTGGCACCCTCATGCCCGACGGCCGGACAGTTACCGACGCGCTGGCCGAAAGGGACGTTCTGCGCCTGCGCTATTCGCTCCTCACCAGTGCGGCGGACGCCGCATCTGGCTCTGGCCAGCGCGGCATCATGATGCGGGCGACCCGCTCTGAGCTCAAGGTCGTCACGGACCTTGACATCAGCGACTTGCGCCAGCGGGCAGCCGAGGCTGCACGCCGCACGAGGGAGCTCGACGCTCAGATCCAGCAGGTGAACTGGACAACGGAGCTGGTAGAGCCGTGACATAACTGTCCGTACGGCGAGAAGTCGGTAGGGAAGTCGTGGGGCGAGCCCCAGCCCTCCTGGGGGCCAAGCCAGGAAGAGCCCTTGAAAGGCCCTCGGTGGTGCCCGGGCGGCGCCAAGGGGTTCGAGTCCCCAATGTGACCGTGCAAGCCCAGCAAAGCGCACAGTTTACGGGGCATTGGGCACCGCGCATCACCAGGGGCTGACCACGACAGACCGAGGGAGGGAACGGGGACACCTCGCCGCTCCGAGCGTCGATTTGGGTCCAGAACGTGCGCCGAGAGATAATCCGGTCCAACTTGAGAACGAAGCCGCACCGGACGGCACATCTCGATCGCTCAAGACGCTGAGCGAGCCGCGCTGGCTCTCGAAGCGTGCTCGTGGCGCCTCAGAACCAGAGACCAGGACCAGTCCAGCGCCGGAGGCCGCTGTCGCCGACGAAATGGTGCCCAGGCCCGGGTCAACTCGCCGCTCCGGCACCGGCGTGGCGTGCTCCGCCCGTTCTTAGCCTTCGGAAAAGAAGCCGAGCAACAGCTCGTTCAGCGACTGGGCGGCGCGCACGGGGATCCAGTGGTCGACATCCTCGAGGCGCTCGTAACGCCAGCGGCCGCCCTCGACGAAGCGGGCCGAGCCGGTCATCTGCTGCTCGGTGAGCGCGACGTCGCCGCTGCTCCAGATGCCCATCGTCGGACAGCGAACCGACGGGAGCGCCGGCCGCTCGTCGACGAGGAAGGTCTCCGGCGAGAAGTTGGCCCGGTACCACGAGAGGCTGGCGGCGAGCGCGCCAGGCCGTGAGAGGTCAGCGACCTGGCGCTCGAGGACGGTGACGTCATGACCGTCCTTGGCGAGGAGCATGGCGGTCGCCAGGCCGGTCATGCCTGCCCCGAGAACGAGAACGTCCGCCATCTCGCGAACCTATCCTCGGGCGAGCTTGCCTACAAGGCCGCGCCCCCACCTGTGCTGCAAAAGCCCGCGCGCGGGGTATCCGGTGGCGCGTGTTCCGGCGTTGGTGCTGATCGCCAGCCGGCTGGCTCGCCACCAACTGTCCACTGGTCCTCCTGGTCTTCTTCGAGCGCCAAGGATGCGGGCATCGGGACCCCGCACAGCCCTCGTGAGGGACCCCAGGAGGTGCCACAGCATCGCCGGGCGGTCGGGGTGGCCCTGCCCGGGCTGCTCCCTAGGGCGAAACCAGCTCCGCTACAGCATTGTAAGGACGGCGCACCTACGACCCAGCTGACTAGCGCCTTCAGAAAAATCGCCACCTCGGCCCCGGAGTAGTAAGGACCCATCGGACCCGAAGGAGCCGCAGTGAGCAACCGCCCAAAGTAGCCCGAGGCCCGCAGCAGCAGCCCCTGTGGGACTGAAGAGACTGGCAAGGGCCTTCCGCGCCGCCATCTTGTCGTGCGGGGGCAGACGCACACCGCGCCGCCCGCCCGGCGGCGCGAAGCCCGTTGGCACCATGATGTCGACGGGAACGTCGACCGCCTGACCATCGACATCGACGGTCTTCAGCCACTCGCCCGGACCGCTTTCCTGCCGGAAGTCGGCGTCGGTCATGACCCGTTCGATCAGCGGGTAGTCCGCCAAGAGCTGCGGGGACAACGCAACGTCGGCGTCGGTCGTGTATGGAGCCACCGCAATGCCGGCATCGCCGGTGCGCAGGTACACGGCTTGCGCGCCCACGACGACGATCGCCCGCCGTTGGCTGCCCAGGGCTTCCAGGGCGTCGAGCAGCACCGTCCTGGCAGAGACGTAGAGCGGATCGTGCTGTGCCACGTCAGCGCCCGCTTGGCGCGGACATGAGCAGCTCCAGCGACGGTGCGCGCCAGCGCGACTCATCTGCTTGCATCCACTCGATCAGCGCTTCCCCCTCGGACGGCATCCGGCCACTCCCGGACAGGCAGTCGATCGCAACCTGGCTCGGCGCTGCCCAGGCGATGCCGCCCTCCGGCATCGAGCGCGCGAAGGCCACGACGTTGTCGGGGCGGATCAGGACGACGTCCGCCCCGGCCTCAGCCGGCAGCAGCTCCAGCTCCGCTTCGAGCTGCCGCGGAGCCATCGAGTACACGACCAGCACCGACGGTGCGGCAACCGGCGCCAGTCGCGACGCGGCGAACGAGCCGGTCACGGTCGGCGCAGGATCATCCGGCGCACGCCTTCGCAGCCGCTCCAGCAGCTCGCCCACACCCTGTCGGGCGATGTAGCGAAGGGCGCCGTTGGGCCGGAACAGGTCCAGTGCCTCCGCCCGGCGGCGGAGCAGCCGAGGCCAATCGACGCCCGCCACGGGACCGGCCCGCTCGCGATCGACCAGCCCTTCGTCAACCAGCGTGTCGAGGATGCGCGAGACGTATCCCTGATTGACGCCGGCAGCGCGGGCGATCTCGGCGCCCGTGTACGGGGGTGCGGCATCGATGAGGACGCGCACGACCGCCCCGACCTTCGCGCCTCTGAGCGCGCTCCGGCGCACCTTGCTGGCGCGGGGGTCGGTCACCGCACCCTGGGTCTCGATGAAGACGCCGGGGTAGTCGAGCGTGATCCGGGCGTTGCCAGTGAGATCGATGTAGCTGACGTTCTCCTCCGCCAGGAGGTCACGGACCCGCCGCCCGATGTAGGGGGCTACGACGAGGATGGGGTGGTTGCCGGTTTGCTTCCGCCAGCGGCGCCAGGGGCCGCCGAGGAGACTCTCAACGTCGCGCGGCGTCACGTCGTTCTTCGCCTCCACCAAGACCAGCGCCTGGGTGCCGGTGTTGGGGCTCTTGAAGATGACGTCGGACACCGACGGATCGGCCGCCGAGGGCTGCTTCTCGACTGACCAGCTGGAAGGCAGGCGGGCAGTGAGCACCTGGACGGCTGCGTCAACCAGTTCGGCCTCGGTCGTTTGGGTGGTGTTCACCTTGCCTCCCTGCCTCCGAGTGGCAAGGTAGCACAATTAGGCAAGGCTTGCCTAGTTGATGGCAAGGCTTGCTGGAAATCCCACGCTTGCCACGACATGGCAAGGTAGCAAGCCACCGCAAGAAAGGCGGCGAGCGGCCGTCAGAGCAGCAGATCGACCGAGTCGGGCTCAGTTGCCACGCGGCCCGGGTCGAAGTGACCGAGCCGCTCCTCGAGGAGCTGCGGGAGTGCCCATGCGCGCTCGGCGACTACGCCCTGGTCGGCAATGACCGCCACGAGGAAGGCGAAGGGGTCGGCATGGATCAGGGCATTGGCGGCGTCGTTCGGGGTGAACCGGACCGTGCCGCCGCCGATGGCCGCTGCCAGTGCCGTCCCATGTTCCACGGCCCGCAGCGGGCAGGGCCGCCCTCGGCAAGGTGCCCGTGCTCTCCCCACCTGAGCTGGCGCCCAAGATCTGCGCCCAGTCGGCGGTCACCATCGCCCCCGACGTCGGGGCCCGGCACCGCCAGGACCTCGCCTTTGGCTCCGAGCAGTGGGCGCGCACCTACGCCAGCAAACGCAACACCATCGAGGGCCTGAACGGCTACTTGAAAGACACCGCCCACCAGGCCCTGGCCGAGCCAGGCCGCCGGCGGGTGCGTGGCATCGCCGCCCAGAGCCTGTTCGTCACCTTGTTGTTGATGGCGGGCAATTTCAGAAAGGTCGCCGCTTTCCGCCAGATGGTGGCCGAAGGGACCGCCCAGGAGGTGGCCGAGCGGGCACGACGGCGCCGGCGGGTGAACATCACCGGCTACCAGCCGCCGCCATAACTGCCATTGCCCACCGACTGGACGGGACCACCTCTGGCCTGACGCGCCCTGCACACCCCCCAGCCCAGTTCCAGGCCCGTTATGGCCACGTAGCGGTCCCACCCGGGCGCGATAATGGCGCAAGTGCCTCACGGCGATCGAGTTTTGTCGCCGTGAGTGGGTTAGTTGTGTCGCTAACCCAGAGAGCTGCCGTGTTGTCGTTATTCGAACCTGAGTGAGATGCGGAGCCAGCTCAGCCAGCTGCTGGGCGACGTCTCGGAACCGTGACGGCGCGTCGGGCTGCTGACCACCTATTCCTTTCCGTGGCCTGCCCACAGCACAAGGGAGTAGGCGCTGACCGAGACCAGGCCACCCAGGATCCCGAGCCCCCAGGTCCGGTCAACGTCGCCGAGCAAGCGACGGCGGCCAGGATGATCACGCCGAGCACGATCGCGAGGTCCTCAGCCAGGAAGAGGGCTCCGGCGTAACCGACGGGGCTGGCCGAGCGGCGCACACCGAGGCCGTCCACGATGCTGTAGGCGGCGATGGTCACCCCGGTGGCGACCTGAAGGGTCAACTACTCGATCGAGTCGCTCACCTTCCTCGCCGTCAAGGCGACCGACGCGGCGCCACGCGCGGCGATGAGTTTTGCCGTCCCGCCCAGTCGATAAAGACATGCGCAGAGCACCGGGTGACCGAACCTGGGCCAACAGAGGAGGCTCGCGGATGCTCCCGTTCCGCTACGAGATACAGGAGTCGCGCTGCGAGGACCGAATGCGGGAACTCGCCCAAGATCACCGCGGAGGCGCCGCTGCAACGCGACCCAGGCGTAGCCCCAGGCGAGGCGTCCTCCGGTTGCTCACCACGGGCCCCCTCCGGACCAACGATAGGGTCGATGCCACGATGCGGCGCGACAACTCAACGTATCGCGTAGAAGCTGTGAGACCGTGACCCTATCCCCGGCCGACGAGGCGGTCCTCCTCGACGCCGCCAAGCGCGGCGACGAGTGGGCCTTCGGGCGCTTGGTCACGGCACGGCGCCAAGAGCTGCATGCGCACTGCTACCGGATGCTCGCCTCGGTCGATGACGCAGATGACGCCGTCCAGGAGGCGCTCGTTCGCGCCTGGCGGGCGCTGCCCTCCTTCGAGGGCCGCAGCTCACTGCGGACGTGGCTCGTCAAGATCGCCACGAACACGGCGCTCGATCTCGCGACCAAGCGGACCCGGCGGGAGCTGCCGGTCAGCTTCGGCCCCGAGGCTGGGCCGGCGGAGCGGCCGGGCGGGCCGCGCACAGAGGTCGCCTGGATGACGCCCTATCCAGGTTCTCGCGACGCGGAAGCGGCACTCCCCGAGGCGAGCTACGCCGCACGAGAGCGGCTCGAGCTGGCCTACGTCGCCGCGCTCCAGCGGCTGCCCGCTCTCCAGCGCGCCGTGTTCATCCTCCGCGAGGCACTTGACTTCTCCGCTGCTGAGACGGCCACGATCCTCGAGACGTCGGTGTCAGCGGTGAACAGCGCCCTCCAGCGGGCGCGGGCCGAGCTGCGGGACCGCCTCCCGGAGGTCAGCCAGCAGACCGAGCTCGACCGCCTTGGCGACACCGCAGCGAGGAAGCTCGCCGCCCGCTACGCGCGGGCTATCGAGCAAGCCGACCTCGATACGCTGTTGTCCCTGCTCACCGAGGACGCCTCCTGGTCGATGCCGCCCCTCGCCAGCTGGTACCGAGGTCCCGAGAACATCCGGGCGTTTCTCGCCGCCGACGTGTTCCCGGAACGATGGCGCCATGAGACCACCTGGGCCAACGGCCAGCTCGCCGTCGCCGGTTACCTGTTCTATCCCGAGCGGAACGGCTTCGAGCCGGCCGCGCTCGACGTCCTCGAGCTGCGGAACGGGAGGATCGCCTCTGTCACCGGGTTCCTCGTCATCCACTCGACGAAGTCGGGCGACACCGGCCCTCCACCGGTGGGCCTGTTCACCCGCTTCGGGCTCCCTGAGCTCCTGCCACCCAAAG
>JAJYMB010000141.1 GCA_021787365.1 Actinomycetes bacterium | reverse complement strand
GCCATTTGGGAGCTCCAATACAAGGTCGGCCCGCGTCCGAAGTGCCTCTACAGCATCGCTGACCGCGACGCCGAGCTCGCAGGAGGCGAGCATCGTATGGTCGTTTTCTGCGTCGCCGACCGCGATGGTGTTGTGCGGTGACAGACCGAGCTCACCGAGTAGTTCCAAGAGCCCCGCGGCCTTGGTTACCCCCGGCGGCAGGACCATGAGCGCCTGGCGGTTCCGGACCAGCTCGTAGTCGAGGCCAAGCTCGCGGATGGTTGCGGCGACGACCGGCTCATCGGCCCCATCGCATGCCAGCAGCACTCGCCCTGTCCTCCACTTCACTCCCCGAGCGTCGAGCACCGCACCGATGGCGGGGTCCACCGGGTCAGCCAGCTCGCGCACACCCAGGGCAGACGCGAGGACGGCACCGTTCTCGGCTACCACGGCGCTGAGCTCGTCGCGTAGGCCGGGGAACGTACTGTCGAGGTCCTCGAGGGTCCGGCCGGTCACGACGACGACCCGGAGGCCGCGCGCAATGGCGCCACGCACGGCGGCCAGGGTCTCGGCTTCGACGCGGTCATGCTGTGCCAGAGTGCCATCGAGGTCCAGGGCAATGGCGCGGAAAAACCCTGGCGTAACCTCGGGCACCCCTGTCATCTGTACTGCCTTTCTCACGCGCTTCTCGGGCAGAGCCATTATGCGGGTGGCCCGCTTTGTTGTCCCAGGGCCGAAGGTCACAGCGGGGCACCGTAGTTATGAGAGTTATGAGACGGCGCGGTCCCGGGGCCCGAAACTGGCAACCGGCGCAACACCAACTGGCCGCCCGTGAAGCGGGCCGTCATGCGGAGAAATGCTCATAGGCACCAGGCTCGATTGATGAGCACCCCCGCACCTCGATCGGGTGGACCGCAGGCGCCCGGAGCTCATGGGCCGGCCCGGCGAGGCCGCCTATCTCCACGTCACCTTCACCCGGGTGCAGCTCTTCTCAAGGGAAACCCTACGCCGCCGCTGGGATCACGTTCTCGTGGTAGCGCGCCCCGTGGACTCGTTGGCGTTCACGTGAGCGGTGCCACCGCCAGTAGGCGTCGAACTCGCCGTTGGACCTGAGCGCGCGTAACTTGAGCACCGCTTCTGCCCCGTCGACCGACCATCTGGCCCCGGTTACGTCCATTCTGTCCTTGCAAACATGCCTTACGGCGCCTTCGATCACGCCCGTAGCGATGGGCCAGCCGGACGAAAGGGCCTTCGGGTAGTCGAGGTAACCCGCCTTGTTGGAAAGGTAGGTCGCGCACTCGTCGGCGCCCTGTCGGGCCGATGCGCGAAGGCCCTCGGTGCTCGCCCTCCGCCGGATGCCGGCTGCAACGTCCCTCGCCTTGCCCTCGAGCACTGCCATGGCCCGGTCGCGCACCCAGGTCTCGGCCGCCGGGTCGCCCTCGGCGAAGAAGCTGCGAGCCGAGCCCCACAAATATTCCATCACGTGCACGAAGTCGACTACAACCGTGACTTCCACGCCCCTTTCTCCTGCCTCGGCTCCGATCCGCTCGATCTGGTGGTTGTTCCCGTCCACCAGGGCGACCCAGGTGCGTTCGTGGGCGGGGTCTCTCCGTTCTGCTTCGTCGAAGACGTCGGAGACGACTTGGGCAGCGGTACCGGCCACGCTCGCCGTGAGCCACTTGTTCTTGGCGTCGGGCGCGGGGGCGGGCTCCTCGGACGGCTCCGTAGGGAATATGTCGTCTGCCGAGCGGGGGCGGGGCTCTACCTCATACACGGCCCCGATGGTCGCCATACGTTTCCTCCCGCTCTTTTGGCCCTTGGACAGGCGGGCCCTCGGCTTTGCCGAGGAGGCCTCGGCGGCACGGCGGGTCGGCTCGCGAAGCGAGTCAGGCCGCATCACGATCCCCTTCCCGTCGCAGCTGAGCACGACCACGTCGCCGGGACCGGTCGGCTCGGCCTCCTGAGAGGCGTAGAACTCTTCCACGTCTTTCGCTGCGCGGCGCACCAACTGCTCCAGTTGGCGTTTGGGGACCCTCTGGCCCGTGGCCCGCTCGAGCGCCTCGGTCGCCGAGTCGTACGAGCCCCTGGCCGCCTCTATGGCAGCCAGGCGCCCGAGCCCGTGGCTGTAGCGCTCTTCGGGCAGGTTGAGCCAGGCGTCGGCCGGGTGCAGGTTGGGCTTGCCCTTGGCCCGGTAGGCGAAGCGGCTCGCCTTGACCCCACCGAAGACGACCGCCAGCGAGCGGGCATGGCCTTCCTCTACGTAGGGGCGGGCCACCCCTTCTTGGTCCTTCACCTCCTCCAGGCGCTCCTCGCGTGCCGCGCGGAGGTCGAGGTGGCCCTGGTAGAGCCGGCGGAAGACCTCCCGGCTCCTCGCCTCCAGGCGCTCCTCCAGCTCCCCGTGGTCGAGAGCGGCCGCCTCGTCTCCTTGGAGGAACGAGACCACCTCCGAGAAGCACTCCTCGGCCGAGGCGAAACAGACGGCCTCTGCGCTCACTTGCCGGCCTCCCGCCGTGCCCGTGCCAGGGCCACGAAGCGCCCCAGCTCCGCGTAGGCCTCTGCCTGGAGGCCTTCGACGGCCTTGCGGTAACGGCCCACCGCCGCCCCGACGGCCTTCGCCTCCTCGGGGCGAAGGGTGAGCATCTTTGAGTGGCCCTCCACGCTGTAGGACAGGGCCGGCGTCTCGTGCGGGGCCCCGCTGGCACAGCGGCAGGTCGGCTTGCCGCAGCGCCGCCGCAGGGTAATGAGCGTCCCGGGCAGCACCCTCGGGGTGTCACGTCTGGCCAACGCCGCCATCATGGCATGCTCCTATCTGTTATGGCTCCAATAACAGATTAGCACAAAACCGGGCCTAATGGCGGATGGTATTGAGCTTCCGGGCCTCTAGCGGCCCGTCAAGGGTCTGTTTTCAGGCGTAAGCCCTGGTCAGTCGTCCCTGGAAGGGATCCACACCCCAGAGCCATAGTCCAGGACGGTGGACCTCCCGGCCGTCACGACGCGGTGCAGCTCTGAGTCGCAGGTGAGCCAAGAGACGTCCTCGGGGCGAAGCCACGTGCCGTCGCCCGTGCAGCCCGGGCCGCCGGTCGCCAAGTCGTCGAGGTCCACGACGATGTTGACGTAGGGGCGGTTACGGCCGGCGCTCACCCTGTGTGCCTGGTTGTCCAGGTAATACCTGCAGATGCCGACCAAAGCCTCGGCGCGGCGCTCGGACGCCGCCCGCAACTCGGCGATGCCGGCTTCGGCCGCGGCAAGGGCTGATTCCACGGCGGCGGCATCCTCAGGGCGGAGGTGCCCGGAGAGCTCCCGGCGGCCATCGAGCGTGCGAGACAGG
>JAJYMB010000087.1 GCA_021787365.1 Actinomycetes bacterium | reverse complement strand
GGCCGAAGCGCCGGGTGGGGGGGCGCCCGAGCGGCCCGGAGCGGTAGGTGCGCCAGCCCAAGGGCTTGCCCATCGACCAGGCGGCGCGGGCGCCCAGCTTCTGGACGCCGTTCCTGCCGTGGCGGTCGCGGTAGACGAGGGGGGCGAGGGCGATCGCCACCACGGCGGCCCCGACCACGGCGGCGAGGAGGGAGACGGCCAGGAGGACGACGACGGCGAGCATCCCGACGAGCAGGACGCCGGTGCCGAGGAGCCCCAGGCCGGCGACCCCCGGGGACTGGGGCTTCCGCCAGTTGCCGTAGGTGAGGGCCTCTTTCGTACCCGCCTCAGCCATCGTCTTCCCCCTCCCCCGCTATCCCGTGCTCGACGGCCCCGGAGGCACCGTTCGCGGCCTCGCCGAAGCCCTGGGCGGCGTCGCGCACGCCGGCTGCCCTGCGCCCGTTCGTGCTCGCCCCCGCCGGCGCGAACGGGCTCCCCCCGCCCGCCCCGGCGCTACCCGCCAGCGCGGAGCCCGAGGGCCCGGCCGTACCGGCCGTGGCGCCCCCGCCTGCCATGCCCCCCGCAACGCCGCCGGCGGCCGGGGCCGCAGCACCGGCGGTCGCGACCACCGCCGCGGCGCCGGCAGCCACGGCGGCACCGGTCGCCAGCACCTCGCCGGCAGAGAAGCCCCCGACCGAGGAGGTGAGCGGCACGACGAAGCGGAGGAGCGCCGGGAGCGTGAGGGTAGCCAGGATTATCAGGACCACGCCTTCGATCTGGGCAATGACCGAGGTCCCCCCGCCGGCCGTGCCGGCCAGGAGCTCGAAGGCGGCGGCGTAGCAGACCGCGGCCGCCGGCTTGTACAAGAGGAGCGCCACCACCCAGCCGTTCAGCCTCCTGAACCACTGCGCCCCGGCCGAGGTCATGGAAGCCGCGGCCGCCACCGGCCAGACCCCGGCCAATATCACGAGCAGGGCGCTCCGCAAGATGACGAGCGCCACCTGCACGAGCAGGCTCACGATGGCGAGGATCGCCAAGATCAACAACAAGAACGGCGCGAACCCGGCTGCCAGCCCCAGGTCGAAGGCCGCGTTGGCCTGGCCGAAGCCGTTCTGCAGCAGGTAGTTCGACAAGTCGTCGCCCGCCGTGGCGAAGAGGTTGATGGCGACGACACCAGCGCCCCCGATCACGATCATGTTCAGGAGCCCCGAGACGGCCTGGCGGAGCGGCTCGCCCCGGCGGGAAAGGGCCATGCGGGCGGCCGCGACGAGCACGCCGAGCACGCCCGCCCACACTTCGACGCCGCGCAGGTCGCCCTGGATGAGGCTCGTAGCGGCGCCGGCCTGCGCGCCGCCTAGCTGCACGGGCAGGTGGGTCCAGGCCGTGACCAGGGTCTGCAGGATGCTGTTGGCAGCGTTGGCGGCGTCGGCGGCCGCGGTCTTGATGAAATCGCCCGCGACGCCCTGGGCAAGGGAGCCCGCGGCACTACAGAAAGTGCTGACGACAGGAACCGAACAAGCGCTCATATGTGCTCAGACCCCTCCCCATGCTGCGAAGCCCACGAGGGAGCTGATAGGTAGCTGCTGGGGGCTGCTGGAGCCGTCCGGTTGCAACTGGAGCTTCCAGTCGCCGCCGGACCAGACCACGGTCACCGGCCCCGCTTGCAAAGCCCCCTGCCCGTTTTTGGACGCCATCTCGATGACAGCTATCGCCGGGCTGTAGGTCACGAACTTGAAACCTGCCAGTTGGTTGTAGCTACCGCCCTGGTTCCCGCCGGTGTTGCCATACTGCGCCCGCAATTTGGCGTACGCCTCCCTTCCTTTCCCGGGCATAACCTGTAGCCGGAGCACCTGTTTCCAGTCGGGTGCGACCAGGTACCTCGCAGAGATCTGGCTTGCGGCCAGGAGGGCGCCGAGGGGGTCGTGGGCGTAACAGCGCGCCACTCCCCCGTTGACCACCACCGGCCCCGCTGTCTTCGAGTACGGCAGTGCCACCGTTTGGTAGAGCTGCCAGGTGATCCCCTGGGGTGTGTACTGAGGCACCGCCTGGCTGCCGGTCGCTACATGGCAGCCCGAGGCCGAGCTCACCGTGTGCTTCACTTGCTTCGGCTTGGCCGAGGCTCGGTGCTTGACGACCGAGCTCGTCGGCGTCGTGTGCGGGGAAGCCACGTGGGGGCTGCCCCCACGTGTGGCCAATAGCCACAACAGGAGGCCGACAACGACGGCCAGCACGATGCCGGCCGGGACCGTCCTGCGGTCCCAAAATGCCCGTCGTCCGCCGTAGGGGCGCACCGCCGCCTCGCCGCCTCAGACGAAGAACCCGACCAGCGCCGAGGCCGAGCCGATCAGCACCAAGGAGCCGGCGATGTAGCCGAGGGAGCTCATGTGCTCACCGCCGCTCCCCATGCGGTGGCTGAGCGCCATCCGCCCGGCTGCGACGAAGAGCCCCGCGAAAGCGGCGGCCAGGCCGAGCCACTTCACCCAGCCGAGCACGGCGTTCAGCTGGGTCTGCACCTGGCCCGGCAGGTCAGTGCCGCTGCCAGGGCTCGGCAGCGGTGTGCTCGAGCTCTGGGCGAGCAGGCGCCAGTGGGCCATGAGCACCACATGTACCTCGGGGTGGGAGAGGATCATTTTACTTTGCTACCTCCTTGTCTTTGTTGGTTCTTGTCTTTGTTGGTTGACCCCGCCAGGCAGCGGGAGGTCCAGCGCGCTCCAGATGCCCACCAGGAGCTCGCGCACTTGCGGGGGGCTGTTGGCGGGCGCCGGTGCCTCGCCGAAGCGCCACGCCGGCACCCAGGGCACCTCCCAGGTCTCCTCGTAGGCGCCCCGGGTCAGGTAGAGCGCTTCTGCCAAGGGCTTCGGGCGCCGGCGTTCGGGCATGTCGGCCACGACGACGAGGCCCAGCACCCGGCTACCCAAAGACGCCGCCCTCCTGGCGGCCTCCCGGGCAGCGGCGAGGCCTTTGGCGTTGGAGCGGCACACCACGACCGCCGGGAGCCCCGGGCTACCGGCCTCTTCGGGCAGGGACCGGCCGAAGTCGGCGCCGCCCGGGACGGCTTCGGCAAGCGTCGTCGTGCCGGCGCCGCCGTGCGCGCCGGCCCAGGCCCAGTACCCCCGTGGCGGCCCGCCCGCGCCAGACAGGGCGCTTTCTACTTGTAACCCTTCGGGCCCAACCATGGCTGTACCTCGAAATTCGCCACTTCCCAGGGCGCTTTCGCTCCGGTCCTCGAAAACGTCAGCCAAATGACGTAATAATCTGGCGTCCCCGTCCAGCCGTGCTCGCCGTGGGCGGTGACGGTCACGTCGTAGCTCTCGTAGGCGGCCCTCGTCGTCTCGGCTGGCGCGCCCGGGTCTGGTGCCCAGCGCACCGCCACGGTCGTCGTGGCCTTGTACGCAGACCACTTCATCCACTGCCCCCCGGGCGAGCCCTGTGGGAGCGAGGCGAGCATCCTGGCCCTGAGCGACGGGGTGCACCAGATGGCCGAGCGGACCGTGGCCGGGTTGGTCGAGCCCTGCGTAGCTGTGTCGTAGGTGAAGCTCGCCCGGATGAAGGCCTTCCCCACTGCTACCGGGCTTTGCCGGTCGACCCCCGCGTACGGGCCTTTCGCCCTCCCCGGCGCCCCGCCGTGCCTCCCCCTGGGCAGCGCCGCGTTCTTCGGGGACGTTCCTTCCAGGGCCGGGTGGCGGCCGGACCTTGGAGGGACCAGCGAGGCACTTGCCAGGCCGGCCCAGGCCGCGAGGGCACAACAGGAGGCGAGGGAGCCGGCGTGGGGGCGGGAGGGCTTCATTGCCCGAAGCTCCGCACGTCCCACTCGACCGACATCCAGCTCGGGGTGGCGAGGTTGGTCACCGAGACGACCTGGCCGGTCTCGGGGGCGTCGATCATCTCCCCGTTGCCGACGTAGATGCCGACGTGGTCCCACTGGCCGTCGTTGTCCAGGTTGAAGAAACCGATCACGTCGCCGGGCTGGAGCAGCCCGGAGGAGAGGACTTGGGCACCGGTGCCCAGGGCAACCTGCTGGCCGAGCGTCACCTGTTCCTGGCTCGAGTGCGGGAGGGCGATGGCCCCGCCCGAGGCCTGGTAGACCGCGTACATGACGAGGCCCGAGCAGTCGAAACCAGGTTGGCCAGCCAAGCTTGCCGGTGCGTCGGCGTCTCCGCTCGGCCCGCTGTAGGTCCCTCCACCCCACACGTAGGGGAGGCCGAGCTCTCCCTCGGCCGCGCCGACCACGGCTTGGCCGAAGCTGCCCGGGGGGAAGGTGACGGCTGGTGCGGTGCCGGCCGGGGTCGTGCCAGCCGGTGGGGCCCCCGCAGCGCTTGAGGCCCCGGTACCGCCCGAGCCCCCGGTATAGGCCGAGGGCAGCTCGGCGTAGGTCGTGGTCGCGAGCTGCTCGACCTCGGCGGCGTAGCTCTCGGCCTGCATGTTGGCGGCACCACCCGGCCCCATCACCGAAGCGAGGCCGGCGTTGTAGGCCTCCAGGGCGAGCGTGAGCGCGGGGACGCCAGCTTGTCGGGAGAGCGGCCCGACCGCCGCCACCAAGGCGCAGTCCATGCGCCCCTGGGCCAAGACCGCGTCGGGGACGACAAAGGGCGTGTCGGGGCCGGGCACCGCGGGCGGCGAGGAGTAGGCGGGCCAGGTGGCCGGCATGAACTGAGCGATGCCCTCGGCGCCTTCGGCAGAGACGGCATCAGGGGCCCAGCCGCTCTCGACGGCGTCCTGGGCGGCGATGACCGGCGCGCCGACGGCCGGGCAGATGCTCCCCGCCTGCTCTATGTAGGGCACCCAGGTCGGGTCGGGCACGGCCGAGGCGTTGAGCGGCGCCCCGGTGCCCGTTTCGCTCGCGAGCCGCTCGGGCCCACTGCTAGCCCCGCCGCCCAACAAGACGACGACGAACAAGATGAGCCCGAGGGGCCCGGCCAGCACCACCAAGGCGCCGGTGCTGTTGGGCGTCACCGGCCGTAGCCCCCTTCTCCCAAGCCCGCTCGGCGCCCTGGCAGTGGGCCACGGGCCGGCCTCGGGCCAGGGCCGCCCCGGGCCGGCCATCCCGGGCGTACGACGCCTTGTTTCCGGTGCCACTGGGCCCTGAGGGTGCCGGAGATCTCACTGGCGCTGAGGCCCGCCGCGAGCCCCGCCTCGGTGAGCTCGGCGCGCACCTGGGCCTCGTCGAGCCAGCCCGTGTTGCAGATCTCGAAGAGGTTGGCGGCCGCCTGGAACAGCACGACGTTGCGCTCCCCCTCGCCGGCCGAGCGGACCCGGCGCACCTCGGCGCCCAAGGCGGCGGCCGCCCTCTTCTCGGGGGCGCTGGCGGGCGAGGGTGCCGGGCGGCCCGTCACCGGTTCGCGTGGCCTACCCACCACGGCCCAGCCGGGGGCGCCGGCCAGGGCGTCGTCGCTCGCCACCCACTGGTAGCGGCCGAAGCGGGGGGCACCGGTCGCCGGGTCGGGGCTAGTAGGCCGGACGGAGGGGGCGACGATGATGTAGCCCCGGTCCCCCCGGACGTCTATGCCCGGCGTCGAGCCCACGCCGGCGAGGGAGCCGGTGGTGTTGGCCACGCGCCGGCCTTCGGGGGCCAGGTAGAACAGGTGCCAGCCGCCGCTGCGGGTCCTCGCCGTCAGGGTCGGGGGGAAGGCGTGGCCGGCCGCCTCCAGCGCCTTTCGGGTGAGGTCCCCTTCGTGGTGGGGGTCGATGTCGACCACGACCAGGCCCGAGGCCTGGCCGGTGGCGACGCCCACGTTGGCGTGGGGCTGCCAGTGCCACCAGTCCCGGAGCTGGCGGGCGTCGGTCGTCGCCCGCTGCGTCCAGTGGACGAGGGGGTGCTTGCCGGGCTCCTCGCAGGCCGCGCCTTTTTTGCAGCCGCAGCGGCCGGTCCCGAGGTCGACGGGCGCCACGGGGAAGACCGGCCACCCGAGGGCGGCGTAGCCCAAGGCGGCATCGAGCGGGCCCTGCCCGTTCAGCACCGCCAGCTGCTCGCCCGTGACCGGCACCGGCATCCCCTATCGCTCTGCCCCTCGAGGGCCCACGTAGGCCCCCGGCACGGTTAGACCACTCACAGTTGGGTAAGGTTAGCTCATCTCTCCACTGGAGGTGGGGATCACATGGCGGCCCTCACCAGGTCTACGTGGCGGCCCTAGGTCCTCCAGCTCGTAGCCGTGCGGGTAGACGTCCTTCCCCGAGCGCCCTGGGCGGAACCGGGGCTCGGCCCGCACCGGGCGCCTCGCGACCAAGCCCCCGCGTACCCTCATGGCGAGGGCGAAGCACTGGCGAGCGGCCCGGGAGGGCCTCTGGAGCGAGAGGGCCTCGCAGAGGCGGTCGTCGAGCATCAGGCGTACGAGGGTGGGCGAGGCCCAGCGCGCCCCTCTTGGCATACGCGTCACCAAGGCGCCCTGGGTGGCCTGCATCAAACTCGCCCCCTCGGGCGAGGGGGCGAGGTTCGCCTCTTCGTAGCTGTCCAAGTAGGCCGCTGCCTCCTCGTAGCTCCCAGGCAGCCACCTGAGCCCCATCAGCTCGCCAACGCGCCGGTAGAAGACCGTCACGGCCTCCTTTTCCCTCTCCGTGCTGGGCCGCCACCCGTAGCTGTCCATGAAGCGCACCGCGGGCACGATGAAGGTCGTGAGCACGTAGCTGTACTGGTCCTCGGTTATCGGGACAGCCCGGTGCATCTGGTTGATCATCCTGATGACGGCCCGTCCCCGGGGACCGTCGGGCCCCGAATCGATCAGCTCGTACATCATGAGCGCCGTGTCGAGGGAGCGCTTGAGCGGCCGTGCCAGGATCTCCCCCGTACCCATGAGGACCTTGGCGATCGAGGGAACGGCGAGGGTCCGCACGAAGGACATCTCGAGGCCGAACTGCACCTCGAAGGCCATGTCGTAGAGCGCCATCTGCCGGTAGATGGCGTGAGCCTCACTCAGGTCGAGCGAGCCCTGATCCGGCTGCTCAACGCTGTCGCTCTTTCGTCCCGGTACCACCTGCTCACCTCCTTCAACCACTCGAGCTCCTCGTCGAACGAACCCGCTGAGGCCGTGGGCAGCCGTGCCGGCCCTCGGCAAAGCCCTGGAGGGCACGCGCCTTGTCCAGCCCCTCTCTGGTCGGCCAGGTACCGCACGACCGCAGCCACCGTCAAAGGGCCGGGCGCCCCGAGCGCTTCGGCGCCAGTTTGGGCCGCTTCTACGACCTCTGTGGCGAGGCGCTCTTCGATCACCATGAACGCGTCCATGATCTCCATGACGCGCCGGCGAAGGCGGAACTCGGGGTCGGTCCTGCCGTAGGCGAGCTGTACGGCTGGTGCCAATTCGGCCGTGGCCTTCCACAAGGGCCGTAGCTGCCAGAGTGCGAGACGTCTTCGTAGCGCACGTCTTGTGGCGTTCAGGTTCTCCCAGCCGGCGCTCGCTGCACCGAGGAGGCAGCCGAGCGACACGGTCAAGACCTCGCTGTCTTGGTCGAAGCGCGCCCAGGGCCACAAGTCGGCCCCCCGTAGGTGCCATACGACCAGGACAGCGCACTTGCTCGCCACGTAGAGGTAGCCCATCGTGCAGGCGGCCGCCACCAGGTAAAGGCTGGCGCGTAGGCCCCCGGGGCCTGCCTTTCGTGCTCCCGCCCATGAGACCGTGAGGGCGCTGCCCATGGCCCAGCAAGTAAAGGCCAAGAAGGGCACCCAGTGCACGACGGAGCGCCACCCGGCGCCGAAGTACTCCGTCGTGCCCACCAATTCGGGCGGTACTGCCCGAATTGGCCAGACGACCAGCGGCAGCGTGCCGACGGCCATAGCCACCATCGCGCCGGCCCACAGCCCGCGGAGCCGCCTCGGCCTCGCCCTTGCTCCCTCGGCCACTCCCGCCACGGCGGCGGCCACCCCGTCGCCGAGGGCAGTCTTCAGCATTGCGGCGCCTGCGGGTGTCCCGAGGGATTCGTTGGCTAGGCGGTGCACGGGGCCTAATTGGAGCACCTCAGCCAGTGCGAAGAAGATGAGGGCGAGCTCAAGCGACCGTCCTGGGCCTGGGTGGCGGAGCGACCCCACCCGCTGGAGTGCCAAGGCGCCGAGGACAACGGCACCAGCGAGGTAAAGCTCGCCCGTCACGTCTCCAGCCGGAGCGCCTTAGCGAGCTCCCCGAGCACGTCGTCGCCTGCACCCTTGTGAGTACCGCTCACGCGGGCGCCATCGGCACCGCCAGGGGCGAGGAAGCGGCCGAGCAGGGTCGCCATGGCCTCCGCGTCGCGTTCTTGCTCCGAGTCGTAGCTCGTCCGGGCGAGGACGGTAGCCACCTTCTCGGGCGCGATGTCGGGCAACAGCTTCGCCAGGTAGCCGGCCGCCAGCACCTTGGTCCCGGTGTGAGCGCAGAGGATGTGGGCAAGCTCGTGCAGGCAGATGTGCTCCTGGTGCGCCCGGCTTGTCCGTGACTCCACGACGACTACGTCGCCTTTCGGGAGCGGCACCCAGACGCCGCACGGCATCTTCTCCCCCGGCCCGATGTCGTGGTAAACCACCTGCAGTGGGCGCCCTCGTGACTTGCTGATCGCCCCTACCAGCTCTTCGAGCGTGAAGGGGTGCGACAGGCCGAGCCTTCCCAAGATCTCCTCGCAGCGGCGCTGCAGAGGGCCGATCCCGCCTCCCCGCACAGGGGGACATTACACCGACGGATGCCCGAAGGCCACTGGTAGTGGGCTCTTCTGGTCCCAATGGCTACGATTTCTTGGAGCGGCCCTGTCCTGGTGGCTCGGCGTTCTCGACGACGCCCAGCATCTTCGCGAGCGCCTCACTTGCTACATCGATGATCCTCGCGACCGCCGCTCGGCTCTCCGGTGAGAGCTCCCCTGCTCGAAGCCCCAAGCTCTCCAGCCCCGCGTCGCGCATCTTGGCCAGCAGCTCGAGCTGTTCGTCCACCTTGCCGGCCAGTTCGTCGTCGAAGAAGTACGCCGTGGGGACGCCGAAGAAACGAGCGATGGCTTCCACGGTCTTGATCGTGGGGTTGTCCCGCTGGCCCTTCCGGAGCATCCACAGGTAGCTGGCCGAGACTGGCTCGCCACCCTGCTCGGTTATCCCCGCCGCCACCTCGTCCATGCTGTAGGGGCGACGGTCGCGAGGGTGGACCGTGGCGAAGAGGTGGTTGAGCTTGTCTGCGAAGCTGCGGCCTGGTTGGGCCCCTTCGCTCACGTGTGGTCCTTCGGGACGCCGATGCCCATTTCCCCTATTGTCCTGTCCACCCTAGGTGGGCACTAGGGACCAACGTCCCAACTGGCCTCATGGGCGCGTGAGCCTACAACGGCCGCTCCCCCGCTCCAGGGACGCCGGCAGGTCCGCGATCTTTGGGCTCTCGCGAGTGGGCGATATGACTAGAATCATCCACTGCGAGTAGGGATAGCCTTTTACTCGGGAGCTAGCTTGCAGTGTGCGACGGTGACTGTGACCCCAAATGGAGGGGGCGAGAGGACCTGAAAGCGTGAAAGAGCTGTTCAGAACTGATCCGCTATACGCGCGTACGGGCTAGCTAGAGTTACACGCATGTCATGCTTCGCCAGCTCGCAGCTCATCTCGGATGACACCATGCTCACGACTACCGAGGCCGGCAAGCTCGTTGGCCGGACAGGCGGAGCTGTGAGGGTGGCCATTTGGAACGGTTCTCTAGCGGGTGAGCGCCAGCGTGACTACTGGCTCGTGAGGGCTGGTGACGTGCTCGCCTGGTCGGCACGCGCCCCTAGGTACCAGCGGAGGAAGCTCCCTGCACCGCGGATCGATGAGGTTGTGGCTCTGCTTGACGAGTACGGCTCTGCGAGCGCAGAAGAGGTCGCCAGGCTCCTACAGGTGCACGTCGGGAACGCCCGCAAGTACTTGGCGATCCTCGGCCTAGAGGGCCGGGCGCAACGCCGTCCGGACGGTCAATGGACCCTTTGCGATCGGCGGCAGGACAACGGGAAAGGAGCTGCTTAGCACCGGCAACCCCTCTCTTAAGGGCCATCTGAGGCCCAGACGCGAAACGAGGACCGGTTGCCGCCGGTCCTCGTGCTGAAAACCAACGACCTAGAGATCGCCTCTACCCGTCGGCCAAGTCCACGCTCATAGTAGCGCACCGGCGGGTCGCAATAGAGCCTTTCTCGGTCGTTGGTCTCCCTTGACGCGCTTCGAAGGAGGCCAGTTTGACCGCTATAGCTCTAGCTGGTGGGCCTGCCCACTGGGCTACACCTGGTGACGGGCCGAACCGCAACGGTGCCACGTGGAGGTCCCTCGCGGCCTGTCGGGGGCTCGGCCCCGATGACTTCTACTCCCCGCCCTACAGCCGTGCGCTCGCTCGCTGCCGCCGCTGCCCGGTGTGGGGGCCCTGCCTCTTCCTGGCCCTGGCCAGCGAGGGCGCTGGCTACCGCTTCGGTGCCTGGGGCGGGGCCACGCCTACCCAGCGTGACGCCGCCTACGCCCACCTGGTGGCACGCCACCTGGACCCCGCGGTGCTGCTCGCCCAGGAGGAGGCGTGGTGGGCCAGTCGCCTGGCGGGCCGAGACGACCAGGCTCTGCCCCAGGCAGCCGCATGAGGCGCCGCCTCTACCGCAGCTCTCGGCCCCGCCGGGAGGGCGCCGGGCCCCTGCCTGTGGCGGCTTCGCTCGCGAACGCCGTCCCTGTCCCCCAGCGCACCAGGCCTGCCGGCGCCCCACCAAGGCCGCGCCGGGGCGGGAACCGGCTACCGCCCGGCCACCCGGCCCGGGGCCGCCCGCCCAGCTACCAGCGCTGCCGGTCCTGGGGGCCCGACCCCGAGCGCCGGGACCGCAACCAGCGCACGCGGACCAGGAGGGCCATAGCCCTCGCCCAGCAGAGGGGGCAACTGAGCCCGCTCCTCGCGGGCGTCTTGGCCGCGCTCCTCGACGCGAGCGACCAGCGCCTCTCCGAGTCCTGGTGGAGGCTCTCCACGATCGCCCGTCTCGTGCTCGGCGCCGAGCGCTACGGCGAGGACAAGCGGGCGGGCCAGCGCACGGCGGGGCGCTGGATGGCCGAGCTGCGCGAGCTCGGCTGGGTCGAGCGCGTCCACCGCTACGAGGTGGGACGGGGCCAGCTCCGCTGGACCTCGAACCTGTGGCGCTTCGTCATACCCGAGGAGCTGCGCGCCGAGGTGGAGACGGTAGAAGACACCGCTCGTGCCAAGGCCCAGGCGAGGCGCGTCCCCCAGGGCCGCGTGGCCCCGCCCGGCGCCCCGGGCGCGGCCGAGGCCCCTCCCCCACCCGAGGCCGGCCCCTCGGCCGAAGAAGCGAAGCCCCTGGTTACCTCGCTCGCCCCCGAGCCAGAGGGTCCTTCTGTCGACGTGGAGGCAGAACTCACCCGGGCCCGGGCTGCGCTCGTCTCGGCGCTCACGAGGGCCTCCCCCTAGCCCAGGGGCCGTCGAGGCGCTGGGCGCCCACTCCCCCGGCCTGGCCAGCCACACAACCTGCCAAGAGCCAACTGCTTAGCTCGGCGCGCTCGAAAACCGCTCCCGGGGCCTTCATAAAGCTCGGGGTCCGTCCCGGCCACAGGTCCGACGGCCAAAGCCGGCCGTCTTCTAGACCGCCAACTACTGCCGTCAATCCCCACCACTTTCAGTGGTGGATAGATCCCACCCACCCACGCGCCGCGCCAAACCCAAGCCCACTCGCACAAACAACCAAGCTTCCCAGGGGGGGGGGGGGGTCGTCTCATATCGCGCTTTCCTCGTGAGCTGGTTAGCGGCGGGCGAGCCTGACTAACGAAGGCTCTGGCACGGGCTAGGAGGGTTGTCTATCGGCGAGGAGCCGCATAGCGGCTCGTCTCGGAGCGGAACTGCCGTACTCGTTCCGCGAGGGTCGCGCCGTCCAAATCAACCAATGAAAGCAGTGCTAGTTCGACCAACTCGACCTTGCTGGTGCGGACCTGATGTTGACGCGCGGAGTGGATGGCATCCGCCAACAAATCGTCAAGGGGGCGGCGGACGCGTGCACCCAACATGGTCGTTGGTGCATCGGCAAGTGCCTCTAGTAACGGGGCTGGTGCGATCTTCGCTGAGGTTGGAGCAGATTTTTGGGTGGTCTGCGATTCGACGGTCACCTTGAACTTTGGCGTTTCGTGTATTCGGTCGGGGTCGGGAGGCTCGTGGGCAGACTGTGAGACTGGACGAGGGTGTCTAGGCGGGGGGACTCGGCGCTTGCCGCGCTCGACTCGTTCAGTCAGGGCTTCGAGCCCTCCTGGAGCAAACGCGCTGTCTGTCATACCGTTGCCTCCTCAAATTGCTTGAAGAGGGCGACGACTCCCTTGGCTACGGCTCGGTACTCGGCGGCGGCCTTGGCTACGGCAACCCCTGGTGTGGGTTCCGCGACTACGGCCCGTCTACGCACGCGCCGACGTAGCCAACGGTGTTCGCTCACCATGCCCACCACTGGTACCTGAGAATTATCAGCGAGGGTTTTCAGTCGTTCAACGAGGCGAGCAGGTGGGAGAGCTGGGACCATGTTCGGTACCAGAACAACACGGTAGGCAGCTAGTTCGTCGAGCATGGTTTCCAATGCGTCGAGCTCTCGACCGGCTAAGACGACCGGAACGATGACCAGGTCGGCGGCCAGAAGGCCACCTTCCGTGAACTCGTTCGCGCCAGGGTGCGTGTCCACGACGACGGGACGGGGCGCCCATGCGACAGCCCAGTCCTGGAGGGAGTCCGCCACAACGTCGGAAGGTACCCGGCTTGCGGCCAGATCTGGGGACGAAGGTACGAGCGCTGGCTGTCCGGGGCGGGACCTCAGGCGGGGTGTGGCTCGGCGCTCGAGTGCATCGAGCAAAGGAGCTGTACGGCGGGCTAGAGGGTTGTCGCCCCACATGCGGGTCGCTCCCCCACCATCCCAGTCGAGGTCCACTAAGACCGCGTCTAGGGCGGCGGCGAGTTCGTAGGCCAAGGTCGTCTTGCCAACACCCCCTTTGGAGGCCGCAACGGTGATGAGCATGCATGTGTGTTAGCACGCTGATCTTCCAACAGTCAAGGATAAAGGTAGAGAAGCTGGTCAGCATATAGACACGTCTGTCTATCTACATGTTGACATGAGGACTTACCCCCCGGCGGGGGGGGGTTTAATGAGAGCCGCACGCACGCACGCACGCACGCTGCACGAACGTACGAGGTGGGGCATAATGAGGGGGGATGTGTGTGACTTCGCGCGGGGGGTAAGTGGCTCGCTTCTTCGCACGGGTAGATGCACGGTCGGTCGGCAGAGAGGAGCAACCACAGTGAGCACGAGCGGTCCAGAGGTGACGCCGGTAGGGCAGCGGCCGTCCACGGGCGGCTGGGTCAAGCAGTACCCGGATGCGGCCGAACGCGCCCGGGCCTGGAGGGCGCGCCGGAAGGCTCGGCAGGGCGAAGCGGCTAGCGAGGCCCCGCCCACTACGCCGGCACTGGCCGAGGCGAGCCTGGCCGTTACCCTGGACCGCCTGAAAGAGCTCCTCTCGGCCCACCAAAGCGCCGTGGAGAGCGAGGTCGCCCGGGTGGAGGACGCGATAGCCGCCCTGTCCGACCCAGAGGCGGTCGCCGACGAGCTCGCCACCGCCAGGGCCGAGACGGCCCGCCAGCTTGCCGAGGCACAAGAGCAGGTGACCAAGGCCAACCAGGCGAGGGCAGCCGCCGAGGCAGCGGCCCGCCAAGCCAGTGCCGAGCGCGCCGAGGCCGAAGAGGCAGCAGCGCTCGCCTGGGAACGTGCCGAGGCCTTGGAGGCCGAGGTAGCCCAACTACTGGCTGAACTGGAAGAAGCCCGTCATGCCGCAGCCGAGGCCGAGCAGGCACACCTTGCCTCGGAGCGCTCCCTGAAAGAGGCCCACCAGGCGGAGCTGGCCGAGCTCGCCGAGGCTCACCGCGCCGAGCTCGCCGAAAAGGACCGGGCCTACGAGGTGGGGCTGGCCGAGGCACGTGCCGCTGCCGAGCGCCTCGTCCAGGAAGCGGGCGCCGCCCGCTCCGAGGCCATGGAGGCGAGAGGCCGGGCCGAGGGCGTCGCCGAGCAGCTCCGCGCCGAGCTCGCCGGCCTCAAAGAGGCCCACGAGGCCGACCTCGAGCGGACGCGGCGCGAGGTCACCGAGGCAATGACCGCCCGCCACTCGGCCGAGCTCGAGAGCGTCCGTGCCAAGGCCGCTGGCCAAGTGGCGCTGGCCGAAGCCCGGGCCGAGGGTGCAACTGAGCTGGCGGCGGCCAGGGCCGAGGAAGTGGGTCGTCTGGTCTCCCAGCTTGCCGAGCTGCGCGCCGGCACGCCCGCTTCGCAGCCCAACCGGTCGCGCCCGCGTCAGCGGGCCACCGACGAGGGTCCCGCTTAGCCCGCTTACTACAGGATAGGGGAGTGCTGCTTAGCGCGGGCCGGTTATGAGCAGCTCGCGGGCGGTTTCCACGACTTCTCGGGCGTCGCCGGCGAGCCTGTTGACCTCCAGGATGCGGGTGACCTGGGATGCAGAGCCTCGGGGGGAGCCGGGCTGGAGGAGGCGCGCCGGCGCATCCGCGTCCCGCACCCGGGCCTCGGGGGCACGCCGAGTCGCTCGAGTCGACGCGGATCGCCTACGAGATGGATGGAGCTTGCAGAGCACCGCGACACCCGTGAGCGCCTGCACCGGGCAGAGCTGGTGGCACGCGATCTCACGATCCAGCACCAGCGTGAATAGATCGCCGAGCTGGAAGCCGAGATAAGGCGGCTGCGCACCGCGCTGCAAGTCCTCACCGGTCGTCCTATCCCCTGAAACGGAAGGGACGAGCCCAAGCGGGAGTAGCGACCGAAGAAGAGTAAGGGCCTGCGCGTACGGGTGTTGGCTGTGGCCGTGGTCGCTGGGTGGGGGAGTGCACCAGGGCCCTCCTGCGGTGACAAGACCCAGGCCCGAGCGCCGTCACTGGCGGCCTAGCCGGTCCCTCGGTCGAACTACGCTCCGGACATGTCGGCTAGGGGCGAGCGCACATGAGCGATGGCGGAGACATCGTAGAACGGGCGCACAACCGGTGGGTGTCCCTGACTGGGCACTTCTCTGAGGCAGTCCGAGTCGAGGGGCTCGAGGAGGTCGGCGCTGACCTCTGGCAGCTACGGGTGCGCTCCAGCGCCGGCGTGCTCAAGGAAACCGTGGTCGACCGAGCGGAGCTCGAGAAGGCGCTCAGTGAAGCCACGGAGGCACATCCCTGCGTTAGCCCTGAGGACCTCTTCCGGCTCGTCGAGGGGGAGCGGATCCGCCTTGCCTATGCCCACGACCCGTACTTCGCAGTGTCCATGTCGGGGGTGCGAGGCCTCCCGCACCAGATCGAGGCTGTCTACCGGCACCTGCTGCCCCAACCACTGCTGCGCACCGTGCTTGCAGACGACCCGGGGGCTGGCAAGACGATCATGGCGGGGCTACTGCTGAAGGAGCTGAAGCTGCGAGGGGTCGTGGAGCGAGCCTTGGTGGTGGCCCCGGCACCCCTCACCCTCCAATGGCAGGACGAGCTCCACGACAAGTTCGACGAGTGGTTCGTCCCCATCGACGGCAACGCCGTGCGCAACCAGCTCGGTGGCAACCCCTGGGCCCGTCATCCCCAGGTCGTGACCTCCCTCGACTTCGTGAAGCAGGAAGATGTCATGCCCGAACTGCTGCGTGCCGAGTGGGACCTCGTCGTCATCGACGAGGCCCACAAGTGCTCCGCCGTCACCGAGGCCAGCGGGGACGTACGGCGCACGAAACGCTATGCGCTGGCAGAGGAGCTGTCGAAGCGTACTGAGCGGCTGCTGTTGCTCACAGCCACGCCGCACTCGGGCGACGCCGACCGCTTCTCCCGCTTCATGTGCCTTCTCGACCCCGACCAGTTCTCGACCCCTGAGCTCACCCGGCGCCAGATAGCGGTCGAAGGCAACCCCTACTTCCTACGCCGGGAGAAAGAAGACCTCGTCGACGAGCACGGCCGGCGGCTTTTCGTCGAGCGCCACGTACACACCCAGCCGTTTACCCTCTCGCCCGCCGAGGAGCGCCTCTACAAGGCCGTCACCGACTATGTCAACCGCTTCCTCGCCGCGGGCACCGGGGGGCGAGGCAACGCGGTCGCCCTCGCCCGGACCGTCCTCCAGCGCCGTCTCGCCTCCAGCCTGGGCGCCATCAGCTCCTCGCTCGACCGCCGGGCAGCCAAGCTCACCAAGCTCCTCGAAGAGCTGGAGCAAATGTCCCCGGCAGACAGGCGCCGCCGTCTGGCCCAGCTGCAACACCTCCCCGGCACCGACGACGAAACGGCTGACGACGACGCCGACGAGGAGCTCCAAGAACTCGCCGTCACCGATGTCAGCGTGGCCGAGCAGCTCGACGACCTGCGAACGGAGGTCGCCGAGCTAAACCGCCTTCGCTCTGAGGCCGAGCGGGCAAGGGGGGAAGGCGAGGAGCAGAAGCTGTTGGCGCTGCGCAGCTGCCTCCAGCGCTCCGAACTGGCAGAGCTGCGCGACGGGCGTGGGAAGCTCCTGGTCTTCACTGAGCACAGGGACACCTTGGAGTACCTGGTCGGGTACCTGGAGTCGTGGGGTTACTCGACCTGTTCGATCCACGGCGGGCACTCGGCTATCGAGCGAAAGCGCATCCAGCACGAGTTCCGCACTCGTTACCAGGTGTGCGTGGCGACCGAGGCCGCCGGCGAGGGGATCAACCTGCAGTTTTGCCACCTCATGGTGAACTACGACCTGCCCTGGAACCCCGTGCGGCTCGAACAGCGGATGGGGCGCGTCCACCGCATCGGCCAACGCTCTGCCGTGGTCGTCGTCAACTTCTGCGCGACCAACACGGTCGAGGGCCACCTTCTGGAGCGGCTCCACGAGAAGCTGGCCGAGATGCGCGCCGACCTCCAAGGGCGCGTCTACGACGTGATCGGCGAGCTGCTCGACCGCAACGGCCTCGACTTCGAGCGGCTGGTCAAGGACACGCTCCTCAACCCCCAGCGCGAGCGGGCGGCCCTGGAGCAGATCTCGGCGATCTCTCCTGACGTCCTTCGGCGCTACGAGGAGGCGGTCGGCATCGCCCAGGCCACCCGCACCATCGACCTGTCGTGGGTGCGCCAGCGTAACTTGGTCTCCGAAGAGCGCCGGCTCATGCCCGAGTACGTCGAGCGCTTCTTCCTCGACGCTGCCGGCGTAGTGGGGTGCCGGGTCGAGCGCCGGGCCTCAGACGGCCTGTACCGGGTCGAGCATGTGCCCCGCACGCTGCGGAGCGACGACCTCCGCTGCGTCCGCCGAGGGATGGTGCCCGAGAGCGAGTACCGCAAGCTCACGTTCCGCAAAGAGGACCGCTTCGAGGCGGAGCACGAAGACGCGGACCTGTGCTCGCCCGGCCACCCACTCTTCGCCGCGGTCGCCGAACGCCTGGCAGAGCGGCTCGCGCTCAGCGGTGTCCCCGGGGGCGTGGCATCGTTCGTCGACCCTCAGGCGCGCGACCGCTACAGGGTGCACTTCCTCACTTACGACGTCGTCGGCGAGGCAGAGGCCCGCAGCGAGCCAGCGTTCTCCGAGGTTGTCGCAATCGTCGAGGGCGATGACGGCAAGCTCGTGCGGCTCGCTCCCCATGTCCTTCACGACCTCACGCCCGGTGGGAGCTCAGATGTGCCTTCGGCTGTGGGCCCCGAAGAGGTCCGCAGGGTCGAGAACTGGGTGCGGGCCGAGGTGCAGCGGGGCGAGACCGAACGCCAGCGGCACGACCGGCTCGCCCAGGCAGAGCTCCGGTCCGCCTACCTGCAAGAGGCGGTCCGGGCACAGCGGCACGGCCTAGAGGACCGCTGGGCGGAGCTGGACGAGAAGGTCTATGGCGGCCAGGACCAGTTCCGCCTCGCTCGCGACGAGGTCGGCCGGCGTTTAGACGAGTTGGACCGACGGCTCCGTACGAAGCTGGAGGGCTTCGAGCGCCTTGGGGTCGTGCGGCCGGGACCGGTCCGGTACCTCGGGTCGGCCGAAGTGCGCCCGCCGGCCAGCGTCGACGACCGAGACGTCCGCGCCATGCGCTCCGACGCCGAGGTCGAGCAGGTGGCCATGGCGGTCGCCATGGCCTTCGAGCGAGGGGACGGCTGGGAGCCCGAGGACGTGTCCTCTGCCCACGACGGCTCGGGCTTCGACATCCGGTCTACTAGGACCGACCCCGCCACAGACGAACTGCTGGTGCGGCGCATCGAGGTCAAGGGCCGCTCGGGGCGGAGCGGTGACGTTGGCCTGTACCGGACCGAGTGGTTCGCCGCCCAACGCTTTAGGGACGGCTTCTGGCTCTATGTCGTCTACGGCGCCGGCACGGGTCAAGAGGAGCTGGTCCGCATCCGAGATCCCTTCGGGGTGCTAGAAGGCGTAGAGGAGATCGCCCAGGTCACGGGTTACCGGGTGCCCGCGGCCAGCATCGAGTCGGCAAGGAGGGCCCTGTGAGCAAAACCGATGGCTCGGCCGGGAGACGGAGCGCCCGCCGGCTGATCGAGGACCTGCTCCCGATCGAGGCCATCAACGAGGTGGCCCAGCGGGAGAAGATCGGCCACGCCGAGCTCCACCCGAGGAAGCTCCACCTCTGGTGGGCGCGCCGCCCCCTCGCCGCGGCCCGGGCCGCGGTCTACGCCGCCCTTGGGGTGTGCGACAAATTTGTAGGTTGAGGGCTCAGGCCACGCGGGTCTGAGTGCGCAGGCGCTGGCAGATCTCCTCCCAGTGGCCACTAGCGTCCTGGCAGCGGAGCGTCATGATGCCCGTCGCGCCA
>JAJYMB010000105.1 GCA_021787365.1 Actinomycetes bacterium | reverse complement strand
AGGCCGCAGCCTTGGCGAGCACCGCCGTGGAGACGGCGGTGATGGCAAAAGAACCAACTTGGGGCTCGGCCATTATCTCCAGGCGCGCCCGCTTGGGCGCGTGGGCGAGCAACCCATCGGCGGCGTCTGCCAACCCGTCGAGGTGAAGGGCGCCCGTCAGAGCGCAATCGGCCGCCACCATGAGGGCACCAGCGACGGGGGCCGGCAGCACCCGGCGGGCGTGGTGCCAAGCGGCCCCCAATAACATCCCCATGCCCACCCCAACTGTCGGGAACCACGCCAGGGCCCCGGGCGTAGGCGTGCCTTGCCCGCCGCCGAAGGGCGTGAGGAAGCCGAGCGCCGCCTTGAAGTCCGAGGACGCGCTCATAGCCGAGCGGCGGTCGAGGGTGGACGTTGGAGCGCCAGGACGCGGCCAGCTACGACGAGGAAAGCATCGGCCGCGTGCTCGGCGAAGACCGTGTTGACGCGGCCGAGGAGGTCCCGGTAACGGCGGGAAAGCGGCTCGGCCGGCACGATGCCCGACCCCACCTCGTTGGAGACCGCTACGGCCAGGCCCGGCCGCTCGCCGGCGAGGCAGGCTGTCCCGCCCGCCGACCGCATTATCTTGGCATCGTCCCAGCCGGCCTCCATCATATTGGAGACCCACAGGGTGAGGCAGTCGACGACGACTGTCGTGCTGGGCCCCAGGCGTTCGAACGCCTCGGGGAGATGGAGCGGCTCTTCCAGCGTGCGCCAGGCCTCAGGCCGCTCGGCTCGGTGGGCGGCCACCCGGGCTGCCATTTCCTCGTCTCTCGGCTCCGCCGTCGCGAGAAAGGTGACTGGCGCCTGGGCGGGGTGAGCCCGCGCGAGGCCGACCGCCAATGCCGATTTCCCGCACCTGGCGCCCCCGAGCAGCAGCGTGAGCATTTTAGAACTCGGCACCTTTAGCTACGAGCATCGTCGGCGGCGCCGCCTTCGGGCCCGAGACGTCCGGCTCGGCGGTCACAGGGCTCATTTGGCGAGCACGCGGGCTATCAGGCCGACAAAAGCCTCGATGGAGTGCGGGCCCCACTCCTGGGCAAACGAATCGTCGACTGGTACTACGTGATGGAGCTTCACCGCCCGCAGCAAGCTGAAACCAGGCCGTTTTGCGAACGAGGACGCCGTTTGGTGGCAGCAGACGGTGTCGGCGAGGAACACATAGTCCGGGTTCTCCTTCAGCACGTACCCGGCCGAAACTTGAGGCCACATGGTGCCTTTCCCCGCTGGGTCCGCGATGTCTTCCAGGCCGAAAAGCGACAGCTCGGCGCCCATAAAGGTCTTGGAAGTAGCGGTGTAATAACCCGGGTAGAGCTCGATGTAATAGGTCTCGCCTTTGCCGCGGCCTCGGGCCGAGCGCACGGCGGCGGCCACGTGAGCCGCCAGGGATCTCTCTACCGCCCTCGCTCGGGCAGCGTGCCCCGTCACCTGGCCGAGCTCGGCTAGCTGCCCGTCGACCTGCGCCATCGTGGCCGCGGGCGGTAGCAGCAGGGTGCGGATGTGGAGGTCCGCCAGCTGGCGGATGAGCGAACCTTCATTGAAGGCGAACACCACGAGGTCGGGGTGGAGGTACAGGTAAGCCTCGGCGCTCGACTCGTACCCGGTCAACTTGGTGCGCGGCGCGTTAGGTGGCCAGGTCGAATATTTGTCCACCCCTACGACCTGTTTGCCCGCCCCGATGGCATAGAGCATCTGCGTCGCGCTGGCCGAGAGGCTGAGGATCCGCTCGGGTAGCGCTGGCGCGGCAGCCGAGGCCGGCGGCGGCACGAGAGGCGCCATGATGGCGCCGATGCAGGCGGAAATTGAAACCAGGACTGCTGCCCATCGTCTTTTCACGGCACTCCTCCTTGTGGCCGAGGGGATGGCCGGACGACAGGGCGACCCTGCGACCAGCGCGTTACCTCGACGTGCTCGGTCACTTCCCACGGGCCAGGCGACCTGGCTTGCCCTCTACCGGGCGGGTAAAGGGACGACAGTTGCGGGACAGCACCGGCCTCTCACCGGATTTCGCTGACCAGTGGGTTGCTGTCCCCGACTCTACACTGCCGCTCCGGCTAAGTGCAACGGGCGCGTGGCGAGGCGCGGGCCACGAAGCGTTCCGCAAGTTCGGGGGTTGCGGCTATGTGCTGGTGGAGGTAGCTGGCGAAGAGGCCCTCGCCGGCGAAGCCTCCCCGGCCGGTGCCGAACCGGCCGGTAAGGGCGAGCGCGCCGCCGGCGGGTGCCGTCTCGGAGCGGTGGAACTCATGACCGCGCAGCACCGTGCCCTCCGGCCCGAAGAGGCTCGCTCGTTGCAGGGTGGCCTCCCGGTAGCCGATGGTTAGGTGTTCGGTCATGCGTGCGTGCACCCCTTGGAGCGCACCTGACATGGGGGCGCCGTCGAGGGACTCGCAGAGGAGGAGGAGGCCGCCGCACTCTGCCCAGGTGGGGAGGCCGTCTCTCACACGCTCGCCCAGTTGTGCGAGGAGGGTGCGGTTGGCGCTTATCTCGGTAGCGAAGACCTCGGGGAAGCCGCCCCCGGCGTAAAGCGCCGAACACCCCTCGGGCAGCGCCTTGTCGCTGAGCGGGTCGAACGGTACCAGCTCGGCACCGGCCTGTCCGAGCAGGGCCAGGTTCTCGGGGTAATAGAAACTGAAAGCGGGGCCAGAGCAAAGGGCCACCCTGGCGTGCCCGGCGGGCCGCGCTCTCGGGGCCTCGTCCACCTGGGGCCTGGGCGCCGCGGCTGCCATGGCGAGGAGGGCGTCGAGGTCCAAGGAGGCGGCGATGACGTCGGCCAGCCGCTCGATGGACCGGCGCACGGCACCGGGGCCCTCGGCCACCGGCACCAGGCCGAGGTGGCGTTCGCGCCAGGCCAGGCGGTCGTCTCTTGCGAGGCGGCCGAGCACGGGCACGCCCAAGGGGGCCAGGGCTTCTTCCAAGAGGGCGGCGTGGCCGGGGCTGCCCACGCGGTTGAGCACCACCCCGGCCAGGCGGGCCTCGGGGTCGAAGGTGGCAAACCCGTGCACCAGGGCGGCCACCGAGCCGCTCATGGCCGCTACGTCGACGACGAGGACGACCGGTGCCTCGAGGAGCTTGGCCACCTCTGCCGTGGAGCCTGCGGCGGGGGCCCCGGGGAGCGCTGCCGTCCCGTCGAACAGGCCCATCACCCCTTCGACCACGAGGATGTCGGCGTCCCGGGCCGCTTCGGCGGCCAGGGCGGGTACGAGCCCGGGCCCGTGCAGGTACAGGTCGAGGTTGTGAGACGCCCTGCCGGTGGCGGCCCGGTGGTAGCCGGGGTCGATGAAGTCGGGGCCGACCTTGGCGGCCGCGACCCGCAGGCCCCGGCGGGCCAGGGCGGCCATGAGGCCCGTCGCCACCG
>JAJYMB010000144.1 GCA_021787365.1 Actinomycetes bacterium | reverse complement strand
GAGGAGGATGGTCGGCCGCTTGGGCGTGTTCAGCCCAACCATCCTGAGCCCTCCATACCGTTGACCGAATGACCATGGCGGTATTGGAGAAGTCCTTGTGAGGGATTATGGGGTACCTAGCTCCTGCTTCTCCCGAAGCATGCCTACGCAAACACCCTTGCCCACCACCCCGGAATGTAGCGACTCCAAGTAGTTGCGCTGGGCGGCGGTGCTCGCGTAGCAGGGTACGCGGCCTGCGGGTCCAGCTCGAGGACGTGCCTGTCGGGATCCTGGAAGTACACACCACCATCTCTGTCGTGAGTTCTGCCTCTGTCGTGAGTTCTGCCTCTGTCGTGAGTTCTGCCTCTGTCGTGAGTTCTGCCTCTGTCGTGAGTTCTGCCTCTGTCGTGAGTTCTGCGGAGGTCCTTCGGTCTCGGTGAGGGTGAGGGTGACGGCCTGTGTCGGTCGCCCTTCGAGGGCCAGCATGACACTGCCGCCCCCCACTCTCTCGGGGACCCGGGACCGGCAACAGAGGGAAGCGCCGCAAAGCGCCAGTCAGTGACCGCCCGGCCCGAACCCGCTCACCGAACGGACCAGCATCATGCGACAGAGAGGAAGCACAGGAGTGAACACAGTTGCACAGCTCGAGCCGGTCGCCTACGTGGGCGTCGACTGGGCCAGCGAGCGGCACGCCTGCTGCGTGCTTGGCACCGACGGGCGCAAGAAGAGCGCCTTCACCGTCGAGCACAGCAAGGATGGCTTGGCCGAACTGGTCCGCTGTCTCGGTGCCCTGGGCCCGGTTGGTCGAGTACCGGTCGCGGCCGGACGTCCCGACGGGCGCCTGGTGGACGCCATTTTGGAGGCGGGCCACCCGGTGGTTGCGGTGTCGCCGAACGCGATCAAGGCGTGGCGGGAGCCCGAAGTGCTCTCCGGGGCCACTGACGACCCCGGCGACGCCGAGGTGATCGCCGAGCACCTGCGCCTGCGCGCCCACAAGCTGACCGTGCTGGCGCCCTTCAGCGCCGATAGCCGGGCGCTGCGCGCCGTGGTGCGCGCCCGCGACGACCTCGTCGACCAGCGCGTCGGCGCCCACAACCAGCTCGAAGCCTGCCTGGACGCCTTCTGGCCTGGCTCCTCCCATGGTGACCTGGGCGATCTGCGTCTCATTCTCATAGGGCCGGACCCGTCTCCGGAACTCGGTCCTGCGATAGCGTCGCCCGTGCTCGTCTCGGTCTTCACGCCTAGTCACCGGCCCCGTTACCTGAACGAGTGCTACAAGTCTCTCGCGGCCCAGACCATCTCCGAGTGGGAGTGGGTGGTGGTCCTCAACGGCTCGGCCGGCGACTGGCGTCCGCCGGTGCCCGACGACCGGGTCAGGGTGGCGAGGGAGCGCAAGGTCAAGGGCGTGGGGGCGGCCAAGGCGGCCGCCTGTGCCCTGGCCAGGGGGGAGGTCCTGGTCGAGTTGGACCACGACGACCTGCTGGCGCCGACTTGCCTGGAGCGGGTGGCCGCCACGTTCGCCGCCCGTGCCGAGGTGGTCTTGGTGTCCTCGGACTGGGCGCAGGTGGGTGAGGACGGCTCCCGCAACGACGACCGTTTCGACGAGGGAACAGGCTGGGCCTATGACGAGGTGAGCATCGCGGCCCGGCGCTACCTGCGCTGTCGTGGGCTGGAGCCGAGCCCCCACAACCTCGGCTACATCTGGTATGCCCCCAACCACGTGCGGGCGTTCCGCCGGGACGCCTACGAACGGGTGGGCGGCTACGACGCCTCCCTGGAAGTCCTCGACGACCAGGAGCTCATGATCCGCCTCTACCTCGACGGGGAGTTCTGCCATCTACCCGAGTGCCTGTACCTCCAGCGGGTGCACCCGGCCAACACCCAAGCCAAGCCGAGGACCAACGCTTTCATCCAGGACCATACGGTGGCGCTGTACCAGGCCAACATCGCCGCCCTGACATCGGCGTGGGCTGCCCGCCGGGGCCTCGCCGAGGTGACCCTGCGGGTGGGCGGGGCCCTGCAGCCGGACCGGGAGCCGGCGGGCAAGGTGGTGGACCTGGACCCCGACCAGCCTGCCCTCCCCCTCGGTGATGCTGGCGCCGGCGCGGTGCATGCCGTCGAGGTCCTCCAGCACGTGGTCGACCGGGCGGCCTTCTTCAACGAGTGCTACCGGGCCCTGGCCCATGGGGGGATCGTGTTCAGCGAGACCCCCTCGACCGACGGGCGGGGGGCCTTCCAAGACCCGAGCCACCGGTCCTTTTGGAACGAGAACAGCTTCTGGTACCTGACCCAGGCGGCCCTCCGCCCAGCGCTGCCCGGGCTCAGGGGCCGCTTCCAGGTGAGCCACCTGGGCACCTGGTACCCGACCGCCTGGCACGAGGAGGCCCGGGTCCCCTACGTCCGGGCTAACCTACTGGCCGTGAAGGACGGCCCCCGCCAGGGAGGGCCGTTGCTGTGCTGAGCGGCACCTCCGGCCAACCGGTTCGACTCATCACCACGCCGAGGGGCTGCTGAGCCCTGCCGAACCTGCACGAGGTCGGCCGACGCCTGGCCTAGCCCTAAAGCAAGCGAAGGAAGTTGGGGCAGGCTGCCTTCGGTCCCTGGAAGGCGTTCTCCTGGGGGTTTGCGAGTATGCGGCAACGGTGCCGGGTGCAGCCGCTGGACGGTTTCGGGTGAAGACCTGTCCGTTGCCTATCTACTGCCTATCTACGGCTGGGCGCCCAAGGGAGCGGCATGCCGAGGCCTGGGCTGGTATCGACGATCCGCTATAGTAATGACATGGAGGCTGCCGGCGTACTTCTCCGCACAGCCCGACAGCAAGCCGGCTTGTCCCAGGCGGAAGTGGCTGGGCGGGCCGGCGTGACCCAAAGCGTCGTCAGCGCCTACGAGTCCGGCGCCCGTCAGCCCTCCCTACCGACCCTCGTCCGGCTCATCGAAGCGACTGGCTCCCATCTAGAGGTGCGAATCTCCCCCGGTCCTGTTGCCCGTCACCCCGACGGCCTGCTCGCCCGACGGGCCCGAGACCACCGTCACGAGATCCTGGCGCTGCTCGAGCGCTACGGCCTGACAAACCCGCGCCTGTTCGGCAGCGTCGCTCGAGGAGAAGAGAAGCCCACAAGCGACATCGACTTGCTCGTCGATGTCGCTGCCGGCACCAGCCTGCTGAGCTTGGGCCGCTGCCAAGCCCAGCTCGAAGCCCTGTTGGGCGCGCCCGTGGACCTCGTCCCCGCCGCAGACCTGAAGACGGGCCTGGCTGCCGACGTGCTCGCCGAGGCCGTTGCCCTGTGAGCCGACGCGACCGCCAACGCCTCCAGGACATCCTGGCCGCCATCGAGGCCATCGCCACCCACCTGGAGCGCGGCGACCTCGCTGACGGGCTCGTCTTCGATGCCGTGCGCGTTCGTCTCATCGAGATCGGCGAAGCTGTAAAGGCCCTCCCCTCAGACCTGCTCGCCACTGAGCCCGACCTGCCATGGGCCGAGGTGGCCGGGATGCGCGACCGGCTCGCCCACCGCTACTTCGACACCTCGCACGCCATCCTCGCTGCGACCGTCGAAGAAGACCTGCCCCAAGTCGAGGCCGCGGCCCTGCGCCTCCTCCAGCGCGTCAACGAGACCTGACCTTTTGGCCACAGATGAGCCATGCGCCAACCGGAACGGGGCAGGGCTAGCCGGTACCGGGGCGACCGCCCCGACCGACGGCCAGCAACATAGGGTCCGGGCAATAGGCGGAGGCACCGGCGAGCACCGCCGAGTGGGGCCAAGGTCAGTTGGCCGCACCTCCGGGTCTAGGTTTGGGCCTAGAACTGGACCGGTCTTGATGCTCCTAGGTTCGTCCAGGTCGATGAGGCATGCCACTTGACCTGGTCTTATCCCGTCCAGACTGTGCCACCTAGAACCACTCTCGCCCAGCTCGACGAGGCTCTCGACCACACTCGTGCGGAGCGGGTCCAGCGCCTTTCCGAAGAGCCGCCGGCTCACCTGGTCGGGGCGTTCGGGCCGGCGCCCTCAACGCCTGCCGGCCGGGCAGTTTGGTGCCACCACGCGCTCGGAATCGAAGCTGCCCTCGACCGCCACGACGGTGCGGACCCCTCTTGGCAAGGGTGGAGCCAACAGACGCTGCTGGCGCGGCAGGACATCGCTGTCGCCGACCGCTTTCTTGACGTCGTTCCCATACCGCCAGACCCAGACCCGGCAACGTGGGCGGAGACCGCGGCCGACGCGGCAGAAGTCCGCGAAGAGCTCCATCGCCAAATAGCTGTTCGCTCGGCGGTGGACAGCGCTACGCTTGGTCCGTCAGTCGGCTCCGGGTCTCACCTCGAGCGAGGTCCTTCGTCGCCGTCACTCGAGCTGTGAGGCAGTTCGGCTCGAGATCCTCGGTCCTTGGGACCCTCGACATTTCTCGCCGACGGCCGTCCTCGTCTTCCCCCCTTGCGACCACCAGGAACTGCCCACCCCCCACCACCATGGGTGGCGTTGGCGAAGCTCGGGCACCGAGACGACTCGTACGTTAACCGTCGATCGGCGCTCGCAGGCGGTCGCAATCGGGCTGACACGTCGTGCGCCGAACGAGACCTTCTTTGCGGCGGGAGCCGGGGCGATCCAGCCGTCTCGCTAGCAGCATCTGGGCAGTGAGCACCTCCGGAGTCGGCGTATCGACAACGATGGGTTGTGTGCGGGCGGTGTCACTCGATCTCGACGGGACACTGCTTGACGGGAGCGGCTTCGCCAGCACGGTACCGGAAGCCTGTCGGCGAGTAGCCACAGTCGTTCCCACGGTCGACTCGTTCGCACTGCAGGAGGCGAACGCACAGGTCTGGGCGATTCTGTGGGCTGAGGCTGAGCGGGACTGGACGCTCGGGCGTTTGCAGCCCGGTGCCCTCTCACTTGAGGCCTGGCAGCGGTCGCTCCGGGCTGTCGGCATCTCCGACGAGCACGTCGCGAAGATGGTTACCGATTTCCACCACGAACTGACGATCGCGTCGTACCGGCTCTTCGAGGATGTCGAGAGCTTCCTCGCCCAGCTGCGTGCTCATGGCTTGCGGACCGCGATCACGACCAACGGGGCGTCTGACACCCAGCGGGAGAAGGTCTCCGTTACCGGCCTTGAGAAGCTCGTCGATGTCGTCGTTGTCTCGGCCGAGGTCGGCGCGGCCAAGCCGGACGAGGCGATCTTCGTCGCTGCGCTTGACGCGCTTGGATCCGAACCTTCGGACACCTGCCATATCGGGGACTCGCTTGCCGGCGACATCGCTGGTGCACTTGGAGCAGGACTGACCGCGATCTGGATGAACAGGACGGGTGCGTTGCGTTCCGCCGGCGACCCGGCGCCGCATTTCGAGGTTGCGGGGTTCGCCGAGGCCGAGAGGTTCTTGGTCCCGGGCTGATCTTTGGTGTGCCTTCCCCGGTGAGGTCGAGCGGACGAGGTTCGTGTCCCTCCAACCGTCCTCTCGTCCTCTGGCGCGCGCAAACCTTCGCTTCGGCTCCTTCAGAGCGGTCCACACGGTCTATGGCTCACTTTTTCTGGTAATTCAACCATCTTTGACCCACCCATTATCGGACTCGGCGCCGCGAGCGAGAGGTGGGCCGTTGCGCTCGGCTGGTCGCGCCTCTAAACCCCGTCCAGCCGTCACCCCTGCAGCAAGCTCGGGTGTAGCCGCGTCTTTGCTTGCCGAGGCTGTCGGGAACTTCGACAGGGAGCATGCGGCAATGTTGGCCGAGCGCTTCCCAGGCGAACCGTTGCGTATCCCGCACCGCGTCTGGGCATTAGTGGCTCGGGCCGCTAAAGCCTGACCATCCAGGGCCTCCTTGTTGACAGTGCGGGCGAGTCTAGGGAAAGCTCGTCGTCCCGGGCTCTTCCGGCAGCTCCATGAAGGGTCCATAATTGGAAATCCGGCTCGCGTATCTTTAGTGGCATCAAGTTTGCCGGCCACCAAACAGGACGCGCCAAAATGGCCCGGATCAGGCTCATAACCCAGAGGTCGCTGGTTCAAATCCAGCCCCCGCCACCACAACAGCCCTGGTCAGAGCGTCGCTCGGCTGGGGCTTCTTGCTTGTCACGCCTCGACTTCTAACGGCTCTTCTAACGAGCTCGAACGGCAGGGGCCGGGACGGATCCCCATGAGACGGTACAGACCGCGACCGGTGGGGATAACTACGCCAACGGGACCGGTCGGAGCGACGTCCGGGTTGCCACGCGTAGTAGCGGGCCTTCATGGTCGACGAGGAGCGCTCCGATCGCCCGCCGCCAACTGGCCAAGCTAATGACCGGCTAAAGGCCAGCACTCAAGCGAGCCAAAGCGGGCGCTAAGTCGGAACAGTCGGCCACAACGTCATGCTGGCTCGCTCCTTTCCCCACCAGGAGCGGCGAGTTCTAGTGGTCAGTGTCCTGGACGAAGAGGGCGACGAATTCCTGCTGGAGATGCCAGTCAGCCTCGATTTTCAGCTGACCAGTCCGAGCGGCAAGACGCTCGCGGCGAGCCACCAAGCTCTGAGGTTGGATCCGAAAGTTAACCCCGAGGCGGCAGATATTCCCGCTCGCGGATTTCAGATCGTAATAGGGCTCGGCCTACACATGACTGAGTACGGCCCACATCAAATCCGTGCTACCGTCACCGTCGGCGAGAAGGAACTGGTTCGCACGCGGCATCTCTATGTGGTCCAGCCGCCGAATACGCAGGTGGCCTAGGTAGTCTTCAGCGCGTAACCTTTGTCCACGTTGCTCCCCGGTTGAGCCGCTCGTGGCCTGGTTGATGTGGGAGGTCGACGTAGAAGCGCACCGCTCCGACCTTCACGCAGCGCGAGCCGAGATTTCGTAGGCGTAGGCCCAGCGGACCTCGTCGGGTGTGAGGTCGAACTGGTCTGCAACCTCCCCGAAGGGCTCGTCTGCTTCGACGTGCTCCCAGACCACCTCTGTGCTGATCCCGCGGACGGCTGGGCGCCCGAAGCGGACCTCCGGGTCGATCCGGACCGGCGACTTGGGGTCGGCGTGCGGTCGCCACCGGACGGGAAGGTCGTGGTCCCATTCGACTTTCTCGACGAACGACTCCGCTGGTGGCAGGAGGACGAGCTGGCCGCTGACGACGGCCACGAGTTTGTACGCCGGGCGGACCCCCGCCTTGTCTTGGGCGTCCACGAGCAGGCGCCGGCCCGGGCCGACGTAGGGCTGCTGGTGTACGAGGGGGTGGGCTCCCCAACGCTCACGGAGGATGTCGATCATCTTGCGAAGCTCCGGAAGAGGGACCTGGTGTAGCTGGCGGTACTGCCTCAGGAGGCCGGCCTCGATGAGCTCGGCCCAGCTGACCGATCGCGACCCGGTCGGCTCGGCACGCAGTACCGGCCGGTAGCTCCGGCCACGGCGCTCCCCGCCCTCCAACCACCAGTGAAGAGTGGAGGGGGCGAGCCGCAGCAGCCTGGCCGCCTCGGCTTCGCTGTAGAGCTCCCGGTCGAGCAGGCTTTCCATGTCATGATCATGGCTCAACTGCGCGGGCGCCGTCGGTGACAATGCGTGCTGGGTCATCCGAACACCGCCGCCGAGAAGGCCCTGGCCGCGTCGGCTTGCATGCCGGACAGCAGGTGCTGGTAGACCGAAAGCGGCGAGCTCGCCGAGTTCAACCTTAGGGTTGACAACTGGGCAACAGCAACCTATCGTCTTACTCAACCCGTGAGTTGAGGAGGACCGGTGGCTGCGCAGGCGATCGTGACTGTGTTCTCGGCGTTGGCCGACGAGACGAGGCTAGACATCGTGACCCGCCTCGCCATCGGCGACGCGACCTTGAGCGAGCTTGCCGAGCACTACGACATGTCCATCCAGGCGGTGTCCAAGCACCTCTCGGTGCTCGAGGAAGCAGGGGTGGTGTCCCGTCGCCGCGAGGCACAGCGTCGACCGGCCAAATTGGAAGCAGGGGTCTTCGACCTCATGACCAAGTGGATCGAGCGATACCGCCAAAACGCCGAGGCCCGCTACCAACGCCTCGACCAGCTGCTCACCCAGCTCGACGACCAAGCCCCCGACAACGGCAAAGGAGCAACGACATGACGACCACGACCAACCGAGAGGCCGAGATCACCATCGACGACAAGATGCCGTCGATCAGGATCGTCCGCGAGTTCGACGCCCCAGCCAAGGCCGTCTACCGGGCACACACTGACCCGGAGCTGTTCGTGCAATGGGTTGGCCCAGATAACCTCGAGACCAGCCGCGTCGACCGTTGGGACTGCCGCACCGGTGGCGAGTGGCGCTACGTCTCGCTCCGGGACGACGAGGAGCACTGGTTCCGGGGCTGCTTCCACGAAGTCCGGCCCAATGAGCTCATCGTCCAGACGTTTACCTACGAGCCGATGCCCGACAGCGTGTCCCTTGGCCGCCTCGTCCTCGAGGACCTACCGGGCGGCCGCTGCCGGCTCACCGCGACCTCGCTGGTCGACAGCTTCGAAGCCCGCGACGCGTTCGTTGCCAGCGGCATGGAGGTCGGCGTCCAAGAGGGCTACCGCAAGCTCGACGCGCTGCTCGCCCGATGATGGCGGCAGCTGCGACCGACGGCCCGAGGAGCACGGCATGGGAGAACTAATCGTAGACTTCATCACTTCCCTGGACGGTTACGCGTCCGCGGAGGGCTGGCCGGGGTGGTGGGGCCTCGAAGGCCCCGAGTACCTCGGCTGGCTCGACGAGCAACCCGACGCCATCCTGCTCATGGGTGCGAACACGTACCGGCTGATGTCGGGCTTCGCCGCGGGCCGCACCCCGGTGGGGACCGACGGGTTCTCCACCGACGAGGAGGCCTCGATCAACGGGCTCACCGGAGCGTCCAAGGTGGTGTTCTCGTCCTCCCTCGAAGAACCGCTCTCTTGGGCGAACACAACCCTCGTACGCGACGAAGCCATCGAAGCGGTGCGGGCGATGAAGGCGGACGCGCCGGACCTCCTGCGCACGATCGGCAGCATCAGCCTGTGCCGTTCGCTGCTGCGAGCCGGGATCGTCGACCGGTTCCGGGTAGTGATGTTCCCGGTCATCACTGGCGCCACCGGCTCAGAACGCATCTACGACGGCTACCCCGACGTCGCGCTCGACATGATCGCCAGCAGGACCTTCGACGGGCGGAGCCAACTCGTGGAGTACCGTCCAAGTGTTCTCGCACACCCACCGCTCGAGGCCACAGCGTGACGGGCACGAGATCGATGCACCGGTCCTCGAGGCTCCGCGCAGGATCCTGGGCTGAGGCCGCCAGTGCCCACCCCGAGGTTTCGGCGGCGGGAGGCGCGGCTTTCACGAGTACCGGCTGAGCGACGCCGGCAGCGTCCGCTTCCTGCTCGTCGCGCCCCGCACAGTCGGCGAGCTAGGCGAGCTGCTCACGGTGGCGTCGCCAGGCAGCCAGAAAGTTATGTATGCGCCGTCGACGAACCTCTTATTCTTCAAGGGGAATCCGAGCCTAACGACGGGTCGGGAGCGCTCGACTGTCAGGAATCAGCTTTATAAGTGGCGACATAACGCGCGGAACTCTGGTAGCTCAACCACTGCTCCACTTGCCTACTGCTTACCTCCTGCTTACCTCGCCGGCGAGCCTCGGTCTGTTTCGGATGGGCAATGCCGGCCTGAGTGACGCAGAGCACCCCTGTCCTCGTCGTCGATGGCGTGCCACACGCGACCTCCAGCCGTCGGCTCCACTTGCCATTGGTCCAGCTTCTTGCCGCCGACCGTTGCTTGCGCGAGGCTGCCCCGCAATTGGTGCTGCCGGTCGGCGGTCGGCCCTGGTCGCGCTGTTGGCGCCGGCTCCGACGAGGAGGCTTATACCTCTGTCCGTGGGCTACCCGACGGGACTCCCTCCTGGGAGCGCTAATCCGGGTAGGTAGAGCTGCGACTTGGATAGCGATCCCGAGCACGCCGCCGCAGCCCGGCGGCCCGACCTCAGCCGCATGTGACACGCAGCCGGGGGAAAAAACACCGAGTCCGCGGCCAGCCAGGCTGGAAGAATGCCAACCGTGGCCTGCTCCCTCTTGAACATAACCTTCGACTGCTCCGACGGGAGCGACTCGCCCGCTTTTGGAGCAGCGTGACGGGGTGGCCGTGGTCGAAGACCGACATGCCCGGCAACACCTTCTGGGTCGTCGGCGATCCAGACGGACATGGCGTTCGGCTGGTGTTCGTCGAGGTGCCAGAGCCGAAGAGGGTGAAGAACCGGGTACACCTGGACCTCTTGCCTGCGGACGATTCACGCCCGACCGAACTCGAGCGGATCCTCTCCCACGGAGCGACGGTCGTTGATGACCGTCGAGAGCTGTCACCGGGAGGCTGGGTCGTGCTAGCCGACCCCGAGGGCAACGAGTTCTGTCTGGAGTGAACACCGGCCGACCTGCCGTACCGTGTGGGAGCCCAGAACCCCGTGCCCCCATCTCCTCCCCGGTTCGCCCACACCCCTGGTTGACCTCGCCTACGCCGCTGTCTGGCGCCGACAAACCGCCTGGCGGCCATGGTTGGCCTTACCCACGGCCCGGTACGCCCGGGCGCGCGTTGGCCCGGGTGGCCGCAGGTGGTGGGCATCGCCGGCCACCCGCTCCGCCGCCGGCGCCGGACGCTAGCGTTCCCTGCGCTCGCCCCTCGATGGGCTCGCCGCGCACCTGACCGGGAAAGGCCCCGACGAGCTGGTGTTCAGGGCCCTAAAGGGGGCCAACTCGCTCAGGTGCTCTTGCGCTGCCCGCCGCGTACGGGCCGCAGTCAGGCAGATCCCGCGGGCCTGTCAGCTACCCCTCATGAGCCAGCACCGACTTGTGCGACATCGCCGGTTATGGACGGCATAGCGCTGAGGGCGATGGCCGCAAAGGCTCGATATTATGGGCGTCCCAGCGAGCCGGGGTTATGGCACGACTACGTGCTAGAAACCCCTGGTAAACCTTGGAGTTTTGGGACCCCAGGCACCGCCTACGGGGCGTCGGCCACGGGTCAGCCCTGAACCTTCGTCACGAAGCACCAAGCCACAGCAGGCAAAGCGGTGAGCGCTCGGGCTCGTCAGATCGGCTGGAGCTGGACTACCGCCGCGTAATTCGGGAGATATCCGTCAGCCGACCTGCGGAAAAAGAGCACGAAGAGTTGAGCCGAAGGTTTAACTGCAAGCTTTTACACGCCTCTTCCAGCTGGAGAGGCGCGGACTATCGCATCTGCGGGGAGGGTACGGGGAAGCCCGAAGTGGGCCAGCAGGTGGCGCTCGCCGAAGCGGGCGATGGCCGTTATGTGTTCACCTTTGACGGTAAGGACCAAGAGACCGTTGGCGCGGTACAAGTCGGCGTCCGGGTCGGCAAGGTAGTAGGCGAAGGCTGGTTGTTGGTTCGCGCCTGTCGCTACCACTTTGAGCGGTCGGCCCCAGAAGCCCTGGCTGCGGTAGAAGTCGGCGATCGCCGACCGGCCACGCAGCTCGATGGGGTCGGGGGGCATGGTGACCTTGGCGTCGTCGGCAAGCAGCGCCACGACGGCGTCGAGGTCGCCTCGTTGGAACGCGTCGACGAACCGGGCGACGACGGCTGACTCCTCGCTGGAGCGGGGCAGGCAGATGCGGGCGGGGCTGATGGTGGGCCGGAACCCGGAGCGAGCGCGCTGGAGGGCGCTGTTAACCGAGGCCGGGGTGGTGTCGAGCATCTCGGCGACCTCGCTAGCGCGAAATCCGAGGACGTCGCGGAGCACCAGGACGGTGCGCTGCTGGACGGGTAGGTGCTGGAGGCCGGCGACGAACGCAAGCGCGATCGACTCTCGGGTGTCGTAGAGGGCTTCCGGTCCGAGGGTGACGTCGTCGATGAGCGCGTCGGGGTAGGGCTCGATCCACCACGGGTCAGCGGATGGTCCAGCGTCGGCAAACGGGGACCGCGGCGGCCTCTGGCGTCGGGGGCGGCGGGAGGAGTCGCGGAGGCGGTTGAGGCAGCGGTTGGTGGCGATGCGGTACAGCCAGGCGCGCAGCCTACGGCCGTCGAAGCGTTCAAGTGCTTGCCATGCGGACACGAGCGTCTCCTGGAGGACGTCTTCGGCGTCGTGGAAGGAGCCGAGGATTCGGTAGCAGTGGGCGTGAAGCTCGCGCCGGTAGGGGCCCACGAGCTCGTCGAAGGCGCGGCTGTCGCCGGACTGCGCACGGGCGAGCGGCGAATCGGTCATGGCATGAGGTTGCAACACCACCAACCGCCGGAACTCATCGCTCAGTTCGAGAACGCTCCGGTGTTGAAAGCACCGAGAAGACCCTACAGACGAAACGGCAGGAGGAAAACATGCCAGCACGAGATCTCTCGGGGACAGCTGCGGTAGTCACCGGCGCAAGCCGCGGCTTCGGGCGCGCGACGGCCATCACCTTGGCCGAGCTCGGTGCCCACGTTGTCGGCGTCGCCCGCAGCGAGCACCCACTCGCCACGCTGACCAATGAGCTCGGCGACCGGTTCACCCCGGTGGTCGCCGACGTCGCCGACCCGGACGTGGCGACGCGGCTGATCGCTGAGCACCGGCCGGAGACGTTGATCCTCAATGCGGGTGCCACGCCGCCGGCCGCTCCACTCTCGGACCAGTCGTGGGAGTCGTTCTCTACCAACTGGGACGTCGACGTCCGCCACACCTTCAACTTCACCAGCGAATCGCTCAGCTCAGGCTTCCACTTGCACCCGGATCAATCGTGGTGAGCCTGTCGAGCGGCGCGGCCGTGGCGGGCTCGCCGCTCAGCGGCGGGTACGCCGGCGCCAAGGCCACCGTCCGCTTGATCAGCAGCTACGCCGCCCTCGAGGCCCAGCGCACGGCTTCGGGCATCCGGTTCGTGGCCGTCCTGCCGGTCCTGACGCCTGCGACCGACCTCGGCAGGATCTACACCGAGCGCTACGCCGCCGCCGCGGGGCAGACCGAGGCGGAGTTCCTGCAGCGCTTCGGCGGGATCTTGAGCACCGACCAGGCCGCCAAGGCGATCTGTGACCTCGCAGCCGACGACTCGTACACGGCCACCGCTTACAGCCTGTCGGCGGGCGGTCTCCAACAGGTCGATTGACGTCGGACCGGCTGATGAAACCGCGCAGCCACACCACCGAAGTCGTGGTCGAGCGGTCGCCCGCCGAGGTGTTCGGCGCGATCATCAACAGCCGCGATCGGTGGTCGCACGCCGTCCAGATCGCACCGCTGCAGCCAGCGACCAATCCCCCCACCGCTACAAGGACGTCCACCGCTGGCCGGTGCCGGTCACCGAAGCCGTCTCGGGCGAGACGGTCGCGTGGCCGTTCCGCGAGAACCACGTCGCCTTCACCGACGACCCGAGCGGGGTGGACCGAACCTCGGTCGCCCTCGACACCTGGAGCGACGATGGACCCCGGCCGCTCTTCGCGCTCCTCGGCCTGGTTTCCAGCTGCGAGTGCCTCGCGGCCTGTTGAGGCGCATTGAGCTTCTACGTCACCCACAGCCTCCGCGAGCCGATTACCAGCGGTATCGGCCAGCTCAACCCAAAGGAGCAGCAATGACAATCGCAGGCAAGACGCTCCTGGTCACCGGCGCGAAACGCGGCATCGGCCGGGCGCTGGTTCAAGAAGCTCTCAGGCGGGACGCCGGCCTCAGCGAGGCTGGCGCCTGAGGGGCCGCGCGATGGCCTGCAAGTGGACGACGCGTCCTTCCCGCTCGTCGAGACGCACGACTCCCACCACCTTTCCCCCGTGGCGCGCGACCAGGGCCGACCACCCCTCCAACGCGAAGGTCTCCAGGGCGACCCCGGCTTCTGGTCCGAAGAAGTACATGACGCGCTGGGCGACCGCCCCGACTCCTCGCACCGGCGGTAGCGGCGCCAGCCCAATCACCGAGACGTGCCCGGCGACCCCAGGATCGAGCAAGCTGACAAGCTCTCGGAGGTCGCCACCTTCGCAGACGGCGATGAACCGCTTCGCGAGTTCTGAGGTCTCTTGTGGGCTGGAAGTCGTCGCCGACGAATCGGCCTCGAAAGATCCCGCACGGATCGACAGGCGCGCCCGGCGGGCCAGCTGACGGCAAGCAGGCGGAGTACGGCCGACGAGCTCCGCGATCGCCTCGAAGGGAAAGCCGAAGACGTCGTGAAGGATGAACGACGTGCGCTCACCTGGCGACAGGCGGTCGAGCACGACGGCCAGCGCTTGGCGCACCTCGTCGTCGAGGGTGAGACGATCGGCCGGATCGATGCTTGCTTGAGCGGTCTCGGGGGGAGCCGCGGTGGCGGTCGTCCGGCGGGCGTCGGCCGATGCGAGCCGGTCGAGGCACAGCCGCCGGACCACGACGACGAGCCACCCCCGGACGTCGTCGATGCCCTCGGCAGAAGCCCGTGACAACCGGGCGAACGCCTCTTGGACCACGTCGTCTGCGTCCGCCGGTCGTCGGAGCATTCCAGCTGCCACGGCGAGGAGGTAGGAGCGGTCCGCCTCCCAGGCGTCTCGGGCCCGGGCGTCGGCGCGTAGCGACGGTCCCATGGCGTCCTTCATCATCTCACCGTGCCTTCCTGGCTCAGTCCCTAGTTTCACCCGGGTTCGCTGTGGGAGCGTCGTCAAGGACTTCACGAGGCGATGAAAACGTGCCTGCGGATCGTCTCGAAGTCGTCGATCGACCTGAGCATCTCGCTTGCCAGGTCGGCACGGCGGACCCGGAAGCCACGGGGAAGGTTGCGGTCGAGCGCGGTCCGGTAGCGACCGGTCGCCGGACCGTCGGCGAGGTTCGGGGGGCGAAAGATGGTCCAGTCCAGGTGGCTCGAGTGGATCTCCACCTCGGCGCGCCGCATGTCAGCGCAGACGTCCCTCAGGAAATGCCGCGCAAGGGGCTTGCCGACATATTTCACGAGCGCGCCGTCGCCGGTGTCGTCGACCATCGAGCCGCTCACGGTGAGGAGCCGCTTGACGCCGACCGTCTCCATCGCGTCGATGATCGAACGGGCGCTGTCGGCGAGGACCGTGGTCGGTCCCTTCCTAACCGGCCCGATCGCCGAGATCACGGCGTCGGATCCGGTCAGCCCCGGTGCGATGGACGCGGGGTCCATCACGTCGGCCGTCACCACTTCGGGTTCTCCGTACCGAGAAGCTGTCAGGCGCGACGCGTTCCGCACTACTGCGGTCACCTCGTGTCCGACCTGGAGAGCCTGGTCAACGAGACGGGTGCCCACCTTGCCGGTGGCACCAAAGATGGCGATTCGCATGGGTTTCGTTCCTTTATTTCTTGCTCGGTCGAAGAAAGCGAGACGTCACTTCCTATGGATGGCGGTCCCAGCGAAGCGCCCGGGCATAGCGGGGCTGCCAGAGTCGGCGGTACAGCACTCGGACGGGCGCGGGCAGTTTTCCCAAGATGTCCGCGACGGTCGACTCAGGCGCTTCCTCGAGCATCCAGGGGAAGAAGACCGCTCCCCCCTTGAGGCCTTGCGCCCTCCCCATGTAGCGCGTGAACGCCTTCCAGCCGCGCTCTCCGAGGAGTTGCTCGACGAGCGGGAGGGCGTCGCGCTCCTCGTGCTCCATATGGGAGCGCAAGGCCTCGGACAGGAACCCGGTCGTCTCAAGAAGACCAGAGCGGTCCTTCAAGGCCAAGCAGCCATCGACCCCAGCAAGCAAGAGCTCGATCGTCTTGTGCTCCGACTCCATCGCGTCGATGACCGCCGCCTCGCTCGGGGTGCCGGTCGCGGCTCGAAGCTCGGGCCAGAGGGCCACGTCCTCTCCTCTGTGGTGAACGTCGAGCTGTTGGTGGAAGGTGGTCCACCCTGCGTACAGTCCGGGATCTGTGAGCCTCAAGTTCTCCGCCGCACCCTCGAGGCGCCGCAGGTCACGGCGAAACGCCTCGTGAGCGGCGTACATCAGGGTGAAGTCCACGTTCCGGCGCTCGGCTGGAGCTGCGCTATCGAGGCTCATTTGGCGATCCTTCCACTGCGACCCGGAGGCGGTGCGGCGATGAGACCGCCGCGGGTGACACCTGGTGAACCTCCACGCGATGTACCGACGAATCAGCTAGCGAAAGTGTGACATCGAGCCTTCCGGACGCGCGAACATGTACAGCCCACCTATTCGTTCAGTACCCTGACCTGGGCTTCCGGAGACGCCCGTGAGTGGGGTACGACCATCGGTGAGGAGGATTGAGGTCTCGTCGAGTGGCCTACCTCCTGTGCGACCGTGGCGCCCTTTCCCTGAGAAGCCTCGGGTCAACCGGCAGATCGAGCATTTGGTGGCACGTCGTGTAGCAGAGGATGTAATGCCGGTCGCCGGTCTGGCACGTGTGGTCGTTTGGTCAGGAAGCGAGCTCGACGTCATCGAACTGCCCCCATCAGATCGCCGCGCTTCCTGCTGTGGGCGGGAATACCTCGTCGGGTCCTCTCGAAATTGTCGATGACAGAGATACCTCGCTCCGCGCGTCGGGATGCGGCGGATCGGGTCTCGCCGGGCTCAGCAGTGGGCTCGATCAGACGGATGCCGCTGGGGTACGGCCTACGATCCCGGCCAGCTCGGCGAAGGAGTAACGGAAGACGTCATGCAGGATGAATGCTACGCGCTCGGCCGGGGTCATCGATTCGAGCACAACGAGAAAGGCCATGCTCACTGACTCGTCGAGGGTGACCGGTCGGCCGGGTCGATGGCGATGCTGCTCGACCTACCGGTGATCCACTCCGTAGGTTCGGGAAGCGGCTCGGGGATCCACTCACCCACGTAGGTCTCTCGCCGGGCCCGTGCCGAGCCGAGAACGTTGAGGCAGATTCGGCTGGCGACCGTTCTCAGCCAGGCGCCGGGGGATGCGTCGCCGCGCTCACTGAGACCGGCTCCCTCGTAATCGCCTCGGGCAGCGGAAGCCAACTCCCCGGCTACGCCGGCGGCGCCGCCCGAGCGATCTGGATCGTCGGGGCTCAGAAAATCGTGCCAGACCTGAGCATCGCGCTGCGCCGCGTCGAAGAACACGCCAATTATGCCGACCCCTGGTGTCGGTGCTCACCGGTGGTGCCGTCATCCCGTCGGCGTCGGCTCACGGAACACTCCCACCCGCGGCCTCAACCTTCCCCCCTGCCGAGTTCGAAGGCACCTTTGCTCCAGGTAGCGGTGCGGTGAGCTCCATTTCGTAGACCTGGCCGACGAGGTCGGCACCGAAGCTGTGGTGAGGCTCCTCCTCGACGAGGCTGAACCCGGCAGCGAGGTAGATGCGAGCCGCAGCGATCAGCACGTCGTTGGTCCACAGGACCATCCGCTCGTAGCCGGCTTGGAGTGCGAAGTGGACGCACCGGCGGACCAGCTCAGAGCCGAGCCCCTTGCCACGGGCGCTCGGATCGGTGAGCAACAGGCGAAGTTGAGCGGTTTCTTCGTCCTTGGCGCAGCAGAACACGCAGCCGACGCGTCGACCTTCCATCACTGCGATCCACGCCGCCTGCCGGTCCGGCTCGGGGCTGGCGGCGTACTCGGCGACAATGCGAGCGACGAGCGCCTCGAAGATGGTATCCCAACCGAACTCTTCGAAATAGAGCTCTCCGTGGGCCATCACCACCCATCCCAAGTCACCTGGCTCCCCCAACGGCCGGATCGTCACCTCCGAGCGCATCGTCGCCCTCCCTACTGACACAACTGTTTCAGTGGCAATATAGCGGAGTGACTGACCAGGCACAACCCCCTTCAGCGCGAAAGACCGAGCTACTCGAAGCGGCCTACGCGTTCGCACTGGCTAATGGCCTGGCGGACCTCTCCTTGCGACCCCTATCGGCCGCGATCGGGACCAGCCCTCGGGTCCTCCTGTACCTCTTCGGTTCCAAAGAGGGCCTCATCCGTGCCCTTCTGGCACGAGCACGCCAGGACGAGCTCCGCATGCTCGACGAGCTCCGCCGCCAGCATCCCCAGGCCGACCTGCCCAGCGCGACGTTGGAGGTGTGGCGCTGGTTGTCCGACCCCGGTCACCGGAACCTTCTCAAGGTGTGGATCGAAGGCTATGCACGCTCCCTGGTGGAGCCCGACGGGCCGTGGCGCGATTTTGGCCGCCAGACCGTCGGTGACTGGCTCGACGTGCTGGCGCTCTACCAGCCGCCCCGCAGAAGGTCAACCGCGGCCGGACTGACCGAGCGGACCGCCGCGCTCTCGCTGCTCCGTGGTGCGCTGCTCGACCTCCTTGCCAGCGGTGACCGTGATCGAACGACCGCCGCGCTCCAGATGGGGCTGAGACGAGACCGTGCCGCACTCGCCACGGCGGGCACCACGTCGAAGCCAATCTAGCGAACAAAGAGCGAGCGCTAGCTCAGATCCTTTCACTGTCCAGCGACGATCAGACCCAACTCCGGGGTTCCGCTGCATTAGCCACCCATGCAAAAGGCTGTGCCCTCTCGACGGGCCAGCTCGACGGGCCAGCTCGACGGGCCAGCTCGCCGCCCAGCGGGTCTGCCCGCCTGCCAACGCTGCGAGGATGGCGGTGCGGGCAGGATCTGCGAACAGTGCTAGCCGGCGAGTCGAGGCACGATAGCCCCGAACACCCTCGCGCGGCGATGGGACCTTGGCGAACGGGCTCCCCCGTCGGGAGCACGATCCGCTGCCCTGTGGGTGCCGATACTCGCCGAGCGCGATGCGCCACGGGAGCGAGACGAAGGCGCTGGTTCCCCTGGCCATGGCGTGGCCGTTGTTGGTGCTTGACAACGACCCGCCGCAGGCCCGACATATCGGCTCCCGAGTGCTCGCCAAACGGTCTCCTTCTAGCGGATCTCCTTGAAAGGCATGCCGACCTTGCTCTCGTGCATCACCTTGTGGAGGCCGGGGTGCTCCTGCACCCAGGCCGCCTCTTGAGCCCGTCCGTGAGCACTCGCCGGAATGCGGCCGGCGTGGCGTACCCGTCGCCGGCACTCATGTCGTCGCCTTCGCCGTGCTATTGACGTGCGCCCGAGCCTCGTCGATCCACCGGTTGGTGCCGGGCTCGCCCGTCATGGGAAGAAACCAGCGCAGGAGCGCCAGCCGATCTCCTTTGTGCAGCCCGAACCGCTCGGTCGCTGATGTCTCGAAGCTAACGTGAAGGACGGTCTCCCGTCGAGGGCCATGCCCGCTTCGTCTTCGTAGCGGGTGACCGGGGGCCGGGTCTGGCACCGGAGGCTTCGAAAGGGGCCAGCACTTGCGTGCTGGCCCCTTTTTGCGAGTCGTGGAACCTCGCGCTGGGCCGGGGAGTCGCAACTGGTGATGAGCCTATCGTCAGGCCGAGCAGGACAGCCCTTGGCCCTGCGGGCAGTTACGACGGGGACTTCGGGGGCGAGGCGTTCGCCTCCACTGGTGACGCCGGCCAAGTGTGGGCGCAGTCGTACCTACCGGCACGGCCGCCACGGCAAGGGAGGCCACGGCTGGGAGAACACAACCGAGGCGGTCGGCGGTGCGTAGGGCGACGTTGGTTGGTGCGTCGGTGCTTTGGTCGTCCCTCCTGCCCGCTCCCTCGCTCGCGCCACCATCCGGCATGCGTGCCCAAGTAGTCACCGCATTTGAAAGCTTGAGCCACGGGAAAATGCCGTCGGCGGCGACAGTCCAGGGCTTCGACGCGGCCATGGCCCACGCTCTCCAAGTGGCGTCGGACAACGAGAGAGCCGATTACGCTGGCCTCCTGGGCGGGGTGCTCCGCGTCTCGTCCGTGGGCTTGGCGGCACCAGGGGTCGCGGACGCGCACTTCACTATCACCAATGGCCAAGGCACTTACAAGGAGCGCCTCCAGTTCGTCGGCACGGCCGTCCCTATCGACGGCACCTGGCGCGTCTCGTGGGTGACCATGTGCATGCTCGTCGAGGAAGAAGGGGTGGTGTGCCCCTCCCCGCCGGCCGGGGCCCACGCGACGGTGCCGCTCCCGTACTCGGTGACCGCCCGACGAGAGCTCGCCGCACAAGCTCCGGACCTCCTGCGCCCTCAGGACCTCGTCGCCCTGCCCGACGGCAGCTTGCTCGTCGCTGACACCAACCGCGACCAGATCCTCAAGTGGTCGCCGGGAGGCCACGTCTCAGTCTTTGCTGGCACCGGCCAGGTGGGCTATTCGGGCGACGGTGGACCTGCCGTGGATGCCGAGCTCGAGAGCGTCGGCGGCATGGCTCTTGGCCGCAACGGGACGCTCTATTTCACCGACGGCAACCGCCTCCGAGCGGTGTCTCCCGCCGGGACGGTAACGGCCATCGCCGGAAATGGCAAGCCCGGTTCCAACTGTGGGAAAGGGGATGCCCTCGACCGAGGGCTCTCCCCGGGCGGCGTGGCGGTGTCCCCCGATGGCTCGCTCTACGTAACGGACGGCACGCACGAGATCTGCCAGATCTCGCCGGCAGGCACGATCTCCACTTTCTTCAAGGGCTCAGGGGCCCGAACGTACACGGTAGGCACCCCGGAGGGACGGGTCGCTTTCTTGCCGGCCAGGCTCGCCTTCGCCGGCTCTGGTGACCTCGTCGTGTTCAACCTCTCGCCCCCCGAGATCCTCTCCATCTCGCCCTCTGGCGAGCTCACCCTCCTCGGCACCGGCTACGCCACCCAGCTCACGACTGCGCCAGGGGGCAAGGTGCTACTGGCGAGCCGGTACGGGACCGTTCAAGAGGCGACCAAGACAGGCCTCACGACGCTTATCGACCTGAACCCGCCGAGGATCGCCGGCTTCGGGGTCCCAGGCCAGCGTCCTGGTTTCCAGGCCGACGGCATCGCAGCGGCACCCTCGGGCGCCCTCTACCTCGATACCGACAACACGAACGGTTGGAGCGACGTCACCGCGCTCGTGCGGATGGGCCTGGGCGGCAAGGGTGAAGTGCTACCGATAAAGACGCCGCTGCTGGCGACGCTGCCCGCCGTGGGCGCCCAGGGCTTCCCGGCCTCGGTCTACCCACCGGCCTTACCTTCCAGGGGTAGCGACCTGCCGGCCTGCCCGGGCACCAGTGGGCTCAAGGCTTTCGGACCGGTTGCCGTAGAAAAGGCCCTCGCGGAAGCTCGCGAGCTCAACTCCACCAGGAGGTCCTTCTACGGCGACCTGCGCTTCACCGACCGGGCCTGGTGGCCGAGCCTGTTCGGTGAGTGGGCCTGGAGCGGGTACGAGCGAGGCCCTCATGCAGTCGACTCGCACAGCCTCGCCAGCCACGACATCTTCTCAGCTGCGGTCGCCCAGGCTTGCGGCAAACAGTTGGTGCGCGACTCGTTGGTAGTCGTTGTCGGTCCGTCGTCGTACTCCTCCCAAGTAAGCCACTTGTACTTCTTGGACCGCCGAGGCCAGCCGCTTGTTTACTTCCAGGCTTCCTGAGAGCTCGTGGGCGCACAGGGAGGTCGTCCGTCCGCCACTCGAGAAACGCCCATAACAGGGAAATATGGTTGCGACTAGGACCCTTGTCGGGAAAGGAATTGCCAATCGCATAATCGGCGTTTTTCGGTAGCCAACCTCTCCTGGTTCTCCGGGGCTCGCCTTGGCTCTCGGTCACCTCGAGCCCCGCTCGGGCAAGTCCAAGACCTGGCGTACCTCGGTTGCGCTGACCGCGGCACCCGCCGATGGCGACCAGGGCAGGCGGCCCGCTGGCTACAGCTCCGTTATAGACCCGATGGCTTCGATCTTTGGGGGCTTGGCTCATCCTCGAAGAGGCGTCTGCTGAAGGCCTCATACGCGACTACCTGATCCATGGCAAGTGCCTGGCCTCAGAGCGGTCCCCACATTAGCCGCACGCTGTGCAACGAATCTCAAGGTAACGTTTGAGGATTACCGGCGGCTATTGCTCTTTGCTCATCTTGGGACATTGTACCAGGACAAAGCAAGTGTAATTACATCAATGAGGTCCTATCAAATGGCGTCACAGATTTAGGTAGAGGGGGTGGGTGCGTGAGCTTCGATTCGCGTTGGGTCAGCTCCTTCTGGTTGTGCGTTCTCTTGGGGACCGATCTGTGGCGGTCCCTATTGACAGGCTGGGTGAGCGGACGTATAAATGACCTGAGCGTGAGCATTTCGTGAAGGGGGCAAACAGGGTGCCGGCACGTTGTGTGCGCAGGCTGTGGCTGGGTGCATCCGTTGTAGCTGCGGCGGCCATGTTGCTACCGCTCAGGGTGGGGAGCGAAGTGTCGGCCCAGACTGTGCCGAGCTCGAGGCCGTCCGGGCCCGAGCAGCTTGTACCGCCGGCACCGCCGGCGCCACCTGGAGGGCCGCTCGTCACGTCGTCGGGGAGCGACGCTTCGTGCCCACCGACCACCTCTGCGGCTGCGGATAGCTCCACGCTGAGCGCGCCGGTCTTGGCCCGTGCGCTCCAGGGGGAGAACTCGGCCACGGTGCTCTGGTGCCCACCCGCGAGCGGTGCAGGAAGGGTGACGAGCTATACGGTGACCGCCGAGCCGGGGGGCGAGAGCGTGACAGCAGATGTGCCGAACGACTGGGCCATAGTGGACGGCCTTTCCAATGGCACGAGCTACACCTTCAGCGTCGTCGCCAACGCCTCGGCCGCTTCTGCCAGCGAGGCTGGCTCCAGCCCGGCTGCCGCGACCAACCCGGTCACCCCCGAGATGACCCCGCAGCCGAGCGACGTCGTCCGCGGCACCCCTAAGAAGGTTACCTACGACGGGTACTCGCTCATGATCGGCGGGAAACGTGTGTTCATCACCGCCGGCGAGTTCGACCCGTGGCGCACGCCGTCGCCCTCGCTATGGTTGGACCTGCTCCAGAAGATGAAGGCCGACGGCTACAACGCCGTCACGGTCTATTTCGACTGGGCCTACCAGTCGCCCTCGCCCGGGGTGTACGACTTCACCGGCGTGAGAGACATGAACGAGTTCTTGAACATGGCCCAAGAGGCCGGTCTCTACGTTATAGCCCGGCCCGGGCCCTACATAAATGCCGAGACCAACGGCGGCGGTATCCCGGCTTGGGTGCTGACCAGCCCGAACGGCTACCGGAGCGACGTGGAGCCGTACCTGTCCGCGGCACTGCAGTGGTACTCGGAGATCGACCCGATAATCGCCGCCCACCAGGTCACGAGGGGCGGGGACGTGATCTTGTACCAGATCGAAAACGAGTACACGGCTCACGGCACCGCCGCCGACCAGTACATGGCCGACCTCGAGCAGCAAGCGATCAACGATGGGATCGACGTGCCGTTCACCTTCAACCAGTGCTGCGGGGCTCAGACCTTCACGAGCGGCCTCGGCGCGGTGGACATAAGTGGCACGGACAACTACCCGCTCGGTTTCAACTGCGCGAACACCTCCGCGTTCACCGAGCCCTACGGCTACCCTAGCTACCCCGGCGAGCCGGTGTACCTGGCCGAGTTCCAGGGTGGCTCCTTCGACGGTTGGGGAGGTTCCGGCTACGCGGACTGCTACAAGATGACCGGGCCGGACTTCGAGGACGTGTTCTACAAAAACAACGTTGCCCAGGGGGTGACGATCTCGTCCAACTACATGGGGGTGGGCGGCACCAACTGGGGCTGGCTGCCTGACCCGCAGGTCTATACGAGCTATGACTACGGCGCCGCCATCAGCGAGACCGGCGAGATCGGCACTCCCTCGCACCCGAACGACATCGTCGGGTCCAAGTACGGCGAGAACAAGCTGATCAACGAGTTCGAAACCTCGACCGGGCCGTTGACCGAAACCCAGGCAGGCCCGGCCCCCACCCCTGACAACAACGCCATCTTGACCATGTCTCGCTACAACCCGAGCAACGGGGCGGAGTTCGTCTACCTCCGACAGGCCAACGCCTCCTCCACCGCGACTGTGAGCACCCACCTGGCGCTCAATACCGACGTGGCGGCCGGGTACACCTACGACGACACGAGCTCAGCCCTCGTCTACAGTGGCAACTGGACGCACGCTGGGCCGTCGGCCGGCTATACCAACGGGGACTACGACCAGACCGAGTCGTGGTCGCAGCAGACGGGAGCGAGCGTCAGCGTGACCTTCACTGGCACAGCGGTCCAGTGGATCGGCCCAAAGAACACGAACGGCGGCATCGCGGCGGTATCCGTGGACGGTGCCAGTCCGACCTATGTCGACACGTACGACCCGTGCTGCAAGGAGTTCCAGCAGGTCCTCTTTGCCGACACCGGGCTCACCCAGGGGACGCACACGCTCACGATCACGGTGACCGGGAACAAGGACCCGCAATCAACTGCGGACACTGTGGTCATAGACGCCATCAACGTGCCAACCCCGGCGGAGTTGGCGGACTACTTCCCCGTCGTGCCCCAGACCGGCACCATCACCTTGGAGGGCAGGGATGCTCGCCTGCTCGTGGCCAACTGCAGTTTCGGTGGCCAGCACCTCGTTTACTCGACTTCGGAGCTCACGACCCACGCCACGATCGGGGGCGAGGACGTCGCCCTCCTCTACGACCCCGCGGGCACCGACGGTGAGACCGTCCTCAATTACACGTCCAAGCCGGCTGTAGAGGTCCTTTCGGGCAACGTCCAGGCCAACTGGGGCCCGACCAGCGGCGACTTGCGCCTCGACTACGTGCACAACGGCCTCCAGGAGGTGCGGGTCACCGGGGGCGGCCGTCCGCCCCTGCTCCTACTGATCGCGGGCACCAACACGGCGGAGGAGTTCTGGCCGGAGCAAACGAGCGCTGGGCCCGTGCTCGTGGAGGGCGCCTACCTGGTCCGCACGGCCAGGGTTCGTGGCTCGCAACTACTCCTTACGGGTGACACATCGACCAGTGGCCCGCTTTCGGTCTGGGCCGGCCCAGCCATCACGTCGGTCTACTGGGACGGCGCTCCCGTGGCCGTGCAGCGTCAAGCAGACGGCTCGCTCGCCGGCACGGTGCCCGGGCCGGCGCCCGTCATGCTCCCGGTGCTCACTGGTTGGAAGTTCGCCTACGGTGCTCCTGAGGCGCAGCCTGGTTTCAACGACAGCAACTGGACGCTGGCTGACCATCCTGTCTCCAACGCGGGCTCGCCATCGACCCCGGTGCTGTACGCCTCTGACTACGGCTACGGGTACGGGTTCGTTTGGTACCGCGGCCATTTCATGGCGACAGGCAACGAGACCGGGGTAAAGCTGACGGTCGACGGGGTAGCGCCGACCGGTGCTTACTCGGCCTGGCTAAACGGCGCCTTCCTCGGTTCGGCAGGGGCCGCCGGCCCATCCACGACGACTTTCACCTTCCCTGCGGGCTCGGTGAAGGCCGGTAAGGACAACGTAATCGCCATCCTGGTGGAGAACACGGACAACCCTGAAGGGCCGTCGGGGGAAAAGGTCGGTCTCTACAGCGCTTCTCTTGTCGGGTCGTCCCAGCCGATCACCTGGCGCTTGAAGGGCGCTGACCCAGTCCTCCAGGATCCGGTGCGGGGGATAATGAACGCCGCCGGCTTGTACGGTTCCGAGCACGGCTGGGACCTGCCCGGTTACCCGGACGGGAACTGGACGCCAGTGACGTTGCCGGACAGTTGGGCGGCTCGCGGTGTGCCCGCCGGCATCGGCTGGTACCGCACTACCTTCAACCTGCACCTTCCGCCCGACCAGTACGTGCCGGTCGCGGTGCAGATCGGAGGGCCTGGCCCCAGCGCGGGCACAGCAAACTACCGGGCTTTCATCTACGTGAACGGTTGGCTCATCGGGCGCTACGTCAACAACGTCGGTCCGCAGCACCAGTTTTACGTGCCGGCGGGCATACTGAACGACAACGGCCTCAATACGATCGCCATCGCCGACTGGGGCCTCGACGAGATGACGGGTGGCCTAGCGCAGGTGAGCCTGGTCGCTCTTGGCAATCAGTTGAGCAGCCTCCAGGTGCAGCCGGTCGCCAGCCCCGGTTACAACCCCGCTGTTTACGGCCCACCCACGCCGCCCGTGCCCACTCTCGGCGTGGTCCCCTCGACCGCGCTGGCAGAGGGAAGTTTCACGGTTACAGCAACGCTCACCAATCCGACGCACGCACCGCTCACTGATGCCGCCATCGGCCTGTCTGTCCCGTCGGGTTGGACGCTTACCTCCGACGCAAGCACTCTCACGTCCAACGCAGGCACGCTGACTTCTGACGCGGGGACAGTCGCGCCGCGTTCGGCGCGATCGGTCCAGTTCTTCGTGACAGCCCCGGCGTCGGGGCTCACGCCGGGCACGGTGGGCCTGCTCACCGTCGCGACGTTCGGGAGTGGCCCGCCGGCCCGGTTCGGGCCGCTCGGCCGTCAGTTCGGCCCACCGGGGGACGGCCGAGGCAACCGCTCGGAGACGATCATGAACGCAGCCTCGCTCTCGGTCCCCTACCCGGACCTCGCCTCGACCTTCAACAACACCGGGGTGACCGACAACTCGGACCCCAACCCCTATCCGGGGTTCATCGGGTTCGACGGCGGCGGCACTTCTTACTCAGCGCAGGGGCTGGCGGCTGACGGGATCACGCCTGGGGCCACGGTAAGTGCAGGCGGCCTCAGCTTCACATGGCCGGACGTAGCCGTCGCGACGCCTGACAACACAATGGCCGAGGGCCAGATCATCGCTCTCACCGGTGCGGGGACCACGCTCGGTTTCCTGGCGGCAGCCAACAACTCGCCCGAGTCCGGGACGGGGACGGTCTACTACACCGACGGCACTTCGCAGTCGTTCACTTTGGACGTGGGCAACTTCTGGTACCCCTCTGGGCAGGACGGCAACCCGGAGAACGTTACGGTCGCGTCCGTGAACTATGCGAACTACAAGACCGGCTCCTCGGGGCACACGATCTACCTATTCGAGCAATCCGTGGCCCTCGAGACAGGCAAGACAGTAGAAGCCGTGAGGTTGCCCGCGCTCGGGAGCGTCACGGGCTATGAACCAGCGCTGCACGTGTTCGCCCTGTCCATAGGCGGCTAGGTCCTTGCGCCTCGGTGGTGTCGGAAGTAGCTCGTGGCCGCCCCTACGCACGACCGGCCGAAGCCCGAGCCGCCTATTGGGCGAGCACGCCCCGGTCCCGCACGGGTCTCTGGCCCTGAGCATGGCGAGGTCGGCCCTGTTGTCGACTCGCCGGGTGGTGGTCCCCCAGCTTGGCTCGGCCATTACGCACGCGCAGCGATGCTCAGAGCTCTGTCAAGAAGGACCTGTTCCTGCGCGCAGAGCCGCTCGTACTCCTCCTGCTCCTTCGGGTCAAGGCCGCCTATCAGGCGAGCCCCTTCCAGGGCTTCGAGCCGATGCCTGACGAGGTCCAAGGTAGGCACGGAGGTCCCCATGGCAGGATTCTCCAAGTTGTCGGCGGTTGGCGGCTAGGGCCTTTGGTCCCAATATCGGGTATGCCTAAACCTGGCTGAGCAGTTTTGGGCCAGCCACCCGGCTCGGCTCATGGCCCACCACGGCGGCGGTCGGAGGTCCTCAACCGGTTACCAGTTAGGGCGGCCCGCTGAGCTATCCGCGCGGATAGGCGGCCGATCGGCTATGGTTCGGGGTTCGCGAGTTCGTGGTGGGCGATGAGGACCTCGCCACGTTCTTTGCTCGGGTGAACCCGCATCTCGATTGGTGCCAACGGCGGGTGCTGGTCGGTTCGATTGCCCAGCGCTCGGGCGCGGCGGGATCGTGGCGGTGGCCGAGGCGACGGGGATGAGGCGTTCGACCGTGCAAGGGGCCGTCGCCCAGGTCCGTTGCGCTGGACGACCAAGTCGACCGAGCACCTCGCCCAGGTGCTGCGGGAGATGGGCCACGTCGTCTCGCCAGACACCGTCGGACGGCTGTCGAAGGAGGCGCCTCTCACCGTGAAGCCCTCTATGGTCACACCGGGCACCGGGACCGTTGTTCCTGTCGGGTTGCCGTTGGCGACGATCGTCGCGCCCTCCTCGCGGAGCACGACCGGCTTGGTCACGACTACCTGTCCCACGTAAGCGCCTGGGTAGACGACGACGGTGGAGCCAGCGGAGGCAGCCGCGATAGCTGGGGGGATGGAACGGTAGCGAGAGGTGGCGCAAGAGGTGCCGGCGCCGCCTGGTTTGGCCGCGGTCGAAACGTAGAGCGTGCTTGGCGAAGCCGACGAACCGCTCGCCAACGCGAACAAGCCAGCCATCGCCAGCGACGCCGAGGCCCCAGCCTCGAGAGCGTCACCGCGGACAGAGCCCGTGCGATTTGCCTTTCCTACTTTTCCTTCAGTTCCTTTCACTGTCGGGACTGGTCCCTCTTACTACGCGAAGCTGCCGGGGTCACGGTCTGGTCGTGGGCCGAGCGCCACGATGCGAGCCCCCCCAGCAGGCCGGTGAGAATAGCGGTGCCTCGGGGTGTTTGTCCATGCCCCTCCCGCTCGGTCAAGGGCAGCGAGGGGAGCCGCAGTGATACTGGCTCATCTCTGGCACCGCCAACCAGTGGGCTGCGAGGGACCTGGAGGTGGCGCCGGGCGAGACGGTGGCCATCGTGGGGCCCACGGGCGCGGCCAATACGGCATCGTGGAGCAGGGTGACCATCACGAGCTGTTGGCCCGCCGGGCACCGACGGAGCGGGTCAGGTAGCTGCAAGGTGGGCCCGGAAGAAAGCCACGACGCGGCGGCGGGCGTCGGCCGCTGACGCCTCGTGGTAGCCGGCGCCCATCAACTTTCCCATGACGGCAAATAGCACGCTGCTGTGGTCGTTCAGGAAACCGTGGCCGGCATCCGGGTACTCCTTCACATCGTGGGCGACGCCGACCTTGTCCAGCACGCCTTCTAGCTTCGCGGCTGCTCCCTTGAGCGAGCGGTCGCGGCCTCCGTAGCTGCCCACGATCGGGCACGCTCCTTGCAGCAACGATTCGGCGTCATCGGGCACCCGCCCGTAGTTGACGCTGGAGACGTCGAAGCCGTGCGCCGGGGCCAGCAGGAGGGCGAAGCTGCCGCCCATGCAATAGCCGATAACCCCGGTCCGGCCTGAGCACGATGGTTTAGCCGCCAGCCACGCCCGGACCGCCTCGACCTCGTCGTAGGCTCGGCCCCGCCTGGCTTTCATGTCGCGGAAAAGCGACCGTATGCACTTGACTTTGCTGCTCCAGGAGAACAGGTCGGGCGCCACAGCCAAGAAGCCTTCACTTGCCAGCCAATCGGCCTGCTTGCGCAGGTCCGGGCTCATCCCCATCACGTCGTGGACCACCACCACTCCCGGGAACGGCCCGTCGCCGCCCGGGCCCGCCAGGTAGGCCGGCACCTCGCCGCCGGGGGCCGCGACCTTGACGTCTGGCATTGGTCCACCCTATCTGTCTCATCTGGATCTGTCTCATCTGGATCTGCCTCATCCGGCCTCTCTATGCCGGCTTCCCCGCGCGAGAGGCGTTGGTCCAGGAGGGCCGAGAAGTCGCCGAAGTTCTCCGTCACCAGGATGTGGTCGTGGCCGACCGCATCAGCGAGGACCTCGTCGTCGCCGTGGCCGGCGAGGCCCAGGTCGTACACCGAGAGCGCGTCGTGGCTGAGGCCAGCCAGCCGTTCAGCGCACGCAGGGGGAAACATCTCGTCGAAGAGCCATCTCGAACGGACAGGAGCCTCTCTCGGCGCTCCACGCTCGCGCGCACGAGCGCTCGGCGGCTTGCTCATCTAAGGCGATGCGCCGAGTTGACGAGCGCGCTGACCGACGTCCCCCTCGCTGCAGGCTCGTCGGCACGCACCAACCGGCGGTCTCCAGCATCGTGTAGGCCGAGCGCTCGTGGGCAACCGCGTCGAGCCAGCGTGCGGGTAGCTCTGGTACGCTGGCCGAGTGGCTGTCCGTGACCCGTCCGCTTTGGACTTCCGTGACGAGCTTGGTGAGGGCGACCTGCGCATCCCGCTTGGTCCCGGCGACCGTTCGCGAGATGAACTTCGTGCGTCCGTCCTCTCGCCCGGCAAAGACACGGGTGCGCCAGTGGCCGGGAGCACGCGCCTCTATGTTGCCCTGCATGGCTACCTCCCCAAGGTCGAGTTGCCCAAGAGTTGCCCAAACCTGTGGTACACCCGGCGGCCAGAAAGGTAAACAGGCAGGTCAGCTGCACATAGGGCAGTAGCTCAATATGGCAGAGCACCGGTCTCCAAAACCGGCGGTTGGGGGTTCAAGTCCCTCCTGCCCTGCGTAAGCTTGTTCGCGAGGAAGGTCAGAGACGTGAGCGTAAGCGAGTTCAACAGAGAAGAGCGACGCCTCCTCCAGGACCAGGGCCTGGAGACCGAGGGCCCGCCGTTACTGCGCCGGGAGGAGAGGCGCCCGCCTGCAGCCGCCCCGCCGCGGGGCGGTTTCCACCCCCGCCAGTACCTGGACGAGGTGGTCCTCGAGCTGCGCAAGGTGATGAAGCCCAAGCGTGCCGAGCTGGTCAACTACGCGACGGTGGTATTTTTCACGCTCGCCTTCTTGATGGCGCTCGTATACGCCTTGGACTACGTCTACTCCTTGGGCGCGTCGCAGCTGTTCAAGTAGCGAGGACCGATGGCTGAGGAGAGCACGCCCGACCTGAGCGCGGGCCACGAGCCCGAAGAGGACGGCATCACGTCCCCCGGGTCGCAGCGCGTCCTGGCAGCCGAAGCCACAGCAGACGGGGATGCCGCAGAGACCAGGGTGGAGGCCGACGGCGACCACGAGGCCCATCGCCAGCAGGAAAGCCCCTACGACCGCCCCGGCAGCTGGTACGTGGTCCACAGCTACGCCGGCTATGAAAACAAGGTGAAGTCCAACCTGGAGAGCCGCATCTCCTCCATGAACATGGAGGACCGCATCTTCGAGGTCGTGATCCCCCTCGAGGACGTCGTCGAGCTGAAGGGTGGCAAGCGCCAGGTGGTTTCGCGCAAGGTTTTCCCTGGCTACCTGATGGTCCGCATGGACCTGGACGACGACTCCTGGTACGTCGTGCGCAACACGCCCGGCGTTACGGGGTTCGTCGGGCTCGGCGCCCGGCCCACCCCCCTCTCGCGCCGGGAGGTGGAGAGCATCCTCGCCCCGAAGGAGGAGGGTGCAGGGGCCCCGAAGAAGACCAAGCCTCGCCTCGAGTACGAGGTGGGCGAGTCCGTGCGGGTCAGGGAAGGCCCCTTCGCTGACTTCAGCGGCACCGTCGCCGAGATCAACGAGGACCAGCTGAAGCTCAAGGTCCTCGTCAACATCTTCGGCCGCGAGACCCCGGTAGAGTTCGAGTTCGCCCAGGTCGCCAAGCTCTGAGCAACCCCAAACCCGTTTAGGAGCACCCGATGGCCAAGCGCCAAGTGACAGCCATAGTCCGCATCCAGTTGCCAGCCGGCAAGGCCACGCCCGCGCCGCCGGTCGGCACCGCCCTCGGCCCCCATGGGATCCAGACGATGGAGTTCGTGAAGCAGTACAACGCCGCGACCGAGGACAAGGCGGGCCAGGTCATCCCGGTAGAGGTGACGGTCTATTCCGACCGGAGCTTCAGCTTCGTGTTGAAGACGCCCCCGACGGCGGTGCTCATCCGCCAGGAGCTCGGGATCGACAAGGGTGCCAAGACGAGCGGCCGGGAGGTCGTCGGCACCCTGAGCGACGCCCAGCTGGCCAAGATCGCCCAGGTGAAGATGCCCGACCTCAACGCCAACGACCTGGAGGCAGCCAAGGCCCAGGTCGCCGGTACGGCGCGCTCCATGGGTGTGAAGGTCGGCTGAGGCACCGGTCAGGGAAGGCTCTAGAGGAGGTAAAGGCAGCAGTGCCCAAGCGAGGAAAGAAGTACATCGAGGCGGCCAAGGCCATGGGCGATCCCAGGCTCTACGGGCCGCAAGAGGCCATTGACCTGGTGAAGAGCATGGCGCGGGCAAAGTTCGACGAGACGGTCGAGCTCGCCGTGCGCCTCGGGATCGACCCCCGCAAGGCCGACCAGGCGCTTCGCGGCACAGTCTCGCTCCCGGCCGGCACGGGCAAGTCGGTGCGGGTCGCCGTCTTCGCGGCAGGGGAGGCGGCCGAGGCCGCCCGGGCCGCCGGCGCTGACATCGTCGGCTCCGACGACCTGGTTGCCCAGGTGGACGGCGGGTTCATGGACTTCGACGTGGCCATCGCCACGCCCGACATGATGGCCCAGGTGGGACGCCTGGGCCGCAAGCTCGGGCCGCGCGGCCTGATGCCCAACCCGAAGACCGGTACGGTCACCGCCGACGTGGGGCGGGCCGTCACGGACTTCAAGGGTGGCCGGGTCGAGTACCGGGCCGACGCCCGGAGCCGTGGGGTCGTCCAGGTCCCGATCGGAAAGGTCAGCTTCAGCCGGGACAAGCTCCTCGCCAATGTCCGCGCTGTGCTCGACGAGCTGCAGCGGGCCAAGCCGGCGGCGGCCAAGGGCCGCTACGTGAAGTCGGTCTCGGTCTCTTCGACGATGGGCCCGGGTGTAGATATTGACCCGGCCAGGGCACGGTTGAGCGACGAGGAGCTTGCGGCCGCCGCGGCCTGACCAGCCCTGACGGGCCAGCTGGGCCGCTGGGCACGGCACCAGCGGCTGGGTACCGGCCCGCCAGTTGCTATCATTACTGTCCCGACATAGCGCCGAAGAAATCTGGTGCGCCCCGGTTAGCTGGCCGGTAGCGCGTAAGTGGGCCCAGAGGGGCCCGGCCCGACGAGGCGAGCCTGCACTCCTTGGTGGTGTGCGCGCTCGCGCAGCCGAGACGAGTACCGAGACAACAAGGAGTGGCAGATGGACAACCCGAGGCCGGAGAAGGTCGCAACCGTCGAGCAGGTCAGGGCCCGGCTCGAAGAGTCCGACGCGGTGATCGTCACCGAGTACCGAGGCCTCAAAGTGAAGGACCTCGAGGCGCTCCGGCGGAGCTTGGCGCCCCTCGGGGCTGAGTACAGGGTCTACAAGAACACGCTCGCGCGCATCGCGGCCGGTCAGAGCGCCGCGGACGGGTTCGCCGGCCTGCTCACCGGGCCCACCGGCCTCACGTTTGTGAAGGGCGACGCCGTGGCGGTCGCCAGAGCCATGCGCGACTTCTCCCGGACCAGCCCTGCGCTCCTCATCAAAGGGGGGCTCCTTGGCGGGTCCGTGCTCGGGGTCGACGCCGCCTTGGCCCTGGCCGACCTGCCCCCCCGCGAGCAGTTGCTGGCCCGCTTGGCCGGCGCGCTGGCGGCACCTTTGCGGGGCATGGCCGGCGCCCTTGCCGCGGTGCCGCGCAACTTTGCCTACGGCCTCGCCGCCCTCCGTGACGAGCGCGCCAGCCACGGCGGATAGGACCTCGACCACCAGGTAAAACCGAAGGAGATACAACAAAATGCCAACCAAGCTGTCCAAGGACGACATCCTCGAGGCGATCTCGGACATGAGCGTCCTCGAGCTTTCCGAGCTGCTCAAGTCGTTCGAAGAGCGCTTCGGTGTCAGCGCGGCCGCACCGGTCGTGGCTGCCGCAGGTGCCGCGCCTGCTGCGGCCGCCCCCGAGGCTGCTGCTGTCGAAGAACAGGACGAGTTCGACGTCGTCCTCTCGAGCGCCGGTGACAAGAAGATCCAGGTCATCAAGGAGGTCCGGGCGCTCACCAGCCTCGGGTTGAAGGAGGCCAAGGACCTGGTCGACGGCGCTCCCAAGACGGTGCTGGAGAAGGTCAGCAAGGAGGACGCCGACAAGGCAAAGGCCCAGTTGGAAGCGGCCGGCGCCACGGTCGAGCTCAAGTAGGCCGGATATTTTTCGACCGTCCTGCGGGGCGCTCGGGGCCTCCGCTGCTGGAGGGCCCGGGCTCAGGGGGCCGGGCGGGAAGCCATTCGGTGCTTGACCTGGGAGCCAGGCTGGCTTAACCTGTTAGGTGGAGTGCCGGCGTGGGCGCGCCAGTTGTTTGCCGCGTCCGCCGTGAGTGTTGTATAGTAGTCAGTTGCCGTGCTCTGTCTGTCCGCGTCCTTATTCCTTAGGGCGGCGGTCTGGCGCGCGCCGCTGTCTCCCGCATCCCCCGCACCTATCAAGGAGTGATCCTTGTTGCCGTCTCGCCCCGCACAGCGGGAGCGGCTCAGCTTCGCCAACCTCGACGAGGTCCTGCCGCTCCCCGACCTGATCTCAGTACAGCGTGATTCGTTCAAGTGGTTCCTGGACAAGGGCTTGGCGGAAGCCTTCCGCGACATCAGCCCGATCGAGGACTTCTCCGGGCAGTTGAAGCTCGTCCTCGAGTTCGACCCCGACGACCTGGACCTGCGCCCTCCGCCGAAGTTCTCGGTGGAGGAGTGCAAGGAAAAGGACATGACATACGCGGCACCCATCTTCGTCCGCGCTCAGTTCCAAAACGCCGGGACCGGCGAGATCAAGGAGCAGACGGTCTTCATGGGGGACTTCCCCGTGATGACCGAGAGGGGCACGTTCATCATCAACGGCACCGAGCGCGTCGTCGTCTCCCAGCTCGTCCGGTCCCCGGGCGTCATATTCCAGCCCGGCCGTGACCAAAAGACGATCGTCACCGGTACCGTCCACCCCTACCGCGGCGAGTGGATCGAGTTCGACGTCGAAGCCAAGCCAGGCAAGGACATCTCCGCCGGCTCCCGGGTGGCCAGGAAGAGGCGCGTGTCGTTGTTCACCCTGCTTCGCGCGCTCGGCTACGCCGACGACGCGTTCCTCGAGCGCTTCGTGCGCCACTTCGACTTCCTGGAGCCCCAGTGGGAGAAGGAAAGGGATCTCGCGCCGACCCAGGACGACGCCCTACTCGAGATCTACAAGCGGGCACGGCCGGGGGAGCCACCCTCGGTCGACTCCGCCCGGGCCTATTTCGACAACGCCTTTTTCAATTCCAAGCGCTACGACCTGACGCGAGTTGGCCGCTACAAGCTCGACCGCAAGCTCGGGCCGGAGATCGCCAAGGCCGAGGCGCTGTTCGGTCTCGAACTGGAGCGCCCCGAGCCGGGCCAGACCGTCTTGTCCCGCAGCGAGGTGCTGGCGGCGAGCACGTACCTGCTCCACCTCGCCCAGGGCGAGGCCGGGTACCGTCTGGACGACCAGGACCACTTCGCCAACCGGCGGGTGCGCTCGGTGGGCGAGCTGATCCAAAACCAGGTCCGGGTGGGGCTCTCCCGCATGGAGCGGGTCGTGCGCGAGCGGATGACCACCCAGGACGTGGAGGCCATCACCCCACAGACCTTGATCAACATCCGTCCCGTGGTCGCCGCCATCAAGGAGTTCTTCGGCACGAGCCAGCTCAGCCAGTTCATGGACCAGACCAACCCCCTTTCGGGTCTCACCCACAAGCGCCGCCTTTCGGCCATGGGCCCCGGCGGGCTGTCGCGTGAGCGGGCTGGTTTCGAGGTCCGTGATGTGCACTCGTCCCACTACGGTCGCATGTGCCCGATCGAGACTCCTGAGGGCCCCAACATCGGCCTTATCGGCCACCTCGCCACCTACGGGCGCATCAACGAGTACGGCTTCATAGAGACCCCCTACCGGCGGGTCGTCGACGGAAAGGTCACCGACGAGATCGTCTTCCTGGCCGCCGACGAGGAGGAGGAGTACGTCATCGCCCAGGCCAACGCCAAGTTCGCACCCGACGGCACGCTCTTGGACCAGCGTGTCCTGGTGCGGCGCGCTCCTCAGGGGCCAGGGGTGCGGGTGGGTGCCGGCGGTACCACCTATGGGACCACGAGCGAAGTCGACTTCGTGCCCCCGGCCGAGGTCGACCTGATGGACGTGTCGCCAAAGCAGATCGTGTCGATCTCGACCGCCCTCATCCCCTTCATCGAGCACGACGATGCCAACCGGGCACTGATGGGCGCCAACATGCAGAAGCAGGCGGTGCCCTTGGTGCGGCCGGAGGCCCCCTTCGTCGGCACCGGTGTCGAGGGCCGGGCGGCGCGCGACACCGGGGACGTGGTCTTGGCCGAGGGCGTGGGCACCGTGGCCGAGGTGACCGGTGAGCACGTGATCGTCGACTACAAGGCCGGCCAGGAGGACCGCTACGGGCGCCCGCTCCAGCGCAAGACCTACCCCGTTTACAAGTTCCGCCGTTCCAACCAGAACACCTGCTTCAACCAGAGGATCGTGGTGGACGAGGGCCAAGAGGTCGCCGAGGGCGACGTGCTGGCCGACGGGCCGTCGACCGAGGGCGGCGAGCTCGGCCTCGGCAAAAACCTCCTCGTCGCCTTCATGCCCTGGGAGGGCTACAACTACGAGGACGCGATCATCCTCTCGGAGAGGCTGGTACGCGACGACGTGCTCTCGTCGGTGCACATCGAGGAGCACGAGGTCGACGCCCGCGACACCAAGCTCGGCGCGGAAGAGATCACCCGCGACATACCCAACCTCTCCGAAGAGATCCTGAAGGACCTCGACGAGCGGGGCATTATCCGTGTCGGTGCCGAGGTCGGTGCCGGTGACGTGCTCGTGGGCAAGGTCACGCCCAAGGGCGAGACCGAGCTCACTCCCGAGGAACGCCTGCTCCGGGCCATATTCGGGGAAAAGGCAAGAGAGGTGCGCGACACCTCGCTCAAGGTCCCCCACGGTGAGTCGGGCAAGGTCATAGACGTCCGCGTGTTCTCACGCGAGGACGCCCACGAGCTCCCCCCCGGGGTCAACCAGCTCGTCCGGGTGTACGTGGCGCAGAAGCGCAAGATCACCGAGGGCGACAAGTTGGCCGGCCGCCACGGCAACAAGGGTGTGATCTCCAAGATCCTCCCCGTCGAGGACATGCCCCACCTGGCCGACGGCACCCCGGTCGACATCATCTTGAACCCCCTGGGCGTCCCTTCCCGCATGAACGTGGGGCAGGTCCTGGAGAGCCACCTCGGCTGGGCCGCCCGTTGGGGTTGGGAGGTCGACGGCAGCACCACGCCTGCGGCCCAGCCCGACGGGCGCAAGACCACGCCGCTCGCCAAGCCCGCCGCCTTCCTGGCGAGCCCGAGCTTCGACGGGGCGCACTGGGACGAGACCGACCCGACGGGCAAGCACCCGACCATCAAGGCGATCTTCGAAAACCTGCACCCCGAAGCCCCCGGTACGATCTATGGGGACCATGGGCGCCTGATCGGGCCCGACGGCAAGGCCGTGCTCTACAACGGCCGCACGGGTGAGCCTTACGACAACCCCGTGTCCGTGGGCTACATCTACATCATGAAGCTCGCCCACCTGGTGGACGACAAGATCCACGCCCGCTCGACGGGGCCCTACTCGATGATCACCCAGCAGCCCCTCGGCGGCAAGGCCCAGTTCGGCGGCCAGCGCTTCGGGGAGATGGAGGTGTGGGCCCTCGAAGCCTACGGCGCCGCGTACGCGCTCCAGGAGCTGCTCACCATCAAGTCAGACGACGTGCTCGGGAGGGTAAAGGTCTACGAGGCGATCGTGAAGGGCGACAACATCCCCGAGCCGGGGATACCGGAGAGTTTCAAGGTGCTCATAAAGGAAATGCAGAGCCTCTGTCTGAACGTCGAGGTGCTATCGACGACGGGCGAGCAGATCGAGATGCGCGAGCTCGACGAGGACGTGTTCCGTACCGCCGAGGAGCTCGGCATCGACATCAGCCGTCCTGAGCGGGGCTCGGACGAAGAGGACGCGCGCCGCGCCAGCGAGAGGAGCTTCTAGGCAACCATGTTGGACGTCAACAACTTCGAACAACTCCGGATAGGCCTCGCCACGGCGGACGACATCCGCACCTGGTCCAACGGCGAGGTGAAAAAGCCCGAGACCATCAACTACCGGACACTGCGCCCGGAGAAGGACGGCCTTTTCTGCGAGAAGATCTTCGGGCCCACCAAGGACTGGGAGTGCTACTGCGGCAAGTACAAGCGGGTCCGCTTCAAGGGCATAATCTGCGAGCGCTGCGGCGTCGAGGTGACCCGCTCCAAGGTGCGCCGCGAGCGCATGGGCCACATCGAGCTCGCCGCGCCCGTGGTCCACATCTGGTACCTGCGCGGCACCCGCTCGTGGCTCGCGTACCTCCTGATGGGCACCGAGGCGCGCGAGGAGCTCAAGGCCAAGCAGCTCGAAAAGGTCATCTACTTCGCGGCCAATCTCGTCACCTCGGTTGACGAGGAGCGCCGGCACGCCGACCTGCCCAATCTGGAGGTCGAGCTCAACGAGGAGATCGCCGACATCGAGCGCACCCGCGACCTCGACATCGACAAGCGTTACAAGGAGCTCGAGGAAGAGCTCGCCAAGCTCGAGTCGGAGGGCGCCAAGGACTCCGAGCTGAAGGCTCGCCAGCGCCAAGTCGAAAGAGAAGTGGCCGCGATGCGTGACCGCGCCGACAGCGAGGTCGAGCTGGCAAAGCGGTCGTTCGATGAGTTCAGGGACCTGCACAGCCGCAAGATCATCGAGGACGAGCTGCTTTGGCGGGAGCTGCGTGAACGCTACGGCGATTATTTCCGCGGCGGCATGGGAGCCGAAGCCATCGCCCAGCTGATCGAAGAGCTCGACCTCGACGAGGAAGAGGCGAAGCTACGCGAGGTCATCGAGCCCGACGACGGGCGCAGGCACCTGTCGGTCCAGCGCAAGCAGAAGGCCATCAAGCGCTTGAAGATCGTGTCGGCGTTCAACCGCCGCGACGAGAACGGCCGGCGGGTGAACGACCCGCGGGCGATGATCCTCGACGTCGTCCCAGTGATCCCGCCCGAGTTGCGGCCCATGGTCCAGCTCGACGGGGGTCGCTTTGCGACGAGCGACTTGAACGACCTGTACCGGCGAGTCATCAACCGTAACAACCGCCTGAAGCGGCTCCTCGACCTCGGCGCGCCCGAGATCATCGTCAACAACGAGAAGCGCATGCTGCAAGAAGCCGTCGACGCCCTGTTCGACAACGGCCGGCGGGGCCGGCCGGTCACCGGGCCGGGCAACAGGCCGCTGAAGAGCCTCTCGGACATGCTGAAGGGCAAGCAGGGGCGCTTCCGCCAAAACCTCCTCGGCAAGCGGGTCGACTACTCGGGCCGCTCCGTCATCGTGGTGGGCCCCACCTTGAAGCTTCACCAGTGCGGCCTGCCCAAGCAGATGGCGCTCGAGCTGTTCAAGCCGTTTGTCATGAAACGCCTGGTGGACTTGGAGCTGGCGCAAAACATCAAGTCGGCCAAGCGCATGGTGGAGCGCCGCCGGACCCAGGTCTGGGACGTGCTCGAAGAAGTGATAAAGGAGCACCCGGTGCTGCTCAACCGGGCGCCGACGCTGCACCGCCTCGGCATCCAGGCCTTCGAGCCGGTGCTCGTGGAGGGCAAGGCCATCCAGATCCACCCCCTCGTGTGCACGGCGTTCAACGCCGACTTCGACGGCGACCAGATGGCCATCCACCTCCCGCTCTCGGCAGAAGCACAAGCCGAGGCGCGCATCTTGATGCTGTCGGCCAACAACATCCTCTCGCCTGCCACCGGGCGGCCGATCGTCACGCCCACACAGGACATGGTCTTCGGCGCCTACTACCTGACCCTCCTCCGGGAGGGGGCAAAGGGGGAAGGCAGGGTGTTCCGCCACCTCCACGAGATCCGCCACGCCCTCGACAGCGGCGCGGTCGACCTGCACGCGAAGATCGTGTGGCGTCGCCCGCTACGTCCTGAAGAGGCGAGCGCCGAGGAAGACGGCAAGGGCTACGAGGAGATCGTGACCACGCCCGGTCGGGCCATGTTCAACACGGCCCTGCCGGAGGGCTTCCCCTTCGTCAACACCCTCGTGGGCAAGAAGGCCCACAGCGTCGGCCTCATCGTGGAAGTGCTGGCCAGCAACTACCCCCGGGTGACCGTGGCGGACAGCCTCGACAAGATAAAGGAGCTCTGCTACCGCTACGCGACCCAGTCGGGGCTCACGATCTCCATGGAGGACGTGAAGGTCCCCGCCAGTAAGGCGGACATCATAGCCCGCCATGAAGACGATGCTCAGAAGGCGGAGAGCCAGTTCAAACGTGGCATCATCACCGACGACGAACGCCGCCAGAAGGAGATCGAGATCTGGACCACGGCCAACTCCGAGGTGGGCAAGGCCATGGAGGAAAGCCTGCGCCGGATCCCCTTCAACCCCCTCGACATGATGGTCGATTCCGGGGCCCGGGGCAACCCTCAGCAGGTGCGCCAGATCGCCGGGATGAAGGGCCTCGTCTCCAACCCCCGCGGTGAGATGATCCCACGGCCGATCGTGTCGAGCTTCCGGGAAGGGCTCTCGGTCCTCGAGTACTTCATCTCGACCCACGGCGCCCGCAAGGGCCTCGCCGACACCGCCTTGCGGACGGCAGACTCGGGTTACCTCACCCGCCGACTGGTGGACGTCGCCCAAGAACTGATCGTGCGCGAAGACGACTGCGGCAGCACGCGGGGGATCTGGGTGCGCAACGTGCGCCCTGACGACGAAAAGGCGCGCTACTACTTGGAGACCCGCCTCGACGGCCGGGTGCTGGCACGTGACGTCACCATGTCCGACGGTTCCGTCGTGGAGGCGGGCACGCAGGTCGACGTCGCCCTGATGGAGGCGCTCCGTGACGACCCGGTCGTCCAGGAAGTGATGGTGCGCTCGGTGCTCACGTGCGAGTCACAGCACGGCATCTGTGGCATGTGCTACGGGCGTTCGCTCGCGGCCGACCAGCCGATCGAGCTCGGCGAGGCCGTCGGTGTGATCGCCGCCCAGTCGATCGGAGAGCCCGGTACCCAGCTCACCATGCGTACCTTCCACACCGGGGGCATAGCGGGCGAGGACATCACCCACGGCCTCCCGAGGGTCGTGGAGCTGTTCGAGGCCCGTACGCCCAAGGGGGCGGCGGTGCTGGCCCGTACTTCGGGTGTGGCCCGGATCACCGAGGAGGACAACAGCCGCCGGGTGGTGGTCGTCGGTGACGACGGTAGCGAGGACGTCTACACGGTCTCGCTCCGTTCCAAGCTGGCGGACGGGATCCGCGAGGGCGGCGAGGTTGCCGCCGGCGACCCGATCGTCGAGGGGCCGCGCGACCCCAAAGCACTGCTCGAGATCAAGGGCATCCGGGAGACCCAGCAGTACCTCGTCGACGAAGTCCAGCAGGTCTACCGCGACCAGGGCGTGTCGATCCACGACAAGCACATCGAGCTGATCGTGCGCCAGATGCTGCGCCGCGTGCTCGTCGCTGAGCAGGGCGAGTCGCCGTTCCTACCCGGTGAGCGGGTCGACTCCCGCTACTTTGCGGAAGTCAACCGCCAGCTGGTCCAAGAAGGCAAGCGCCCGGCCGAAGGCCGGCCCGAGCTGATGGGCATAACCAAGGCATCGCTGGCGACCGACAGCTGGCTCTCGGCAGCCTCGTTCCAAGAGACGACGAGAGTGCTCACGGAGGCCGCCATAGAGAGCCGCTCCGACCAGCTGTTCGGCTTGAAGGAAAACATCATCATCGGCAAGCTGATACCTGCCGGCACAGGCATGACCAGGTACCGGGACGTGGTGGTGGACGCCCCGGAGGTGCAGCGCATGACCTTCTGGACTTCCGACGAGGAGCCGGGGACCGAGGATCTGGCGGCCTGGCTGGCCAGTATCGGCAGTGGTACCGGCACCGACGGCGGCGGGACCACCTTCGAGCCCGGGGACTACTCGGCCGATTACGGTTACGCCCCGAATTTCGAAGAGGGCCCCGAGGGAGGCCAATCGGCAGGCTAAACGCCACCGTCCGGCGCCGGCCCGGCCTCGGCCGGGCAGGCGCCGGTTCTCTTCATCCCCTCGGCTCCACCTCTCAGGGACTGCCCGGACATAGCCGGCGTCGCCCCCCAGGTGCAGGCCTTCGCCACCCTGGTGGCGGGCAACAACAACTGGACGACCACCGTTTACGGCTCGACCCCGCAGTGGTTGTCGGTGCGCGGCCGCACGATGGCCGAAGGCTCCTGGTTCACCTCCTCGGACATGGCCCACGCCGCCAACGTCGTGGTGCTCGGCCAGACCACGGCGCAAGAGCTAGGCCTTTTCAACCCAGTCGGCCAGACGGTCGGCATCGACAACGTGCCCTTTACCGTGGAAGGCGTACTCGCGTCATCGGGCACCTCGAGTTCGGCGCAAAACCAGGACGACCTCGCCGTTGTGCCGCTCACGACCGCGGAAGAAGTGACGGGCACTGCCAACGTCTCCAACATCTACCTCCAGGCCACGTCGGCGAAGACGCTCAACGCGGCCGACCAGGAAGCCACCGACCTCCTGCTCCAACTCCACGGCATAACGGACCCCTCGCAGGCCGATTTCACGATAACCACCGAGAGCTCGCTCGTTTCGACCGCCACGTCCGTTGACAAGACCTTGACCGTCCTCCTCGCCGGGATCGCTGCCATCTCGCTCCTGGTCGGCGGCATAGGCGTCATGAACATCATGCTCGTCTCGGTGACCGAGCGCATCCGGGAGATAGGCCTACGAAAGGCGCTCGGGGCCTAAAGGTGGGCGAGTGCGCGACTGCTTTCGGCTCGACCAGCAGCATCGGGGCCGTGACAGCGACTCGCCTCTCGGTGAGCCCGGCGACTTCAGCCGGCTGTGGTTTCGGGGGCAGTTTCTTTGGTTTTGGCGGCCTTGGTTTTGGCGGCTTTGGTTTTGGCGGCCTTGGTTTTGGCGGCTCGGGTGGTGCGGCGCGGGGCGCCAACGGGTGAGCCCAGCGCCCTGTTACCCCACTGTTACTGCAAGGTAGGCAAAGTGAGACCGATGAGCACCAGGACCAAGGGTGAAGAGCGAGTCAGCGCGGCGGGCCCGCGGCGCGTGGCGTTGGCCAGTTGCCTGGCCGGCGCCAGCGCGCTAGCCATGTTGGTGGTTGGCACGTCCCTCTGGGAGGCAGCGCCGGCGGGCGCGGCGAGCCCCCCCACGTCGGCATGCACCGGCACCGTGGCCGGCATAACGGTCCAGGGTGGCAACGACCAGGTGGCCAAAGTCGCCACGGCCTATATGCAGTCCCTCACGGCAGAGGTGGTCGACACCGCTGGCTGCCCCGTGCCCAATGTCGATGTGACTTTTACGGCCCCCTCTACCGGTGCGAGCGGCACCTTCGCCGGCGCCGTCACGACGGCGACAGTTGCCACTTCTTCCTCGGGGGAGGCGACGGCCCCTACCCTCACGGCCAACGAGGTGAGCGGCACCTTCAGCGTCGTCGCGCGAGTGGGCGCCTTCGAGGCCGACTTCAGCTTGACCAACACCACGGTCGGAGTGGCCAACTCCGTCTCGGCCGTCTCGGGCAACGCCCAGTCGGCCGGCCCCGGCGCCAGCTTCCCCGACCCCTTGGTGGCCAGTGTCACCGACAGCTCCGGCGACCCGGTCCCGGGCGCCACCGTCACCTTCGCCGTGACGGCCGGCAGCTCGGGAGCGACCGCCTCCTTCGTGGGCGGCGGGGCCAGCGTCAGCGAGCAGACCGACGAGTCCGGCCAGGCCACAAGCCCGCTACTCATGGCCGGCACGACCTCTGGCAGCCTCAGCGTGACCGCCTCGGTCTCGGGGCTCGACTCGGTCGCCACCTTCACCTTGACGGTCGGCTCCGGTGCCCCCTACAGCGTCCAGGCCGGCGCAGGCGACTCCCAGTCGGCAGAGTCCGGGACCGACTTCGCCGTCCCCCTCGCCGTCACGGTCACCGACTCCAATGGCAACGGCGTGGCCGGCGCAGAGGTCGTCTTCGAGGCCCCCGCCTCTGGCCCGAGCGGCGTCTTCGCTGGTGCCGGCCATTCTGTGACCGTCACGACGGGCTCAGACGGAGTGGCCATCGCCCCGTCCTTCTCGGCCGACGCTACGGCCGGGGGTTACGTCGTAACGGCGAGCGTCTCCGGGGTCTCTTCCCCGGCCACCTTCGCCATGGTCAACAAGCCCCGGAGTACCGCGAGCGCCCCGGGACCCGCCGGCACCTACCACCTCGTGACCAACAGTGGACGCGTACTTGCTTCGGGCAACGCCGCCGAACTCGGCTCGCTCCCGGTCTCCAAGCTGGGAGGCTCCAAGGTGGTCGGGATGGCCCAGATCCCAGGTGGCAAGGGCTACTGGCTCGTGACGGCCAAGGGCAAGGTCTTCGCCTTCGGCAACGCGAAGACATATGGCTCGCCGTCTCACCTGGCCAAGCCCATCGTGGGCATGGCCTCGACCCCGGACGGCAAGGGCTACTGGCTGGTCGCGTCCGACGGGGGCATTTTCAACTACGGCGATGCGCGCTACTACGGCTCTACTGGCAAGCTCCACCTGAAGGCCCCGATCGTCGGCATGGCTGCGCCGGCCCAGGGGGACGGTTACTGGCTTGTCGCCTCGGACGGCGGCGTCTTTGCCTTCGGTAAGGCCACCTACTATGGCTCTGGGCTCGGTTTTTCCCCCAAGCCGGTGCGGGCTATCGTGCCGACGGCGGACGGGGGCGGCTACTGGGTGGTGAGCGCGAACGGCACGGCCGCCGGGTTTGGCGACGCTGGCGCTCAGGGCTCCGCCACCCTGAAGACCAATACGGTGGTGGGCGGGGCGGCCTGAAGCGCGTACCTGAGCTGAGGCGGGGCGACCGCCGGTTGTGGCGCCCAGCGCGTGCCCGTGCCGGCGCCGGTGCCGGGCGACGGCATGCTAACATGGCGCCTTGTCCTCCGGGCAACCCTGGAGGTTCGCGCCTGTCCGACAAGACCTTCCTTCCCAGAGAGTTTTTATGCCCACGATTGCCCAGCTGGTGCGCAAGGGTCGCCAGCAGAGTTCCAAGAAGACCAAGACGCCGGCGTTGCGGGGTGCTCCCCAGCGCCGTGGGGTGTGCACCCGCGTCTACACCAACACGCCCAAGAAGCCCAACTCAGCCCTGCGTAAGGTCGCCCGCGTGAGGCTCTCGTCGGGCTTCGAGATCACCGCTTACATACCAGGCGTCGGGCACAACCTCCAGGAGCACTCCATCGTGCTCGTGAGGGGCGGCCGCGTGAAGGACCTGCCCGGGGTGCGCTACAAGGTGGTCCGGGGCACCCTCGATACCGCCGGCGTGCGGGACCGCAAACAAGCGCGCAGCCGCTACGGCGCCAAGAAGGCTTGAGGAGGTAACCGATGCCGAGGAAGGGCCCCGCACCGCGCCGCGAGCTCGCGCCAGACCCGATCTACCACTCGGTGGCCGTGACGCAACTTGTGAACAAGATCCTCTCGAGGGGCAAGCGCAGCCTGGCCGAGCGCATCGTCTACGGTGCCCTCGACACGGTCAAGGCAAAGGGCGCCGGCGAGCCGATCACGGTGTTGAAGCGCGCCGTGGAGAACACGAGGCCCCAGCTCGAGGTGAAGAGCCGGCGGGTCGGTGGGGCCACCTACCAGGTGCCGGTGGACGTCAAGCCGCGGAGGGCGGCGACGCTTTCGGTTCGCTGGCTGGTAGGATATTCGAGGCAGAGGCGCGAAAAGACGATGGCCGAGCGGCTGGCGGGCGAGCTCATCGATGCCTCCAACGGTACGGGCGCGGCCGTGAAGCGCCGCGAGGACATGCACAAGATGGCCGAGTCCAACCGGGCCTTTGCCCACTACCGCTGGTAGAGGACCGACCGAAATAGGAAACCAAAATGGCTGAGCCTGCCTCCAAGAGAGAGTTCCCTCTGGCCAGGACCCGCAACATCGGGATCATGGCGCATATCGACGCGGGCAAAACGACCACGACCGAACGCATCCTGTACTACACGGGTGTCAACTACAAGATCGGCGAGGTCCACGAGGGCAGCGCGACGATGGACTGGATGCCTCAGGAGCAGGAGCGGGGCATCACGATCACCTCGGCCGCCACCACCTGCCACTGGGCCGACCACCGCATCAACATCATCGACACGCCCGGGCACGTCGACTTCACGGTGGAGGTGGAGCGCTCTCTCAGGGTCTTGGACGGGGCAGTCGCTGTGTTCGACGCGGTCGCGGGTGTGGAGCCGCAGAGCGAGACGGTCTGGCGCCAGGCGGACAAGTACGGGGTCCCGCGGATTTGTTTCGTCAACAAGATGGACCGTATCGGGGCCAACTTTGAGCGCTGCGTCGACATGATCCAGGACCGCCTGGGGGCGACCCCGGCCGTCGTGCAGTTGCCCATCGGTGTCGAGGGCAGCTTCGCCGGCATGGTGGACCTCATCGAGCAAAAGGCTTTCATCTGGGACGAGAGCTCGCCTCGGGGAGAGTCCTTCAGCACAGTGGAGATCCCGGCTGAGCTGACCGCAGAGGCCGAGGAGGGGCGCCACAAGCTCGTCGACATGCTTTCCAATTTCGACGACACCATCACCGAGAAGTTCCTCACCGACCAGGAGATCACCGCCGACGACCTACGCAGCGCGCTGCGTCGGGCGACCATCGCCGGCCAAGCCGTCCCTGTGCTGTGCGGCGCCGCCTTCAAAAACAAGGGCGTCCAGCCCATGCTCGATGCTGTCGTCTGGTACCTGCCGAGCCCGCTCGACATCCCTCCCGCCAAGGGCACCGTCCGCAAGTCCGGTGCCGAGGTCGAGCGGCGGGCCGACGACAAGGAGCCTTTCGCCGCCCTCGCCTTCAAGATCATGGCCGACCAGCACCTCGGGAAGCTCGTCTTCGCGCGCGTCTACTCGGGCATGGTGTCCCAGGGTGATTCCGTGCTCAACTCGACCCAGGACCGGAAGGAGCGCATCGGCCGGATAGTGCAGATGCACGCCAACCACCGAGAGCCCCGGGACGTGGCCTACGCCGGCGACATCGTGGCACTGGTCGGGCTCAAGCAGACCACCACGGGCGACACGCTCTGTGACCCGTCGGAGCCCGTGGTGCTCGAGTCGCTCGACTTCCCCGAGCCGGTCATCCATGTCGCTGTCGAGCCCAAGACCAAGGCCGACCAGGACAAGCTCTCCCGGGCGCTCCAATCGCTCTCCGAGGAGGACCCGACCTTCAGGGTGCACGCCGACGAGGAGACGGGCCAGACCGTGATCGGGGGCATGGGCGAGCTCCACTTGGAGGTGCTCGTCGACCGGATGCTGCGCGAGTTCCGGGTAGACGCCCACGTGGGCAAGCCCCAGGTTGCCTACCGCGAGACGATCCGTAAGCACGTGGAAAAGGTCGAGCACCGCTACGTCCGTCAGACGGGTGGGCGCGGCCAGTACGGGCATGTCGTGCTCAACCTGGAGCCGACCGGCCCGGGTGGCGGTTACGAGTTCGTGGACAAGATCACCGGCGGGGTGATCCCGAAGGAGTACATCCCGGCCGTCGATGCCGGCATCCAGGACGCCATGCAGTCGGGGGTGCTGGCCGGCTACCCGGTGGTGGACCTCCGGGCCACCCTTGTCTTCGGGTCGTACCACGAGGTCGACTCCTCGGAGATGGCCTTCAAGATCGCCGCCTCCATGTGCTTCAAGGAGGCCTGCCGACGGGCCGACCCGGTGCTGCTGGAGCCCATAATGGCCGTCGAGGTCGTCACGCCAGACGACTACCTCGGCGACGTGATAGGCGACCTCTCGTCGCGTCGCGGCCACGTCGGCGGCATGGAGCAGCGCGCCAACAACCAGGTCGTCCGGGCAGAGGTGCCCCTCGCCGAAATGTTCGGCTACGCGACCGACCTGCGCAGCCGCACCCAGGGACGCGCCACCTACACGATGCAGTTCAAGAGTTACCAGGAGGTGCCCGAACAGGTGGCGAGGGAGATCGTCGCGAGGGTTCGTGGCGAATAACGCGCGGCCGGTACGACACGCTGGCTGCTAAGGTAGTGGACCGCTTCCGGCCAGATGGCCGGGCCCGCACAGGGAGCAACTAGGACAAGATGGCAAAGAAACACTTCGAGCGCACCAAGCCCCACTTGAACATCGGCACGATGGGGCACATCGACCACGGCAAGACCACCTTGACGGCGGCGATCACCAAGGTGCTCGCTGAGCACGACCCCGAGCACAACAGCTTCTACGCCTTCGACGCGATCGACAAGGCCCCCGAGGAGAAGCAGCGGGGCATCACGATCAACATCGCCCACGTCGAGTACCAGACGGACAAGCGCCACTACGCCCACGTCGACATGCCCGGCCACGCCGACTACATCAAGAATATGATCACCGGCGCCGCCCAGGTCGATGGTGCCATCCTCGTGGTGTCTGCGCCCGACGGCCCGATGCCCCAGACGCGCGAGCACGTGCTCCTGGCCCGCCAGGTGGGCGTCCCCTCGATCGTGGTCGCGCTCAACAAGGTCGACATGATGGACGACGAAGAGCTGCTCGAGCTGGTCGAGCTCGAGGTACGCGACCTGCTCAACCAGTACGAGTTCCCTGGCGACGACACACCGATAGTGCGCGTTTCTGCCCTGAAGGCACTAAACGGCGACCCCGAGGCGGCCCAGCAGGTCGTCGCCCTCATGGAAGCGGTCGACAACTACGTCCCTGAGCCGGTGCGCGAGATCGACAGGCCGTTCCTCATGCCGATCGAGGACGTCTTTACGATCTCCGGGCGCGGCACGGTCGCCACTGGCAAGGTCGAGCGGGGCTTGATCAAGGTCAACGACCCGGTAGAGATCGTGGGCCTCCGCCCGACGGCGCGAACGGTCTGCACCGGGGTCGAGATGTTCCGCAAGATCCTGGACGAGGGCCAGGCCGGGGACAACATCGGAGTGCTGCTCCGGGGTACCAAGAAGGAGGAGGTCGAGCGCGGCCAGGTGCTCTGCAAGCCCGGCTCGATCACGCCCCACACCAACTTCGAAGCCGCCGTCTACGTCCTCACCAAGGAAGAAGGTGGCCGCCACAAGCCCTTCTTCACCAACTACCGGCCGCAGTTCTACTTCCGTACGACGGACGTGACGGGTAGCATCACCCTCCCCGAAGGGACCGAGATGGTCATGCCCGGCGACAACGTCACGATGACAGTCGAACTGCAGAAGCCGATCGCCATGGACGAGGGCCTCCGCTTCGCTATCCGCGAGGGCGGCCGCACCGTCGGCGCGGGTCGCGTCACCAAGATCATCAAGTAAGCGCGCAGATAGGACGTACGAGTGGCCGACGGCGCCAGGCAGCGGATAAGGATCAGGCTCGAGGCCTATGACCATGAGGTCATAGACCAGTCGACCCGCAAGATAGTGGAGACGGTGCTCCGCACCCAGGCCAAGGTGCGGGGGCCAGTGCCGCTGCCCACCGAGGTGAAGCGCTGGACGGTCATCCGTAGCCCCCACAAGTACAAGGACAGTCGGGAGCACTTCGAGATGAGGGTGCACAAGCGGCTACTCGATATCGTCGAGCACACTTCGAAGACGGTGGACTCGCTCCAGCGCATAGAGCTCCCGGCCGGCGTCGACATCGAGATCAAGATACAAAGCGCATAACACGCTCGGTGGCGGGATGCTACGCTTGGCACCCGCCTCTGATCTGCCCGTAGGGGCCTCGTGGACGCCCACCGGACGGTGCGGCTACAGCAAGCGTCCTACGACCGCTTCTTGGCCGCTCTTGACGCCCCTCCCAAGCCGCTCAGCCAGCTGTCGACCAGGATCACCGAGAGGCTAACTCGTCCAGGTACGCCCAACGGGCGTCCGGTTCCCGGGAGAAGTCCACCTGGTCGCCCGCGAGCGTCCCGAAGGAGCCTTCTATGGCGTCTAGTTCGGCTTGGAGGTCGCTCGACATGTCCCCGAGGCACCGGTCGACAACGGGCTGCGGCCGGCTCCGGACGCGTCTCAGCCCGCGGGTGCCCCCGCCGGCGCCATCTCGCTCGCCTCCTCGTCCCAAACCCACTGCTCGGCGTCGCCCCAGAGGCCCTCCAGGTCGTAAAAGCGGCGCACCTCGTCCAAGAACACGTGGACGACGAAATCCCCGTAGTCCATCAGGACCCATCGGGCGTCGTCGAGACCCTCCACGGAAATGGGAGAGCCACCGCCCGCGAGCTTCACCTGCCGCTCGACTTCGTCGCTTATCGTGCGTACCTGGCGGGGGTTGGAGCCGCTGGTGATGACGAAGGCGTCGGTGAGCCCGAGCAACTTCTCGACGCCGAGCACGACCGTGTCATGGCCGAGCTTGGACGAGGCTGCCCTGGTGACCACTGCGCAACGCTCCCGCACGCGGCCGGCCCTCGAGCCGGCTGCAGCACCACCAGCGCCCCAAGCAAGGACTGCATTGGGGGCAAAGGTCAAGAAGGTTGCACCTCACTGGTGAAGGAGTGGCCCGTTTGGATAGCCGCCGAACTGGCGGTGCCCTGGTTGCCGAGCCACTGCAACCCGAGCAGGACGACCGTGACAGCAAAGGCCACGAACAGCACGAAAGCCACAAAGGCCTGCTCGAGGCGGCGCCGGCGCTGGCCCGGACGCTTGTGACGAGCTTCCTGTCCCTCACGCGCCACCTTCGGTCCCGACGGGGCCCCGACCGCAATGGTCATCCAAGCACAGAATACAGCCCTCGCTCTCGGATCACGCGGACCGCTGGCGCTGGCACCAGATAGTCGAGCGGCCGCCCCGTGGCTGCCCTGGCGCGCAGGTCGGTGCTCGAGATCTCGAGGTTGGGCACGGTGACCTCCTCGATGCGCCAACCCTGCTCGTGGAGCCCGTCGGGAGGCGGGTTACCAGGCCGGTTGACTACGACCAAGGTCGCCAGGTCACGGACCTCTTCCATGCGTTCCCAGGTCCTGAGCTCGGCGCTCACGTCCCACCCGACGATGACGTAGAGCTCGGCGTCCCGGTAGAGCGCGGACATTTGTGAAACGGTGTCCGCCGTGTAGGAGGGGCCGCCCCGGTCGATCTCGAGCCGGCTCGCTTCCACCCCGGCCATGCCGTCGACCGCAGCCTCCACCATGGCCAGACGGTCCTCAGCAGGGCTCACGGCCCTGGCACCGGCCTTCTGCCAGGGGACGTTGGCCACCATCATGACCACACGGTCGAGCCCCAGGTCGTAGCGGGCATTGACGGCCGCTACCAAGTGGCCCACGTGTACCGGGTCGAACGTGCCGCCGAAGATGCCAATGCGTTGTCCCATGCCAACTGCAACCTTAGGGGCAGGGTGCCAGGGGCCGCCGGAGCGGCGCTCCGGGGTCGTTGCGGCAGAACGCCGAGCCGGGCGCCGACGACGGGCCGGGCGCCGGGGCCGGGCGGCCTCGGGCCGCAAACGACTTGCCGTGGGTGGCGGAGCCTGCCACGGTTAACCGGATGAAAGCCGACCAGGCCGACAACTGGACCCCCTCTTCGTGGCGGTCGCGCCACGCTGAGCAGCAGCCGGAGTGGCCCGACGAGCACGCGCTCGAGCAAAACTTGAAAGTCCTGTCGACGCTCCCGCCCCTCGTCTTTGCCGGCGAGGCGCGCGCCCTCTACCGTTCCCTCGCCGAGGTGGCGCAAGGACGGGCCTTCTTGCTCCAGGCGGGGGACTGCGCCGAGTCTTTCTACGACTTCACGGCCGACAGCATCCGCGACAAGCTGAAGGTCATCTTGCAGATGGCGGTCGTGCTCACCTACGGCACCGGCACCCCCGTCGTGAAGGTGGGCCGGATCGCCGGCCAGTTTGCCAAGCCCCGCACGTCTCCTTACGAGACCGTCGACGGTGAACAGATCCCGGTCTTCAGGGGCCACATCGTCAACGACGACGCGCCCACGGCCGAGGCGCGCCGGCCGGACCCAGCGCGCTTGATCGCCGCCTACCACCAGTCCGCTTCCACTCTCAACTTGTTGCGGGCCTTCACCAAGGGCGGCTTCGCCGACCTGTCCCAGGTGCACATGTGGAACCAGCAGTTCGTCGCTTCGAGCCGCGAAGGCGAGCGCTACGAGGCGATCGCCGGCGAGATCGACCGGGCGCTCAGGTTTATGACGGCGTGCGGGATCGACCTCGAAGCGGAGGAGACCCTCCATCAGGTCGACTTCTACACGAGCCACGAGGCGCTCATCCTCGGCTACGAAGAGGCTCTCACCCGCAAGGACTCGTTGACCGGCACCTGGTACGACACCTCGGCCCACCTGCTTTGGTGTGGCGAAAGGACCCGCCAGCTTGACGGGGCGCACCTGCACTTCCTCTCGGGCGTCAAAAACCCGGTCGCGGCCAAGGTGGGCGCGGGCGCGGCCCCCGAGGACGTGGTCGCCATGTGCGACATCCTGGACCCCGAGCGTGACCCCGGCCGGCTCACGCTCATCAGCCGCATGGGGGCAGACAAGGTGGACAAGGCGCTGCCCCGCCTGCAGGAGGCCGTCCGGGCGTCCGGGCACCCGGTGGTTTGGGCGTGCGACCCGATGCACGGCAACACGTTCATGTCCGAAAGCGGCAGGAAGACGCGCCACTTCGAAGACGTGATGGCGGAAATATCGGGTTTCTTTGTTGCCTGCCGCAAGAGCGGCACGTGGCCGGGCGGGGTCCACGTGGAACTGACCGGCGACAGCGTCACCGAGTGCTTGGGCGGGGCTGAAGAGATCGGCGAGGACGACCTCGAGCTGCGTTACACGACCACCTGCGACCCCCGCCTCAACGGGCGGCAGTCGCTCGACCTGGCCTTCAGGGTGGCCGAACTGCTCCGCGCCAACTAGGTCTCGACCGGCGGTGTTGCGAAGGCTCTTTGTGCTCGCGGGCTCGCTCGTCGTAGCTGGCTCGCTGCTTGTCGGCACCAGCGCCGTCACCGCTTTCCCCGCGGCGGCGGCACCTGCCAAGTGGTCCCCGCTCGCGGCGGTGAGCCCGACCGGGCTCACCTCCAATGGCCTCGGCGGCGTCGCCTGCTGGTCCCCGGGCGGCTGCGTCGCGGTCGGTTACAGCGCCACCCAGCCAGGCGAGCCAGCGCTCATCGAAGACCTCGGGCCGAACGGGTGGGCCATCGCCCCTGCGCCGGCGGCGCCGGGGTCCTACCGCAGCCAGCTGAACGCGGTCTCGTGCGCTTCGGCCGATTTCTGCGTCGCGGTCGGCTACTACCAGGACAACGCCCGGCCTGCCGAGCCGCTCATCGAAACTTGGAACGGTGGGACCTGGTCGGTCACGGCCGGGACAGGCCCGGGCAAGGGCGGTAACTACCTGAGCGGGGTCTCCTGCCCGGTCGCCGGTACCTGCGTGGCCGTCGGCTACTACTCCAACCTTCGGGCGGACCAGGTGCTCACGGAGACCTTGGCCGGAGGCACCTGGTCGCTCAGCCCCGCCGCCAACCTGGGCTACGGCAGCAACGAACTGCGCGCGGTTTCCTGCGGGGCGCTCGGCTCGTGCTACGCCGTCGGCTACTACGAGGGCCCCGCCGGTGCCGAGCAGGCCCTGGTGGAGGGGTTCTCCAACGGTTCGTGGACGGTGGCACCGGCCCCCGACCAGGGTGCCAGGGCCAACCGGCTGGCAGGCGTCTCCTGCCCGGCGACCGGCACCTGCGAAGCCGTCGGCAGCTACTACAACGGCCACGCCTACCAAACGCTGGCCGAAGCGCTGACGGGCGGCACCTGGTCGCTCCAGAAGAGCCCGGACGCGAGCGTCGCCAACAACGAACTAGAAGATGTCTCCTGCCCGGCGCCTGGCACCTGCGAAGCCGTCGGTTTCTACTCCAATGGGACCTCCCAGCAACCCCTGGCGGCCGTGTTGTCGGCCGGTACCTGGCACAAGCAGGCGGGCCCGGGTGAGACGAGCGCGGGCAACACCCTCGCCGGCATCTCCTGCCCGGTGACGGGCACGTGCAGCGCGGTGGGCGCTTACACGGTCGCGGGCGTGAGCGAAGCACTGGCCATGGGCTTCTCCGGCTCGTCGTGGTCCCTGGTCAGCGCGGCCGGGCAAGACGCGCCGCAGGCATCCCTCTCGGGCGTCTCCTGCCCGGCGGCAGGCAGCTGCGTGGCGGTCGGGTCCGCGCCGGGAGGGACCGGGACCGCAGAGGCCCTGGCCGAGACCTACACCGGCGGATCTGGGGGATCTGGGGGCTCTTTTTCGGTCTCCGCTGCCGCGGCACCCCCGGGGGCCGAGGCGAGCTACCTCTCGGGCGTCTCATGCCCGGCCGTCGGCACCTGTATCGCCGTCGGCTACGAAGTCAGCGCGGGCGGCGTCCCGCAGGCGCTCGCCGAGACAGAGAGCGGGGGGTCTTGGTCCTTGTCCGCCCTGCCTCTGCCGAGCGCTGCTGGGAGCTACCTCTCGGGCGTCTCATGCCCGGCCGTCGGCACCTGTATCGCCGTCGGCTACGACGTCGGTGCAGGCGGCGCCCCTCAGGCGCTTGTCGAGTCCTACAGTTCGGGCGCCTGGTCGGTGGCGCCCACGCCTCTGCCGAACGACGCCAAGCGGAGCTACCTCGCCGGGGTCTCCTGCCCGTCGCCGGCAACGTGCGTGGCCGTCGGCTACTACACCACGGGTGCCACCGCCCTCACCCTGGTCGAGGGCCTCTCGGGGGGGTCCTGGTCGGTCGAGCCGAGCGCCGAAGAGGGCAGCGGGGCCAACGCCCTCACGGCCGTGTCCTGTGTGGCAGTCACGAGCTGCTATGCAGTCGGGTACTACCAGAGCCAGGGGAGCGCCCGGCCGCTCGTCGAGACCGTCCCGGGGGCGGGCGGCGCCGCGACCGTGAGCTCGGCGCCCGACCGCTTCAGGGGGTCCCTGTCGGGTGTGTCCTGTGTGGCTGCCACCAGCTGCACGGCGGTCGGCTACAGCGTCGGTAGGAGCGCGCAGCAGTCCCTGGCAGAGGTGCTGTCGAAGGGCTCGTGGGCCGTCGCCCCGACCTACAACAGCTCATCGTTACAGCAAAACGGGTTGGCCGGGGTTTCCTGCGCCGGGACCGCCTGCGTGGCCGTGGGCTCCTACCGGGACGGCTCGGCGCGACTGGCCCTCGCCGAGTCCGGCTACCTCGCCGCACCCGCCCCGACCACGACGACCACGACGACCACGACGACGACCACGGCACCCCCGGCTACCAGCCAGACCACTACCACGACGGCCGTGGTCACGACCTCCACGCGGCCGGCCCGCCCCAAGCAGGTCGCCACCAGCACCCGGTTGTCCTCGAAGCCCAACCCGTCGGTCGAGGGCCATGTCGTCACCTACACCGCTCTAGTGCGGCCGGCGCCTCGGGGCGGCAAGGTGGCCTTCACCGACAACGGCGTGGCCCTCTCCCGCTGCCGGGCGGTCCCGCTCAGCGCCACCGGCAAAGCGACCTGCTCGGTCTCCTACTCCTCGGCGGGCGACCACGTCGTAGAGGCGCTCTACTCGGGCTCGGCTAGGTTCACCTCGTCGACTTCCAGCCCATACAGCCAGCTGGTGGCCGCGCCACCTCCGCTCGCCCAGGGTTATTGGCTGGCGACCCGGCGGGGCGGCGTGTTCGCGGCCGGAGCGGCGCGCCACCTAGGTGGCATCGCCACGACCCCCAAGGACCCCGTGGTCGCCATCGCCGCAGCTCCGGACGGCGGCGGGTACTGGGTAGCCACGGCCGACGGGACGGTGAGGGCCTTCGGCTCCGCCCGCTACTTCGGTGACCTGCCGAAGCTGAAGGTGCACGTGGACGACATCGTTGGCATCGCGCCCAGTACAGATGGGCGGGGGTACTGGCTGGTCGGGCGCGACGGCGGCCTTTTCGCCTTCGGCGACGCGGCCTACCACGGCTCGCTCGTCGCGAGGCACCTCCACGTTTCGAACATCGTTGGGATGGCCGCGGTCCCTGGCGGGTACCTGCTCGCTACTTCGGGCGGGGGTGTCCTCACTTTCGCCAAGGCGCACTTCTACGGCTCGCTCCCGGCCAGGAAGGTCCGTACCCACGACATCAAGGCGATCGTGGCCACGCCTGGTGGCGACGGGTACCTGCTGGTCGGCGCCGGTGGCGGGGTCTTCACCTTCGGCCGTGGCGCCCACTTCTACGGCTCCCTCCCGGCCGAGCACGTTCGCGTCTCCGACATCGTGGGCATGGCCCTCACCCCCGACCACCGGGGTTACTTCATGGCGGGGGCCAACGGCGCCGTCTACGGCTTCGGTGATGCCAGCGCTCGCCCCATGCCGTGGGGGTTGGCGGCCCGGTTGCCCGTCGTGGCGCTGGCCGGCCGATAAATGTTGACTAAGCCGATCGGATTTTGTAAGAATGGCTCCGATGACTTCTGCGCTGCTGACGAGGGACGTCTCGGCCGACCTCGAGGCCGACATCGCCAAGTTCGACGAGGTGCTGGGCGCCTACCTCGAGGGCCGCATGGACGAGGACACCTTCCGGATTTTCCGGCTCAACAACGGCATCTACGGCCAGCGCCAGGGCGGCCACAACCAGATGGTGAGGGTGAAGGCGCCGTACGGGTCGATCACCCCTGCCCAGCTGGAGATGTTCGGCCATGTGGCGGAGACCTACAGCCGTGGGTGGGGGCACCTCACGACGAGGCAGAACGTGCAGTTCCACTTCGTCGAGCTCGGACGGGTGCCGGCGCTCCTCCGCGACCTGGCTCAGGCGGGCCTCACGACCAGGGAGGCCTGCGGCGACACCGTACGCAACATCACGGGGTGCCACCTGGCTGGCGCCTGCCCGTTCGAGGTGCTCGACATCAGCCCCTGGGCAGAGGCTGCGTTCCGGCACTTCCTCCACCACCCCTATGCTCAGCGGCTGCCTCGCAAGTTCAAGATCAACTTCTCGGGCTGCGTGACGGACTGCGGGCAGGCCATGTTCAACGACATAGGGGTCGTGGCCGTGTCCCGGCCACTGCCTGACGGCAGGACCGAGGCAGGGTTCAGGGTCTTCGTCGCCGGCGGCCTCGGCGCCAACCCGCACGCCGCCCAGGCGCTCGAAGAGTTCACGCCGCGAGACCAGCTCATGGCCACGCTGGAGGCCGTCCTGCGGACTTTCGACCACTACGGCAACCGGGACAACAAATTGCGGGCGCGCATGAAGTGGCTCGTGGACACCATGGGGGTTGACGAGTTGCGCCAGCGCATCTTGAAGGAGCGCAAGCTGCTGGTCGCATCGAGCAGCTGGCCTGGTGGCATCCCGGCGGTCGTCCAAGAGCTCGGCGACGCCCCCGCCGGCGTGGCCGGCGTCTCGGCACCGACACCCGTGGGCGCTCCCGTTACGCTGCGCCTCTCGCCAGGGGACCCCTTCAAGCGCTGGGAGGCAGCCAATGTCGTGGTCGGGGTGGCCAAGGGCACGGTCTCCGCGATCGCGTACGCCCGGCTCGGAGACGTTACGGCGGCTCAGTTCCGCGAGCTGGCCGCCGTCCAGCGTGAGCTCGGCGCCAGCGTGCGCATCACCAACAGGCAAAACCTCGTGTTCAGGGACCTCTCGGCCGAGCAGCTCCCCGTGCTGTACCGTCGCCTCGAGGCCATCGGCATGGCCGAGCCCGGTGCCGAGCTGGCCCGCGACGTCGTGTCCTGCCCTGGTGCCGACACCTGCAACCTGGCTGTCACCCAGAGCCGGGGGCTGGCTGACGACATCGGCAAGGCGCTGGAAAAGGCTGGACTAGCCGACATAGGGGGGGTGCGGGTCAACATATCGGGCTGCACCAACAGCTGCGGCCAGCACCACATCGCCGACATCGGCTTCCACGGGGCCGAGCGGCGTGCCCACGGCCGGCCGGCACCTGGCTACCAGCTCCTGCTCGGCGGGCACGTGGGGCAGACCGAGGTCGTCTTCGGCCAGAGGGCGCTGCGCCTGCCGGCCAAAGCCTGTGCGGAGGCGACCGTGCGCATAGTCGGCCGCTTCGCGGAGGAGCGCCTGGCCGGCGAGGACTTCGCCACCTGGCTCGAGCGGGCCGGGGGGGCCAAGGCGGTGGGCGCGGGCCTTTCCGACCTCGACGACTGGCCGGCGCCCGAGGAGCGCCCTGACTACTACATCGACTTCGACGAGACCGGGCCGTACGTGGCAGAAGTCGGCGCAGGTGAGTGCGCCGGCGCGTGAAGGCTGTCACCTGGCCCCGGCCCCTCGTTCCTGTAGCGTCCGGTAGAGGACGGGTGCGGTAGAGGAAGGGTATTGTTATGGCTTTGCTTGACGTCCCTGGCACAGAGCCACTGACCGACGAGGCGCTGGCGGAGCTGTCTGCCAAGTTCGAAAGGGCTTCGGCGAGCGAGGTAGTGGAGTGGGCGGTCAGCCAGTTCCACCCCCAACTGTGCCTCACGGCCTCCATGACCGACGCCGTCCTGATCGACATAGCGACCAAGGTGGAGCCGTCCATCGAGGTGGTGTTCATCGACACCGGCTACCACTTCCCCGAGACCCTCGCCACGCTCGAGGAGGTGCGCCGGCGCTACGGGCTCAACCTGCGCATCCTGACCGTCCCCCCGGCTCCGGTCCCGCTTTGGAAGTCCGACCCCGTCAACTGCTGCTCGCCCGCCAAGGTGGAGCAACTGGGGCGCGCCCTAGTCGGCAAGCTGGCCTGGATGAGCGGCCTGCGCCGGCAGGAGGCTTCCACCCGGCGAGACGCGCCGATCGTGAGCCGTGACCGCCGTGGCCTGGTCAAGGTCAACCCGCTCGCCAACTGGACCGAGCTCGACGTCGACGGCTACATCGCGGACCACGACGTCCCCGTCAACCCTCTGCTGCGCAAGGGCTACCTTTCGATCGGGTGCTGGCCCTGCACGAGGCCTGTGCGCCCGGGTGAAGAAGCGCGTTCGGGCCGTTGGTCCGGGCGGGACAAGACGGAGTGCGGCCTGCACGAATAGCGCCGCCGCTTTGGCTTTGCGCCGGCCTTGCCGATGCTCTTTTATTGGGAAACTGACCCTTGGGCCCCAGGAGACCTTCTCCCGGGCGCCCGAAGCAGCCCCGTGTGACATGGTGAGGACCAGTGCAAGCGATACCTGTGCCGGCATATGACCGATGCCGCCGCCCGACGCGACGGGTAGGCCGCCACCTCTGGCGTGTAGTGCGCCAGGTGGCCGCCGCCGGGACAGTGCTCGCCCTCCTGGCCGGCCCTCTCCTGGCCACGGGGGGGCCCTCTGGTGCCGCTACCATCCTGGGGCCGTCGGGGCCCGCACGGTCGCCTGCACATGGGCAACCCAACGCCCCTGAGCGGGCCAGTGCTGCCGGCGGGGCCAGGACGGCGGTAAGCCAGGCCAAAGGTGCCGCCGGTGGGGCCAAGGGTGGCAGTTCCTCTGGCCAGGGCCGGAAGGGCGGAAAGACTGCCCCCAAGCCGGCCAAGCCCTTCATCGAGCCTCTGGCTGCCGTCCAGTTGTTGCTGGCGGGCCTCTCTTCTGACCAACACCAGCTCTCGGCCTTGCGTACCTATTACGAGGCAGAGCTGTACACGACGAGGGCCCAGGGCAGGTTGCACACGGCCACGTTGGCGCTGGCCCGAGCGGTCCTCGATGTCGGCGAGGCGAGGTCGGCCGAAGCCCGCGCTGTGAGCGTTAGGGCGGCTGCCGAAAGAAAGGTGAGGCTCTATACCTCGGCGCTGTACGAGCTCGGGTTGACGGAGTACACGGGTCAGGCCGCCTACACGGGCACCGACCTGGCGTCACAGGAACGACAGATCGAGCGCTCCGAACTGAGCCTGGTCGCGGCTCGCGACGAGGGCGCCGGTTGGCAGGGCGCAGCGGTTTGGCTCCAGGTGGCCGAACGGCGCCTGCAGGCCGCGCGAGTGCGGGTCACGCTGGCCCACGAGGCCGAGGCGGGGGCGAGGAAGACCCTCGTGCTGGCGCGAGAAGGGCTGGCCAGGTCGCACACGGCGCTCCTGGCTGCGCGGACCTGGGCCACGGTCCCGGGACGAGCGCCGGCGCAGCCGGCGCGACTGCTGCTGGTGCTCGAGACGGGCCACCCGGCGAGCGGTGGGCTGGGAGCCCGGGAAGGCGCAGGGAAAAGCGGCCGGCGGGTGCTCGTGGCGGGAGATCTGGCCGGTGCCGCCGAGCGGCCCGCCCGAGCGCCAGCGGTGCCCACGCAACCGGCCGGCCCCCCGAGACCCGGCTCCGCCTACCTCTATATTGGTGGTCCCACCATCCTCGGGCGTCCCGTGCTGTCGGCCGGTGAGATCGCTCAATGGTTCGCCTCGACCCAGGCCGTGGCCAACACGACGGTCCCGATCAACACTCTGGTGGGCTACTACATGGACGCCGGCAAGCTGACCGGCGTCCGAGGCGACCTGGCGTTCGCCCAGTCGGTGGTGGAGACGGGTGGTTTTTCGTTCCCTTCCGATGGGCAGGACCCGGCCAAGTACAACAACTTCGCCGGGATCGGCGCCTGTGACAAGTGCAAGCACGGCTGGAAGTTTTCCTCGGCGCGCGCCGGGGTCATCGCCCAGGAGCGCCTGCTCAGCCAGTACGCGGCAGCGGCCGGTCGCCACGGCTCACCTGGCGGGCCTGTCCCCGGCCAGGGCGTCGTAGGTTGCTGCCAGACGTGGATGTCGCTCGGGGGCGTGTGGGCGAGCAACCCTGACTACGGCTACGACATCCTGTCGGTGTACAAGGAGATGCTCGACTGGGTCATCGGGCAGGACTTGCAGACGAGCGGGCTGGTGCCGGCGTCGTCGGAGGCGTCGAGGTTGCTTCGGGGCGGCCTCAGGGCCTAACCGACTTGCGAGATACGGGCCAGCACCCAGTCCTGGGCACCCGAGGTGACCGAGACCTTGCAGTAACGGCACACGCCGGCGAGGTCGGTGTCGAGGGGTGCGCCGCAGTTGGGGCACTTGGAGCCGATCGTCGTGCCGCCTTCGGGGGTCCGCGCGCTGGAAGAGCGACGGAAAGTCCAGTCCTCTTCCCACGGCTTTACCTGGGTGTCACCCCGCAGCACGCGCCCGCTCGCCTCGTCGACGTCGTAGTCGGTGCTCGCTGCCACGATGCGCACGGTCAAGGTGTCAAAGCCTGCCTCGGAACTGGCAGCCACCGGCCAGATGTTGGACACGGCCAGGTAGTCCAGCATGTTGCGCTTGTGGGCATCGATGTAGGCCTGGACCTGCGCCCGGTGCGAGGACCACAGGTCGTCGGCCATCACCTGGCGGGCGACTTCGGGCTTCCTCTCGCTCCAGGCCTGCTCCACGAGGAAGAAGACCCGCTGTACCCGCTCGGTGAACTGTTCGAGGTTGAAGCCGGGGTCGTGGGCCTTGATGGCTGCGAGCCCGGCGTCCACGGGGCTCTCTGCCTGCACCGCCCGGGCGTGGCGCTCGGGGAAGAGCTCGCCCGGGACGCTCGCCGCCGCCGGGCGCTGGTCGCTCATCCACTCGTCCCAGCCCCCGTTGGCATCGTCGGGCCACGCCCCCTCCGCGCCGGCCAGCCTCTCGCCCACGCCTCGCCCGCTCCCGGCCGGTATAGAGCCGTCCGCGTTCGCCCCAGCTGTCGCCCAGCCGCCACCCGCCGGCCCACCACCCGCCGGCCCGCCACCGGCTGGCCCGCCACCCGCCGGCCCACCACCCGCCGGGGCGCCGCTCGGCCAAGCACCCCCTCCGGCCGGCCCGCCACTGCCGGGCCAGGTGGTCGCGCCGGGGTCATGGCCGCGCGACCCACCCGCCGGCCAGCTCCCCGACGTGCCCGTACCTCCCGGCCCGGGGCTCCCGGGCCACCCGCTACCACGGTTTTGCCCTCCTGGCCAGCCTGGGGTGCCGGGCCAACCTCCGTAGGGCCCTCGCTGGCCTGGGCCACCTGGGGGACCGCCCCTCCAGGGCCCGCCGCCCCAGGTGCCGCGACCGGCCCTCATCACCATGCGGAGGACCATCCACATCATGAGCACGAACAGCAGCAGGCCAAGCCCGCCGCCGCCTCCGTAATAAAAGATCTCTCCCGACCTCCTCTAGAGCTCTGGTAGTGCCATCGTTACCCTTCCGGCGCCGGGTGCGGAGCCGTGGGTGGTGCGGCCTCGTCTCGCGCGGTAGTGACCGCAGTGCCGCACGACGCACAGAAGCGCTGGCCGGGTGCTAATTCGGCACCGCAAGAGGCGCAGTGGGCGGCCTCTCGCGCCAGTGGCTGGCCGCAGCTCGCGCAAAAGCGCGCCCCCGGAGGGTTGTCGGCGCCGCAGGCCGAGCAGTGGCCGGCCGCGGCCGGCATCTCCTTGCCGCACGAGGGGCAGAACTTGCTCCCGGCCGGCACGCTCGCTTGGCAGTGGGGACAGGTGACCGCAGTGGCGGGAGCTGGCCCCACGCGCGCTGCCCCGGGGGCAAAGCCCGGCCCTCCGCCAGCGAAGCCCGGGGCCGGAGGCAGCAGGGGGGCGGGTGCGCCGGTGGCGCCCTGGCTGCCCGTAGCTCCAGCGGCCTGGCCGCCGAGCCCCAGGCCTGCCGCCAGCAGGACACCGGTGCCGCCGCCACCGCCGGCGGCCATACCCTCTCCCGCCTCGATCGCCATGTCCCCCGCCGCGTAACGGTTGAAACCACCGGCCAGGCGGCTGAAAGCCGTGTCCTTGGCCAGCCCCTTCAGCTGGGCCTCGTCCTGCTCGGGCAGGTTTATGTCGAAGTTGCCCATCCTCACCAGTGCCACCCCGTAGGTGGCCAACTGTGAGTTGGCCGCTGCCAGGACGGCTTGCTCGAGCTCGGGGGTGTGGGCCGAGAGCCCGAGGATCGGCCAGCCGTTGCGTACCACCTGGGTTGTGACCTCGGTGCGCATGACCTTCAGCAGTTGGTCGCTCACCCACCCGGCCACTCGGTCGTTGTCGGTCACGTCCACCGTGCCGACGAGGTTGGTCACGAGTGCCACTGGGTCGCTCACCTGCAGCGAGTAGTCCCCGAAGACCCGGAGGGTGACTATGAGGCCGGTCTCGGGGTCCTGGACGTCGTCGATGCGGCCGCCGAAAGTGAAGCCCGGGTACTCCCGGGTGCCCACGAAGTAAAGCTCGGCGCGGTAGGCGTTACCACCGGTCGCGATGTCGACGAACGTCCCGAGAAAAGGCATTTCGTCGGCGTCTACCTGGTGCCGGCCTGGCCCCATGGTGCCTATGACCTGGCCGGTGTTTATGAAGAGGGCGACCTCGTCGGCGTCCACGATCGCCCGCGAGTGCTTGCGTACCCGGACGTCAGGCCATTTGAAGACGATCTGTTGCTTGCGGCCGTCAGGAACGGCGATGAACTCACGGCTGGCCAGGACCATCTCTGCCTCTTTCGCGTCCGCGCTGGTCAAGGCCAGGGTACTCGCGGGCCAGAGCGCTGCGGCCGCGCGTCGCGGTGCCTCTCAGGTCAGGTGTTCGACGAAGCGCCGGAGCTGGCGGAGGTTGCGGCACTCGTACACACCGCTGCAGTGCGCCCCGTACTCGGCGAGCACCGAGTCCCCGGTGTCCCAGTAGGCGCGCGGCTCGGGGTTCAGCCACCAAACGTGGCGCGCCCGCCGCGCGACCTCGGCTAAGGCCCAGGCCTCTACGGCGTGGTAGTTGTTGCGGGCGTCGCCGAGCACGAGCACGGAGGTGCGCGGCGACAGTTCTTTCCCGAAGCGCCCGACGAAGTCGGAAAAGGCGTGGCCGTAATCCGAATGACCCTCCTCCCAGACCACGTCCGCGGCCGTGTTTATCGAACGCACCGCATGGGCGACGTCGTCTGCCTCCCGCATGAGCCCCGTGACCTCGTCGACCCCGTCGATGAAGGCCCAGGAACGGGTCCGGGAGAACTGCGACGAGAGCGCGTACACGAGCTGGAGAGTGAACCGGGCGAAGGCGGCTACCGACCCCGAGATGTCCGCCAGGACCCAGAGCTCGGGCTTGGCCCGCCGGCGCGACCGAAAGCGCGGCTCCACGGGTACGCCCCCGCTCGACAGCGAGCGCCTCATCGTGGCCCGGAAGTCCAACCGGCCCTCGTGGCGCCGGCGCCGCTGGCGCGCCAGGTGCACGGCCAGCTTGCGGGCGAGGGGTTGCACGGTCCGCTGCAGCGCGGCCACCTCTTCACGAGAGAGGTGCATGAAGTCGGTGTCCTCGGGCAAGGGCCGACGCAGCGCCCGGGCCACGGCCCCCGCCCCGCGCTCGCTCACCATCACGCGCCGGACCTCGGCCTCGACGTCGGCGCGGAGCTGGGCCAGGCGCCGGCGGTAATCGTTGGCCAGAAGCGCCCCTTCCAGGCCGGTGGCCTCGTGTGCAGAAGCGGCCAGGCGTTCGGCGAGGTCGTCGAGCTGCAGCTGGCGCAGCGTCCGGAGCGTGTAATAACTGACGCTCAGGTGCCGGCCGGGTTCGAGGCCGCCGAAGCGCGCTACAGCGGCCCGGGCCAGCCCAGCCAGCGCCTCGACATTGCCTTCCAGCAAGGCCTTATATGCACGCTCCGCCAGTTCTCCCGGCGTCAGCGTTACCACGCTTTCCCCTTCCACGGCGGGGGCGCCGGCTGGTGCACCGGGGCTCGGGCGCAGCGAGAAGTAGAGGTCGAAAAGCGCCTCGTAGGCGCGCCAATGCCCTTCCTCCTTGACGAGGGCGGCCGCCAGGCCGGATTTCAGGGCCTGTCTGTCGGAGAGGGGGAGCTGGCGGAGCGCCTCGGTCGCGTCCAGTACTTCGGTGGTGCTGACCGGCACCCCGCTCGCGCGCAGTTCGCCCACGAAGTCGGAGAAGACATCGAGGAGGCCGGGGCCGAGCGCGCCGCCCTCGGTTCCCGCTCTCGTCGCGCTCATCGCTCGGTCGTGACGAGATCCTTGGCGGCCCGTTCGATGTCAGAACTGTGCTTCAACAGCACGTTGAGGGTCTCCTTGGCCACGTCCGCATCGAGCCGGGCCACACCGAGGAGGACCAAAGTGCGCGCCCAGTCGAGAGTTTCCGAGACTGACGGGGGCTTTTTGAGCTCCAAGGAACGCACCAGTTGCACGGTCCTCACTACCTGTTCGGCCAGGGCCGCCTCGATGCCGGGCACCTTGGCGAGGACGATCTCGCGTTCCCGGCCCGGCGAGGGGTAGTCCAGGTGAAGGAAGAGGCAGCGCCGCTTCAACGCTTCCGACAGCTCACGGGTGTTGTTGGAAGTAAGGAAAACAAGGGGGATCTGTTGCGCTTTGACCGTGCCCATCTCCGGCACGGAAACTTGGTAATCGGAGAGCACTTCCAAAAGGAGGGCCTCGGTCTCGACCTCTACCCTGTCAACTTCGTCGATCAGGAGCACGACGGGGTCGGAAGCCCTGATGGCCTCGAGGAGTGGGCGCGCCAGCAAGAACGGCTCGGAGAAGATATCGGCTTCGAGCTCCCCCCAGGTCTCGCCGCCGCTCGTGACCTGCTCGGCTTGGATGCGCAGCAGCTGCTTTTTGTAGTTCCACTCGTAGAGGGCCTTGGACTCGTCGAGGCCTTCGTAACACTGGAGCCGGACCAGCCTGGCGCCCGTCATTTCGGCCACTGACTTGGCGAGCTGGGTCTTGCCCGTGCCTGCCGGCCCCTCGACCAGGACCGGTTTGGCCAACCTGTCGGCCAGGAACACGACCGAGGCCGTCCCTTCGTCGGCGAAATAGCCGACGGCTCGGAGCGAGTCGTTGACGGCGCTCGGGCTCTCGAAGCGCGCCTCCTCGGCGGTGCCTGCCATCGGGCCATCCTACGGGCCCGGCCCGGGCGTCTCTACCCAATAACGCTCAGGTCCGGACCTGTCCTGTGCCGGTGACCACGTACTTGGTCGTGGTCAGCTCGCGCAGGCCCATGGGCCCGCGGGCGTGGAGCTTCTGGGTGCTGATGCCTATCTCGGCGCCGAAGCCGAACTGCTCGCCGTCGGTGAAGCGCGTCGAGGCGTTGACCATGACGGCTGCGGCATCGACCTCAGCGGTGAAACGCTCGGCGGCGCGGAGGTCGCGGGTGACTATCGCCTCGGTGTGACCGCTCGAATAGCGCTGGATGTGGGAAATGGCCGCGTCCAAGTCCTCGACGACGCGGACGCTGAGCACGAGGTCCAGGTACTCCTTTCCCCAGTCCTCTTCGGTCGCCGGGCCGATCGAGGGGGAGATGGCGCGAGAAGCCTGGTCGCCCACGAGGCGCACCCCGGCCAGCGCATCGACGGCTTTGGGCAGGAACTCGGGCGCGACCGCGGCGTGCACCACGAGCGATTCGGTGGCATTGCACACGCTCGGGCGTTGGGTCTTGCCGTTGACGAGGAGGGCCAAGGCCATGCCCAAGTCGGCCGAAGCGTCGATGTACAGGTGGCAATTGCCGTCCCCGTCTATGACGTAGGGGACGGTGGCGTTTTCCAGCACGGCTTGGATGAGCGAGGGCCCACCCCGGGGGATCAGGCAGTCGATCGTGCCCCGGAGCCGCATGAACTCGCGAGCGGACTCGTAACTAGTGTCTTCGACCAGGACCACGGAGTCTTCGGGGAGGCCCGCTTTGGCGAACCCCTCGCGAAGGGCGGCGGAAATGGCCTGGTTGGAGCTGAGCGCGCCAGAACTGCCCCGGAGGAACGCCGCGTTGCCCGACTTCAGGCACAACCCGGCCGCGTCGCTCGTGACGTTCGGGCGGTTCTCGTAGACGATGGCGACCACCCCGAGAGGCACCCGTACTTTTTCTATGCGGAGCCCGTTCGGCCGCACCCAGCCCTCGACCACTTCTCCGACTGGGTCAGCCAAGCCGGCAACTTGGCGGAGCCCGGCGGCCATCGACTCCACCCGGGCCGGGTTGAGGCGGAGGCGGTCGATGGCGGAGGGGGGGGCCCCGGCCGCGCGCGCCCTTTCCACATCGGCCTGGTTGGCGGCCAGGATCTCTTCGGAGCGCTGTACAAGTAGGTCGCCGGCAGCCACGAGCGCGGCGTCCTTTTGGTCAGCGCGCGCCAGGGCCAGCGCCCTGCTGGCCTGCTTGGCCCGCTGGCCGAGCTCGCCGAGGGTCGTCATGAGGGAAGGCTATTGCCTTCTTCCGCCACTGCGTGCCCGGCTGACGCCTTACCCTTTCATTAACCTTTTGGGCAGTGCTCGAAAGGCTGCCCGACGCCAAACAGGGGAAACGCCTGCCGAGCGTCAAGCGCGCGGCCGCTTCGCCCTCTGCCATCGTGCTCGCCGGCGCCGGCATCGCGGTCGGCGAACTGGCCCACCTCGGCATCGCGGTCGCGGTGGTGCTCGGTGCCGTCGGTTACGGGGGGCGGCTCGGCTGGGCCGCCCTACGCCGGCGAGCCATCCTGCGCCGGCGGGCCAGGCAGTCCCGGATAGACCCGTGGTCGCTTCCCGAACCTTGGCGGGGGTACGTGGCCAGGTCCATAGACGCCCGCAAGCGAGCCCGCCAGTTGGCTTCGAGCCCCGCGCCCGGCCCGGTGGCCGACCACCTGAGGACGGTGGTGGGAGCGCTCGATGCCGCCGTCCAAGAGCACTGGGCCCTAGCACAAGCGGGGGCCGCGCTGGCAGGAAGCCCGGGACGCGCCGAGCGGGTGAGCCAAGAGCTGGCGAGGGTCCAGGGCCTGCTGTCGCGCTCGGAGGGGGCCGACCGCTCCGCACTGGCGACCCAGGAAGAAGCTCTGGCGTCGGAGCTGCGCTCGCTCCGCCAGACCGAGGCGGCCGCCGGCGAGGCCTCGCTCCGGCTTGGCGCCTCGTGTTCTCAGCTGGAGGCCGTGGTAGCCGCAGCCGGCGGCCTGGTGAGCACGGCGGGGGCCCCCGCCGACGCGAACCTCGTTTCTCTCGAGACCGAGCTCGCGTCTTTGACCGCCGCCTTGGAGGAAGCCCGCCGGGCGGCAGGAGAGCCACCGGAGGGGGCTTCGGGCTAGGAGGCCAGGGCGAAGCCCAAGGTCGGGCCGCCCTGTGCGGCCGGGGCGGACCTCCCCGGGGGCAGCAGTAGCATGCACGGTATGTGGAAAGTTCTCCGCCGCAGGTGGAAGTACCTGACGGCCAAGCTCTCCGGTCGTTGGGAGGAGACCGCTGACCCTGCCGTCCAGCTGGAGCAGGCGATGGCCGAGGCCCAGGACCAGCACCGCCGCCTCGTCGAGCAGGCGGCCAACGTGGTCGCCAACCAGAAGCAGACCGAGCTGCGCCTCAACCGCGCCATGCAGGATCTGGAAAAGATCAACAACTCGACCCGCCAGGCGCTGGCCATGGCCAACGACGCGGCCAGGCGGGGGGACGTGGCCAAGGCGACGGAGTACAACCAGACCGCCGAAGCCTTCGCCAACCGCCTGATAGCCACCGAGAAGAGCGTCGAGGACCTAAAGACGATGCACCTGCAGGCCACCCAGGCCGCCCAGCAGGCCAAGGCGGCCGTCCAGCAAAACGCGGCGGCCCTGCAGCAGAAACTGGCCGAGCGCCAAAAGCTGCTCTCCCAGCTGGACCAGGCCCGGATGCAGGAGCAGCTCAACGCGGCCATGGCCAACCTGGGCCAGACCGTCGACCAGGACGTGCCCACCCTCGACGACGTCCGGGCCAAGATAGAGACCCAGTACGCGAAGGCGCTCGGGATGGCGGAGGTGGCGGGCCAGACGGTCGAGGCGCGCATGCTGGAGATCGAGCAAGCCGGCGTCTACTCCGAGGCTCGCCAACGCCTTGACCAGATGCGCAGCCAAATGGGTTTGCCGGCGGGCGGCGAAGCGGCTGCAGGAGAGCTCGGGATCCCCGCCCAGCCAGCACTCGGGACCGGCGTCGCCGAGCAGAAAGGAGCGGGCACCGGCCGGGGCGAAGTAGCCAACCACGCGCCCGGTCCGGCAGATGTCGCCGGCCCGGCCGGAGCGCCAGCTGGCTCGGAGGCACCGGAGCCCGACGAAGGCACTGGTGCAGCGCAGGGCCGGCCCGCGGGCGCCCAGCCCGCACCCCCGGCCGCAGGCTGAGCTCGTCGTGCCCGCGACCAGGGTCGTAGTGATCGGCGGCGGTCCCGCCGGCAACCAAGCGGCCAGCCGGGCGGCGAGCTTGGGTGCTCATGTCGCCTTGGTGGAGAGGGAGGTCGTGGGCGGCGCCGCGCACCTCTGGGACTGCATCCCTTCCAAGGCGATGGTCGCTACGGCCGGCGCCCTTTCGTTTTCCCGGCGCATGAGCGGCCTCGGTTTCGCCACCGGGGCCGCGCCGCGCCAGGTCGACTACGACGCGCTCCGCCAGCGCATCATCGAGGTGACGGCCCGGCTCGGGCGCTCGGTCGAAGAGCTGCTCGGCTCGCAAGGAGTGCGTACGCTCGCCGGGGAAGCCCGCTTCACCGGCCCCCACTCGGCGGTGGTCGAGTCCCCGGGCGGCGCCGCCGAGGAGCTGGACTTCGACGCCGCCTTGGTGTCGACCGGCAGCCGGCCGCGGGTCCCCGACTGGGCCAGTCCCGATGGTGAGCGCGTGCTGACGACGCGCCAGGCCTACCCGCCCCCTGAGCTGCCCGAGCACCTGGTCGTGGTGGGCTCGGGGGTGACGGGGGTGGAGTTCGTGCACATGTTCAGCTCGCTTGGCTCCAAGGTGAGCCTGATCGTGAGCCGCCAGCACGTGCTGCCCCACAAGGACGCCGAAGTCGCCGCGGCCCTCGAGGACGAGCTGTTGCGCCGGGGTGTGGCGCTGTACAAGGGGGCTCGCGCCGCTCGCATCGAGCGCGACGACGCCGGGGTCACGGTCCACTGCGACGACGGGCGTTGCGTCTCGGCCTCCCACGTGCTCCTGGCGGTCGGATCTGTGCCCAACTCGGACCACCTGGGCTTGGAGCGCGCCGGAGTAGAGGTCGACAAGTGGGGCTACGTGCCGATCAACCACCACTGCCAGACCAACGTGCCCCACATCTACGCGGCCGGCGACGTCTCGGGCAAGCTGCCCCTCTCATCGGTGGCGTCCATGCAGGGCCGCAAGGTGGCCGAGCACATCATGGGCCTGCACACCCGGGAGCACCGCCACATCGACTACGACAAGGCGGCTTCGGCGATTTTCACCGAGCCCGAGATCGCCGACGTGGGCTTGGCCGAGGCCGAGGCCTTCGCGAGCGGCCGCAAGATCAGGGTCACCAAGGTGCCCTTCGCCGCTACGGCCAAGGCGCTCATAAACGACGACCCCCGTGGGTTCGTGAAGATCATCTCCGACCCCGCTACGGGGGTGGTGCTCGGGGGCTGTGTGGTCGGGAACCAGGCCTCCGAGCTGATCTCGGTGATCGCCCTTGCGGTCACCGCCGGCCTCGAGGTGGCCGACCTGGTCGAGAGCTGCTTGGTGCACCCCTCGCTGGCCGAAGCGATCGCCGACGCCGCGGAGTAGCGGCGCGTAGCGGCCGGCTGGCGGGTGGCCGCTAGTGGGACTCGGCTTCGTGGGCGAAGCCGATCAGGGCGCCGATCAGGAGGATGAGGCCGATGGCCCAAAACCATTTCCCGAACGCAGCGCCCACGGCCGTCCCGACCGCGCCGACCCCCATCGCCACCGGCCAGATGCTGTTGCCCGGGAAGTAACCGATCTCGCCCTCGCCGTCCTCGGGGTTGGCGTCGAGGCGGTCCTCCACGCGGGGGGCCATGTGCCGCCGGAGCCACTGCACCATGATGAACAAAAAGAGCAGGCCGTAGGCGAGCCCTCCGAAACCGAGCATCACGGTCCCGGACCACTCCCCGCTCCACACCCAGTAGACGACGCCGGTCGCGCCGAGGAAAGCCGCAGCGCCGAGGCTCAGGTGCCACTCCTTCTTGCCCACGCTCAGGCGCCTCCTCTGCCGGCGCCGCCCTGGCCACTACCACCGGGTGGAGCACCGCCGGCACCGCCGGCGCCACCGTCCCCGAAGCCGTTGCCCTCACTGGCGCCACCGTTGCCGAAGCCGTTCCCCCCGCCGCCGTCCCCGAAGCCGTTGCCGCCTCCGCCGAAGCCGTCAGGGACGCCGACGCCGGCCAGGGCATGGGCGCGTTGGAGCTCCTTCGCGTGCCGGCCGTGGGGGAGGGTCGGGTGCTCGGGGTGGTTCAAGTCCCATACCGGCCGCTCGGAGCGTATGGGGGGCAGGAACTCGAAGTTGTGCTCGGGCGGGGGCGAGGACGTCGCCCACTCGAGGGTCATCCCGTCCCAGGGGTTGGGGCCGACCTTCTTGCCGTTGCGCAGCGTGACCCAGACGTTTATCAAGAAGGGGATTATCGAAAAGGCGAGGATGAAGGCCCCGATCGAGGAGAGCATGTTGAGGAAGCTCCAGCCCGCGTTGGCCGGGTAGACCGCGATCCGCCGCTGCATGCCGCGAAGGCCGAGGTCGTGCTGGGGGAAGAAGGTGAGGTTGAACCCGATGAACATGAGCACGAAGCTGACCTTGCCGAGTATGTCGTCGAGCTTCTTGCCGGTGAACTTGGGGAACCAGTAGTAAATGCCAGCGAACATGGCGAAGACGGACCCGCCGAAGAGCACGTAGTGGAAGTGCGCCACGACGAAGTAAGTGTCGTGCAGCTGGAAGTCGAGCGGCGGCTCGGCGAGCATGACGCCGGTGAAGCCGCCGACCAAGAAGTTGACGAGGAACCCGATGGCAAAGAGCATGGGCGTCTCGAGGCGCACCGAGCCCCGGAACATGGTGCCGATCCAGTTGAAGAACTTGACGCCCGTCGGCACCGAGATCAGGAGCGTCATGATGGCGAAGAAGGGGAGCAGCACGGCCCCGGTCGTGTACATGTGGTGCGCCCATACCCCCATCGACAGGGCGCCGATCGACAAGGTGGCGAAGACGAGGCCCTTGTAGCCGAACACCGGCTTTCTGGAGAAGACCGCGATGACCTCGGTCACCATCCCGAAAAACGGTAGGGCGAGGATGTAGACCTCGGGGTGGCCGAAGAACCAGAAGAGGTTTTGCCAGAGGATCGGCTGGCCGCCGTGGGTGGGGTCGTAGAAGTGGGTGCCCATGTGGCGGTCGCACCAGAGCAGCACCAGGGCCGAGGTGAGCACGGGGAAGGCGAGCAGGACGAGGAAGGCCGTTATCAGCTGGTTCCAGACGAAGACCGGCATCCGGAACATCGTCATGCCGGGCGCGCGCAGGCAGAAGACCGTGGCGATCAAGTTGATGCCGGTGAACATGCTGGAGAAGGCGGCCAGGGCCACGCCCACGATCCACAGGTCGAAGCCGGGGCCGGGCGAGTGGATGGTCTCGGTCAAGGGGGCGTAGGCGAACCAGCCCCAGTCGGCGGCGCCCGAGGAGGTGAGGAAGCTCGACATGAGCACGATGCAGCCGCCGAGGAAGAGCCAATAGGAGAAGGCGTTGAAGCGGGGGAAGGCCATGTCCGGCGCGCCGATGTGGAGCGGGACCAGGTAGTTGGCCGTCCCGAAGGCGAAGGGCCCGAGGAACAAGAACAGCATGATCGTCCCGTGCATGGTGAACAGCTGGGCGAAGGTGTCGAGCGACACGAAGTTGTTGTTGGGCACCGCTAGCTGGACACGCATGAGCACCGCCATGACCCCGGCGATCAGGAACATGATGAAGCTCGTCACCATGTAGTTCATCCCGATCTGCTTGTGGTCCGTGCTCGTCAGGTACGCGAGCAGGCCCTTGTACTTGGGGCCGGGGACGAACTCGGTGAGGCGCCGTTCGGGCTGCTCGAAGCGCTGGGGACGCTCTTGGACGAGAGTCATGGTTTTGCTAACCCTTCGCTGTCACGATCTGGCTCCCGTGGTGGTGGGCGAGCCATGTGCCGAACTTGTCCTTCGGCATGACCTGTAACCAAAAGCGCATGAACGGGTGGTAAACACCGCAAAACTGCGTGCACTCCCCGATGTAACGGCGCCCGGCCGCGCTCGGCAGGATGTTGACGTCGAAGCTGTTGTTGATCCCCTGTATGGCGTCACGCTTGAAGAGGAAGGCCGGCACGTAGAACGAGTGGTTGACGTCGTCGGAGAACAGGTTGATCTGCACGGTCTCGCCGGCCGGCAGTGTCAGCACCGGCAGGTCGGTCGAGTTGATGTTGGGCTCCGTGGCGACACTGCCCAGCACTTCGTAGCCGTTTGGGTAGGTGAAGCGCCACCCCCACTGGAAGGCGTCGACCCGCACCACCAAGGCGGGGTTGGGCGCCACGTTGTCCACCCTGTCCTCTGCCTGGTACACGTACACGAAGAGGAAGATGACCAGCGCCAGGGGGACCGCCGTATAAAGGATCTCCAGGGGTATGTGGTACTGGAACTGGCGGGGGATGCGCTCGTAGCCCGGGCGCTCCCGGTAGCGCACCGCACACCAGATGATGAGGCCGATGACGATGGCCCCGAGGGGGATGGCGATGTAGTACGTGATGTCCCACAGCCGGTAGACATTGCTGTCCTGCTTGGTGATCCCGTTGGGGGAGCCCCAGCGTATGACCGTGGCAAACAGTTCGTGCACCGGGACCTACACTAAGCGACCTTCGGCTGGGCGAACAAACCGCCCCGCCCCCTCCCTCGGCCGAACCAGCGGCTATACTTTGAGCCCCGTGCGTACCTACTCCCCCAAAGCGGCCGAGGTCGAGCACGCCTGGCACGTGGTCGACGCCAAGGGCGCCGTGCTCGGCAGGCTGGCAACTGAGGTGGCGCGCCTTCTCCGCGGCAAGCACAAGCCGACCTATGCCCCCTACCTCGACTGCGGCGACTACGTGGTCGTGGTCAACGCGGCCGACATCGTGCTCACTTCCGGCAAGACGGAGAGCAAGCTTTACCAGCGTTACTCGGGGTACCCCGGAGGGTTGAAGACCCGCACCTACGGTCAACTGCTGCAGCAGCGGCCTGAAGAGGTAGTGCGCATAGCCGTACGGGGCATGTTGCCAAAGGGCCCCCTCGGGCGTCAGATGCTCCGGAAGCTCAAGGTCTACGCGGGGCCCGAGCACAAGCATGCGGCGCAGCAACCAAAGCCCTGGGAGCTCGACCACTCGGCGCACCGGGTAGCTTGACTAGCGGTAGCTCGACTAGCGCCAAGGCCGCAGCTGCCGACATGCCCGTCACCCGACAGCCTGACCATGACAGGCCTGACCCGATAGGAGAGCACTAGGTGCCGAGACCCCTGGTCCAGTCCACCGGCCGGCGAAAGGCTGCAGTCGCGCGGGTGCGCATCCGCCCGGGCAACGGCGCCATCGTCGTCAACGGCCGAGCGGTCGAGGACTACTTCCCCTCCGCCACCCACCGTACGGTGCTGACCGAGCCCCTGCGTGCCGCCGACAAGACCACCGGTTACGACATAGACGCAACCCTCGACGGGGGAGGTGTGTCCGGCCAGGCCGGGGCGCTCCGCCTGGGCATAGCACGGGCGCTGGCGGTGCTCGACCCCGAGGTACGCGCTGTCTTGAAGCGGGCCGGCTTCCTTACTCGCGACCCACGCGAGAAGGAGCAAAAGAAGTACGGCTTGAAGAAGGCACGCAAGGCGCCTCAGTACTCCAAGCGGTAGGAGTAAGGCCGCCTTGCTCCGTTTCGGTACCGACGGCGTGAGGGGGCTCGCCAACGAGGAGCTCGCCCCAGAGGTCGTCTTGGCCCTTGGGCGGGCGGCCGCCGGGGTGCTCGGCCAGCCCAGCCCGGCAGGCAACCCGGGCCCGACCGCCGACCCGGCGGCCGAGGCGGGTGCGACAGCCGGTGGCCCCACCCCGAGCGGTGGGAAGCCCCTTTTCATCCTCGGCCGGGACACCCGGCGTTCGGGCCCGCTGCTCCAAGCTGCGCTGGCCGCAGGCCTGGCAGCCGAGGGTGCCGACGTCATCGACGTGGGGGTGATGCCGACCCCGGCGGTCGCCTACCTGGCAGCCGAGCGGGGTGTGCCCGCCGCGGTCATCTCGGCTTCGCACAACCCGTACTGGGACAACGGCGTCAAGTTCTTCTCGGCCGGGGGCGCCAAGCTGCCCGACGAGGTGGAGGACGTCTTGGAACGAGAGCTCAAGGCGATCGTCGCCGGCGCTGGCAAGCGGGCGAGGCCGCTCCCCACCGGTGAGGCGGTTGGGGCCATCGCCGACGACCCCGGCGCGCTGGCGCGCTACGAGCGTTCGGTGGTCGCCTGTCTCGGCGGCCGCACGCTCGAGGGGCTCAGGGTGGCGCTGGACTGCGCCAACGGGGCCGCGTGGAGGAGCGCTCCGGAGATCTTCGCTGCGGCGGGCGCCGAAGTGGTCGCCGTCCTCGGCGCCCAACCCGACGGCACCAACATCAACGACCACTGCGGCTCCACCGACCCCCGGGCCTTGGCGAAGGCCGTGGTCAGCCACGGCGCGGACCTGGGCCTGGCCTTCGACGGCGACGCTGACCGGGTCATAGCGGTGGACGCGACCGGCAACGTGGTGGACGGCGACCGCCTGCTGGCCCTGTTCGCGACCGATCTCGGGGAACGAGGGTTGCTGCCCGGGCGCACCGTGGTCGTGACGGTGATGACCAACCTGGGCTTCCACCAGGCCATGGCCAGCGCCGGCGTGAAGGTCCACACGGTCGCAGTCGGCGACCGCTACGTGCTGGAGGCGCTGGACGCCAACGGGTGGGCGCTCGGGGGGGAGCAGTCGGGCCACATCGTGTTCCGTTCGCTCGCCACGACGGGTGACGGCGTGATGTCGGGGTTGCTGCTGGCCGACCTCGTCGCTCGGCGGGGCGAGCCCCTGGCGCCGCTCGCGGCGGCTTCCATGCCGCGCCTGCCTCAGGTCTTGCGCAGTGTCGCCGTCGCCGACCGCCACGCCTTGGCAGGTGCCCGAGAGGTTTGGGAAGAGGTGCGCCGGACCGAGCAAGTGCTGGGCGAGCGTGGCCGGGTGGTGTTGCGCCCGAGCGGCACCGAGCCGCTGGTGCGGGTCATGGTCGAGGCTCCGACCGAGGACGAGGCCAGGGCGGCCGTGGACCGCCTGGTCGACGCCCTCCGCACCTCGCTCGGCGAACCCGCTCATTAGGCGGGGGCTATGTGCGGCATCGTCGCGGTCCTGGCCCGCCAGCCCGCGCGAGAGCCCCCCGCTCCCGACGGGGTCGAGCGTTCGCTCGCCTCGGCTATGGAACAGCTTTGTCGTCTCGCGGCCGGCGACACTTACGCGCACCAGTTGGAGCTGGTCCTCGGGGCCGCCGGCACCCTTGCCGGCCTCGACGCTCGGCTCCGGGGCGTGCCGGGGTTGTCGTGCCTGCTCTCGAGCCCGGCAGCCGCGCGCTCGCTGGAGCGGCGCGTCGCCGAGGCCGGGTCGCTCGTTTCGGGCTTCGAGGCGGCGCTCGACGCCGGCGACGCCTCCCTCACCACCGAACAGCTCGAAGACCTGAACGCCGGCCTGGTCCAGCTCCGCGACGTCCTCTGGGCCCTCGGCCACGACCGCCTGGAGGCGGCGAAGAGTGTGGCCGGACTGTCGGCGAGCCTCGGCCTCGGCGGCGCGGGTTCGCCCCCCGGCACGCGAGCCCTGGCCGTGCTGTGGGCCGTGCACGTCGCTTTCCGTTCGCTCGACCGGTTGGAAGTGCGCGGGCGGGACTCGGCCGGTCTCCACCTGATGCTCTCCGGCACCGGCCTCGACCTGGACGCGCCCGAGCTGGCGCCGCTCGTGGGCCCTCGGGCGGGCGACCCGTACTTTCGGTCGATGGCGCTTCGGCGCGCCGGCGGTTGCCTGTCGCTCGTCTACAAGGCCGCCGCCGAGGTGGGCGAGCTCGGTGACAACGTGGCCGCCCTGCGCCGGGCGCTCGGCGGGGACCCGCTCCTCGCCCGGGTGCTGGCGTCGCCGGCGGTCGAGGCCACGGTGCTCGGCCACACCCGCTGGGCGAGCGTCGGCCTCATCTCGGAGGCCAACGCTCACCCCCTTGACTCTGGCGAGCCCGGAGGGGCGTCGGGGCCGGGTAGCGCCTATGTGGTGGGCGCCCTGAACGGCGACATCGACAACTACGCCGCCCTGCTCGCGGCCGAGCGCCTCTCGGTGCCGGCGGCGGTCACGACCGACGCCAAGCTCGTCCCGGCGCTCGTGTCGCGCTACCTGATGGAGGGCTGGCCGCCGGCGGAGGCGTTCCGCCAAGCAGTGGGCCGTTTCGAAGGCTCGGTAGGGGTCGTGGCCAACGCCTCGGCTGTGCCGGACGAGCTGCTACTCGCTCTCCGGGGGAGCGGCCAGGGCCTCTACGTCGGGCTGGCCGAGGGCGCCTTCGTGGTCGCGAGCGAGCCCTACGGCCTCGTGGAAGAAGCCGGGAGCTACGTGCGCATGGACGGCGAGGGCGGCGGCCAGCTCGTGGTGTGCCGGCGCGCGCACGCCGGGGAAGTGGCCGGGCTTTCCCGCACCGGATTCGACGGCCGGGAGCAGCCGGTCGCCGACGCTGAGGTCGAGGCGGCGGAGATAACCACCCGGGACGTAGACCGGCGAGGCTACAGGCACTTCTTGCTGAAAGAGATTTCGGAGGCGGCCTCCTCGGTCAGGAAGACGCTGCGCGGCAAGCTCGTCCACGAGGGAAAGGGCGGCCTCGTCGCCCGCCTGGGGGACGACGTGGTCCCTCCTCGGTTGCGTGAAAAGCTCGCGGCCGGCCTTGTCCAGGAGGTTTTCGTGGTCGGCCAGGGGACTGCCGCCGTCGCCGGCCAGGCCGTCGCCGGCGCCATCTCGAAGGCCCTGCCGGGCGTGCCAGTGCGGGCGCTGCCTGCGAGCGAGCTCTCGGGCTGGGGCCCGAGCGGCGGGGGCCTCGCGGACGACATGTCGGGCACGCTCGTAGTCGCCGTCAGCCAGTCGGGCACGACGACCGACACCAACCGGACCGTCGACCTCGTGCGTGCCCGGGGGGCACACGTGGTTTCCATAGTGAACCGGCGCCATTCCGACCTCGCGCAGAAGTCGGACGGGGTGCTCTACACCTCAGACGGGCGCGACGTGGAGATGTCGGTAGCTTCGACCAAGGCCTTCTACTCGCAGGTCGCCGCCGGGCACCTTTTGGCCGCAGCGCTCGGCCAAGCCAGCCGCCAAGGTGGGGCGGGCCGCCACGAAGTGCTCGCCCAGCTCAGGGATTTGCCCCTTCTCATGGAAGAAGTCCTTGCCCTGCGGCCGGATCTCGCCCGCGTGGCGGCGTCTCTCGCCCCGGCGCGGCGGAGCTGGGCGGTGGTGGGGAGCGGCCCCGACCGGGTCGCAGCAGCGGAGGTCCGCATCAAGCTCTCGGAGCTCTGCTACAAGGCGATCGCCCTGGACACGATAGAGGACAAAAAGCACATCGACCTCTCCGCCGAGCCCATGATATTCGTGTGCGCGCCGAGCATTTCCGGGCCTAACGCCACCGACGTCGCCAAAGAGGTGGCGATATTCCGGGCCCACAAGGCGGCTCCCTTGGTGGTCGTCTCCGAAGGCGAGGAAGGCCTCTTTGGCTCGGGCGTCGACGTGGTAGCGGTGCCGAAGTGCCATCCCGAGCTAGCTTTCGTGCTCAGCGCGATGGTGGGCCACCTCTTCGGCTACGAGGCGGCGCTCGCCATCGATTCCCAGGCGGCACCGCTCCGCGAAGCGCGCGCCCTGGTCCAGGAGGCGTTCGCCGCCGGCCCCGGGGCCGTCGCGCCCGAGGTGCTCGGCCCTGCGCTGCAGGGCGCCGTGAGGGCTTGTCTCGAGGGGCTGCGCTCGGGCGCCTACGACGGGTCGCTCAACGCCTCGACCGCCGCCCGCCTCACGTCACTTTTGCGCTACGCAACCGGGTCGCTCCCGGTAGAGGGGTACGAGGCCGAGATGGGCAAGGTCGGGGCCCCCGCAGCGGTAGCGGAGGACCTGCTCGGTGCCCTCGGGGCTGCCATCGACGAGCTGACCCGGCCCGTGGACGCGATCAAGCACCAGGCCAAGACGGTGACCGTCGGCATCTCCCGGAGCGAGGAGCAACTTTTTCGCTCAGAACTGGTGGCCGAGGCCCTCGCCGCCGGGGCGCCCGTCTCCTCGCTCGGCTACCGAGCCCTTCGGGGCCTCGCCGCCCTGGCGCCGGCGGTGGAAGAGGTTCTCGGCTTCACCCGCTACCAGATCGAGATGCCCAGTGCCGAGATGCCCAGTGCCGAGATGCCCGGTGCCGAGGTGCCCGGTGCCGAGGTGCCCAATGCCGAGGTGCCCGGTGCCGAGGTGCCCAGTACCGAGGTGCCCGGTGCCTGGGGCCACGCCGGCCCGCTCGCCGGCGCCACCATCGCCGTGGTCGACCGAGGAGGCGTCGCGCTCGGCATACCCTCGCGGACCGACGCCGACAAGACCCTCAGAGGGACCAAGCACCGGGTGGCCGAAAAGCGCGAGGTCACGGTGTTCCGGGGCTTGCACGACGGGCGCACGGGCATCATGGTGCCCGAAGCCAAGGCTGGTCAGGTGAGCGGGCTCACGCTGCTGCACGCCCGCTTTGCCGAACACTTGAGCCCCGAAGTGGCGAGGGCGGTCCTCCAGGCTTACCAGGGCCGCTACCAGGCCCTTGTAGACGCCGTGACCGAGGCCCGCCCGAGCTTCGACGACACCGTCTTGGGCCGCGTCCCCGTCATCGAGCTCCTCACCGAGCCCGTCGCCGTCCTCGCCCGCTACTGGGCCGCCTGACTGCTCCGGCGTACGCTACCCGAAGTGAGCGGAGCCGTCTCCAGCCCCGGGGGCGTCCCTGTGGGCTTGGGGCTCGACCTGGTGGACATAGAGCGTTTCGCGACCGCGCTGGCGCGCCACCCGCGGATGCGTGAGAGGCTCTTCACGCCGGCAGAGCGCGAGTACGCCGGCTCCTTCGCCGACCCGGCACCGAGCCTCGCCGCTCGCTTCGCCGCCAAGGAGGCGGTGATGAAGGCGCTCGGCGTCGGGCTGGGGGCGTTTGCTTTCCCCGAGGTCGAGGTGGAGCGCCACGCCAGCGGCCAGCCTTACTTGAAGTTGCACGGCCGGGCCAGCGAGCTGGCGTCCGGGCGCGGGATCGGGGCCTGGCTCCTCAGCCTGACCCACAGCGAGACGACGGCGGGCGCGGTGGTCGTCGCCATCTCGTGGTAGCACGGTTCTCGTGAAACCCGTACTCACCCCTTTGGAGATGGCCGGCGTCGACCGCCAGGCCGAGGAACCGAGCGAGGTGCTGGTCGGCCGGGCCGGGGCGGCAGTCGCTCGCAGGGCAGCCTGGATGCTCGGCGGGGCCTTCGGCCGGCGGGTCGTCGTCGTCGCCGGCAAGGGCAACAACGGCGCCGACGGCCGGACGGCGGGCCGGCTGCTCGAGGGGCGCGGAGCAGGAGTGACCGTGCTCGCCGCCGGCGACCTGGCTCCCTCCGAGCCGCTCCCCCACGCCGACCTCGTGATCGACGCCGCTTATGGGACCGGGCTCCAGCGGCCCTACTCCCCGCCCTCTGCGGGACGCTGTCCGGTGCTGGCCGTCGACATCCCCTCGGGGCTCTCGGGCCTGACCGGGGAGGTGCCGGAGGGCGGGGGTGCGCTCGTGGCAGCTGCCACGGTGACGTTCGCCTCCTTGAAGCCGGGGTTGCTTTTCGGTTGCGGGCCGGTGCTCTCCGGCGAGGTGGAGATGGCCGACATCGGCCTCGGGCCACTGGTGGACGCAGCCGCCCGCTGCTGGCTTATCGAGGACGCCGACGTGTGGCGGTTGCTCCGGCCGCGGCCCCACGAGGCGCACAAGTGGCAGGCGGCGGTCCAGGTCGTCGCCGGCTCCCCGGGCATGACCGGCGCGCCTTGGCTGGTCAGCCGGGGCGCGCTGCGGGCCGGCGCCGGTTACGTTCGCCTCTCCATGCCTGGGGTCGACCCCTCGGTGCTCCCCCCGAGCGAGCTCGTCCATCTCCCCGTCCCCCGCGCCGGTTGGCACGAGCACGTCCTGGCCGGGATCTCGAGGGTGAAAGCGCTCGTCGTCGGCCCGGGCCTCGGCACAGTGCCGGCGTCGGGCAGCGCCAGCGAGCCAGGTGGCACAGGCGCCGCCGGCCCTCCCGGGCTCCCCGGCGGCGAAGTGGGGCTCCTGCTGGCCGGCGCGCCTGTCCCTGCAGTGGTGGACGCCGACGCCCTGAACGCCATAGGGAGCCTGGAAGCCCTTGCCGCCATCACCGCCCGGCGTACGGTGCCCACGGTGATAACTCCCCACACGGGGGAGCTGGCTCGCCTGGCCGGCCGGCCCCCCGGCCCGGACCGCCTCGCCGCCGCCCGGGAAGCCGCTGCGGGGAGCGGCGCCATCGTGTTGCTGAAGGGCTCGACGACGACCGTGGCCCACCCCGACGGACGGGCGTTGCTGGCTGCGGCCGGGGACTCGCGGCTCGCCACCGCGGGGACGGGGGACGTGCTCTCAGGGGTGATAGGGGCGTTCCTGGCCCGAGGCGTACCCGCGTTCGAGGCCGCGGCGCTGGCCGCCCAGGTCCACGGCCAGGCGGCTCGGACCGGCTACAAAGAAGGGTTGGTGGCAGGAGACCTCCCCGAGCTCGTGGCCGCGTGGCTGTCGGGCCGCCCGCCGTCCAGATGACCGACGCCCAACCCCGCGGCCTGGCCACCAGGGTGGCCGGCTGGCTCCGGCCGGCCTGGGCCGAGGTCGACCTCGAGGCGGTGCGTTGCAACGTCTCCTACCTCCGCGAGCTCGTGGCCCCCGCAGCTGTGTGCGCTGTGGTGAAGGCGGACGGCTACGGCCACGGCGCGGTCCCCGTCGCCCGGGCGGCGCTCGCCGCCGGCGCGAGGTGGCTGGCGGTCGCCCTCGCCGAGGAGGGCCATGAGCTGCGCCAAGCCGGTATCGACGCGCCGGTCCTCGTATTGTCGGAACCCCCCGCCGGGGCCATGGAACTCGTGGCCGAAGACGGCCTGACCGCGACCGTCTATACCCACGACGGGCTTGCCTCCCTGGCCAAGGCGGCCAAGGCTTTACCCGCAGGGGAGCGTGCCTCGGTCCACATCAAGCTCGACACGGGGATGCACCGCGTGGGCACCGGCCCGGAGGAGGCCCTCGAGCTCGCCCGGGAAGTGGCCGCCGAACCTCGCCTCAGGCTGGACGGGCTCTTCACTCACTTCGCGGTGGCCGACGAACCGGGCAACGAGTTCACGGCAGTACAGCTCGAGCGCTTGGGAAAGGTGGAACGAGCCTTGGCGAGAGCCGGCATATCGCCGGAGCTGGTGCACGCGGCCAACTCCGCCGGCGCACTCTTTCACCCTGAGGCCCGGCGCGATATGGTGCGGCCGGGGATGGCGCTCTACGGGCTGGCCCCCTCGCTCGCCGTCTCCGGGCACCCCTTGGTGCAGCCGCTCAGGCCCGCGCTCTCCCTGAAGGCGCGCGTCTCCTACGCCAAGACGCTCTCCGCCGGCGAAGGCCTCTCCTACGGCCTCCACTACCGTCTTCCGCGCGACTCGGACATCGCCACCGTCCCCCTCGGTTATGCCGACGGGGTACCGAGACGGCTCTTCGAGGTCGGCGGCGAGGTGCTGATAGGTGGCCGGCGCTTCCCGGTCGCCGGCTCGGTCACCATGGACCAGCTCATGGTCGACTGCGGGCCTGGCTCCGGGGTGCGGGCCGGGGACGAGGTGGTCCTAGTGGGCCGGCAGGGGAGCGAAGAGATCGGCGCCTGGGAGTGGGCCGAACGGCTCGGCACGATCGCTTACGAGGTCACGTGCGCTCTCTCGCCCCGCCTGCCCCGCGTCTACTTGGGCTAGTAGGGCGCCCTACTGAATGGCGCCGACCACGAAGTCGATGCAGGCGGTGAGCGCCTCGATGTCAGACGGCTCGATCGCCGGGAACATGGCGATGCGCAGCTGGTTGCGCCCGAGCCGGCGGTAGGGCTCGGTGTCCACGATCCCATTGGCCCGGAGCACCTTCGCCACCTTCGCGGCGTCCACGCTCGGGTCGAAATCGATCGTGCCTACGACGTGGGAGCGTTCGTCGGGCTTGGCGACAAAAGGCGTCGCGAAGGCGCTCGCCTCGGCCCACCCGTAGAGGGCCTCCGCCGAACGGTCGCAGCGCCCGCAGGCGAAGTCGAGGCCGCCGCCCTCCAGGATCCACTCCACCTGGGCCAGGGCCAGCACCAAGGTGGCCACCGCTGGCGTGTTGTAGGTCTGGTCCAGCCGGCTGTTCTCTAGGGCGGTCGAGAGGTCGAGGAAAGAGGGCACGAAACGGCCCGAGGACTCGAGACGCTCTGCCCTGGCGATGGCAGCCGGCGACAGGAGCGCGACCCAAAGACCCCCGTCGGAGGCGAGCCCCTTTTGGGGGGCGAAGTAGTAGGCGTCGGCCTCCGCCGGCTCGAAGCGGAGGCCAGCAGCGCCCGAGGTCCCGTCGACGGCTACCAAGGCGCTCGGGCTGGCGCCGGCCGGGCGTTGGATGTCCATCATCACGCCGGTCGAAGTCTCGTTGTGGGTGAAGGCGTAGAGGTCGACGTCCTCGCGCGCTTCGGGCCACGGGTGCGTGCCGGGGGCGCTCTCAATCACGTCGGCGCCGGCGAGCCAGGGTGCCGCCTGGGCGGCCTTGGCGAACTTGGACGAGAACTCGCCGAAGGACAGGTGCTGGCTCCGCCGCTCGATCAGGCAGAAGGTGGCGATGTCCCAAAAAGCGGTCGTGCCCCCGTTGCCGAGCGCGACTTCGTAGCCCTCGGGCAGCCCGAACAGCTCCGAGATGCCCGAGCGCAGGCGCCTCACCAGGGACTTGACCGGCTCTTGGCGGTGGCTCGTCCCGAGCACGCCGGCGTTGGCCATGAGCCGTTGGAGCGCCTCCTTACGCACCTTGGAGGGCCCGCTGCCGAAGCGCCCGTCCGAGGGCTTCAGGCTGGCCGGGATGACGATGTCGGGGACGCCGGCGTCTCTGTTCGTCGCGCTTTGGTTTGTCCCGTCGGGCGCGGCGTTACGGGTAGCGGGAGCCATGCGCCCAGTTTGCCAGGCGTGGCCAGGGGCCCGGTGAGCGTGCCTGAGGCCGCACTAGCGGTGGTGCCCCCCACCCTCTCGCCACGGCACGCGTGAGAAGATGGTGCTGGTGAGCGAGCTTCGAGCCAAGTTGGGCGTAGCGGGCGCCCTCCTGCTCGTGCTCGTGGTGGCGGCCGCTGCGGGCGCGGCCGGGGGGCCGGCTGCTGCGGGGAGCGCCTCCGTCGGCGGCCTCGGCGTCCCCGACTGGGCGGGCAGCCTCGTCGTGGGTTTCGTGGCCGCGGGGGGCACCGTGCTCGTGTACGGGTTGGTGGCAGGGCTGTTGAGCACCATGCGGGGCCGCCGTCGTTTCTTCACCAAGCGCCTGCCCTGGTGGTACTGGCTCGTCACGGCCGCGGCCGTGGCCGCGGCCACGGCCCTTCTGCTCGGGCTGCTCGCTCTCCTGGCCCACGGCAAACATCATGGGCGGGCATCTTCACCCGTGGGCCTCCGGTTCCCGGTACCGAGTGCTCCTCACCTCGCCGGTAGGGCCAACCCGAGCTTCTCATGGGAACCCTTGGTGGCCGGTGCCGCCTTGGCGTTGGCGGCGGTGGTCGCCTATGCGCTCGTGACCCGGCGGAGGGCACGGCCCACTTCTTTACCCAAACCGCTGGTCGAGCGTGAAGCCCTTCTCCAGCGCCGGCGCGAGGCGGTGGCCGCCATCGACGAGTCCCTCGACGCGCTCTGGGCCGAGCCCGACCCACGCAAGGCGGTGATCGCGGCCTACGCCCGTATGGACAGCTGGCTGGCGAGGGCCGGTTTCGGGAGGCGGGCCTCGGAAGCGCCCTTCGAGCACCTAGACCGGGTGATGGGGGGCCTCGGCGCCACGGCTGCGGTCGGGGCGGCACTGGCCGAGCTCTTCGAGCGGGCCAAGTTCGACCGGCGTCCGTGCGGTGCCGAGATGAAGCAATCGGCGCTCGGCGCGCTGGTCGAATTGCGGGGCGAACTGGCGGCGGCGGCGCTCCTGCCGGCGCTGCCCGGGCCATGAGCCGGGGCCGGGCTTTCGCGCTCGTATCGTCGGTCCTCGTCGCCGGTGCCGGGAGCTGGGGGCTCTACTACAGCGGCCGGCTCGGGGCCGCCTCCGCGCTCCGCCTGGGCGGGGGCCTTTGTGCCGGCCTGGTCCTGCTCGGTGTGCTGCCTGCCCTGTGGCCTAGGGACCGGGGCCGCTCCGCGCTGGAAGAAGCGCTCGACAGCCCGCCGCCTGCCCCACCCGAGCGTCCACGCTCGCTTCGCGACACCGAGCTCGCCCTGCGCCTCGCCTGTTCGCGAGAGGGCGCGTACGACTTGCATTACCGGCTCCGCCCCTTGCTCCGGCGCTTGGCAGGGCACCTGCTCCGGGCTCACCGCTTGGTCGACTTGGACCGCGACCAAGCGGCGTCCCGGGAACTGTTGGGCGAAGACCTCTGGCAGCTGGTCCGGCCGGACGCGAGCGCCCCGAAGCAGCGCGGGGGCCGCGGCGTCGCCCCTTCCAGGCTGGCCCGTTGGGTCGAGAGGCTGGAGTCGCTGTGAGGACCCGGCGGCTGGAGCCACGTTGAGCACGCCCGGGCCCGCCGGCCCGCCCGCCGCGCACTTGTCGACCGGCGAAGTCGCCGAACGCGCGGAGGCCGTGCTGGCGGAGGTGGGGCGGGCCATCGTGGGCAAGCGCGATGTCGTCGAGCTGGTCCTGGCTGGGATGCTGGCCAGCGGCCACGTGCTCTTGGAGGACTTCCCGGGCCTCGCCAAGACGTTGATCGTGCGGAGCTTCGCCCAGGTGATGGGGCTCGACTTCGCCCGGGCGCAGTTCACGCCGGACCTGATGCCAGCAGATATCACCGGGTCATCGGTTTTCGACCAGGCCAATGCCAGTTTTTCGTTCCAAGCGGGGCCGGTTTTCACCAACCTCCTCCTCGCCGACGAGGTCAACCGGGCATCACCGCGCACCCAGTCGGCGCTGCTCGAGGCCATGCAGGAGCGCCAGGTAACCGTAGACGGCGTGACCCGCAAGCTCCCCAAGCCTTTCTTGGTGGTCGCGACGCAAAACCCGATCGAACTGGAGGGCACCTACCCGTTGCCCGAGGCCCAGCTAGACCGCTTCGTCCTGCGCACCTCGGTCGGTTACCCGGGCGCGGACGCGGAGTGGGAGGTGCTGGCCCGCCGGATCGAGCGCCGTTCCGACGAGGTGGTGCTCCGCCAGGTGGTGGGGCGCGACGAGGTCTTGGCCATGCAGGAGAGCCTCGAGGACGTGTACGTCTCGCCGGCGATCGGCCAGTACATGGTGGCCGTGGTGGGCGCCACCCGGGGCCGGCCCGCCGTCGAGATCGGCGCGAGCCCGCGCGGTTCGCTCGCCCTCATGCTCCTTTCCCGGGCGAAAGCCGTGCTGGCGGGCCGGGATTTCGTGGTGCCCGAGGACGTGAAGGCGGTGGCGGTGCCGGCGCTCGCCCACCGACTGAGGCTTCGCCCCGACCTGTGGGTGAGGGGTGAGCGGCCCGAGACCGTGATCGAGGCCTGCCTCTCCGAGGTGCCCGTCCCAACCGCCGATGACCTCGAAGCCGGCGCCGGCGGCCCCGGAGGGCGCTGAGGGTGCTGTCCTGGCGCCCGACCACAAAGGCCGCCTGCTACACCGTGCTCGTGGTGCTCGGGCTGGTGGCCGCGCTGGTATCAGGCCGGCCCGAGGCGGCGGTCCTGGCGGCGCCCTTTGCCGTGGCCCTGGGGGCCGGGTTTTTGCGCACTCGACCGCTTGGGTTGAGCGTCACCGCCGTGGCCGGCAAGGCGACGGCCACCGAAGGCGACGAGATCCCGGTGGCCCTCAACTTCCTCGCCGAGGCCGAGGTCCCCGGGCTCGAAGTGCTCGTCTGCCCGGCGTCGGGGTTCTCCCTGGCGAAGGCTGGGGCCAAGAAGCCCTTGGCCGAGACGGTCCACCCGGGCCAGCCGCTCGAGCTCTCGGTCCCGTTGGTGGCCGAGCGCTGGGGCAACTTCGAGCTCGGCACGGTGGCGTTGCGGGCGCGCTCGTGGCTCGGGCTGTTCGAGGCCGGGGCCTCCGTGCCCGTCGAGGGCCGCGTGCTCGTCTACCCGCGCCCGGAGGCGCTGCGCCGGCTGGTCCGCTCTCGCGTCGCCGCCCTCCCCGCCGGCACCCACCTCTCGCCGGCCAAGGGTGGCGGCCTCGACCTGGCGGGCGTCCGGCCCTACGCCGCGGGTGATCGCGCCAAAGACGTCAACTGGCGCTCCTCGGCCCGTCACGGTGGCCTCTACACAAACGAGCGCCATCCCGAGCGGGGGAGCGACGTGGTGCTGGTCGTCGACACCTTCGACCAAAGCGTGCTCCACCGGGCCGTCACGGCTGCCTGCAGCCTCGCAGACGCTTACCTTGCCCAGCGCGACAGGCTGGCGCTGCTCGAGCTCGGAGGAGCCCTCCGCTGGCTCCGCCCGGGGATGGGCTCCCGCCAGCGCTACGTGATCGTGGAGAGCCTTCTCTCGACGGCCGCCCTCGCGAGCGCCGTGTACCGGGGCGTCGCCCTTTTGCCACCGCGTCTCTTGCCGGCAGCAGCTCTCGTGGTGGGCCTCTCGTCGCTCGAGCACGAGGGGGCCCGCGACGCGTTCACCGACATGAGGGCGCGTGGCCTCGACGTCGTGGTGGTCGAGATCCCGCCTCCGGCCTTGCCGGCGCCGGCCCTGGGCCAGCTGGGCGTGCTCGCCCACCGGCTGTGGAAGCTCGAGCTCGTGAGGCGCCGGGAGCGCCTGCGGGCGTCGGGGGTGCCCACCGTGGCTTGGGAACCCGGTGCCCCTCTGGCTCAGGTGGTCGAGGAGGTGGACGCATGGGCTCGCCGCCAAGCGCGCTCGGCCTCCTAGGCCCGGCGGCGCATGGTTGGGCCCGCCGAGCCGGCGCCGCCCTCAGGTGGGCGCTCGGGGCGCGGCGCTGGCCCGAGCCGCTCCGGGCGTCTGCCGCCGTGGTCCTCGCGGCCGGGGACGGGGCGTGGGCGGCACTGCTCCACCCGTCGCTCGCCGGGCCTCTCGGGTTACTGGCTGCCGCTGGGGTCGTCGCCGTGGCGGTGGGAGTGCTCGCTCGGGGCTTTGCTGCGGTCTCGGCCGGGGCCGCGCTGCTCGGGGCGGCTTACCTCGCCGGGGCGGTGGGCCGGCCGGTGTCGGTGGCGGTCGCCTCGGCTTTTGCCACTGTTTTGCTCGTTGTTTGCGAGCTCGCCTGGTGGTCGGCGGAACTATCGGCTCATTCGGCATGGAAGGCTGAGCACCGGCGCCGGCGGTGGTTGTGGGTAGGTGGGCTGGCCGGCGGTGGCTTTGCCGTCGGCGTGGTCGTGGGCCTGGCCGGGGTCTCCGGTGTCGGGCCCGGCACCGTCGTCGCCGTCGCCGGCGCGGTATCCGCCGTTGTCGTTGCCCTCGCGGCCGCGAGCTGGGTGCGAGATCTGTCGGGCCGCTGAGGGGAGGGACGTGCCACCTCCTCAACTCGTTGTCGCTTGCGCCGGCGCGCCGTGGCTGACCGCCTCATAGCCGGTCTCATCGGAACCCTGGCCCGGGGAGGCTGCTAGGGCCCTCGTGCGGGTGGTTCGCGGCCTCCTTTGTGCCGGCGTACTGCCTCGCGGAGCAACCATTCGACTTGGGCATTGACAGAGCGGAGGTCGTCGGCCGCCCAGCGTTCGAGCTCCCGCCAGAGCTCGGGGTCGATGCGCAACAGGAACTGCTTGCGCTCGCTCACCCCGCCCTCACTGGTAGAGCGTCCCGGTGTTTACGACCGGGCTCACCTGTGACTCGCCGCAGAGCACGACCATCAGGTTGCTCACCATTGCCGCTTTGCGTTCCTCGTCGAGCTCGACGACCTGCCTTTCGCTCAGTAGTTGCAGCGCCTGGTCGACCATCCCGACCGCGCCTTGCACGATCTTCCGGCGGGCCGCGATCACGGCCTCGGCCTGCTGGCGGCGCAGCATGGCTTGGGCGATCTCGGGCGCGTAGGCGAGGTGGGTGAGGCGCGCCTCGTCCACCGCGATGCCGGCCTTTTCCAACCTGTGCCCGAGCTCGTCTTTCAGCGCGGCGGAGACCTGGTCCACGTTGCCGCGCAGAGTGACCATGGTTTCCTCTCCCTCGCCGTGGTCGTAAGCGTACGAAGTGGCGAGGTGCCTGAGAGCGGTCTCGCTCTGCATTTCGACGTAGGCCTCGAAGTCGTCCACGTCGAAGATCGCCTGGGCGGTGTCCTCGACGTGCCACACGACGACGGCGGCGATCTCTACGGGGTTGCCGGCGCGGTCGTTCACCTTGAGCCGGTCGCCGAGGAGGGTGCGGGCGCGGAGCGAGACCTTGTACCGGGGCAGACGCCGGGCAGCCTGCGCGACGCCGGGGTCACGCCGGCCGAGCGGGCGCGAACGCCTGCCTGTGGAACCGTTGCTGAAGAAGGGGTTGCCCCACAAGAACCCGACTTGTCGGGTCGTGCCCTTGTAGCGGCCGAACAGGATCAGTACGCGCGCCTCGTTGGGCTGCAGGGTGAAGAAGCCGAGCGACGAGAGCACCGCCAGCGCGAGCGCGGCGAGCCCGGTCCAGGTCTCCCACGTCGCGCCCAAGGCGAGCATTGTCGAGCCGAAGGCATAAAGCGCGATTGTCAAGGCCAGCACCGGCCAGCCTGGCCAGGCCGTGGCCTGGCGTTCCTTGCTCATGTGAACCTCCTCGGTCCATGCCGGCGGCACTCTGGCCACCGCGATAGCTATATGATATCACTAATCGCGGAAGGCGAGGCTTTTCGGGAAGTTCTGACGCTCCCCGTCATCGGCTAGGCGGTCGAGAACATGAACCGAGAACACGAGAGGTCGAAGCTTTGCCTCGGCTCCTGGCTGGGGCGCGCCTACCGCTCACGGCCGCCCCTTGGGGCCAAGAGCCGCCGCCGTCGGGCTGAGTGCGCGAACTTTCCAGGCATTGAAGGCAGTGTTGCCTTTGGAGGCAATGTTCAGGAGCCCTTTGCCAGCCTGTCCGAAAGCTGGCGAACCCTCTCTTGCCAGTTGGGGCCCTCTGCGCGGAATTGCAGCCGACGAGGGCCTCCTGGGCCGACCGGGCTGGCACCGGCTCCCGGGGCTGGTGGCGCAGCCGCCGAAGCGTCAGCGAACTCGATGGTCACGTGCAGGCAGTCTCTCGCCAGTGCAGGGGCCGCTCTCTCGCCCCATTCGATGACGGCTGCGGCGCCCTCCTCGACTAGCTCGGGAATGGCGAGGTCGACTACCTCTTGGAGTTGCTCGACCCGCCAAACGTCCGCATGCAGGAGGTCCCAACCGGCTTTCGTGTGGTAGCTGTGCACAAGCACGAAGGTCGGGCTCGTGACGGGGCCTTCCACTCCGAGGGCGCGGGCGAGACCCTGTGTGAAGGTCGTTTTTCCGGTGCCGAGATCACCGCTCAAAAGGACGGTGTCACCCGGTTTCACCAAGGGGGCCAGGGCGGCCCCACAACTCTCGGTGTCCTCCGAGGTCGGCGCGATGACACAGAGCCCGCTCTGGCGGTCACCCATCATGGCGCTGGTCCGGTAGCGCTGGCGTTCGCCAGCGCTTGCCTGCCCGCAGGACCTCCTTCGCGCGCACGAAGTCGGCCCGCATCTGGGCGACGACCATACCCCCGCCTCGCAACGCCGCCGAGGGGTGGAAGGTGGGCACGAGGCGTCCGGAACGGAAGGGGTAAACGCGGCCCCGGAGCCGGCTTATCCCCTCGGTTGTCCCGAGCAACGCTTTGGTGGCGAAGTTCCCCAGAGTGATGACGACTTTTGGATCTATAAGGTCGAGCTGGGCTTCCAAGTACGGGCGGCATGTCTCGATCTCATCTGGGAGTGGGTCCCGGTTGCCAGGAGGCCTGCAGTTGTGGACTACCCCGCCGGCAGTGACGAAGTTGTGCGTTTCAGCTACGTCGATGCAAAAGAAGGTCTTGTCGGTACCCCTGTGCGTCACTTCCTCCACGATGGCCTCGTCGTAGAGGACCTCACTCGGGCCCGCCCTCCAGAGCTCCCGGTCGTAGGGGAGGGTAGCAGCTATTTCCGGCGGGAGCTTGTAACGCATCGGGGGTGGTACATACGGAGCGATGGCTCGCGCGAGCGCCTCCGTTTCTCTGGCATCGAAATGGAGCCGCGCCCTGCCTGGTTTGCACTTGATGCCAAGCTGGTCCAGTGACTTTGTCAACACGGACAGGCTCGTCTCGTCGAAAGCCCACGTCGCGATCTCTGCGCTCGCTTTGCGGGGCGGGCGGTTGGCCACGTGACCATCGTCCATGAACCAGATTGCCAGGGAGCGGGCGTTTAGCGTGCCGCATACCCAGTGAGGGACCACCTTGCGGCGCTTTGGTCCCTCGATATAGAAGTCCGTCGCCAACACTCGCAAAGACCGCGTCGCGGCAGTCCTCAACGTGACGACGGGGTACGGGCCGCTGTCTCCGGCACGCACCGGTACCCCGCTCGTCAGCGCGGGGTGGAGCTCACGGAGCAGGCCAGCCTTGAACAAGGCGTAGTCTCTTTGGCGCACCGAGTGCGAAATCGACAAGTGGGGACTACTGGCGTTCAGGTGCCCGTCGCCGAGCAACGTACCGATCACGACATCTCGCGCGACGTCGCTCAGCCCCTCTCCCGTGGCCACGTCGGTGCCGGGCACGAGTTGGCCCACAGGTGCCCAGCCCGCTGGCGTGAGCACCTCGTGGTCCTCGGTCAAGACCGTGTTGACACGTGTGCCCTGGCTGGAGCGTTCGGCGTTGCGGTACGAAAGGCGGAACGTCCGCCTACCGGCCAGGGGCGTTGCGTACCAGCCGATCACGGGCCGCTTCACAAGGCGACCGGACTCATCCACGGACATCACGTCGCCTTGGTAACGCTGGCGCACTAGCCGGCCGATCCTCTCCCAAGAGCCGTTGCCCAGTTTCACCGGAGTCGTGTACCGAAGACATTTGACGACGTTCGCCACGTAGCAGTCCTCCCGCGTGATGCCGATCTCTTCCAGCATCAAGCGGTCCAGCAGCTGCCCCGAGCGTCCCACGAAGGGCAAACCCTGTAAGTCCTCCTGTTCGCCGGGGCCCTCGCCGACGAGGATGAGCTGCGAACGAGGGTTGCCCATCCCGAACACGACATTGGTGCGCCCGGCGGCGAGCCGGCACCGCGTGCACGCTGAGGCCTCCTCCGCCACGCGCTGGAGCGCCCCCAGGTCCGTGTTCTTGCCCGTGCCGATAGTCTGCCACGAGCCTGTGATGAGGACGCTCGACGCAGAGGACACTTCGTGAAGCTGCTAGCGATAGAGACTGCGACACGCCGCGTGGGTTGTGCCCTGTGGGACTCGGGGGAACCGGTGGCAGGTTTCTCGCTCGTCGCTGGTCAACGCCATGCCGAGGTGCTTATGCCGGCCGTGGACCACCTCTGCCGGCAGGCCGGCTGGGGCCCAGGTCATATAGAGGCGGTCGCTGTGGACCGCGGGCCGGGGCTTTTCACCGGCCTCAGGGTCGGTTTGGCAACGGCTCGAGCGATGGCCGCGGCTAGGGGTTTGCCCGCTGTGGGCGTGAGCAGCCTGGACGCGCTGGCCTACCCGCACCGGCGCCGCCCGGGCCTCCTAGTAGCCGTCGTGGACGCCAGGCGGGGGGAGGTCTTCTGGGCTCTCTACCGCGGTGACGGCGCAGAGCTGCGAGAGCTGCGCCCCCCCGCCGTCTCGCCGCCGGAGACGGTAGCTGGCGAACTGGCAGCGCTGGCCGCCGGCGAGCTGGCCTCGGCCGGCCCACCGTTGCTGGCGGTCGGGGACGGCGCTCGGCGTTACCGCGACGCGCTGTCTTTAGCGGGGGCCGAGGTGGGGGGACCGGACGAGATGTGGCCATCTGCCGACGCAGTGGCCGCCCTTGGTTGGGCCGGGCTGACCGAGGCGGGCGCGCCACGCGAACTCCCGGGCCCCTTATACCTTCGCCAGGCCGATGTACGCATCGGCTGGGAAGAGGTGTCGGGCCGGGTGGCGCGTCCGTCGCCTCCCGAGCCGGGCGCGAGGTCCTATGACGACGCCGGATCCGCGCGCGTCGGTACCAGGCTGGGCGCATGAAGCTCGGCGCCCAAGGCACGGCCAGCCAGACGGTGACCTTCGAACGGATGCGCCGGCGCCACCTCCCCGCCGTGATGCGCATAGAGCACAAGGCCCACCCGAAGCCGTGGTCGCTCGGCGTGTTCAACAACGAGTTGTCCCAGGGCGCCTCCCGTTATTACGTGGTCGTGCGCACTGGAGGGCGGGTGGCGGGCTACGGAGGGCTCATGTTCGTGGCCGACGAGGCCCACGTGACCAACATCGCCATCGCCCCGTCGCTGCGCCGGCAGGGCCTCGGCACGCTCCTCCTCGCCCACTTGGCCCATGAGGGGACACGGCGGGGGTGCGTGGCCATGACCCTGGAAGTGAGGGTGGGCAACCTGGGGGCGCAGGCGTTGTACCGGAACTTCGGGTTCGTGACCGCAGGCACGCGCCGCAACTACTACCCGGAGACGGGCGAGGACGCGCTGGTGATGTGGCTTTACCGGCTCGGTTCGCCCGAGGTCCAAGCCAGGCTCGAGGAGCTGGAGCGGGGCCGGTGAGGGGCCCCGTTGGCCTCTTCCGGTCGGGACGGGCGTTGGAAGTCCGAGCCGCTGCCTATAGGGGGCGGCGGTGAAGGTCCTGGCCATAGAGACCTCTTGTGACGAGACGGCCGCAGCGGTCGTGGAGGACGGCCGCAAGGTCCTTTCCTCGGTCGTGAGCAGCCAGGCTCGCCTTCACGCCGACTTCGGCGGTGTGGTCCCGGAGGTGGCGAGCCGGGCGCACCTGGAGCTGCTCGGGCCGGCCGTGGCCGAAGCGCTCGGCCGCGCCGGCGTCAGTTCGGGGGACCTGGACGCGGTGGCCGCGACGCTCGGGCCCGGCCTGGTGGGTTCGCTCCTGGTGGGCGCGAGCGCGGCCAAGGCCTACGCCTGGAGCTGGGGCCTGCCTTTTGTCGGGGTCAACCACATGGAGGGCCACCTGCACGCTGCCTTCTTGGAGGACCCCGAGCTCAGCCTGCCGACGGTCGTGCTGCTCGTGTCCGGCGGCCACACCATGCTCATCTGCATGCAAAAGGCCGCCCTCGGCGGGGTCGAGTACCGCTTGCTCGGCCAGACGGTGGACGACGCGGCAGGTGAGGCGTTTGACAAGGTGGCGCGGTTCTTGGGCCTCGGTTACCCGGGGGGGCCGGCGATCGAGCGGGCCGCCGGCAGTGGCAGGCCCGATGCCATAGCCTTTCCCCGCGGCCTCGCCGGCCAGGGCTACAACTTTTCCTTCAGCGGTCTGAAGACAGCCGTCGTGCGCTACATGCGGGCCAACCCCGACGCCCCGATCGGCGACGTCGCCGCCAGCTTCCAGGAGGCGGTCGTGGAGGTCCTCGTGGCGAAGACGCGGGCGGCGGCACGAGAAGTCTCGGCCCGGGCCATGTGCATAGGGGGCGGTGTGGCTGCCAACACCGCGCTGCGTACGCGTGTCGAGCAGGTCTGCCGGGAGGACGGCCGAGCCGCCTTCATACCTTCACGTGCGATGTGCACCGACAACGCTGCCATGATCGGGGCTTCGGCCTGGTACCGGCTCCGCACCGACGGGCCGACCCCTCTCGGCACCCCCGTGGACCCCAACTTGCAGTTGCCGCTGGTCTCATCCTGATGCAATGCGCTTGGGGCCGAGCATGTCCTCGGAGCGGGGGCCGCTGACCGCCGGCTGGTAGCGTGCCCAACTCGATGGACGCACTCAAGGCGACCGGAGGCTTCGCCCGCCAGCAGGCCCGGGCCCGGCGCTTCACGCTCGGGGTGCCGAGAAGCTTCACGGTGGCGCCAGACGGCTCGCGGGTGGTGTTCCTCCGGTCCGGCGCCGGCGACGACCCCGCCAACTCGCTCTGGGTCTATGAAGTCGCGAGCGGTACCGAGCGCGAGGTCGCCAGTGCCAGGGCGGTGCTCGGGGCGGGGCCCGAAGCGCTCTCACCCGAGGAACGAGCCCGGCGGGAGCGCAGCCGCGAGCTGGCCGGAGGGATAGTCGGGTACTCGTGCGACAGGCCCGTCGAACACGCGGCCTTCTCGCTGGCCGGCCAGTTGTGGTGGGTGCCGCTCGTCGACGAAGACGGCACGGGGGCCGCCGGCGCCGATGCGAGCGGCGCGGGCCCCCCGGGCCCCCCGGGCGCCGGTCAGCGGCCTGCCGCCGCCCGCCCGTCCCCGGTGAGGCTCCCGGCGCCGGCCGGCGTCGTCGACCCCCGCCCCGACCCGCTCGGGAAGCTCGTCGGCTTCTGCGCCGGCCCAGCCTTGTACGCCGTGGCCACCGCCGGAGAGGGGCCGCACTTCGTGCTGGCCGCCGAGGCGGGCAACGACGGCGAGGTGGGGGAACCGCGCGCCGAGCACGTGAGCTGGGGGTCTGCCGAGTTCATTGCCGCAGAGGAGATGGGGCGCTCTCGCGGCTATTGGTGGGCGCCCGACGGGGGTTCGCTCCTGGCTGCCCGGGTCGACACTTCACCGGTCGGGGTGTGGTGGACGGCAGATGCCGCCTCCCCCGGCGCCCACCCGGAGCCTCATCGCTACCCGGCTGCCGGTACCGCCGACGCCCTCGTAAGCCTGTGGCTCCTGGAGGCCGTGCCGGGCGGGGGCCGCCGGCGCCAGATCGGTTGGGACGCCGAGCGCTACCCGTACCTCGTCTCGGTCCAGTGGGTGCCCGAGGGACCGCCGCTCCTGCTCGTCGAGCAAAGGGACCACAAGGCCTGCTCCGTGCTGGCGGCCGACCCGGCGAGCGGGGCAACCGAAGAGCTCGCCCGCACCACCGACCCAGCCTGGGTGAGCTGGCCCGCCGGCCTTCCCGCCTGGCTCGAGGGCGGCAAGCTGGCGTGGGCGCGCGCCGACAGGGCGACGTGGCGCCTCGAGGTGGACGGCGAACTGGTCACGCCGCCCGGCCTGCAGGTGAGGGAGGTGGCGAGCGCTGGCCGCTCGCTCGTCTTTAGTGCTTCGAGCGAGCCGGAGGTGGTGGAGGCCTGGTCGTGGTCGCCCACGACCGGGTTGCGCCAGCTGACCCGGCAGGCCGGCGTCTCGTCGGCGGTCGGCGACGGGCCGGTCAAGGTGGTGGCCTCGCGCACCATGCGCTGGCACGGGGCGAAAGTGGAGGTGCACGTGGAGGGCTCCGAGCCGAGGGCCCTGGCCAACCTGGCCGAGACGCCGGTAGTAGAACCGTCGGTCACTTTCCTCCGAGTGGGCGAACGCCAGCTGTCCGTGGGCGTGTGCCTGCCCAAAGGCCATGCCGGCGGGAAGCTCCCAGTGATCATGGCGCCCTACGGGGGGCCGGGCCACCAACGGGTCTTGGCGTCCCGTGGAGGGTGGCTCGAGGCGCAGTGGACGGCCGACCAGGGTTTCGCCGTCGTGGTGGCCGACGGGCGGGGCACCCCCGGGCGGGGGCCTGAATGGGAGCACGAGGTCTACCTCGACCTGGCCGGCCCGGTCCTGGAGGACCAGGTCGCGACCCTCCAGGCCGTAGCAGAACAGGTCCCCGAGCTCGACCTCAGCCGGGTCGGTGTGCAGGGATGGTCGTTCGGCGGCTACCTGGCGGCACTCGCGGTGCTCGCCCGCCCCGACGTGTTCCACGCGGCCCTCGCAGGCGCGCCCGTCACCGACTGGCGCTTGTACGACACCTACTACACCGAGCGCTTCCTCGGGCACCCGGCCCACCATCCCGAGGCCTACGAGCGCAGCTCGCTGCTCCGCCTCGCCCCGGGCCTGTCGCGGCCGCTCATGCTCGTCCACGGGCTCTCCGACGACAATGTCTACGCCGCCCACACCCTGGAGCTCTCGGGGGCCCTGTTCAGGGCCCAGAGGGTGCACTCGGTGCTGCCGCTGCCGGGTATCACCCACGTGGCCTCGCAAGAGGCGGTGGCTGAAGGGTTGCTCGCGCTCGGTGTGGAGTTCTTCAGGCAGGCCCTGGCCTCGCCGGCCGCCGGCTGACACCCGCCGGCTGACCCTGCCGGCTGACCCCGCCGCCTGACCCCGCCGGCGCCGGGCCGGAGAAAGTTTTTGTGCTAGCCGCCAGAGCCCGCTATCTTTAGCAGTCATCAGCTTAGAGTGCTAACCAGAGCACCCGGCCCCGGGTGCGATATCTGCTAAACGGAGGCGATGAGATCATGAATTTGCAGCCACTCGACGACCGGATCGTCGTGCGCCCCAACGAAGCCGAAGAGAAGACCGCGTCGGGCCTCGTTATCCCCGACACCGCGAAAGAGAAGCCCCAGCAGGGTGAGGTTCTGGCTGTTGGGCCTGGGCGGCGCGCCGACAGCACCGGCGAGCTCATCCCCTTGGACATCAAGGTGGGCGACACCGTCCTTTACTCCAAGTACGGGGGGACCGAGGTCACCGTCGACGGGGAGGACCTCCTCGTGCTGGCGAGCCGTGACGTGCTCGCGAAGGTGGCCAAGTAGTGCCCAAGCAACTGCAGTTCGACGAGCTGGCCCGGAGGCGCCTCGAGACCGGCGTCAACAAGCTGGCTGACGTAGTCAAGGTGACGCTCGGGCCCAAAGGCCGCAACGTCGTGATCGCCAAGCGATGGGGCGCGCCCACCATCACCAACGACGGCGTCACGATCGCCAAGGAGATCGAGCTCGAGGACCACTTCGAAAACATGGGTGCCCAGCTCGTGAAGGAGGTGGCCACCAAGACCAACGACGTGGCGGGCGACGGTACCACGACGGCGACCGTCCTCGCCCAGGCCCTCGTACGAGAGGGCCTGCGCAACGTCGCTGCCGGTGCCAACCCGATCGCTTTGAAGCGCGGCATCGACAAGGCTGTCGAGGCGGCGGTCTCCTCGGTGCGCTCGCTCGCCAAGGACGTGGACGACAAGGCGGAGATCGCCCAGGTGGCCGCCATTTCTGCTGCGGACGCCTCGATCGGCGAGGTGATCTCGGACGCCATCGACAAGGTGGGCAAGGACGGCGTAGTGACCGTCGAGGAGTCCAACACCTTCGGGGTCGAGCTCGAGTTCACGGAGGGCATGCAGTTCGACAAGGGCTACATCTCGCCCTACTTCGTGACCGACCCCGAGCGCCAGGAGGCCGTGATCGAGGACCCCTACATCCTGATCGCCAACCAGAAGATCAGCGCGGCCCACGACCTCATCCCCGTGCTCGAGCGCGTCATGTCGAACGGGAAGCCCCTCTTGGTGATCGCAGAGGACGTAGAGGGCGAGGCCCTTGCCACCCTCATCGTCAACAAGCTCCGGGGGACGTTCCAAAGCACCGCCGTCAAGGCGCCGGGGTTTGGTGACCGTCGTAAGGCCATGCTCGCCGACATCGCGATCCTGACCGGTGGCCAGGTCGTCTCCGAGGAAGTGGGCCTGAAGCTCGACAACGTCGACCTCTCCCTCCTTGGCCGCGCGCGCAAAGTGGTGGTGACCAAGGACGACACGACGATCGTCGAGGGTGCCGGCTCAGAGGCCGACGTGAAGGGCCGCATCGCGCAGATCAAGCGTGAGATCGAAGAGACCGACTCCGACTGGGACCGCGAGAAGTTGCAGGAGCGCTTGGCCAAGCTGGCCGGCGGTGTAGCGGTCATCCGGGTGGGGGCGGCGACCGAGGTCGAGTTGAAAGAGAAGAAGCACCGCATCGAGGACGCGGTGTCCGCGACCAAGGCGGCCATCGAAGAGGGCATAGTCCCCGGTGGCGGCCTCGCGCTCCTCCGCAGCCGGGCCGCCGTCGCGTCCCTCGCCAAGGACCTCTCGGGCGACGAGGCCACGGGCGCCAGCATCCTCGCGAAGGCCCTGGAGGAGCCCTTGCGCTGGATCGCCACCAACGCCGGCCTCGAGGGACCAGTGGCCGTCGAGCACGCGGAGAGGGAGACGGGCGCGGTCGGGCTCAACGCCCTCACGGGCCAGTTCGAGGACCTGATCAAGGCCGGCGTCATCGACCCGGCCAAGGTCACGCGTTCAGCGCTGCAAAACGCAGCGTCGGTCGCCGGGCTGCTCCTCACCACCGAAGTAGCCGTGGCCGATGCCCCGGAGGAAAAGGACAAAGCTGCTGCCGGCGCCGGCGCGGGCCGGGGCTAGGGACCGAGCAGAGGTCAGGGTACTCCACGCCCTGAAGGTCGGTCCGCCGGTAATTGGGCAGGTCTCGCCAGATCTCTGGCGGGGCCTGCCCGCGTTGGCGGGAACCTGGGCCCGTCCTAGGATGTCTCTTTAACTCGTGAGTGACTCGCCCCTCCATATCGCACGGAAGGACACAGGTACCGGGCAGGAAGTGCGAGCGCGGTCGCATGGCCGCTGGCCCCGGCGTTTTCTCGTCGCGGTCAACGTGTTCGTGCTCCTGTGCCTGGTCGCGGTCGGGGTTGCCTACGGGTACGTCCGTTACGAGATCGGCAGGATCGCAACGGCACCCTCCAGCAGGGAGACACCCGAGGGCCACTACTCGGGCGGTGGCAACATCCCGATCCCCAAGGCCGACCTCACGGGTGGCTTGAAGCCCGAGAACATCCTGCTCATCGGCAACCAGACCCGCCAGGGGCTCACGCCTTACGAGCAGAGGTTGTTCGGTTCCTCGCTCACCTTGTCGGGGACGCTGGCGGACATCATCATGATCCTCCACCTCGACCCGGCCACCGACACCGCGTCGCTCGTGTCGATCCCCCGGGACCTCTTCGCCCCCATGCCCGCGGGCAGCCCAGTCGGGTCTTACCAAAAAATCGACGCGGCCCTGAACGACGGCAAGAACGGCCCGGACAACCTGATCGCTGCCATCCAGCAGGACTGGGGCATCCCTATAAACCACTTCATAGAGCTCAATTTCAACGGGCTCATCAACGTCATCAACGCGATCGGGGGGATAAATGTCTACTTCCCCGATCCCGTGTTCGATGCCTACTCTTTGCTCAACATCCCTACTCCTGGCTGCCACCACCTGAACGGCTTCTACGCCCTCACCCTCGTGAGGTCCCGCCACTTGCAGTACGAGCCCCCCGGGGTCCACGAGCCGGTGGCGGACTGGCCTTACGACCCCGAGTCGGACCTCGCCAGGATCGTCCGGACGCACACGTTCTTGAAGATCGTCGCCGACAAGATAAAAAAAGAAGGGCTCGCCGACCCGTTCAGGGCACCGGGCTTCATCTCGGCCATAGTCGGTGACATAACGGTCGACTCCGGCCTGAAGAGCGAGCTCGTGAAGCTCGTCCTGCACTACCGGCACGTGAACATCAGTTCCGTGGCCGAGACCACCCTGCCCACCGCACCGATGAACAACTACTACTTCGGCGGTTATGGCGTGGGCGATGTCCTGTTCCCCGTCGAGCCAGCCGACATGAACGTCATAAGGGCCTGGGACCCGAGCGCCCTGCCCGCACCGGTTGCGCCGAAGACGGTCAACGTTCAGAGCATCACGGGTAGCTACGAAGCGGCCGTGGCCGCCGGCCAAGCCCTGACATCGGACGGGCTCCACGTCGCGAGCACGACCACTGGCACGGTGCCGTCGAGCACGACCGAGACCTACGTCTTGTACCACCAAGGCCAGGTTGCCGAAGCGCTCGACGTGATGAAGTACCTCTCGGGCGCGGTCATGATGGAGCAGAGCTCGTCCGTGCCGGCGGGGACGGTCGAGGTGCAGCTGGGCAACGTGGTGAGCGTGACCTCGAAGCTGTCCGGGGCCTCGAAGACGAGCACGACAACAGGCCTCGGGACCACGACGGCCACCACAGCACCTACCACGACGGCGCCCACCACCACCAGCTCCACGTCCCGAGCCAGCGGCCCGAGCAGCTCCAAGGCTCACGTCGCCCCGACTACGACCACCGTCCCGACCCCTGGGGGCATAGCGCCGAGCTCTGCCACGGGCACCGACCAGCCCTGGGACCCAAGGGCGTGCCCGACCAGCTGAGGAACGCCTCTCTTTCCTCCCATGGACCTCTTTCCTCCCATGGACCTCTTTCCTCCCACGAACGTTGGCCGCAACCCAAGCGAACGTTGCCTGTCGTGGCCCGGCTATGGTGGCGGGCCATGGAGTTGCCTCCTCCGGACCCGGCCAAGCTCCTCGAGGCGTGGATGGAGTGGGAGCGGGGAGAGGTGACGCCCGGGCGGGCGATCGCCAACTTGAAGACAGGCGGGCTGCGCCAGGTGCTCGAGAGCCTGGCTGGCGCGGGCGGGCCCGACGAAGAGACCGCGAGCCGGGCGCCGAGCGTGTAAGCTGATGGGGTTGGCCGAAGTTGTCGCGGACACTCTGTGGCAGCTTGGGGATAGCCTGGTAGCGACATGACCTGCCCTCGATGCGGCGTACCCAACGGCCCCGAGAGGACCGCGTGTGTCAGGTGCGGGGGTTCGCTCGCCCCTCCACCGGTTCGCGATGACCGGCCCTTGCCGCCCGTGCTGCCGGTGACCCGGCGCGCCGAGCTGGTGATGGGCCGTGCGGCTGGTGCGTCCCCGGCACCCAGTTCGCCTGGGGCTCAGGCCGGCGGGCTGGGTAGCGGTGGCCTGTACCTGATGGCGAGCGAGCGTTCGACCGGCCAGCCGCCCCCGCCCGAGGGTGTGAGCAGCCAGAGGGGGCCTTCGCGTGCCGAAGCGCCCGGCCGGATCGCCATCGGGCTCTCCGGCGCCTAGCTCCGGTTCGCGCCCGCCCGCTCAATAGACTCGGGTAGCACCACACCCGGCGACGAGAGGATGGCAGCGTGGAGATCGAGATCGGCAAGGGCAAATCGGGACGGCGCGCCTACGGCTTCGACGACATAGCCATCGTCCCGAGCAGGCGGACGCGGGACCCCGAGGACGTGGATATCTCTTGGGAGATCGATGCTTTCCGCTTCGAGCTGCCCTTGATGGGCGCCGCCATGGACGGCGTGGTGAGCCCTTCTACCGCGATAGAGATCGGGCGTCTCGGGGGCGTGGGCGTGCTCAACCTGGAGGGCCTGTGGGCCCGTTACGAGGACCCCGAGCCCTACTTCGAGGAGATAGCTCAGCTGGCGCCGGACAAAGCGACCGCCCGGATGCAGCAGATCTACTCCGAGCCGATCAAGGCCGAGCTGATATCAGCCCGCATACGTGAGATCAAGGCTGCCGGCGTGGTCGCGTGCGCGTCGCTCACCCCCCAACGCACTACGCAGTTCGCGAAGACCTTGGTGGAGGCGGAGCTCGACTTGTTCGTGGTGCAGGGGACCGTTGTGTCTGCCGAGCATGTCTCCAAGACCTCGGAGCCTCTCAACCTGAAGCGCTTCATCCGCGAGTACGAGCTGCCCGTGATCGTCGGGGGCTGCGCTTCCTACCAAGCCGCGCTCCACCTCATGCGGACCGGCGCGGCCGGCGTCCTGGTGGGCGTGGGACCGGGCCATGCCTGCACGACCAGGGGGGTGCTCGGCATCGGCGTCCCGCAAGCGACCGCGATCGCGGACGCGAGGGCTGCTCGCGCCCAGCACCTCGACGAGACCGGTGTCTACGTCCAGGTGATCGCGGACGGCGGGATGGCAACCGGCGGCGACGTCGCCAAGGCGATCGTGTGCGGGGCGGACGCCGTTATGCTCGGCTCGCCTCTGGCCGCAGCGACGGAGGCACCGGGCCACGGCTACCACTGGGGGATGGCGACGTTCCACCCCACGTTGCCACGCGGTGCTCGGGTCAAGACCGAGGTGCGGGGCAGCTTGCGGGAGATCTTGGTGGGGCCGGCGCACGACAACGACGGGCGCCTCAACCTCTTCGGGGCGCTCAGGACTTCGATGGCGACCTGTGGATACGAGACCTTGAAGGAGTTCCAGAAGGCAGAGGTGATGGTGGCCCCGGCACTTCTCACTGAGGGCAAAGCGCTTCAGCTTTCCCAGCGCGTAGGGATGGGGCACTGACCACGGGGGCTGGCGCTCCGGAGACTGGGCCCGCTGGCACAGGGCCGCGGGCAGCACAAGCCGGCCATTTGCCGGTCACGAGTACCCAGGACTTCTTGGAGGGCCTCAACCCCGCGCAGCTCCAGGCAGTGACCCACGAAGGCGGCCCGCTGCTCGTGGTGGCGGGCGCCGGCTCGGGTAAGACCCGGGTCCTCACGCACCGTGTCGCGTGGCTGGTGCGTGAAAAAGGCATTTCTCCTTTCGGCATCCTTGCCATCACTTTCACCAACAAAGCGGCCGACGAGATGCGCGAACGTGTCGCGTCCCTGGTGGGCCCCGTGGCCGAGCGTATGTGGATCTCCACGTTCCACGCTGCGTGCGTGCGGATATTGCGCCGGGAGGCGGCCGTGCTCGGGCGGCAGCGTTCGTTTTCCATCTATGACCAGGCCGACGCCGTGAGGCTCACCGGTTACGTAGTGCGCGATCTCGGCTTGGACCACAAGAAGTTCCCTCCCCGGGCGGTGCACGCAGCCATCTCGTCGGCCAAGAACGAGCTGTTCGGGCCGGCCGAGTACGCGGAGAGGACCCGGCGGTCGCCGTTCGAGCGCAGGGTGGCCGATGTCTACGCCGAGTACCAAAAGAGGTTGGCCGCGGCCAACGCCCTCGACTTCGATGACCTGCTCATGGCGACGGTGCAGCTGTTCCACCAGCATCCCGAGGTCCTGGAGCCCTACCGGGAGCGCTTCGCTCACCTGCTCGTCGACGAGTACCAGGACACCAACCACGCTCAAAACGAGATTGTCCTGGCCCTGGGCGGCGGCCACCACCAGGTGACGGTGGTGGGCGACTCGGACCAAGCCATATATGGGTGGCGGGGCGCCGACGTACGCAACATCTTGGAGTTCGAGCGGGCGTTCCCCGACGCCACCGTCGTCGTGCTGGACCGCAACTACCGTTCCACCCAGACGATCCTCGATGCCGCCAACGCGGTCATCTCCAACAACCTGGCCCGCAAGCCGAAGGAGCTCTGGACCGACCAGGGCGCCGGCGAGCGCCTGGCCCGCTACGTCGCCGAAGACGAGCACGACGAGGCTTCCTTCATCGTCGGCGAGATCGAGCGCCAGCGGGCGGAGCACGGGTACCGCTGGGGCGACTTCGCGGTGTTTTACCGGACCAACGCCCAGAGCAGGGCCATAGAGGAAGAGCTGGCCCGGCGTCAGGTCCCCTACAAGGTCGCCGGCGGCGCCCGGTTTTACGAACGCCGCGAGGTGAAGGACCTTCTCGCCTACCTCCACGCGATCGCGAACCCCGACGACGAAGTCTCGACGAAGAGGGTCCTCAACGTTCCCCGGCGGGGCGTGGGAGACACGAGCGTCGCCAAACTGGACGCCTGGGCGACAGGCAACGGGGTGCCCTTCAGTGAGGCGCTCTCCCATGCCCAAGAAGCGGGCGTTTCCGGGAGGGCGCTCGCCGGCGTGAGCTCGTTCCTGCAGCTCATGACGGGGTTGCGGGCGATGCTCGCCGGCGCCGGCCGGCCCGATGAGGCTGGGCGGGAGGCCGGCGCCGGAGAGGGGCGGAGCAGTGCCGGCGAGGGGCGGAGCAGTGCCGGCGAGGGGCGGAGCAGTGCCGGCGAGGGGCGGAGCAGTGCCGGCGAGGGGCGGAGCAGTGCCGGCGAGGTAGGCGTGGCCGGGAGCGCTAGGGGTGCCGGCGCCGAGGAGGCCATAGCCGGGAGCGCTAGGGGTGCCGGCGCCGAGGAGGCCATAGCCGGGAGCGCTACGGGTGCACGCCCCGCCGACGCCTTCGACGAGATCCTGGCCTCTGCCGACGAGGTCCCCCAAGGCGCCGGCGCCGGCGAGCTCCTCCAGGCCGTCTTGGACCGGACCCACTACCTGGAGGAGCTGCGAGCCGAGGACGCGACGCCGGTAGAGATCGAGGGGCGGGTGGAAAACGTTGAGGAGCTGCTGGGGGCGGCGTGGCAGGCCGGCAGCCTCGAGGAGTTCTTGGAGGAGGCGAGCCTGGTCACGGATGCCGATGAGGTGGAAGGGGACGGCTCGGCCGTCACGCTCATGACTCTGCACACAGCCAAGGGCCTCGAGTACCCGGTCGTCTTCATGGCTGGCATGGAAGAGGGCATCTTCCCGCACCTTCGCGCCCTTGGCGAAGACCATGAGCTCGAAGAGGAGCGCCGCCTCTGCTACGTGGGGGTCACACGGGCCAGGGAGCGCCTCTACCTCTCCTACGCCTGGTGTCGGAGCTTGTGGGGTGCCGTACAGTACAACGCGCCGAGCCGCTTCGTGAACGAGATCCCCGAGCACCTGTTCGGCAAGGAGGGGGTCGGGCGCCAGCGGCGCGCGCTCACGGGCCGCTCACGCGCCGAGGTACGTTCCGAGCTCGTCGAGGCGGCGCTCCGGCGGGGCCGGCCGGGTGCGCCAGTGCACGGCACGGGGGCAGAGCAGCTCGGGCTGCGGGCCGGCGAGGCCGTCGTGCACGCGCGCTATGGCGAAGGGGTGGTGATCGAGGTGAGCGGGGAGGGCCAAGAGGCCGAGGCGACGATCAGGTTCCCGAGTGCCGGCGAGAAGCGCTTCAGCCTCCACCTGACCCCTTTGAAGCGGGCCTGACTGTAGGGCCCCGGGATCCGGCGAAGCGGGCCTGACCCTCGAGGTCCGGCGAAGCGGGCCTGACCCCGGGGGCCCAGGCCCCGACCAGCGTCGGTGTGCTGCCGGCGAGCGCCCGTCGCCAGCCTCGCGGCCTTAGCGCCAGTCGTCGTCTTCGGGTACTTCTTGGGACTGCTCGATGGCGTCAGCTTCGGGCACTTCGAAGCTCATCACCGGTCGCGGGACGGGTTCGGAGTCACCGTTGGCGGGGCCGGGCGCCGCGGGCTCGGACTGCTCCAAGGCGTCCGCTTCCGGGACTTCGGGATCCCTCTGTGCCATGGGGCGGTCGGTCGAGGCCATCAGGCAACGCTACCGCGGGCGCGGCGCCGAGCGTCGCCGGCGCCTTTCCTCGACCAATCACAGGACGGGCATGGGTAGGGCGCCGCGGCGAGGCACTCGTCTGGGTGGGTCGAACGCGCAACCGGCTGACAAGAACCTGGTGGATGTGGTGGTGCCCAGGCCACATCGGTCAGAAATGAGGTCACTTTTATCGTTCAAATCTTGTGAATGTGGCCTTTTATGATCTACGTTCATCAGCTTTTTGAGCACTTCAGCCGTTTGGCTCGCCGGCCCGCCCCGCCGGCCCGCCCCGCCGGCCCGCCCCGCCGGCCAGCCCCGCCGGCCCGCCTTCGGCCCCCTAGGTGCGCGGCCGCGCCCGCCGCCGGACCAGCACCGGGGCCCAGCGGAGGGCCGGTAACATCCGGGCACGTTTGGGTCACCTAGGATTCGAGGACGATGGGTAGCCGGCGCGTTGTCGTGACGGGCTTGGGCGTGATCAGCCCCCTCGGCCTGGACCTGGAAGAGACCTGGCAGGCGCTGGTGGCAGGGCGAAGCGGGGTGAGCCGCATCACCGCCTTCGATGCCGGCGAGTCCCCCGTCAAGATCGCGGCCGAGGTGCGAGGCTTCGACCCGGCTGCGACGTTGGGGCGCCGGCGGGCCAGGCACCTCGACCGGGTGGTCCAGCTGGCCCTGGTGGCGACCAAGGAGGCAGTCGAGGCGTCCAAGCTCGATGTCGCCTCGGCCGCCGAGCGCACGGGGGTGGTGTACGCGACCGGCATCGGGGGCTTGAAGACCTGGGAAGACGGGATGCGCACGCTCGTCAACCGGGGCCCCGAGTGGGTCAACCCCTACGTAGTGCCCATGATGATCCCCAACATGGCCGCCGGCGAGATCGCCATGGAGTGGGGGCTCCTCGGCTACAACTGCTGCACGGTGACCGCCTGCTCGGCGTCGGCCCACGCCATCGGCACGGCCTTCGACACCATCCAGCTAGGTAGGGCCGACGTCATGGTCTGCGGGGGCAGTGAAGCTGCCATAACCCCACTCGGCGTGGCCGGGTTCGCGGCGATGAAGGCTTTGTCGACTCGCAACGACGAGCCCGAGCGGGCCTCCCGGCCCTTTGACGCCGAGCGCGACGGCTTCGTGCTCGGCGAAGCGGCGGCGACGCTCGTGCTCGAAGAGCGCGAGTTGGCCCTGAGCCGCGGTGCCCCCATCATCGCCGAGCTCGTAGGCTACGGCGCCACCTCCGACGCCTACCACATCACCCAACCTCACCCGACCGGCGACGGGGCCGTCAGGGCCATGTTCGCTGCGCTGGCAGACGCCGGCTTGGGCCCTCGCGACGTCGGTTACGTCAATGCCCACGGCACGTCGACACCTCCCAACGACAGGATCGAGACGCTGGCGCTCAAGCGTGTCTTCGGTGAGCGGGTGCCGCCCGTGTCCTCCACCAAGTCCATGACCGGGCATACTCTCGGTGCGGCCGGCGCCCTGGAGTCGGTTTTCTCGATCTTGGCGATGCAAAACGGAGTGGCGCCGCCCACGATCAACCTCGAGCACCCCGACCCCGATTGCGACCTCGACTACGTGCCCGACCGGGCGAGGCCGGTCGAGCTGCGCTACGTGATGACGAACAGCCTCGGCTTCGGCGGCCACAACGCATCGCTCATCTTCGGGCGCGCCCTGGCTGACGAGGACGTGCCCCCATCGCCGGCCGGGGGCCGCTGAGGCTGAGCCGAGCTCACGGCAGCCCCAGGTGAAACCCCCGGTGAAACGCCTGGTGGAAGTGGTCGGTGACTTCGGGCTGCGCGGGGCTATGGGCTGAGGCTGAGCAGCCTGTCCCCGTTGCCCCCATTTGCGGGTGGTAGTGGCCTTCAGCCGGCGACTGTCACCAGTTCCCTGGTCCGGGTGAGCAGCCGTCTCAGACGAACGAGCGGTACAGCTCCGCAAAGGCCGCCGTGGCGTCCACCAACTCGGGGACCTCGACCCACTCGTCCACGTTGTGAGCTTGCGCGATCGACCCCGGCCCGCAGACGACCGCAGGGATGCCTGCCTGGTTGCGCAGGAACCGGGCGTCAGTGGTGAAGGTCATGCCGATCGTCGGGGGCTCTCGGCCTGTCGCAGACGCGACGCACCGGCGGACCAGCCCGGCGAAGGGGTGGTCCGGGCTCATCTCCGACCCCTCGCCGAAGTCGTGTACCTCCACCTCGTAGTCGACATCGGTGACGCCGGCCTCCTCGAGGCGCCGGCGGAGGCTCGCGACACTTTCTTCCAGGCTGGTGCCGGGCAAGAGGCGGCGGTCGAAGCCCACTCTCGCCAGCTCGGCCACGATGTTGACGGCACTGCCGCCCTGGAGGGTACCGATGTTCGCGGTCGGGCGGCCGAGCAGGGGGTGCTCGGGGTCGCCGAAGTCGGCGGCGTGGAGGGCCAGAGTGACCCGGGCGGCGCCCTCCAGGGCCGACACGCCCTCTCGGGGCCGACTGCCGTGGCCGGGGCGGCCCCTCACCACCACCTCACCTTGGAGCAGGCCGCGCTCGGCCACCGACACCGCGAGCGAGGTGGGTTCGGGGACGAGGCAGGCGTCACCCTGGAGCAGGCCCGACTCCCACAGCACCCGGGTGCCGAGACCGCCGCCGGCCTCCTCGTCGGCGACGAACTGGAAGACAATGTCGCAGGCCGGCGCTGACCCCGCCGCCTGGAGGGTGCGGAGCGCGCAGATGGCCGCGGCGACCCCCCCTTTCATATCTGCCGAACCACGCCCGTAGAGCCGGCCGTCTATGACGGTAGGTTCGAAGGGGCCACGGGACCAGCGCTCGGGGAGGGCGGGCACGACGTCGGTGTGGCCGTTGACGACCAGGGTGCGCCGGCCGGTCCCCCCTCCTGCGGCCACGCGCGCCACGAGGGACAGCCGCCCGGGCGAGGGTTCGACCTCGGACCACTCGGGATGCCAGGGAGCGAGGGCCTCGCGGAGGATGCCGGCGACGGCCTTCTCGTTGCCGGGGGGGTTCTCGGTAGGGACGGCTACGAGGGCGCTCGCCAGCTTCACCAGGCCCTCGGCGTCGACGTGCTGGCGCAGAGGGCCCATCAGGCGAACTCAGCCGTCGCGACCGAGCCCTCGGCGGTGTGGTTGGACGACTTTGCCCACACCATGGCGCCCATCTCGGCGGGTACCGCGAGGTCAGGGTGGGAGGGCACGACCCTCACCGTGAGGCCGTGCCGGCCGGCTTGGTCGGCAACGAAGCTGCCTTCCCAGAGCGTGGTGCCGGAGTTCTCGCCCGGGCCGCCCGTGCACCGCATGGGCACCACGTCCCAGCTTGACAACTCGTCCCCGGCCGAGAGGGGGCCGACGAGCAGTTCGACAGCGACGTCGCTCGGGCCGAGCCGGCCGAGGGCGACTTCTGCGGTCACCGAGCGCGTGGCCCCGAGGTCGGTTACCGCGTCGATGGTGCTCGTGCCCACCGAGACAACGGAGACTTCTGGCCACGCTTCGCGGGCCCTGGCCTTGAACGCCGCGAGGTCCCGGGCCCGGGCGAAGTGGTTGGCAGAGAGCGCCTGCGCCCGTGCCGCCATCGGCTCGTACATGAGCTCGACGTACTCCCGGAGCATGCGCGACGCCTGGACGCGCGGCCCGAGGGAGGCGAGCGAGTCCTTGATGCGTGCCACCCACTGGCGGGGGAACCGCCCGCCGGCGTGGTCGTAGTAGACGGGCACCACCTGGCGCTCGAGCACCTCGAAGAGGCTGTTGGTTTCGACCTCGTCCCGGCGGGGCTCGGGGTAGAGCTCGGCGGAGGCTATCTGCCAGCCGTTGCTGCCGTCGAACATCTCGTCCCACCACCCGTCGAGCACGGAGCAGTTGAGCCCGCCGTTCAGTGCGGCCTTCTGGCCACTGGTCCCGCTCGCCTCCATGGGCCGGCGGGGGTTGTTCAACCACACGTCGCAGCCTTGGAGCATGGCCCTCGCCACGGCGATGTCGTAGTCCTCGATGAAGGCGACCCGGTGGCGCACGTCGGGGTCGTGGGCGAACTGCACGATCTGGCGGATCATCTCTTTGCCCATCTCGTCGGCGGGGTGGGCCTTGCCGGCAAAGATCAGCTGGACGGGCCGCCTCTTGTCCGTGAGCAGCGCCTTCAGGCGTTCGGGCTGCGAGAAGAGGAGGGTCGCCCGCTTGTAGGCCGCGAAGCGCCGGGCAAAGCCGATGGTGAGCACGGTCGGGTCGAGGACCTCGTCGGCCCATGCGCTGTCGACCGGCGGGACGCCTTGGTCCGCCAGGGTGGCCTTGATGCGGGCTCGCACGAAGGACACGAGGGCGTCCTTGCCCTGTTCGCGCGCCCGCCACAGCTCGTCGTCGCGAGCGTCCCTGATCCTCGCCCAGTCCGAGGGGCTGGCGTCTTCCCACTGGGGTGTCACGTACTTGATGAAAAGGTCAGCCATGGCCGGTGAGGCCCAAGTGTGGCCGTGCACCCCGTTGGTCACCGAACCGATGGGTACCTCCTCGTCCGGCACTCCGGGGAAAACCGGCTGGAACATCGCCCTGCTGGTCTTGCCATGGAGTTTGGCCACGCCGTTGGACATCCCGGCGAGCCGCAGGCCCATGATGGCCATGTTGAACGAGGCACCCGGCTGGTCGTCCTGGGCATGGCCGAGGGCCATCAGTTCCCCGATGTCGACTCCGCACTCGTTCGCCCAGCCGGAGAAGTACTTCTCGATGAGCTCGGCGGGGAAACGGTCGATGCCGGCGGGAACGGGCGTGTGGGTGGTGAAGACCATCCCGGCGCGAACGGCTTCCACGGCTTCGTGGAACTCGAGGCCCTTCTCGGTCACGAGCTGGCGGATGCGCTCGAGGCCGAGGAAGCCGGCGTGGCCCTCATTGGAGTGGAATATCTGGACTTCTTCGCCGAGCGTGTCGAGGGCGCGCACACCGCCTATGCCGAGCAGGATCTCCTGGCGCAGCCGGTGCTCAGTGCCGCCGCCGTAGAGCCGGTCGGTCGTATTGCGCACCTCCTCGGCGTTGTCGTCGATATTGGAGTCGAGCAGGTAGAGCTTGACCCTGCCCACTGCAGCCACCCAAATCTGAGCGGAAAGAGGCTGGCCGGCGAGGTCGACCGTAACCCTGGCCCCCTCGGCCAGGGAGAGTGCCATGGTGTGGGGGTCCATGAGCGGGTAGCGCTCCTCCTGCCAGCCCTCGGCATTGAGGCGTTGGCGGAAATACCCCTCGGCGTAGAGCAGGCCCACGCCCACGACCGGGACGCCCAGGCTGCTGGCCGCCTTCAGGTGGTCGCCAGCGAGCACTCCGAGGCCCCCCGAGTACTGGGGCAGCGCCTCTGCTATGCCGAACTCGGGCGAGAAGTACGCCACCTTTTTTAGCGGGGAGGCATCGCGGTTTTGGAACCAACGGTCCGAACTCATATAGCGGCAGAACTCTGAGTGGATCTCGTCGAGGAACGACATGAACGCGCTATCGGTGGAGAGGGCGACCAAGCGGTCCCTCGCCACGAGGGAGAGGACCTGGACCGGGTCGTGCTGGGTGTGCTCCCAGATGTCGGGGTCGACCCAGCGGAAGAGGTCGCGGGTGCGCTCGTCCCAGGACCAGCGGAGGTTGAACGCGAGTTCCCGGAGGGGTGCCAGCGCTTCGGGCAGTCGCGCCCGCACCGTGAAGCTCCTGAACGCTCTCATCCCGGGACAAGCTAGCCCGTAGCGCACAGCCCGGCCGGCCGGTGCTGCCGCCGGCCCACAGGCTGGGTAGTTTGTTGCCATGACGACGACCGAGAGGGCGGCGGCCCGGGCGGGGGAACGAGCGCGTCAGCGGTCCCAGCGGGCCGTCAGGGCAGCTGGGGACCCCTCCCAGCTGCCCCACCTCGTGGTCCAAGACGTACGGCCATCGACCCCCCACGGGTACCCCGCCAAGGCAATGGCCGGCGAGAAGGTCCCCGTGGTGGCCAGCGTGTTCCGTGACGGGCACGACGTGCTCGGTGCCCGTGCCGTCCTCTCGAAGGCCGGAGAGGAAGCCTGCACCTGCGACCTCGCGCCCGGGCCCGACGACACCTGGTCCGGAGCCGTCAGCGCACCTGAGCCCGGGTTCTACGAGCTCGTGATCGAGGCCTGGACGGACCGCTACGCAACGTGGGCCAAGAAGGTAGCCGTCAAGCTGGCCGCCCGCCAAGACGTGGGGATCGAGATCGCCGAAGCGAGGGCCCTCATAGAAGAGTGGTCCCGCCAACTGCCGGCGGGCGACGGGGCGCTCGAGGGGCCGGTGGGCCAGGCCCTGCGTTCCCTCACAGACGAGACCCTGGACGACGCGAGACGGCTCAACCCGGCCCTCTCGGCCCCGGTTGCCCACGCGCTCGGAGGGCCAGAACTCGCCAGGGACGTGACCCGTTCGGTGCCGGCGCTCGTCTGGGTCGAGCGCGAGCGGGCCGGCGTCGGGGCCTGGTACGAGCTGTTCCCCCGCAGCTTCGGGGGGTTGCGGGGTGCAGCGGCACAGATCCCGCGCCTCGCCGGCCTTGGCTTCGACGTCGTGTACCTGCCACCCGTGCACCCGATCGGCCACACCTTCAGAAAGGGCCGGGACAACGCCTTGGAGGCGGTCCTGGGTGACCCGGGCAGCCCGTGGGCGATCGGCTCCGAGGAGGGCGGGCACACGGCCATCCACCCCGCGCTCGGGGATTTCGATGACTTTGACTTCTTGGTCCGGACCGCGAGAGAGCACGGGATGGAGGTGGCCCTCGACTACGCGCTCCAGTGCTCCCCGGACCATCCCTGGGTGAAGGAGCACCCAGAGTGGTTTTTCCACCGGCCCGACGGGTCGATCGCCTACGCCGAAAACCCCCCGAAGAAGTACCAGGACACTTACCCGCTCAACTTCTGGCCGGCGAGGGAGGCAGACAGGGTCGCCCTCTGGGAGGCGTGCAGGGAAGTCATGTACTTCTGGGCGGACCGAGGCGTGCGCATCTTCAGGGTGGACAACCCCCACACCAAGCCCTTCGCCTTTTGGGAGTGGTTGATCGGGTGCCTGCGGGCAGAGCAGCCCGACGTGGTGCTCCTCGCCGAGGCGTTCACGAGGCCCAAGGTCATGGCCCGCTTAGCCGAGACGGGGTTCTCCCAGAGCTACACCTATTTCACCTGGCGGGTGCCACAGTACGGGCCCGAGGGCATCCGGACCTACGTCGAGGAGCTCGCCCACGGGCCTCTCGCCGATTACCTGCGGCCCAATTTCTGGCCCAACACCCCCGACATACTCTCCGGGCCGCTGCGGGGCGGGCCACCCGCGGCCTTCGCCCTCCGCTACGTCCTCGCGGCCACCCTCTCGCCCCTCTACGGCGTCTACAGCGGCTACGAGCTGTACGAAAACGAGCCCGCGTCGCCTGACAACGAGGAGTACCTCCACTCGGAAAAATACGAGATAAAGGACCGTGACTTTTCGAGGCCGGGTAACCTGTCACCGCTTTTTTCCGTGGTCAACGCCATCCGGCGCCGCCACCCGGCATTTTCCCGCCTCCGCAACATCACCTTCCACGGCTCCGACAACGAGGCCATGGTCGCTTTTTCCAAGCGTTCCGACGATGGCAAGGACCTCGTGCTCGTCGTCGTAAACCTCGACCCGTACGCCACACAGGGCGCGACCTTGGACCTCGACATGACGGCTCTCGGCGCCCCGCCGGGCACCAGCCTCGAGGTGCACGACGAGTTGTCCGGGGAGGTATACGTGTGGGGGTCGCGGCCCTACGTGCTGCTCAACCCGTTGCAGCGCGTCGCCCACATCTGTGACGTCCGCTGGGCCCGCTGAGCGGGTACGGCGTCGGGGACAACGGAGGAAGCGTGGCAGGGACCGCCAGGGTCTCGGGGACCGCCAGCCAAGACGTCCGCTGGTACGAGCGAGCGGTTTTCTACGAGGTGCTCGTCCGGGGCTTTTTCGACAAAAACGACGACGGCACAGGGGACATCCCCGGTCTCATCGCCAAGCTCGACTACTTGGAGTGGCTCGGCATCGACTGCATCTGGTTGCTGCCCTTCTACCAGTCGCCGCTTAGAGACGGCGGGTACGACATTTCCGATTTCTGGACCGTACTGCCCGAGTACGGCCAGATCGCCGACGCCGCCCAACTCGTCGACGAGGCCCACCGTCGGGGCATCCGCGTGATCGCCGACCTCGTGATGAACCACACGAGCGACCAGCACCCCTGGTTCCAAGAGTCGAGGCAGGACCGGACCAACCCGAGGGCCGACTGGTACGTCTGGAGCGACGACGACCAGCGCTACGGCAAGGCGCGGGTGATATTCGTCGATACCGAAAAGTCGAACTGGTCTTGGGACCCCCAACGCGGCCAGTACTATTTCCACCGCTTCTTCTACCACCAGCCCGACTTGAACTACGACAACCCAGAAGTGGCCGACACCATGCTCGACGTGGTGCGCTACTGGCTCGACATCGGCCTCGACGGGTTCCGCCTGGACGCCGTGCCTTACCTTTTCGAACGGGACGGGACCAACTGCGAGAACCTCCCCGAGACCCACTCGTACCTGAAGAGGCTCCGTAAAGAGGTCGACTCGCTCTACCCGGGCAAGGTGCTCCTGGCGGAAGCCAACCAGTGGCCCGAGGACGTTGTCGAGTACTTCGGGAGCGGCGACGAGTGCCACATGTGCTTCCATTTCCCCCTCATGCCCCGCATGTTCATGGCCGTTCGCCGCGAGCAGCGCTACCCCGTGACCGAGATCCTCGCTCGCACGCCCCCGGTACCCGAGGGCTGCACGTGGGGCATATTCCTGCGCAACCACGACGAGCTCACCTTGGAAATGGTGACAGACGAGGAACGCGACTACATGTGGTCCGAGTACGCGAAAGACCCGCGGATGAAGCGCAACCTCGGCATCGGCCGGCGCCTCGCCCCCCTCGTCGACAGCGACCGGAGGGTAGCCGAGCTGTTGAACTCGCTCCTTTTCTCGCTCCCTGGCTCACCGGTGCTCTACTACGGGGACGAGATCGGCATGGGCGACAACATCTACTTGGGCGACCGCGACGGCGTCCGCACGCCGATGCAGTGGTCACCGGACCGCAACGCCGGGTTCTCCCGGGCCGACTTCGCCCAGCTCTACTTGCCCCCGCTCATGGACCCCGTGTACGGCTACCAGGCGGTCAACGTGGAGGCCCAGATGCGCAACCCGAGCTCGCTCCTGCACTGGATGCGCCGGATGCTCGAGGTGCGCCGGCAGCACCCCGTGTTCGGGACCGGCACGATGACCGTCGTTTCCACCGACAACCCCTCGGTCCTCGCCTACGTGCGGGAACCGGCCGAGGGCGCCGGGACGGGCGAGGGGCGGCCTGTTCACACCGCGGTGCCGGAGGCCGACGAGGCTTTGGCCGCGGTGGCCGGTGTGGTCGGCAACGCGCCCGGTGCCCAAGGCGCCGGTCGCGCCGAAACCCTGCCGGCGGATGTCGTGCTGTGCATAGGCAACCTGTCGCGCTTCGCCCAGCCGGCCATGCTTCCCCTGCAGCGCTGGCGGGGTATGACGCCCATAGAGCTCGTCGGTAGGGTGCCGTTCCCGACGATCGGGGAGGACTCCTATTTCATAACTTTGCCGCCTTATGGGTTTTATTGGTTCGCATTGGTGGAACGATCGATTAGTGGAAGTTGTTGAGCTAGGAGTGGGCGAGGGCAGGTTTTGCCTCGTAGAAGGGGGTCTGCCCCCCGGCCTCGAGGGAATGCTCGCCCCGTACCTCGCTCGTCAACGCTGGTTTGCCGGTACGGGCGCGCCGTCGGCGGTCAGCGTGCTCGAGTCGGGCGCGCTGTCCGAGCCGCCGACGGGCGGCAGGTTGCTCTGGGCCGTTGTCGCCGCTCCCGAGGACCGTTACCAGCTCCTGCTGGCCGAGCGCGCCAGCGACCAAGCGGCGGACCGGGTAGCTGGCCACGAGGCGGCCCTCGTCGGCAGCGCCGGTGGCCGCACCTACTACGACGCGACGGTTGACGGGGAGATGGCGATCGCCCTCCTCGAGGCTGCGAGCGGCGGCACCGAGCACGCCGACATCGCCCGTCCGCTCGTGGCTGAACAGTCCAACACCTCGGTCGTCTACGACGACAGGCTGATCCTCAAGATCTTCCGGCGGCTCTCGGGCGGCCCCAACCTCGACGCCGAGGTCACCACGGCGCTGGCCCGGGTGGGGTTCGCCCACGTGGCGCGGCCTGTCTTGCGCTGGCGCAAGGGAGCGACCGACCTCGCGTTCGGCCAGGAGTACCTGGCCGGTGGCACGGACGGGTGGGCGCTCGCCCTAACGTCGCTTCGCGACCTGTACGCGCCCGAGGTGACCGGTAGCGAGGCCCCAACGGGAGAGGAAGTAGCCGGCCCCGGCCAGAAGGGTGGCGACTTTGCCGGCGAAGCCGAGCGCCTGGGCCTCGTCACGGCCGAGATGCACCTGTCGATGGCCGGGGCGTTCGGCACTTCGCGGGACTGGTCCTCGTCGTGGGCGCGCCTACTGGCCTCGGCGGAGGCAGAGCTTCAGGCCATCGGGCCGGACCTGGCCAGAGCCGCCCAGCCGCTCTTCCAGCGCTTCCAAGCCGTTTCGGACCTCGGGCTGGCCCTGCGGCCGCACGGCGACTACCACCTGGGCCAGGTCATGCGCACCGACTCCGGCTGGTACGTGCTCGACTTCGAGGGAGAGCCCAACCGGCCCGTCGAGGAACGCCTGAGGGCGCTGTCGCCCATGAAGGACGTCGCCGGCATGCTACGTTCGTTCGACTACGCCGCTCAGTTCGGGGCGGCGCAGTACCGGGACGCCCAGTTCGACCTGGCCGGGCCGGGCGCTGGTGGCCCGGTTGCAGAGACGCTCGAGTCCCTCGCCATGGCTTGGGAAGCGCGCAACGTCGAGGCCTTCCTCCACGGCTACCTGGGCTGCAGCGGGATCGAGGAGCTGCTCCCTGCTTCAGCGGGCGACCGGGAAGCCCTGGGACTGGCTTTCGAACTGGAAAAAGTGCTCTACGAGCTCTCGTACGAGCGCGCCTTCCGCCCGGGCTGGGCGGCCATCCCCCTAAACGCCCTCCGCAGGCTCTGCGAGGGTCTCGGGGGTGCCTTTGCCGGCCTGGCGGGCCGCGCCGGCGGGGTGCGCGAAGGCAAGGCAGGGTAGCCGGGCCGGCTGGAGGCCGGGCCAAGCTGGTTGGAGCTGGTTGGAGCTAGTTGGAGCCACGACAAGCTATAGGAGGCGACCGATGACGAAGAAGAGCGGTTACGAGGAGGTGGGAGCGGAGGCCGTGGCCGGCGGCGGCGGCGGCGTGGGAGCGCTCGGCCGCGAAGTCGAGCTCGACCGCTCCGAAGTGGAGCGCCTCGTAGAGGGACGCCACCCCGACCCCCACTCCGTGCTCGGCCGTCACGGCGGCAGGGTGAGGGCCTTCAGGCCTGGGGCGAGCGAGATGTACCTGCTCGTCACCGGCTCGGGGCCGGGCGCGCCCGGCTCGGGGCCGGGCGCGCCCGTGCTCCGCCGCACACCGATGCGCCAGGCCCACCCGGCCGGCCTCTGGGAAGCCCCCCTGGTCGCGAGTGCTGAGGGCTACCGGCTGGAGGCGATCTACGGCAGGGCTGGGGCGCCCGGGTTCGTGTTCGACGACCCCTACCGGCACTGGCCCACGCTCGGCGAGCTCGACCTGTACCTGTTCAACGAGGGCCGTCACCGCCGGCTCTGGGAGGTGCTCGGCGCCCACCCTCGCGAGCACGAAGGCGTCATGGGGACGGCGTTCGCCGTCTGGGCGCCCAACGCCAAGGCCGTGAGGGTGGTCGGGGACTGGAACTTCTGGGACGGCCGCGTCCACCCGATGCGCACCATGGGCAGCTCCGGCGTCTGGGAGCTGTTCGTGCCGGGGGTCGAGGCAGGGGCGCGCTACAAGTACGAGATCGTGGGCGCCGACGAGCGGCTCATGCTGAAAGCCGACCCGATGGCCTTCGCGACGGAAATGCCACCCGGCACGGCTTCCGTCGTCGCCAGCCCGCCGGCGCACGACTGGCAAGACGGCGTGTGGATGGACGAGCGGGCCAAGGCCGACGAGCTCGCGAAGCCCATGTCCATCTACGAGGTCCACCTCGGGTCGTGGCGTTGGGGCGGTGGCCAGGCCAGCGGTTCCCGGCCCCTCACGTACCTCGAGCTGGCCGAGCAATTGCCCGAGTACGTCGCTTCCATGGGGTTCACCCACGTCGAGTTCCTGCCGGTGGCCGAGCACCCCTTCGGGGGTAGCTGGGGCTACCAGGTGAGCGCCTACTACGCGCCGACCGCCCGCTTCGGCAGCCCCGACGACTTCCGGGTGCTCGTCGACGCCTTGCACCGCCGTGGCATCGGCGTGATCGTCGACTGGGTGCCGGCCCACTTCCCGAGGGACGAGTGGGCTCTCGCCCACTTCGACGGGACCGCCCTCTACGAGCACTCCGGGGCCATGGGTGCGCACCCCGATTGGGGCACCCTCGTGTTCAACGTCGGCCGCCACGAGGTCCGCAACTTCCTCACCGCCAACGCCCTTTTCTGGGCCGAGGAGTTCCACATCGACGGCCTCAGGGTGGACGCCGTGGCCTCGATGCTGTACCTCGACTACTCGCGCCAGGCGGGCGAGTGGGTGCCAAACAAGTTCGGGGGCAACGAGAACTTGGAGTCAGTGGATTTCTTGAAGGAGACCAACGAGCTCGTCTTCTCGCTTTGCCCCGGGGTCACGACCATCGCCGAGGAGTCGACCGCCTGGCCGGCGGTGTCGCGCCCCACCTACCTCGGCGGCCTCGGTTTCGGCTTCAAGTGGAACATGGGCTGGATGCACGACACGCTCCGCTACTTCGAGGTTGACTCACTGTTCCGCCGTTACCACCAAAACGACCTCACTTTTGGCCTCATCTACGCCTGGCACGAGAACTTCATCCTCCCCCTCTCCCACGACGAGGTCGTGCACGGCAAGCGGTCGCTCCTTGCCAAGATGCCCGGAGACCGTTGGCAGCAGCTCGCCAACCTGCGCGCTCTGTACGCCTGGATGTGGGCGCACCCCGGCAAGAAGCTGCTGTTCATGGGCGGCGAGCTCGGGGAAGAGCCCGAATGGTCGGCCGACCGGCCCCTCGACTGGTGGATCCTCGACGAATGGGCCGACCACGCCAAGCTGCAGCGGCTCGTGGCCGAGCTCAACCGGGTCTACCGGGCCGAGCCCGCCCTGTGGGAGGAGGATTTCAACCCATCCGGCTTCCGCTGGATCGACGCCAGCGACGCCGACCACAACGTGTTGTCCTTCTACCGCTCGAGGCGCGTTCCCGGGCACACCGCCGGCGGCTCGCGGCAGGCATCATCCGCGTGGACGGGCGAGAGCCCGGCGCGAAATCGCGCGGATGAGGGCCCGGCGCGAACGAGCCCTGACGGAGTCCCGCCGCGCCCTGACGGAGTCCCGCCGCCTGCCGACGTCGTGGCCTGCGTGGCCAACTTCTCGCCCGTGCCCCAGCTCGGCTACAGGGTGGGCCTCCCCCGCCCCGGCCGCTGGGCAGAGCTGGTCAACACCGACGCGACGGAGTGGGGGGGCAGCGGCCTCGGCAACATGGGCGTGGTCAATGCGACCGAGCAAGGCTGGCACGGTCAGCCCTGCTCAGCCGAGATGTTGCTGCCGCCTCTCGGCGTGCTGTGGCTGGCGCCGGCGCCCTGAGCTGGTCGGTTCCCGCTGGGGCACCGGGAGGCCGGGGAACCTCGCCGCCGGCAATCGGGGAACTCACGGTCGACGTCGCGCCCCGCACGTGCTCGGTCTCGCCAGGCCTCCCCACCGCCGCGGACCGTCCTCGCCACCCCTTGGCACCGCTCAGCACCTTGTTGCCTCTAGCCTTTTATTCGTGAGCACGAAGGGTGGGCGGACGCCCCGCGCTGGCGGTGGTAGCACCAAGGCTGGGCGGAGGCCTCGCGCAAGCGGTGGTGTGAGCACGGCGGCGACGCTCGTCCTGGTGGCAGCTGCGCTCGTGGTGGGTGCCTTCGTCGGGGTGGTCGCGACCGGGGGCTTTGCGGGGCCGAGCGCGGCGCCGGCCATCTCGACGACCGCGCCGGCAACCCCGCCCACCACGGCTCCTTCGACGTCGGCTCCTTCGACGTCGGCTCCTTCCACTACCGCTCCGACCAAGGCTCCCTCCACCAAGGCTCCCTCCACCAAGGCTCCCTCCACTACGGCTGCCACAACCACTACAGCTCGGTCCACCACGACGACTCTCTCGACGACGACAACCACGTCCAAGGCCCACGCCGCGGCCCAGCTGGTCTCGCACGTGAGCGTCGTACCACCCAATGGCTCCGCTCACGCCAACCTAGCCACGGTGGCGAGCGTCCGTGCACCCGCCGGCGCCAGGCTCGTCCACGTACAGGTCCGAGCGGTTTCGGGGAGCGGGGCAAGCAGCACGCCTGTTCCGGGGGCTATCGCGCCCGGCGGCGCCAAGTGGACGGCGAAGGGGACGCTCCTACCGGGCACGAAGTACACGGTGAGCTACGAGGTGGTCGGCGGCGTTACGGCCTACGGCTCGGCCCACTTCGCCACGGCCCCGCCAAAGGTCGTGGAGAACGTCATCAGCCTGTTCCCGCCCCCCGACATATCGGTCGGGATCGGCCAGCCCATAGTCATCTACTTCAACCGCCCGGTCAACACTTATGCCGCTCAGCAGGCTGTTCTGTCTCACCTCCACCTTGCGATGAGCAAGCCCGTGCCAGGCGGCTGGCACTGGTTCAGCTCGGTCGAGTTGCACTTCCGCCCGGCGCATTTCTGGCCCGTCGGGGAGCAGGTCGAGTTGACTGGCAACCTCGCCGGCTGGCATATCGGTGGGGGCGCGTGGGGGGAGGGGCGACTTTCGACCAGTTTCGTCATCGGCCCGAGCCACATCTCGGTCGTCAACGTCGCCACCCACACCATGACCGTCTACGACAACGGGAAACCGGTCTACAGATGGCCGATCAGTGCCGGGTCGCCGAAATGGCCCACCCAGGACGGGACACACATAGTCCTCGACCGCACTGGGGTTGTCCGCATGATCTCGTCGTCGGTCGGCATCCCGGTCAACTCACCGGGTGGGTACAACGAACTGGTCTACTGGGACGTGCACATCTCGAGCAGTGGCGAGTACGTCCACGCCGCCCCCTGGGACCTCCCCCAGCAGGGCTACGTCAATATTTCCCACGGCTGCGTCAACCTGTCGCCCCTGCGGGCGGAGACCTTCTTCTTCTTCAGCCGGGCTGGTGACGTGGTGAAGGTGGTGAACAGCACGCGGCCGCCGATCATGGGCGACCAGGGTGTGATGGACTGGTCGTTCTCCAACTCCACCGTCATCTGGACGCCGGCCAAGGTGAGCCAGCTGACCTCGAAGGTGAGCGTCCCCCCGACCACCTTGCCGCCGCCTCCGAAGAGCGCCCCGTTCTCTCCCACCACGTTGCCGCCGGCGTGACCGCCTACCTCGACCACGCTGCCACCACGCCCCTTCGCCCCGAGGCTCGCGTGGCGATGGAGCCCTGGCTCGGGGGGCGCTATGGCAACCCGTCCGGTTCGCACTCGGTGGCACGCGCGGCCAGGGCCGCGGTCGACGAAGCCCGCGACGTCGTCGCTCACGTGCTCGGTACCGCGCCCGGTGACGTGGTGTTCACAAGTGGCGGCACCGAGGCTGCCAACCTGGCCGTACTCGGACGCGTGCGTGCCGCGCCCGGACCGCTTGTCGTGAGCGCGATCGAGCACCACTGCGTGCTCAACGCGGCCTTGGCCGCGGAACGCCATGGCTCAGGGGAGGCCCGGGTAGTCGGGGTGGGAAAGGACGGCGTCATGGACCTGGCGGCCCTGTCGGGCGCTCTCGACAGGTCGGTCAGCCTCGTGTCCGTCCAACTGGTCAACAACGAGGTCGGCACCCTTCAGCCGTTCGACGAGGTGGCGCGTCTCGTCCGCAGGCGGTCCCCCGGTGCGGTCCTCCATACCGACGCCGTCCAGGCCGTCCCCTGGTACGACGTCTCCCTGCTCGCCGCGCAGGCGGACATCGTGAGCATCAGCGCCCACAAGTTCGGCGGGCCGCAGGGGGCCGGCGCCCTCGCTTTCCGGAGGCCCGTCAGGTTGGAGCCGCTCTTTTTCGGTGGGCCCCAAGAGCGCGAACGGCGCGCCGGCACCCACAACGTCGCCGGGATCGTCGGGCTGGCGGCCGCCCTCGTGGCCACCCTCGCGGAGCGCGAGAGCGCGGTCGCGCGCGTCGGCGCCCTTCGCAAGGAGTTGTGCGCTGGGCTCCTGGCCGGCGTACCGGGGTCTCGGGAAACCGCCCCCGGCCAGGAAAAAGCACCTGGCCACTGCCATCTCGTGATCGAAGGCATCGAGAGCGAGGCCCTGCTCATGCTCCTCGACGGCTCCGGCGTGGCGGCGTCAGCGGGGTCGGCCTGTGCCAGCGGGGCCATGGAGCCGAGCCACGTGCTCAGGGCCATGGGCTACTCCGAACCTGAAGCCATGGGCGCGCTCCGCCTCACGCTCGGCCACACGACGACGGCCGAGGAGGTCCGCACCGCCCTCCGTGCGGTGCCCGAGGCCGTGGAGCGGCTCCGTGCCGGCGGTGGCCGGCCGAACAGCGCCGGCGGGGCGCCAGGTGCACCCGCTCTGGTGCCCGTGGCTCATCTGGGTGCAAGACGGTGAACCGGGTGCAGACCGCGCTGCCAGACGAGGTGGAAGTACCCCCGGAAAGCCCGGGTGCACCCAGAACGACGAGTCTCCTCACGCAGGTGCCCCTGCCGGCGGGGGGAACCGGGGCCACTTGATGCGCGTGCTTGTCGCGATGTCTGGGGGGGTCGACTCGTCCGTGGCGGCGGCGCTGTTGGTGCGTGAGGGCCACGATGTCTCCGGGGCCACCATGAAGCTTTGGGGAGGGCCGTCGGACACGGGCTGTTGCTCAGTGGCCGACGTCGAGGACGCCCGCCGGGTGTGCCAGCAGCTTGGAGTCGAGCACCACGTCTTCAACTTCACGAGCGACTTCGAGCGCGACGTCGTTCGCCCTTATGTCTCCGCCCATACGAGTGCCCTCACGCCGAACCCGTGCGTAGCCTGCAACGCCCACCTCAAGTTCGACCGGTTCTTGGACCGGGCCCTCCTGGTCGGCTTCGACGCGATCGCGACCGGGCACCACGCGCGCGTGTCCGAGACCGGGTCGGTGTTCCAGCTCCGCCGGGGGCGAGACCCCGCCAAGGACCAGTCGTACGTGCTCTACATGCTCGGCCAGAGCCAGCTGGCCCGCTTGCGTCTGCCGGTAGGTGAGTTCGCCAAGGCAGAAGTCCGGGCCCTCGCCGGCGAACTGGGCCTGCGCACGGCCGCCAAGCCAGACAGCCAGGATGTCTGTTTCATCTCCAAGGTGGCGGGACGCGAGAGCTTTCTTCGCGACCGGGCCCGGTTGGGGCCCGGCCGCCTGGTCGCCACCACAGGCGAGGAGTTGGGCGAGGTCGAAGCGCTCGAACTGCTCACCGTCGGCCAGCGCCGGAAGCTTGGCCTTGTTGCCAGGTCCGTTCCCGAGAGGCGCTATGTGGTGGGGGTCGACCTGGCTTCCCGGACGGCAACCGTGGGCGGCCTCGAGGACCTCATGGTCGGCACGGTGAGCCTGGGCCAGATGGCCTGGACGGCAGGGCCGCTGGCCTCGGGCGCCCCTGTCGAAGTGCAACTGAGCGCCCACGGCCAGCCCGTTGCGGGGCGCTGGGCCCCGGGGGGCGCGGCCGAGGCCGGCGCTGTCGAAACCACCGCCGGCGCTGCCGAGCGCGGCGCCGGCGCCGTGGTCTTCGACGTCCCTGTCCGCCGGCCAGCTCCGGGCCAGGCGGTCGTGCTCTACGAGCCGAGCCCCGAAGGCGACATGGTCGTGGGGGGCGGTACTGCTCTCTGAGGAGCCGAGCGGGCCGCCGCAAACGAGCGGCGCCAACCCCGGTGCTCACGGCTGGCTCGCGGCTGGCTCACGGCAACGGCCCTCCTCGAAGGGCTGTCACAGGGCCCTAGTAGCCTGGTGACCGATGGCCGAGAGCGAACCAGCCCGCCGGGCGGCCGAGCTGCGCGAGCTGATCGCCTATCACAACCGCCGCTACTACGAGCTCGACGAGCCCGAGATAACAGACGCTGAGTTCGACGAGCTCGTGGCGGAGTTGGCTGCGATCGAGCTCGAGCACCCCGAGCTCGTCACCGAGACATCGCCCACCCAGAGAGTGGGCGGGGCGCCAGTCAGCCTGTTCAGCGAGGTCCGGCACCGCACACCGATGATGTCCCTCGACAAGACCACGACCTACGAGGAGCTGCTCGCCTGGGGCAAGCGGATGGAGCGCTACATATCAGGCCAGGTCACCTTCAACTGCGAGCTCAAGTTCGACGGCTTGGCCATGTCGCTCCTCTACGAGGGCGGCCGCTTGGCGCGCGCTGCCACCCGGGGCAACGGCGAAGTCGGCGAGGACGTGACTGCAAACGTGGCAACGATAAAGGCGGTGCCCAAAGAGCTCCCGCCTGGGGCGGCCGACATCGTGGAGGTGCGTGGCGAGATCTACATGACCGTGAGCGCGTTCGAGGAGCTCAACCGCCAGCAGGCGGAGTCGGGCGGGCGGACGTTCATCAACCCGAGAAACGCCGCCGCCGGCTCGCTGCGCCAGAAGGACCCGGCGGTGACGGCCGGGCGGGACCTGTCGTTTTGCGCCTACCAGTTGGGCGATGTCGTCGGCGGGCCAGACTTCGAGTTCCACCACGAGACCATCGAGTGGCTGGCCGGTCTCGGCTTCCCGGTCAGTCCCTACGCCGAGCACGTGGGGACCCTGGAAGAGGTCGACCGCTACTGCAAGCAGTGGGCGAGCAACCGTCACAAGGTCAATTTCGAGATCGACGGCGTCGTGGTCAAGGTGGACGACCTCGCTCAACGGCGCGAGCTCGGGGCGACCTCGCACGCCCCGCGCTGGGCGATCGCCTACAAGTTCCCCCCGGAAGAAAAGACGACTTTGTTGAAAGACATCATGGTCTCGATCGGCCGGACGGGGAAAGCGACGCCGTTCGCCGTTTTGGAGCCCGTCGTCGTCGGGGGTGCCCGCGTGGGCCTCGCTACGTTGCACAACGAGGACCAAGTCAGGCTGAAGGACGTGCGGCCGGGCGACACGGTCGTGGTCCGCCGGGCCGGTGACGTCATACCCGAGGTGAGGGGTCCTGTGCTCTCCTTGAGGCCACCCGAGCTCGTGGCTTGGGTCTTCCCGGACAGGTGCCCCATTTGCGGTTCGCCCCTGCAACGGCTCGAGGGCGAGGCGGACACCTACTGCATAAACGTCGACTGCCCGGGCCAGCAGGTCCAGCGCATCAGCCATTTTGCGTCGCGTGGAGCCATGGACATCGAGGGGCTCGGGGAGCGGACAGTCGGGCTCTTTTGCAACGAGGGCATCCTCTCCGACGTGGCTGACATTTACTCGCTCGACTTCGACCGGGTGCGCAAGCTCGAGGGTTTTGCCGACCTCTCCGTGGCCAACCTGGCCGGGGCCATCGAGGCGTCCAAGTCTCGGCCTCTCGCCAACTTGTTGGTCGGCCTCTCGGTACGGCACCTCGGGGCCAACACGAGCCAGCTCCTGGCGCGTTCGTTCGGCCACCTGGACCGGATAATGGAAGCCAGAGAAGAAGAGATCGCCGCGGTCGAGGGGATCGGGCCGGTCATTGCCGCCAGCATCAAGAAGTTTTTCTCACTGCCCCGCAACCGCCAGGTCGTGGAGCGCCTGCGTTCCGCCGGCCTCAATTTCGAGGGCCCACGCCAAGCGTCGCTGGCCCAGACCCTCGCCGGCAAATCGGTAGTAGTGACTGGCGTTCTCCAACGCTGGTCCCGAGAGGAAGCTGAAGCGGCAATAAAGGCGAGGGGCGGGAAGGCGCCTGGAAGTGTGTCGCAAAAGACGACCGCCCTTGTGGTGGGCGCCGACCCGGGGGGTGCCAAACTGACCAAGGCCACCCAACTCGGGGTGCCGGTGCTCGACGAGGAAGGTTTCCAGCACCTCCTCGAGACTGGGGAGCTGGCGTGAACCCCTGCCGGCGTCAGCTGGCGGCGGCAATTTCGCGCCCCACCTCGCCCCAGCGCCCTATAACGCCAGGATCGGTCGTGTCCTCGGCCCAGATCTCGGGGGCGAGGTACAACACGATACGCGTGGCGATGCCCCCGTAGCGCCCCACCAAGGCCTCGGCCATGCCGTCCCATGGGCCGAGGACCGCGAAATGCGCGAGCATCTCGTCGGTGACAGTGGCCGACATCCCTGTCAGGTCGCCGGCTTTCAGCCGCTCGTTCAGCGCGGCCGAAGTACCTGCGAAGCCCAAGTCGTCGAACTGGAAGGCGTAGTTGCGGGTCGAGCCGTAGAAAGCGACCTGGCGCCGTGCCCACTCGAGCTGGGGGGCGCGCTCTTGTTTGGTGTCGCCGGCAACGGCAAACACCGCGACTGTGAGCTCCACTTCCGAAGGGGGCCTGCCTGCTGCCAGAGCACCTTCGGAAACCGCCGGCAGGAGCCGTTTTTTCAGGTACTCGACGGAGTGGAGCGGGTGGACGTGGATCCCGTCGGCGGTGGATGCCGCCATGGCGCACATCCACGGGTTGACAGCCGCGACGTCGACCTTGATGTCCCCGTAGGGGTGGCGGCGCGGCGCCCAGGCTTCGGGGAGCAACGTGAGGTTGTAGTAGGGACCGTGGTGCGCCAATGGCTCGTCGCCCCGGAAAGCCCTAAAGCATGCCTTTACCGCTTCGACGTAGTCCCGTACCCGGGGGCCGGGCGGGTCGAACGCGGCGCCGTACCGGCGCTCGACGTGGGTCCTGACCTGGCTGCCGAGGCCGAGGCGGAAGCGCCCGCGGGTGTTGTCGGCGAGCTCCCAGGCCAGCTGGGCGGTGACCATGGGGCTCCGGGCAAAGGCAACGGCGACGCCCGTGGACAGGCGCAGCCGGCTCGTCGCCATGGCCGCCGCCGCGATCGACATCCAGGGAGCCTGGGTCGTCTCGGTGAAGACCAAGCCGGACAGGCCCGAACGTTCCGCCGCCGCCGCGAGCGACGCGGCGCGCTCCCAGGAGAGGCCCCCGACCATGAGCTCGAGCTCCACCGGCGGTCCTTGCTCCTAGGCGCGCCCGACGAGCTCGCGCACCGCGGCGAGGCGTTCGTACTGGCTGAGGGGGTCGGGCGCCTCCGGGAGCAGGAGCAACTCGCTCACGCCGGCGTCGCAGTACTCGGCCAGCATCTTCGCTACCTGTTCTGCCGGCCCGTAGGCGGTCCAGCGCTCGACGGCCCGAAAGGGCAAGCGGTACTGCCCGTCCAGGGCCGCAGCCACTTCCTGGCGTGCCAACTCGATGTCGTCGTTGACGTTGGCCAAGACGACCATAGCCACGCTCGGCGCCGGCCGCCCGTGCCCGGCCGCTAGTTGGGCCAGCCGGTCGCGCTGGGCCCGGACCGTATCGGGGCCGTGCCACATGCCGATCCACTGGTCCGCGAAGCGAGCGGCCCGGGCGAGGGCGGCATCGCTCCGTCCCCCGACCGAGAGGGGCGGGACCGTCGCAGGAGCCGGCAGGAGCGCCGGCGAGTGCACCTTGACGTGGGGCCCGTCGTGTTCGACCGGTTGGCCGCGAAGAAGCGCCGGCAGGAGCAAGAGCATCTCGTCTAGGCGGCTACCTCGGGTTTCCCGTGCCACGCCGGCGGCCATGAACTCCTCTTCGAACTCCCCGCCCACTCCCACGCCGAGGCGCAGGCGCCCGGGGGCGAGGGCGTCGATCGTGGCCAGTTGCTTGGCCGTCCAGACGAGGTGTCGCAGCCCGAGCTGGAGGACCGAGAGCCCGACTTGCACGCGGGTCGTGACCGCGGCAACTGCCGCCAGCGAGCACAGCGAGTCGAGGACCGGAGCCGGGCACACGAGGTGGTCCCCCACCCACACCACGTCGAAGTCCAGCGCCTCCAAACGCTTTGCTGCTGCCACGACCGGCGGCGGCTCCCCCGAGCCGAACGGGTCGAAGGTAGGTGCCACCACTCCCCAACGGACCTCGCCAGTCACCGCCGTAGCTTGCCGTTGGGGCCTTTGGGCCGTCAAGATGGGGCAGCTTTCTCGTAGGCCGCCGCGGCGAGAAGGCGTTTACCGGAGCGGCGAAAGACGAGCGAAGAGAAAGGGGTAGCCCGATGGCCAAGAGAGTTCTCCGCCTCCTCGTGAAGCAGGCTGTCGAGCCGCTCGCCGGCGAGCTGGTCATCCCGAGCTCCAAGTACCACGCCCACCGGGCGCTCATGCTCGCTTCCCTGGCGCCCGGCACGAGCCACATCCACGGCCTCTCAGACGCCGGGCACGTCCGCTACACGGTGGCGGCCCTCCGCCGGCTCGGGACGAAGATCCATGTCCAGGGGGACACCTTCGTCGTCGAAGGGGGGCCGTACCACCCGAAAGGGCCCGAGGTGCACGTCGGCAGCTCGGGGACGACCCTGTACTTCCTCACGGGCCTCGTCTCGCTCGCCGACGCCCCGGTCACCGTGGTAGGCCAGAAGTACTTCCGGCGCCGGCCGATCCGGCCCCTGCTCGAGGCCCTCTCCGGTCTCGGTGTCGAGCTCTCGTCGGCCTCGGGGTGCCCGCCCATCCGCGTCGCGCCAGGCCGGCCCAAAGGGGGCAAGGTCAGCATCCCGGGGACGCTCTCGCAGTGGATCTCGGGGCTGCTCCTGCTCGCGCCCTTCGCCACCGGGCCGAGCGTGATCTGCGTCGAGGGCCCTTTGAACGAGCGCTCCTACATAGACCTCACGCTGCGGATGATGGCCCAGTTCGGGCTGGAGGTGGGCGTATCGGCGGACGGCCGGCGCTACGAGGTGGACGGCAACCAAACCGCGCGGCCCACCACGCTCCGCCTCCCCCCCGACGTGGGCGCGGCGGCCTTCGGCCTGGCCATGACCGCGCTGCACCCCTCGGACGTGCTCCTCCGAGGCCTGGCTGCCCGTTCGGCCGCCGAGACCGACCATCCCGAGGCCGAACTGCTCGACATCGTGGGCCAGATGGGGTTGCCGATGGGCCTCGACCCGGCGACCGGCCAGGTGCGGGTCCGCCACGGCGGGGTCGAGCTAAAACCTTTCCACGTCGACTGCCGCAACGTCCCGGACATGCTGCCGGTCCTCTCGGTGCTCGGCAGCTTCGCCCAGGGCACGAGCGTGCTCGACAACGTGGCGCACGTGCGCTTGAAGGAGTCCGACCGTGTCTCTGCGATGCTCCAGCTCAACCGCATGGGAGGCCGTCTGGAGCTCTCCGGCGACCGGTTCGTCGTGAGCGGTGTCGAGGGGCTCCGGGGCGCTGACTTGTCCTCGTTCAACGACCACCGGGTCCTCATGTCCCTGGCCGTGGCGGCCACTCGCGCCGAAGGGGAGAGCCGCCTCACGTACCCGACCGCCTACCGGATCTCCTACCCGAGGTTCTTGGAGGAGATGGGGGCCATCGGCGCCTCCATGTCGGTGGAGCTGCCCATGGCGCCGACGGCCACGGAGCAGGTCGCGGCCGGCCGGCGTCGCAGGGTGGCCAAGGCCTCGCCGGAAAGGTCGGCGGCGGTGCGGATCGGTGACCACGTGCGGCGCTGGGCGGAGGTACGTCCCGACGCCCGAGCCGTGGTGGACGTGGCCACCGAAGGCCGTCGCGAGCGGGTGTGGACCTGGGCGGAACTCGACCGCGAGGCGGACGCGGCCGCCGTGGCTCTGTCCCGCCTCGACGTGGCTCCTGGCGAGCCGGTCGCGTACCAGCTGCCAAACGTGGGCGAGTTCGTGGCGCTCTCGCTCGGCATCGTGCGGGCCGGGGCGGTCTGCTGCCCGCTCATGCCGATCTACCGCGAGCGGGAAATGGCCTTCATGTTGCGACGTTCGGGGGCGAGGGTGCTCGTCGTGCCCGATAGTTTCCGCGGCCGCGACTACCCGGCTGAGGTAGACGGCTTGTACGAGGGTGAACAGCCCCTGCCACTGGACCACGTAATCGTCGTGGAGGGCGACGGTGCGAGCGGGGCGGGCTCGGGGCGCGGCGAGCGCGGCGAAGGTGGTGGGCGCGGCCCGACCTGGCATACCTACGCCGAGGTGGTCGGAGCCCTGGCGGCGGAGGGCATCTCGGCCGCGGACCGCCGCCTCCTCGCCGGCCGGGCCCAGCTGCCGACGGCCCTCGCCCAGCTCTTGTTCACCTCGGGCACGTCGGGGGAGCCAAAGGGCGTGCTCCACCGGATGGGCACGTTGACTCGCGCTGCCGCCATGGAGGCGGGCCACCTTGGGCTTTCGGGTGATGACTGCGTGTTCGTGCCCTCCCCGCTCGCCCACCAGACCGGCTTCCTCTACGGCATGTGGGAGGCGTTGCTGCTCGGCGCGCCCCAGGTGCTCCAAGCGGTATGGGACGGTGCCGTGGCGCTCGACGCCCTCCGGCGCTGGGGTGGGACCTTCGTGCAGGCCGCCACGCCCTTCCTCGCCGACCTGGTGGCGGCCGTGGAGGAAACGGGCCGGCGCCCCGAGGCCCTCCGGATCTTCGTCGCGACGGGCGCTGCCGTGCCCCGAGGGCTGGCCGAGCGAGCGACGCGCCTGCTCGGCGCGGCCGTATGCGGGGCCTGGGGCACCACCGAGACCTGCCTCGGCTCGCTGTCGGCCCCGGGCGACGAGCCCGCCAAGACGTGGGGCACCGACGGCCGGGCGCTCGAAGGGGTGCGGCTCCGGGTCACCGACGACCTGGGCAACGTCCTCGCACCGGGGCAGGAGGGGAACTTCGAGGTGCACAGCAAGTGCATGTTCGAGGGCTACCTCGGGCACCCGGAATGGACCGCGGAGGCCTTCACCCCGGACGGCTGGTACAGGAGCGGTGACCTGGCGGTCATCGACGACTCGGGCTACGTGCGCATCAGCGGCCGGGTGAAGGACGTGATCAACCGGGGCGGCGAGAAGGTGCCCGTAGCCGAGATCGAGCAACTGCTCCACACCCACCCAGACGTGGAGGACGTGGCGATCGTGGCCATGCCGGACGAGCGCCTCGGCGAGCGGGCATGCGCTTTTGTGGTCTCCCGCAACGGTTTCGGCTTCGCCGAGATGCAGCGCTTCTTGGACGCCCACCGCGTTGCCAAGCACTACTGGCCCGAACGCCTCGAGGTGGTGGGCGGCCTCCCTCGCAACCCGATCGGCAAGGTGCAGAAGTACGTGCTCCGCGAGCAGGTGCGCCGGCTCGTAGAGAAAGAGCGCGCCCGGTGAGGGCGCCAGCAGCCCGGGAGGTCGACCAAGAGTGAGCGAAGTGCCTGGTGCCGGAGAGGCCGGCGAGAAAGGGCCCGGCCCGCTGGCCGAGGAGGTCGAGGGCTTCGTCCGCGGGCCAGGCGAGGACTACGCCGCCGAGATCGAACGTACGCGCAGCGTGCCTCCCGGCCTGTGGAAGGACTTGCGTGAGCGCGGGTACCTGCGCCTGGCGGCACCGGCTTCGCTCGGGGGGAGGGGCCTACCTTTTCCCCAGTACCTGGAGCTGCTCGAGTTGTTCTCGATGTCGCACGCGTCGCTGCGCATGATCGTGCACGTGTGCAACGGCATCTGGCGGGCGATCGCCCGCTTCGCCACGCCCGAGCAGGAAAAGGCGTTCGTGCGCCCTCAGATCTCGGGCGACATCCGGGTGGCGTTCGCCCTCACCGAGCCGACGGCGGGGACGGGGGCCGACATCCGTTCGAGCGTGGTGCGCGAGGGCGATACCTACTACCTGTCCGGCGAGAAGCACCTGATCACGTTCGGGGCGCACTGCGACTACTGGCTCTTGTTCGCCCGGCTGGGCGGTACCCCGGGCAAGGACGGGACGGTGGCGCTCATGGTGGACCGCCACGTCCCCGGGGCGAAGGTCGAGGCGATGGCGGACACCATGGGGGTCCGCGGCACCGACCACGCCCACATGGTCTTCGACCGCGCCCCGGTGCCCGTGGCCAACCGCTTGGGCGACGAAGGGCGCGGCCTCGACGTGGCCTTCGACGGCTTCCTGACGCCGAGCAGGATCGCGGTGGCCATGACCTGCGTCGGCCTGGCCCGCCGGGCACAGGAGCTGGCGGTCGCCCACGCCAAAACCCGGCAGACCTTCGGCAAGCCGCTCGCCGCCAGGCAGGCCATCGCCTTTTCCCTGGCAGAAAACGAGGCCGACATCGAAGCTGCCCGCCAGCTCACGCTCCACGCCGCGCGCCGCTGGGAGGCCGGGGACGAGCGCTCCGCCACCTTGTCGTCGATGGCCAAGCTGAACGCCGTCGACATGCTCACCCGGGTCACCGACAAGGCCCTCCAGGTGCACGGGGGGATCGGCTACTGGGAGCCCCACCCGATCGAGCGCGTCTACCGGGACGCCCGCGCCCAGCGCTTCGAGGAGGGCACGAACGAGATCCAAAAAGCAGTCATAGCGCGCGACCTGTTCGGCTAGTGCCGGCGGAAGCGCTCGAGCTGGCGCCGGTCCCTCTTGGTCGGTCGCCCAGCGCCCCTTTCCCGCACGAAGTTGGCCAGCCGCTCCTCCACCGGGGCCGGCGGCGTGTGGTCGATGTAGCAGGAAGTGGCCACCGGTGCGCTGGCTCGCTTCTCGAGGAGCCCGGTCACCTCGACGACGTGCTCGCCGCTCGCGTTGCGCGCCCGCACCGTGTCGCCCGCCTTCACTACGGTCGCCGGTTTGGCGCTGGTGTCGTTGACCCTCACGTGGCCGGCCCGGCAGGCTTCGGTGGCGTCCGAGCGGGTCTTGTAGAGGCGGACGGCCCAGAGCCACTTGTCCACTCTGACCGTGGCGAGCCCTGCCGGTGCCACTACTCGGTTATCTCCTGGAGCCGCGTAGCCAGTTGAAAGGCCGCCGGGCCGGGGAAGCCGAGGCGCGGCTGGGAGCTCGCCGGCGCCGGGCCGGCAGCGTCGGTCGCGCCAGCCCTTCCGCCGGCGGGGGCCGCCACGGCATCGGGTGCCGGCGTGCTAGCCGGCCAGATCCCGCTCCGGGGGTCGAGCAGCTTGCTCAGGTCGCCGTCCACTTTGATCCGGCCGGCAAGGAAGGCCTGCATGACGCCTTGCACATCGCCCCCGACAAACAACGTCCGGGCCGTGGCGTAGTCCATCGACACCGTGACGTCCGGCTCGGGCAGGTGGCCGGTGTCGACCGAGAGGGCACCGGTCGTGGTGTCCAGGTGGGCGTCGAGGGGCCGCTCCGAGAACGGCACCTCGGTCACCACGAGGTTGACCCGCACCGGCGGGGCAGCGGGCGGGGCGGGGAGGGCGCTGGCCGCTTCGGCGTAGATGCGCCGCGCTTCGGCCACCCACGGGCCCGAGAGGAACGGGTACTTGGCCATAGCTGTCCCATCGAAGCTAGCCGAGGGCCGTTTCAGGCCGCCGCCGCGGGCTGCCCGCCCAGCACCGGGTCGCCGGCATGGGGCGGTCCTTCGGTCTCAGTACGATGTCCAGGTGGCCCCAACGATCTCCAAGCAAGACGTCGCCCACGTCGCCCGCCTGGCCCGCCTCGCCCTCTCCGAAGAAGAGCTCGAGCTCTACACCACCCAGCTCGCCAGCGTCCTCGGGCACGCCAGGGACATCGAGGCGCTCGACATAGCCGACGTCCCGCCCACGGCCCATCCCTTCCCGCTGTCCAACGTGCTCCGTGAGGACGAGCCGCGGCCGTGCCTGGACAGGGACGAGGTCCTGGCGGCGGCCCCAGAAGTGGAGTCCGCTCGTTTCCGCATCCCCCGCATCTTGAGCGAGGCACCGTGAGCGGCTCGCCTTCGGGCAGCGGCGAAGGCCCGGCTGCGCTTTCGGGCCTGACGAGCCTCTCGGCCAGGGCGATAGCCGCCGGCGTGCGCAGTGGCGAGCTCTCGGCCGCCGCCGTGCTGGAGGAGCACCTCGCCCGGGTCGAGCGCTGGGAGCAGCAGGTGCACGCGTTCAACCTGGTGACGGCCGACGCTGCCAGGGCACGCGCGGCTCAGGTGGACGCCGCGGTCGCGGCAGGCGAGGACCCAGGCTTGCTCGCGGGAGTGCCCGTGGCCCTCAAGGACCTGCTCTGTACCCGGGGCGTCCCGACGACCTGCTCCTCGCGGATCCTCGCCGGCTGGTGCCCGCCCTACGACGCCACCGTGGTGAAAAAGATGGCTGCTGCCGGGGCAATCGTCATCGGGAAGGCCAACATGGACGAGTTCGCCATGGGTTCTTCCACGGAGCATTCGGCCACAGGGCCCACCCACAACCCCCACGACCTCTCCCGGGTCCCGGGGGGATCCTCCGGGGGGAGCGCAGCGGCGGTGGCGGCGGGCTTCTCCGCCCTGGCCCTCGGCAGCGACACCGGGGGGTCGATCCGCCAGCCGGCGGCGCTGTGCGGCGTCGTCGGGGTCAAGCCCACCTACGGGCTCGTTTCTCGCTACGGGCTGGTCGCTTTTGCCAGCTCCCTCGACCAGATCGGCCCGTTCGCCCGGAGCGTGGCCGACGCCGCCCTGGCCCTCGACGTCATCTCCGGCCACGACGAGCGCGACTCGACCAGCCTCCCGGGCGAGCACCCGAGCGTGGCCAGCCGCCTGGGGCGAGGCGCAGAGGACCTGCGGGTGGGCGTGATCGCCGAGCTCGCCAGCGCGGAAGGCATGGCGCCAGACGTCTCGGCAGCCGTCACCGACGCGGCGGAGGCGCTCGCGGCGACCGGGGCCAAGGTGGAGGAAGTGAGCGTGCCCTCTGTGCGCTATGGCCTTTCTGCCTACTACATGATCGCCCCCGCCGAGGCCTCTTCCAACCTGGCACGTTACGACGGCGTGCGCTACGGGCTCCGCCGCGACGGCAACGACATAACCGAGATGTACATGTCAACGCGCGCCGCCGGTTTCGGGCCGGAGGTGAAACGGCGCATAATGCTCGGCACCTATGCCCTTTCTGCGGGCTATTACGACGCTTATTACGGCAAGGCGCAAAAGGTCCGCACTCTCATGATCCGCGATTTCGATCTGGCTTACAGCTCCTTCGATGTGCTTTTGTCGCCCACGTCCCCGACTACTGCCTTCCCTCTCGGGGCAAAAACGGCCGACCCTCTCGCCATGTACCTTTCCGACGTGTGCACGATCCCGTCCAACCTGGCCGGCCACCCTGCGGTGAGCATCCCCTTCGGTGCGGGAGAGGACGGGCTGCCGGTCGGGGTCCAAGTGCTCGCCCCCGCGCTGGGCGAGCCCGTCATGTTGCAGGTGGCGGAAGCGCTCGAAGCGGTGGCACCGCGCGGGGAGGCAAGATGAGCAGCGAAGCCTGGGGGGAAGCTTGGGAGACGGTGATCGGTTTGGAGGTGCACTGCGAGCTGCGCACCGCGACCAAGTTGTTTTGCGGGTGCCCCAACAGCTTCGGCGACGAGCCCAACGTCAATGTCTGCCCCGTCTGCCTCGGCCTCCCGGGGTCGCTCCCGGTGCTCAACAAGCAGGCGGTCGAGCTAGCGCTGCGGATCGGGGCCGCTCTGCACTCCCGCGCCCAGAGCTCCATATTCCACCGCAAAAACTACTTCTACCCCGATATGCCCAAGGACTACCAGATAAGCCAGTACGACGTGCCCATAAACGCCGGCGGGTGGCTGGAGCTCCCGAGCGGGAAGCAGGTCGGCATAGTCAGGGCGCACATCGAAGAGGACACCGGCAAGACCACCCACATCGGTGGTGGCGGCCGCATACACGAAGCGGGGTATTCGCTTGTCGACTACAACCGCGCCGGCGTGCCCCTGGTCGAGATCGTGTCTGCGCCTGACATCTCCTCGGCCGAGGAAGCCCGGGAATACGTCGAGGAGCTGCGGGGCATCCTCGTGGCCACGGGCGCCTCGGACGGCAAGATGGAAGAGGGGTCGCTCCGGGTTGACTGCAACGTCTCTGTCCGGCCGGCTGGTTCGGAGGAGCTAGGTACGCGTTGCGAGATAAAGAACATGAACTCCCTCCGCAGCCTGGGCCGCGCCATCGCCTACGAGGCCGCCCGGCAAGTGGAGGTCCGCGCTGGCGGGGGAGAGGTCCAGCAGGAGACCCGTCACTGGGACGAGTCCGAGGGGCGGACCCATTCCATGCGTTCCAAGGAGGAGGCCTTCGACTACCGCTACTTCCCCGAGCCTGACCTCGTCACCCTCAGCCCCTCCGAAGACTGGGTCGCAACCGTCCGGGCCAATCTCGGGGTGCTCCCGGCAGAAAGGCGCCGGCGGGTGGCGAAGGCGGCCCGCGTCCCCGCCTCGTCAGAGCCCGTGTCGACGGTCGTGCGCCTCGGGCTCGACGGCTTCGTGGCTGCTGCCGTGGAGGCCGAGGCAGATGCCGGCCTCGCCCTCCGCCGGCTGGCCAACGAGGTCGCGGGGGAGCTCGGCGACGACGGTGGCCACCACCTGGGGCGGGAGGAGTTCGCCCGCCTGGTGTCGATGGAGGAGAGAGGGGAGCTCACCTCGGCGCAGGCCCGCAGCGTCTTGAAGATCATGGTGGCCGAGGGGGGAGGGCCCGAGGAGGTCGCGGGCAGGCTCGGGTTCGAGGCGATGGGTGCCGGGGCGCTGGAAGCGGTCGTGGAAGACGTCGTCGTCGCCAACCCCCGCGAGTGGGGACGTTACGCGGCCGGCGACGACAAGCTGGCCGGTTTTTTCATCGGGAAGGTGAAGGCGGCCACGGGTGGCAACGCCGACTTGCGGGCCGCGAGCGAGCTGCTCCGCCGGCGCCGCGCCGGCCAGTGAGCCAATTGGCTACTTCGGGCGCTTGTAGGGCAGGACACGGTAGCTGAGGGCGCCGGAGTGGCCGGTCACGCTGACCACGAGCTGGCGCTTGATCGTGCCGACCGTGGCCGTGCACCCAAAGCTGCGCCCCGGGGTGGCGACAAGTAGCGCCGGCGCTCGGCACTCGAGCCCCACGGCTTGGTGGAAGGTCTTCTTCAGGCGCTTGGCCAGGTCGGCCTCGGCCGTCTTGGTGACCACGACGGCCGTGGCCGGCTTCACCTCGACCTGGCCGTGCGTGCCGGTGACGTTGCCGTTCACCTTCAGGCGTTGACCGTCGAGAGTGGCCGTGCAGGTGAACTTCGACCCCGCCCGCGCCGGCACCGAGCGGGGGCAGTTCACGGGCGGCTTGGGTATCTGGTAGCTCGTGGAGAGCTGGCCCGCGATGTCTGCTTCCAGGCTGGCTGCCGACACGGTGTCGCGAGCCGTGATGGAACAGCCCGTTAACACGAGCGCCGCTACCAGGGCAAACGCCATAGCCGTGGCTGCACTGGCGCTCGCCCCCCGCCCGCGCTTATAAGGTTGCCGTATGCCGAACGACCTCAAGATCCGCAGCCACGAAGTGACCGACGGGCCCGAGCGGGCACCGGCGCGAGCCATGCTGCGGGCCATCGGCATGACCGACGCCGACTGGGGCAAGCCTCAGGTTGCCATCGCGTCGTCATGGAACGAGGTTACCCCGTGCAACTTGCCCCTCGACCGCTTGGCGAAGCGGGCGAAAGAGGGGGTACGTGACGCCGGCGGGTTCCCCGTCGAGTTCGTCACGATCGCCGTCTCCGACGGGATCTCCATGGGCCACGAGGGGATGCGCGCCTCGCTCGTCAGCCGGGAGATCATTGCTGATTCGGTCGAAGCCATGGTGCACGCAGAGCGTTTCGACGCGCTGGCCTCCTTTGCCGGCTGCGACAAGTCCCTTCCCGGCATGCTGATGGCGGCTGCCCGGCTCAACCTGCCTTCGGTTTTCCTTTACGGGGGGTCGATCCTGCCCGGCCGGGGGGCGCACGGGGAGGCGCTCGACATCGTGAGCGTGTTCGAAGCCGTGGGTGCGCGGGCCGCCGGCGCCTTGACTGACGAGGAGCTGAGCTTGATCGAACGGCGGGCCTGCCCGACCGAGGGCAGTTGCGCCGGGATGTTCACGGCCAACACGATGGCGTCAGCGGCAGAAGCGCTCGGCATGGCGCTCCCGGGAAGTTCGAGCGCGCCCGCGGTGGACCGCCGGCGGGACGACTACGCCTACGAGTCGGGCAAGGCGGTGGTCGGGCTGCTCGAGGCGGGGATCAGGCCCCGCCAGGTCATGACCAAGGAGGCGTTCGAAAACGCCATTGCCGTGGTGATGGCGCTCGGGGGTTCGACCAACGCCGTGCTCCACCTGCTGGCTATAGCCCACGAGGCCGAGGTCGAGCTCTCGTTGGAGGACTTTGACCGGGTGGGCCGGCGGGTGCCGCACCTCGCCGACACCAAGCCCCATGGGAAGTACCACATGGTCGACATCGACCGGGTGGGGGGCGTGCCCGTGGTCATGAAGGAGCTGTTGGACGCCGGCCTCCTCCACGGCGACTGCCTGACCGTGACGGGGCGCACGGTTGCCGAAAACCTCGCTCAGCTTTCCCCGCCGGCGCCCGACGGCGACGTGGTCCACCCCCTTTCCCGGCCCATCCACGCCGACGGCGGCCTCGCCATCCTGCGGGGCTCGCTGGCGCCGGCCGGCGCCGTCGTCAAGGTGGCCGGGCTCGACTTCGAGCGTTTCGAGGGGACGGCCCGGGTCTTCGACGGGGAGCAGGCGGCCCTCGACGCCATCCTCGCCGGCCGGATCCAACCCGGCACCGTGGTCGTCATCCGCTACGAGGGGCCCAAGGGCGGCCCGGGCATGCGCGAGATGCTCGCCGTCACCGGGGCGATGAAGGGGGCGGGGCGGGGCGCCGACTGCGCGTTGGTGACGGACGGGCGCTTCAGCGGCGGGACCCACGGCCTCTGCATCGGCCACGTGGCCCCCGAGGCGGTCGACCGCGGCCCGATCGCTTTTATCGCAGACGGGGACAGGGTCGTGATCGACGTGCCCAGCCGGCGCATAGACCTGGAGGTCTCCCCCGACGAGCGGGCTGCGCGAGAGGCGGGTTGGAAGCCGCCCGAGCCCCGGTACCGCCACGGCGTGCTCGCCAAGTACGCCCGGCTCGTCGCCGGCGCCGAGCGGGGGGCGGTGACGGAGCCTTAGGGCGCTCTGCGGCCTCGTCGAGTCTCCTAAAGTTCCCTAGAGCCAGGTCGGCCTCCTCGATGACTACCGACGTGATGACCAGCACTAGCCATTCGGCCGGCGGCGGCGGCGTGGGCCCGGCGCCCAAGGCCGTGCTCTGGGACCTAGGCGGGGTGCTCCTCGACTGGGACCCGCGCTACCTGTACCGCAAGCTCTTCGGCGGCGACGTGGCCGCCATGGAGCACTTCCTGGCCAACGTCACCACGCCGGCGTGGCACGCCGAGCAGGACCTCGGCCGGAGCGTCGTCGAGGCGTGCGCCGCCCTCGCGGCAGAGCACCCGGCGCAGGCGCCGCTCATACTGGCCTGGGGAGAGCGGAGCGAGGAGATGATCGGAGGGGTCATCTTGGGGAGCGTGGAGCTGGTCCGCGAGCTCCGGGCGCTGGGCGTGCGCCAGTACGCGCTCAGCAACATGGAGCCCGAGAACTGGGAGAAGCGCCGGCGCGCCTACGAGTTCCTCTCCTGGTTCGATGGCCATTTCATCTCCGGGGTGGAGCGTGTCGCCAAGCCTGACCGGCGCTACTTCGAGCTCGCCCTTTCGCGCTTCGGCCTCGCTCCCGGTGACGCCTTTTTCATCGACGACCGCGAAGTCAATGTCCGGGCGGCGGAGGCCCTGGGTGTGCCGGCGGTTCTTTTCGAGGGCCCGGAGGCGCTCCGGTCCGAGCTCGTCGCCCGAGGGCTCCCGGTCGCCGGCGCCTAGCCGGCGGGGTGCTGGGCCGGCGGGGTGCTGGGCCGGCGGGGTACTGGGCCGGCGGGGTACTGGGCCGGCGGGGTACTGGGCCGGCGGGTCCTGGGCCGGCGGGTGCTGGGCCGGCGGGGTGCTGGGCCGGCGGGGTGCTGGGCCGGCGGCCGCCCTTGGTGCGACCGGCACCGCGCCCCTCGCCGGCGACGGCGCCCTCGTTCTTGTAGACGAAAACGGCTTATTTGACCACTTACGTCTACAAGAAGGGATGTTGCCCCGACGCCACGGGCTGAGATAACATCAAAGTTCATGAAAGGTCTGACCCGATCTAGGGTGGGCCGGGTGTTCGAGTGCCACGACGGACTGGCGAGACGGGAGGAACTGCTCGCCGCCGGCGTGTCCACAGGCGAGATCAGGGCGGCTATCAGGCGGGGTGAGTGGGTGATGGTCAGGCGGGGCCTTTACGGTTTGGCCAACTGGGCCGCTTCGCCGAGGCGTGACCTGGTGGCAGCGTGCCTGGCCACGGGGGGAGCCGCGTCTCACGCGTCGGCCGCGTGGCTGTGGGGGTTGCTGGAGAAGGCACCCGATGGGCCGACCGTCACGGTGGCCCATGGCCAACGCCCTTTAGGAGAGCGAAAACGCGCAACTATCGCAACTTTGAGGCCCCACACCTTGGGCCTGGAGGGCCTGGGCCGGAGGGCGACGGTCCATTACAGCACCGACTTGGCAGAGACGAGCATCTCTCATTGGCAGGGGGTGCCCACCACCAACCCTCTGCGGACGCTGGTGGACCTGGCCGGCGAGGCCCCGGGTGACGTCGTCGACGCAGCGCTCGACCGCGCCCTGGCGAGAGGGCTGGTGACCGTGGAGGGACTCGTGGCGGAGGCGCAACGGGTCGGGCGACACGGCCGGCGAGGACCGCGCCAATTGCGCCGGGCGTTGGCGAGGCGTGGCTTTCTCGGCGCGCCTCCGGCGAGCGTCCTCGAAAGCCAGCTCCTCCGGCTCCTCGCGGCCAACGGTATCGAGGTCGTCGCCACCGAAGTTGCGATCGACTACGGCCGCTACCGGATCGACACGGAAGTCGAGGGCAACGTGTTCGTGGAAGTGGACGGCTATGCCTTCCACTGGTCGCCAGAGCAGAAAGAGAGGGACGAGGCCCGGCGCAACGCTCTCCGCTTGGGCGGTTACACCGTCCTTGTCTACGGTTGGCGGGCCGTCACGAGGGAGAAGCGCCGGGTGGTGGAAGAGGTCTTGGCCGCCCAATGGCTCGCCCTCGCTCGCCGTGCGGACGGCGGCGCTTGAGTGAGCCGGCCTTGTCCCTGGAGGCGGTCCGAAGCGGTCGACCGCCCCCGGCTTGCGGTCATCGCCCTGGTTGTGCCATGATCCCTGTAATGGCAGTGGCACGAGGGCACCGAGGCGTGCGCCGGGCAGCCGGCTCGAGCCTGGGGCCAGTGCGCCCGGGCGTGGTGGCGCTGCCCATCATTTCTCTCGTAGTAGTTACCTGACGCACGCGCCTGCTACTCCGCGCGTGCGTCGAACGACCTCCCAGACGGGAGGTCGTTTTGTTTCCCGGGCCCAACCAATGATCCAACAACCAAAAAGCGAGGCGCCGATGCAACTGACCGGGGCGCAAGCCCTCATAAAGAGCCTGGAAATGGAGCATACCGAGGTCATATTCGGCCTGCCGGGGGGCGCCATCCTCCCTGCCTACGACCCGATCCTCGACTCGCCCATCCGCCACGTGCTCGTCCGCCACGAGCAGGGCGCCGGCCACATGGCCGAAGGCTACGCCCACGTGACGGGCCGGCCGGGCGTCGCCATGGTCACGAGCGGGCCGGGCGCGACCAACCTCGTGACCGCGCTCTGCGACGCGTACATGGACTCTGTCCCCGTAGTCGCGATAACGGGCCAGGTGAGCCGCCCCGTAATCGGTACGGACTCGTTCCAGGAGGCAGACACGGTCGGCATCACTCGCTCGGTGACCAAGCACAACGAGCTCTTGATGAGCGCGGAGGAGGTCCCCCTCGCCGTCCGCCAGGCTTTCCTCTTGGCCACGACCGGCCGGCCCGGCCCAGTCCTCCTCGACGTGCCGAAGGACGTCCTCCAGGAAAAAACGGAGTGGTACTGGCCGACCGACGACGAGGTGTCGGCCTCCCTCCCGGGCTACAAGCCGACCACCAAGGGCCACCCCCGGATGGTGCGCGAGGCGGCGCGGCTCATCGCGGCTTCGGAAAGGCCCGTCATATATGCCGGTGGCGGGATCTTGAAGGCTCGCGCCGCGGAGGCGCTGCGAAGCCTGGCCGAGATCACGCGCGCACCTGTCGTCACCACCTTGATGGCTCGCGGCGCCTTCCCGGACAGCCATCCCCAGTGCCTCGGCATGCCCGGTATGCACGGCAATTACGCAGCCATCACGGCCATGCAAGAGGCCGACCTCCTGATCGCGCTCGGCGCGCGCTTCGACGACCGCGTGACAGGGCAGGTGAGCACCTTCGCCCCGGCGGCCAAGGTGGTCCACGTCGACATCGACCCCGCCGAGCTCGGCAAGATCCGCCAGCCAGACGTCCCGATCGTGGGTGACTGCCGGCTGGTCATAGAAGAGATCGTGCGGGTGTTGGCGGCGAGCGGCGAGCCCCAGGCCGACCGGGGCGCCTGGTGGGCGCGGGTCAACCAATGGCGTGAGCGCTTCCCGCTCCATTACGAGCCCCAAGCCGAGGGTGAGGCGCTCAAGCCCCAAGCGGTGATAGAGGCGATCAGGGATGCGAGCCCAGCCGACACCACTGTCGTCGCCGGCGTGGGGCAGCACCAGATGTGGGCGAGCCAGTTCTGGCGTTTCGAGGAGCCGTACACGTGGGTCAATTCGGGAGGCCTCGGCACGATGGGCTTCGCCGTGCCCGCGGCCATCGGGGCCAAGGTGGGCCGGCCCGACAGGACAGTCTGGGCCATCGACGGCGACGGTTGTTTCCAGATGACAGCCCATGAGCTCGTCACCGCCTCCAGCGAACGTATCCCGATAAAAGTTGCGATATTGAACAACGCTTACCTCGGGATGGTCCGCCAGTGGCAGGAGCTCTTTTATAAGGAACGCTACTCCGAGGTCTACCTCTCGCCCGACCTCCCCGACTATGTCAAGTGGGCGGAGGCTATGGGGTGCGCCGCTTTCCGGGCCGAGACGCCGGCCGATGTCGCGGCTGTCGTGGACAAGGCCAACGCCATCGACGACCGCCCCGTAGTCATCGACTTCCGCACCGATGCGAACGAGAAGGTTTTCCCGATGGTGCCTGCAGGAGCTTCCAACAGCGACGTCATCGTGCACCCCTCTCAGCGCCCCGGCGGAGAAGAGGTGGTCCAGTGATGGCCACGGCCGCGCCGGCGAACGCGATGTGGGGGTCGGGCAGCGGGAGGCTGCACCACCAGACCATATCGGTGATCGTAGAAAACCGTTCCGGCGTCCTGGCGAGGGTCGCGGCCCTTTTTGCCAGGCGCGGGTTCAACATAATTTCCCTCGCTGTCGCGCCCACCGACGACGAAGCGTTCAGCCGCGTCACGATCGTGGTCGACCTGCAGGAGACGTCGGTCGAGCAACTGACCAAGCAACTCTTCAAGCTCGTCAACGTCGTGAAGATCACCGAGATGCCCCCGGGCGAGGCGCTCGAGCGGGAACTCGCGCTCGTGTCGGTGCGCTGCGCCCCGCCGGGGGCACCAGGCCCGTCGCGGGGCGAGGTGGGCGACTTGGTGCGGATTTTCGGCGGGAGCGTGGTGGACGTTGGTCAGGAGGCGCTCACGGTCATGCTGGCAGCCGAGCCCTCGGTGCTCGACGACTTCGAGGAACTCCTCCGCCCCTACGGCATCATCGACATCCAAAGGACGGGCAGGGTTGCGCTCCCCAAGCTCGAGCGCCAGGCTTTCCGCCGGGGCCGGGGCACAGCCGGTGGCGAAAAGTAGAGAAAAGTAGAGAAAGGTAGGCTAGCCCGATGGCAACGATCTACTACGAGCGGGACGCCGACCCATCCGTGGTTAGTTCCCGCAAGGTGGCGATAATCGGTTACGGGTCCCAGGGGCATGCCCACGCTCTCAACCTGCGTGACTCAGGCGTGGACGTCCGGGTGGGACTACGCGAGGGTTCGACGTCGCGCTCCAAAGCCGAGTCGGTCGGCCTGGCGGTTTCGACCCCGGCGGAGGCGGCTTCGTGGGCAGACGTTGTGATGCTGCTCGCCCCCGACACGGCCCAACCGGAGATCTACGCCGAATCCGTCGCGCCCGGGCTGCGGCCGGGAGACACGCTGATGTTCGCTCACGGCTTCAACATCCGGTTCGGCCTCATCGACCCTCCCGAGGGGGTGGACGTGGCGATGGTTGCCCCCAAGGGCCCGGGGCACCTGGTGCGGCGCACCTACGAGGGCGGGGGGGGAGTGCCGGCGCTCCTCGCCGTCGAGCGAGACGCGAGCGGCAAGGCCAAAGCTCTCGGGCTCTCCTACGCCTGGGCCATCGGCGCCACGCGGGCAGGGGTACTGGAGACGACCTTCACGGAGGAGACAGAGACCGACCTCTTTGGTGAGCAAGTGGTCCTCTGCGGAGGCCTCACCGCGTTGATAAAGGCTGGTTTCGAGACCCTGGTCGAGGCCGGCTACCAGCCCGAATCGGCCTATTTCGAGTGCCTCCACGAGGTGAAGCTGATCGTCGACTTGATCTACGAGCACGGCATTACCGGGATGCGCTACTCGATTTCGACGACCGCCGAGTACGGCGACATGACCCGCGGCCCACGGCTCATCAACGACTCGGTCCGGGCTGAGATGAAGAAGATCCTCTCTGAAATCCAGTCGGGGACCTTCGCCGAGGAATGGGTCGGGGAGTACAAGGCTGGCCTGTCCAACTACAAGCGCCTCCAGCGTGAGGGCGCTGAGCACCCCATCGAGAAGGTGGGGGCGCAATTGCGGGCCATGATGCCGTTCCTGTCTTCGGGGGGCCCCCGCCTTGAAGACGTCTCGGGAGGCTAAAGGCGCGAGGGAGCCCTAAACTGGGGGCTCATGGCCGACAAGGACGCCTCGTACTCCTGGCAGGTACCTCGTGACCGGTCCTTGCGAGCGGCCGACCGGGACCGGGCGGCCGTGGGCGAAATCCTCCGGCGGGAGCATGTTGCCGGCCGCCTAGACGCGGACGAGTTCGCCGACCGCTACGGCCGCTGCTTGGCGGCTAAGACCTACGCCGAACTCGACGGCCTACTGGCCGACCTCCCGGTGCGGGACGAGGAGCCAAGCGCGGTCTGGGCACCTTCGTGGTACACCCCTCCGATGGGCCGTCCACCGGGTACCGAAGTCGGGCAGTGCGGGTACCGGGGGCAGTGGCGGCACTTCTGGTCAGTCGCAGTCCTCGCCTGGCTCGCTTTCGTGGTCACCGGCTTCGCCCTGTCGGGCGGGCACCTCATGTGGTTCGTCCCGCTGGTCCTCTTCTTTTGGGTGGGCCCGCGCCGCTGGCGGGCTACGAGGCGCCGGCGGGACTGGTACGCCTAGACCCGCCCAAACCCGCCTAAACCAGCCCAAACCGCGCTAAACCTACGCCTAAACCCAGCCCGGCGGGGGAGCATGGTTATGGCCGCTCGCTCCTGGCCAGCACGATCTTGCCGAACTTCTTGCCAGCCGCGAAGCGCTCGTAGGCCTCTTGGGCACGCTCGAAGGGGAAGACCGCTTCGACCGCGACCCTCACGCGCCCTGACGCCACCAAGGGGATCACGTGGCGCTCGACTTGGCGGACCACGAGCGCCTTGTCCTCGAGGCTCCGGTTGCGCAGGGTGGAACCCCTCAGTACCGCGCGCTTGCCCATAAGCGTCCGGAGGTCGACCTCGGCCAGTGCCCCAGCGCCGGTCCCGATCACCACGACCCGGCCGGAAGGCGCGAGCGCCCCCAGAGCGGCGCCCACGCCGGCACCCGCGACGAGCTCGAGCACCACGTCGAAGGGCCCGAGAGCCAGGGCTTCCGCCGGCCCGGCACAGGTCGCGCCCAGGGCGCCCAGCCGAGCGCGCAGCTCCGGGTCGCGCGCACTGGCCACGACCGTGGCGCCGGCCGCCACGCCCAGCTGGACCGCGGCCATGCCCACCCCCCCGGCGGCGCCGGTGACGAGCAGGCGCTCGCCCATGGCGAGGGCAGCTTGGGAGAAGAGGGCGTCGTGCGCGGTGCAGAAAACCTCCGGGAACCCCCCTGCCTCGACTATGCCCACACCGTCTGGGACGCGAAGGGCCAGGCGCTCGTGGACGGTGGTGAGCTCCGCCTGCCCGGCGCCGGCCAGGAGGCCCATGGCGCGCTCCCCGGGCCGGAACCCCCTCACCCTTTCCCCCACCGCCTCGACCACTCCGGCGCACTCGAGGCCGGGCATGTCTGCGGGCACGCCCGCCGGCGGGGGATAGTGGCCCGCCCGTTGGAGCAGGTCGGCACCATTGATGCCGGCCGCCTCCACGCGCAACAACAGCTCGTCGGGCCCCAACTGAGGGTCGGGCCGTTCCTCCCAGAGGACGGCCCCGTCTTTGATGATCGCGGCTTTCACGAGTGCCGAGGTTATTGGCCGGTACCGTTGGGCCATGGCTGGCAGCCCCGCGAAGAAGGTCATCATGATGGACTGCGACACCGGCGTCGATGACGCCGTCGCCCTCTTGTACCTGTTGGCCGACCCCGATGTCGAGCTGTGCGGTGTCACCACCGTGTTCGGCAACATTGCTGCCGCGACAGCCGCCCGCAACACGCTCGCAGTGCTCGACGTCGCCGGGCGCAGCGGGGTGCCGGTGGCCAAGGGCTCTGAGCTCACCCTCACCGGTGTCGAGCCCGAGCTCGCAACCGATGTCCATGGCGGCAACGGCCTCGGCGGTGTGGACGTGGGAGAACCCGCCGGCACGCTCTCCCCGAAGAGCGCGCCCGAACTGATCGTCGAGACGGCCCGCCGCCGGCCAGGCGAGGTGCACTTGCTGGCCACCGGGCCTCTCACCAACCTCGCCGTCGCGCTCCGCCTCGAACCGGAGCTGCCGGCGCTTGTTCCCGGCGTCACCGTGATGGGCGGGGCGGCTATGGCCCCGGGCAATGTGACCCCGGCCGCCGAGGCCAACATCTGGCACGACCCCGAGGCGGCCCAAGCGGTCCTTAGCGCGCCCTGGCCTCTCACCTTGGTGCCCCTCGACGCGACGATGGGGGAAGTGATGACAGAGGCCCAGCGCCTCGAAATGGCCGCTTCGGCGTCGTCCACGGCTCAGTTCGCAGCCCGGGTACTGGACCATTATTTCGAGTTCTACCGTTCCATTTTCGGGGAAAAGTGCTGCGCGTGCCATGACGTGCTGGCGGCCGGCATAGCGACGGGGGACGTGGTGCCCGAGCGTTCCATGACCGTAGCGGTCTCGGTGGACACCACCTGCGGCCCGAGCAGGGGCAGGACCGTTTGCGACCTGCGGGGCATGTACAAAGGGGAGCTCTGCCAACCGGGTGCGACCTGTACCGTCGTGCTCGGGACGGGCGGCGACTTCTCTACCTCTGTCGTCGAGCGCCTCGTGAAGCACAACGCCGGCTGATCACCGGGCCCTGGTTCAACCGGGCATCGTGGTTCAAGAACCCCAGGACACGTCGATCACCCCGACGCCGACGTGGGCTTTCACGGTGAGCTCGTGCGCCGGGCTTCGGCCCAAGCCCAAGCCCGGCGGCATGCTGAGCTGGGTGTGGCCCGCCCGTGTGTCGAGGCCGCCCCGGGAGATGTGCGTCAGTGGCAACCCGCTCGAGGCGTCCAGGTTGACGAGCGTGTTCCTGGGCAGCACCAACCTCAGCTGTCCCACCCCCACGCTCACATCTACGGTCTTGCCGCGGGCGGGGAACTTGACCTGCGACAGATCCACCTCGAGGCTGCCCACGCCTAACCGGTAGTGCGTCTTGACCTGGGGCAGGGAGGCCGGCGTTATGGCCACGTTGCCAACTCCTCCGCCGAGGGACGCCCCGCTGGCGAGGGTGGTGGCGATGACGCCGGTGACGACCAGCAGCACGAACCCTGCTACGAGGGCGGCCAGGACGGCGCCCACAGGACGGCCACGCCGGCCCTGGCGGCTCGCAGGTGATGCCGGCACCGGGCCGCTCGTTGCCGCGGGCGGCACGCCGGCGGCTGCCAGCTGTTCCTCGGCCCACCCCGCGGCGGCAGCCCGGGCTGCGGCCCAGTCGGCTGCCTCCTCGGCGGTAAGGCCGAAGGGCGGCGAACCGGGCACAGCTGGTCCAGCCGGCACCGGCCCGGGCTGCCCGGGCCCCGCCTCCCCATAGGCACTCCGGGCGTAGGTGGCACCGGATGGCGACGCCGGTCCAGCTTGAGCATCGGGGCCAACCGGGCCGGCGGGCCCAGCCTGTGCGCCCGGAGCGCCTGGCCCGCCTGGCCCTGCCGGCGTTGCCGTCCCGGCACTCACGCCCGGGGCCACAGGTCTCGAGCAGGACCGGCCAGGGTGGCGCCGGCGGGTGAAAAACCAGAAGGCGGCGCCGCCGAAAATCAGCCAGGCGAACGGGGCGCCCGAGTGCCACCATCGCGCCAAGCCGAAGGACCAGATGAGCGCCACCGCTGTGGCACCGAGGACCAGGGCCCACGAACGGGCCGTCCGGTCGGGCCGCTCCCAGGCCTGCGTCTGCGGGCCCTGGGCGGGCGCCGGAGCCGGGCTCTCCTCCGGGATCACGGCGCAAGCTATGACGTACAAGATGAGCCCCCCGAAAACGGCCAAGCACATCACGGAGACCAGGATGAAGCCGAGGCGTACCACGCCCGCATCGGCACCCAGGTACTCGGCGAGCCCGCCGGCAACGCCGCAGATCCTGCGGTTGGTCCTGCTCCGCCGCAGCTGGCGTCGTGGCGGGATCTGGCCCGGGGGACCGTAAGGGTACTGGTTCCAGCCGAACTGGCCTCCTGGCTGCCCGTAAGGTGGCCTGGGCGCGCCGAAGGGTGGTTGAGGTGCGCCGTAGGGCGGGGGCGGCGGAGCTGCGCCGGTGTACTGATCGCTCATATACAACGATCATGGCGCTCGCCGGCGAAAGCAGGTATCGGGGATGACCCGGCCATAACCCTGGGCCGCACAGAGGGGTGTTCAGGGGGAAACAGGGAACCGTCGGGTGACGCGTGCGGACGTGCCAGCGCGACGATGGGGGACATCGACTACGTGGCCGCTTACCAGCTGGACGACACAGTCGGCCAGCCACCGCCGCCTTCGGAGGCCCGGTCCCTCCCGAACGACGATGGCTTGCCGGGCGCCAACGGCATACGTACACATGGCGGCGGCCCGCCGGCGGCCGCCCCTTCGACCCCGGCCGCCCCTTCGACCCCGGCCGCCTCCGCAGCTTCGCCGGCGGGCACCGAGCCCAACCCCGGGCCCCGCCGGCCGCCCTGGCCTTCGAGAGAGCGCGGCTGGCAGGGCTGGCGGCCGCTCTTGCGGCGGGACGCGTGGGCCGGCGTGCTCCGCCCTGCCGAGGGCCGGGTGGTCGCCGGCGTCGCCACCGCCCTCGCCGAGCGCCTGGACGTCGAGCCTCTTGCCGTCCGCGTGGCCTTCGTCGCGTTCAGCTTCGTCGGGGGAGCCGGCATCGCGTTGTACATGGCCGCCTGGCTCGCCCTGCCCCCGGAGAACGCCCTCCCCCCGGAGAGCGACGTGATCGGCACCGGGCGGCCGGCCGGGACGGGCTCAGCCGGGCCGGCTGCTACGAGGGGCGGGCTGGTCGCCGGCCGGGGCGGCCGGACGGCTGGCCCTGCCATCCTCGGCTTGGCGCTCGCTGACCGGCGCACGCTCGGCTTGGCTGCGGCCGTGGCGAGCGGCATAGTCGCGGTACTGATAGCGCTGGGCGCTCTCGGCGACCCGGCTCCGGTGGGCGCAGTCTCACCGGGCGTCGTCGCCCTGGCCGGCGTGGTCGCAGTGTGGCGCCATGCCGGGCCTGAAGACAGGGAGGCGGCGCGGCGGCTCGCCAGCCTCCTCTCGGGAGGCGGCGCCGGCGCCATGCCGACGAGGCGGCGGCTCTTGGCGGCCGGAGCGAGGGTGGCGGTCGGCCTTTTGCTGGTCGCAGTCGGCACATCCAGGTTGCTCGGCCCCACGCACCTCAACCGGGCGGACATCGTCGCCGCGCTCTCGGCTCTCGGGATCGTGGCCGGCTTCGGCCTCGTGCTGGCGCCCTGGTGGCTCCGCCTTGGCCGGGAGCTCGTGGCAGAGCGCCGCGAGCGCGCCCGAGCCGAACAAAAGGCCGAGATGGCTGCCCACCTCCACGACTCGGTCCTCCAGACCTTGGCCCTTATCCAGCGCTCGGCCAACGACCCCCAACAGGTCCAGCGCCTGGCCCGGGCCCAGGAACGCCAGCTGCGGAGCTGGCTGTTCGACCGGCCCGAAGCAAGCGGGGCCGGCGGCGCGGCCACGGCTCCGCCTTGCACGGTTTCGACGGCGTTTCAGGCCGTCCAGCAAGAGGTGGAAGCCGACCACGGGATCCGGGTGGAGGTAGTGAGCGTCGGGGATGCCCCCCTCGACGAGGCGCTCGTGGCTCTCGTGGCGGCTGCGCGCGAGGCCGTCGTCAACGCCGCCAAGTGGTCGGGGGCCGAAGTCGTCTCGGTCTATTCCGAAGTCGACGCCGAGTCGGCCTCGGTGTTCGTCCGCGACCGGGGCCGTGGCTTCGACCCGTCGGCGGTGCCGAAAGACCGCAAGGGCCTGTCCGAGTCGGTCCGCAACCGTATGCGCCGAAACGGCGGGACCTCCTCCGTCAAGAGCGCTCCCGGCGAGGGCACCGAAGTGGTCCTGAAGATGCCGACGAGGGCCGGCCCTTGACCACGGCCCCCAACCATCAGCCGCATCCGGCGCAGAACCCCCGACCGCAGCGGCCCGTGAAGGTGTTCCTGGTAGACGACCACCAACTCTTCCGCGCCGGCGTGCGCGCCGAGATCGGTGGCACGGGCGCCGTGGAGATCGTGGGGGAGGCGGGGGACGTGGCGAGCGCGGTTCGGCTCGTCCTCGCAACGGGGCCCGACGTCGTGCTCGTGGACGTGCACATGCCAGACGGCGGCGGGCCCGAGGTGGTGCGGCAGGTGCTCGCCGCCAACCAAACGGTACGTTTCCTTGCATTATCGGTCTCTGACGCGCCGGAGGACGTCATCGCCACCATTCGCGCCGGCGCCCGGGGGTACGTGACGAAAACGATCTCGACCGCGGAGCTCCTGGACGCCATCGACGTGGTGGCCGCGGGCGATGCCGTTTTCTCCCCCCGCCTCGCCGGTTTTGTCCTCGACGCGTTCGCTGCCGTACCCGACGCGCCCGTGGTCCATTTCGACCCCGAGCTCGACCAGTTGACGGCGCGCGAGCGCGACGTGCTGCGCCTCATAGCGCGCGGCTATGCGTACAAAGAAATAGCGAGGGAGCTTTTCATTTCCGTAAAGACGGTCGAGACCCACGTTTCCGCGGTCCTTCGCAAGCTGCAGCTGTCCAACCGCCACCAGCTGGCGCGCTGGGCCATGGAGCGTCGCCTCGTGCCCCCGGAGAGCTACTGACGGCGAAGGTGCAACTGGCGGCCACCACGGCGCCGGCGCGAGGCTGAGCCATGCGGTTCATCGTGTTCGGGGCGGGTGCCGTGGGCGGGGTCGTGGGCGGCCGTCTCTTCGGGCACGGCCACGACGTCGTGCTGGTGGCTCGCGGCGAGCATGCCAAAGCCATCGCCAAGGACGGCCTGACGCTGGCGTCTGCCACTGGAGTGGACGAGTTGGACGTGCCCGTCACCGAGCGCGTCGACAAGGTTGCCTGGACCGGGGACGAAGTCGTGCTCTTGGCGGTGAAAAGCCAGGACACCGAGGACGCGCTCCGCCAGCTCGCCTCTGTGGCGCCGAGCTCGACCCCGGTCGTGTGCGTGCAAAACGGGGTGGCCAACGAACCAGGCGCACTCAGGCGGTTCTCCAATGTGTACGGCATTTGCGTGATGTGCCCGGCCACGTTCTTGAAGCCCGGTGTCGTCGTGGCGGAGTCCTCTCCCACCACGGCCCTGCTCGACATCGGGCGCTACCCGAGCGGCGGGGACACCGACAAAGTGGCTGTGGGCGTAGCCGAGGCGCTCAACGCGTCCACCATGGAGTCGGTCGCGCGCCCGGACATAATGCGCTGGAAGTACGCCAAGTTGGTGCGCAACCTCGCCAACGCCGTCGACGCCCTCTGCGGCCCGGCCGGGCGTAGCAGCGAGCTCGTTCAGATGGCCCGCGAAGAAGGAGAGGCGTGCTTGGCGGCAGCCGGCATCGCCTACGCCTCGCGGGAAGAAGACGACGCCCGCCGGGGCGACCGCCTGCACCCCACCGAGGTGGTCGGCTACGAGCGGGGCGGCAGTTCGACCTGGCAGAGCCTGGCCCGCTCAGAGGGCACCACGGAGGTCGACTACCTAAACGGCGAGATCGTCCTGCTCGGCCGCCTCCACGGCGTCCCGACGCCGGTCAACGAACTGTTGCAGCGCCTGGTCAACCAGATGGCGAGGGCGCGCTCGCGGCCCGGCACGATGACGCCCGAAGAAGTGCTTTCATTGCTCTCCGCGTAGCTTGGGCCCGCATAGCCTGGGAAGGTGCCCAGGTTTATCGCGCTGGAGGGGTGGGAGGCCGCCGGCAAGTCCACCCAGGCCTACCTTCTCGCCGAGCACCTCGGAGCGGTCCTCACCAGGGAGCCCGGGGGCACCCTGATAGGCGAGGCGCTGCGCAGGATGCTGCTCGACCCGGGGCTCCCCGCCCCGGTGCCTCGGGCCGAGGCCTTGCTCATGCTGGCTGCCCGGGCGCAACACGTGGCGGAGGTGATCGAGCCCGTGCTGGCGCAGGGCCAGGACGTGGTCTGCGACCGCTACTCGGGTTCGACCCTCGCCTACCAAGGCTACGGGCGCGGGCTCGACGTCGCCGAACTGGCGCGCCTCGATGCCTGGGCTACAGCCGGGCGGTCCCCCGACATCTTCGTGCTGCTCGACGTGCCCTCCGAGGTGGCCGAGCTGCGCCGCGCCGGTGTCGGGGACCGTTTCGAAGCCGAGGACGAGGGGTTCCGCCGGCGGGTGGAGGCCGGCTTCCGGGAGCTCGCGGCGGCTGACCCCGCCCACTGGAGGACGGTGGACGGGTCGATGAGCATCGACGAGGTGGCGGTCGCGGTCCGAAAGGCGGTTGACTACTAGGTGGGCGAGGGCCCCACCGCCGGAGCACCGGGTTGTTCAGCGGGGGAAAGCGCAGCCTGGTTGCCGGGCCAGCCGGCGGCGGCCCGGGCGCTCAGGGCCGCGGCCGCCAAGCCGGTCCATGCCTACCTGCTCGTCGGGCCGCCGGGGATGGGCAAGCTCGCCGCGGCCAAAGCCTTTGCCGCCATGCTCGTGTGCCCCGCCGGCGGGGCCCCGGGCGGAGGGGGCGACGGCTGTGAGGCCTGCCGACGGGTGGCCGAGGGCACCCACCCAGATGTGGTGGTCTTCGAAAGGGAGGGGGCGGCCCTCACCATCGACCAGGCCCGGGAGGTGACGCGGCTTTCGGCCCGTAGCCCCCTCGAGGCGGCGCGTTCGGTGGTCGTGCTGCCCGACCTCCACCTGGCGCGCGAAGCCGCACCGGCGCTCCTCAAGACCTTCGAGGAACCGTCGGGTCAGGTGGTCTTCGTGGCCCTGGCCGAGTTCGTGCCGCCCGAGCTAGTGACCATTGCCAGCAGGTGCGTGCGCATCGATTTCCGCCCCCTCGATGAGGCACAACTTGCCCAGGCGCTCGTGGCCGAGGGAGCCGACCGAGATCGGGCTGCCATCGCTGCGAGGCTGGCCGGAGGGCGCTTCGACCGGGCGCGCTTGCTCGCCGGCGACACCGGGGCGGACCGGCGCTGGAGGGCCTGGGCGGCCGTCCCCGGGCGCCTCGACGGGAGCGGGGCGACCGTGGCCCAGGTAGCCGACGAACTGGCCGACCTGCTGAAGCACAGCGCCGAGCCCCTCGTAGCCCGCCAGGAGGCCGAGCTCGCCGCCCTGACCGACGCCAACGCCGCCGCCCTCGGTACCGTGCCCGCGCGCCTCGCCCAGGGCGCCACCCGCCAGGGGGTGCGCGAACTCGAGGAACGCCACCGGCGCGAGCAGCGCCGGCAGCGCACCGACGAGCTCCGCACGGGGCTGGCCGCTCTCGCCGGCGCCTACCGCGACCAGGTCGCGTCGGGTGCGCTCAACCCCGAAAAGGGCGCCCGGGCGGTCGCCCTCCTGGACCAGTTCTCGGCCGACCTCGCCTACAACCCGGGCGAGCTCCTCGCCATCCAGGCGCTCCTGGTGCGGCTGGACCGCCTTGGCGCCAGCTGACCACCGCCGACCGCGAGCTGACAACCTGCCGGCCGGCGTAGGGCCCGCACCCCGCCCCGCTCAGCGGGCAGCCGACCACCTCGCCGGCTGACGCCGTGCCGGCGGCCGAGCGTATCGCCGGCCCGACTTGACGCCCTTACGAACCAACTGTATTTTGCCTTGAAACGGGTTTCTGAAAGGGGTTCCTGAAAACGTTCTCATGAGTCTCGTGTCGCGCCAAGCTCTCCGGATCCGTGAAGTCGCCGAACGTGCCGGCGTGTCGCCGGCCACCGTCTCCCGGGTCCTAAACGGCACCGCGGTGGTGCGCGAGGCGACGCGTGAAAAGGTCCTCGCGGTGGTGGACGAGCTCGGCTACCGGCCCAACCGGGTGGCCGGCAACCTGCGCCGCCAGCAGGTCCAGATGATCGGCGTGGTGGTCTCCGACATCGAGAACCCCCACTTCACCCAGATGGTGCGCGCCGTCGAGGACACCGCTTACCTGAAGGGCTACCGGGTCCTGCTCTGCAACACCGACGAGGACCCGGCCAAGCAGCGCGAGTACCTGGGTGTGCTCATCGCCGAACGAGTCGCCGGCGCGATCATCTCGCCCACCGAGCCTGACGCCCCCGAGGTCAGCGAGCTGATCGACCACGGCGCGGCGGTCGTCGCCTTCGACCGGGCCGTCGCCGACCGGCGTGCCGATGCCGTGCTGGCCGCGAACTCCGACGCGGCGCGCATGGCCACCGAGCACCTGGTCGGCGCCGGGCACAAAAAGGTCGGCTTCGTGGGTGGCCTCGCCGGCATCGAGACGGCGGCCGGGCGCCAGTCGGGCTACGAAAAGGCGATGTCGGCCGCCGGGCTCGTCCCGATGGCCGCCCAGGGCGGCTTCAGGGCCGAGGGGGGCCGGCTCGCCACCCTCGAGCTCCTGGGCCGAGGTGCGTCGGGGTTGGTGGTGGCCAACAACCTGATGGCCGTGGGCGCGCTCGTGGCGGTCAGGGAAGCGGGCCTCCGGGCCCCAGCCGACGTGTCGGTCGTGGCGATCGACGACCCCCCCTGGGCGGAGCTGACCGACCCCCCCCTCACTACCTTCGCCCAGCCGGTGCGGGCGATGGCGGCCGCCGCAGCGGGCCTCTTGCTCGGCCGGCTGGAGGGGCGCCGGGCCCGGCCCAAACGCCAGGTTTTCGCCTTCGAGCTGCGCCACCGCGGTTCGTGCTGCCGCCCCGCCGTCCCGTCCCGCCGAGGGGGCGCCGTCCGCTCCAACGGTTCCAGGAATAGAAAGGAGTAACAGATGGCAACTATCGGCGTGCTCAGTTTCAGCGACGGCCGAGAGTTCGTGCACCAGGGCATAGCGGGGTTCGTGGCAGAGGCCGAGAGCCGGCTCGCGGCCACCTGCAGGGCGGCGGGCCACCAAGTCGTGGTGGGCTCGGGGCCCATCACCTCCTCGGAGGTGGCGGTGGCCGAGGCGCGCCGGGTCGCAGCCGAGCGCCCGGACCTCACCGTGTTCAACTACCCCGTTTGGGCGTTCCCCCACTTCTCGGTCCACGCGGCCAAGGCGACGAGCGGCCCCCTGTTGCTCTTTTCCAACATCGACCCCACCTACCCGGGCATGGTGGGGATGCTCGCCGCCGGTGGGAGCCTGGACCAGCTCGGCCGGCACCACGAACGGCTCTGGGGGGAGGCCGAAGCCCCGAGCGTTGCCGCCAAGCTCGACGCCCTGGCCCGGGCTGCCCACGCACTGCGCTCGCTCGAGGGCTCGACCTTCGGGCGCATCGGCGGGCGCTCCATGGGCATGTACACCGCCGTCGGCCGGACCGACGAGTGGATGCGCCGCTTCGGCATCGACGTGGAGGAGGTCGACCAGTGGGAGGTGGTGCGCCGTTCCGAGGCCGTCCCCGCCTCCCGGGCGACGGCGGGGCGGGAGTGGCTGGAAAGCCACGCCGCGGGCGTCCACTACGACGGCGAGCGCTTGACCCCGGAGATCCTGGAGCGCCAGGTCCGCTCCTACCACGCCCTCCAAGACATCATCGCCGAGTGGCACATCGACTTCTTGGGCATAAAGGGCCAGCCCGAGCTCACCAACAACTTCGCCACGGCCGACATCGCCGAGGCGTTCTTGAACGACCCCTACGACTGGGAGGGCGACAAGGCCCCCCGCATCTGCGCCACCGAGGACGACATGGACGGCGCCTTGACCATGCAGCTCATGCACAAGGTGACCGGCACGCCGGTGCTGTTTGCCGACGTGCGCCACTATTTCAGCGACCTCGGCATCTGGGACCTCGAGAACTCCGGCCAGCACGCCACCTGGTTCGCCGCCCGCTCGCCCGACCCGGCCGAGAACCTAAAAAAGGTGCACCTCTACCCCGAGGAGTTCTACTTCCCCGCCGGCGGCGCGTCGGTCCACCACCTGGCCGCCCCCGGCGAGGTCACCCTGGCCAGGCTCTCCCGCTTGGACGGCAGCTACCGGATGCAGGTGACCAAGGGCGCCTTCGAGTCCTACGACGACGGCACCAACGAGAAGCTCATGCGCCAGAGCACCTATGTGTGGCCTCACGCCTTCTGCCGGATGGACGCGCCGGCCGAGGTCTTCCTCTCTCGCTTCGGGGCCAACCACGTCCACGCCGTCCCTGGTGACATCACCGAGGAACTGGCAGCGGTTTGCCGGTTTGCGGACATCACCTTCGAACGGTTGGACGCGTAGGTGGAGATGATGCGACCGCGAGGCGCCCGGGAGAGGGACGAGTGCCGAAGGGCCGTGGCGGCTCCGGCACGCCGGCTCGTTGGCGGCTGGCGCGCCTGCCGGTCGGGTGCACGCACCGTCAGGTGTCCACAGGCCGCGAGCGCCCTTCGGGCCGACTTGACACGCTCGGTCACGCGCTGCAGACTGAGCGGTCATCTGATGTATTTGGGTGCAAGAGGGTGAGGGGGCTCGTTGTGAGTGTGACCTCTGAGAACTTCGACGTCGGTCCCCCCCGGTTTTGCGCCAGCCACGTCAACGCCCTTTACGGTGGCATCACCGAGGAGTTGGCAGCTGATTGCCGCTTTTCGGACATCACTTTCGCACGGGTCATCACCTTCAACGGTTGGACGGGTAGGCGGAAATGATGGAAGCCCACGGCGAGCCGGGGGGAGGGACGAATGCCACCGCGCAGCAAGAGCAAGCCCCCGTCTTCCACATGGAGAAGATCTGCAAGCACTTCGGCGGCGTCCAGGCAGCCATCGACGTCTCGATCGCCTTGCGGGCCCGGGAAGTGGTGGCGCTCGTCGGCAACAACGGCGCCGGCAAGTCGACTGTCCTCAGGATCGCCTCGGGGGTGATCGAGCCGGACTCGGGGAAGCTTTACCTCGACGGCAAGCAGATCGAGCTGCACGGCCCGAGGGAGGCGCGCGCCCTCGGAATGGAGACGGTCCCTCAGGAACTGTCGCTCGCGCCCCACCTCTCCGTTGCTGCCAATATGTTCCTCGGCCGGGAGGTCGTGCGCGGCTGGGGACCGTTGCGGATCCTGAACAAGTCGCTGATGCGGCGGCGCACGGCCGAGCTGATCGGAGGTTTCGGGATCCACATCCCCAACCTCGACGGCCGCGTGTTCGACCTTTCCGGCGGGCAGCAGCAGGGTGTCGCGATCGGCCGCGCCCTGGCTTGGGGCAGCCGCGTGGTCATCCTAGACGAACCGACCGCCGCCCTCGGCATCGAAGAAACGGCGCGTGTCGAGTCGACTCTCCTTAAAATGCGCGAAGCGGGGGTGGGCGTCTTGCTCGTCAGCCACAACCTCGACCAGGTTTTCCGGGTTAGCGACCGGATTTACGTGCTGCGGCGTGGCAGGATAGTTGGAGAACGTATGACAAACGCAACGACTGCCGACGAAATAGTGGCCCTCATAACCGGTGCCACTACTGGCACAGTCGAGGTCGGGCAGAGCGGTGAGGGGGTCGACAATGGCTACGCCCAGTAGAGGTACTGCGCTACGCAGGCCGCCGCTGTGGCCGCAGAAGCAGCCACCTCCTGGCCAGGGCCGCGGAGAGGCTGGTGCGTTCGCCAGCGCGGCCAGGGCGCGGCTGCGCGGCGTGGTCAACGGCTTGTCCGTGGCCGGTGGCCTGATCCTGCTCTGCATCGTGTTCAGCATCGCTTCGCCCTACTTTTTCACAACCACCAATATCTACAGGATCTTCCAGCAAGTGGCCGTGGCCGCCGCGTTGGCCATCGGCCAGAGCTTTGTCATCTTCACTGGTGGCATCGATCTTTCTCAGGGCGCGGTCGTGGCCTTCTCGGCGGTGGTGGGCACCACTGTCATGGTGGACCAGCACTCGATCGCGCTCGGGGTCCTCGTAACCCTGGCCGTTGGGGCCGGCGTCGGGCTAGCGAACGGTTTGCTTATAACGGTCGGCAAGCTCGTCCCCTTCATCGCCACGTTGGCAATGCTCGGCGTAGCTTCGGGTACTGGCCTCCTTTTTACGGGAGGCCAGCCTGTGTTCAACATCCCAGGCAGCTTCTACGCCTTCGGCTCCAACGGGCTTTGGGTGTTCCCGTACCTGATCATGGTGTCCGCTGGCGTCGCTATCGTCTGCCAGTTGTACTCGACGATGACCCGTGGTGGCCGTTACGTATTTGCGCTCGGTTCCAACGAGCGGGCCGCGGCGATAGCAGGTATCCGGATAAGGCGGGTCCTCCTCGGAGTGTACGCCTTTTCGGGCCTGATGGCGGGGTTGGGAGCCGTCCTTCAGGTCGCGTACGTGGACTCGGCCCAACCATCGAGCAATACGGACCTCCTCCTCGAGGCGATCGCGGCCGTCGTCATAGGTGGCGGGAGCCTCTACGGGGGCGAAGGGATGGTCTGGGGTACGATCATGGGCACCCTCCTTATCGGCGTGCTCTACAACGGCACAGAACTTCTCAACATATCCAGCTATATCCAGACCATCCTGCTAGGCGGTGCCGTCGTCCTGGCAGTGCTGATCGACAATTGGCGCCGTAAGGCCCGTGTAACGACCTAGTACGAGCGCGCTCGTCCCGAGACCATACCGCGGGAGGCGCCTTCCCGAGGGACCAGGAACCGGTGCCGGTAAGACAACCCGGTAAACGAAAGTGTGACGCGAAGGCGTCACCCATACAGAAAGGAAATGACATGCTCTCTATGAACCATTGGAGGAAATATGCCAGCCTCGGTGCGGCCGCCCTTAGCGGCGCCGCCCTTATGAGCGGTGGTGTGGCAGCGGCTTCGCCGGTGAAAGCGGCGACGCCTCACTACCACTTCGAGCTCATCACCAAGTCCAACGCTTCCCCGTACTGGCTCGCCGTGAAGGCGGGAGCCGACGCCGCGGCCAAGAAGCTCGGGGACACGGTCAGTTTCGAGGCCCCGGCGAGCGGGACCGACCTGAGCACGCAGATCTCAATGTTCAACAATGCTGTGACGACCCACGTGGCTGGCATCGTCCTGGCGGCCCAGCAACCAGCGCCCCTGGCCGGGCCGGTGGGCAAGGCCGTCAAAGCCGGGATCCCGGTCGTGACGGTCGACTCGGGCGTCAGCCCTGCAGTCTCCAATAGCTTCGTCGCGACCTCCAATGTCAAGGCAGGCGCGGCAGTGTGCGCCTACGGTGCCCGCTTGGCTGGAGGCAAGGGGCAGTACGGGATCATCGACTTCAACGAGATCTCGAGCACGGGCATCCAGCGCCCGAAGGGGTGCCGTCAGGGTATAGCCCCCTTCAAAGCGATGAAGTACATCGGCATGCAGATCAGCAACAACGACGTGGCCACAGGCAAGGCTGAAGCCGAGTCCATGCTGACGAGCCACCCGGGGCTCAAGCTGATATTCGGGGCCAATGACCGGGCCTGCCTCGGTGCCGCCGAGGCGGTGCAGGCGTTGCACAAGCAAAAGTCGGTGGTCGTGGTGGGCTTCGACGCCGACCTCGGCGAAGTGCCGCTGATCAAGAGCGGCCTGATCAAGGCCAGCCTTCTCCAGTCCCCGTACACCATGGGCTACACGGGACTGACCGAACTGGCGCAGATCAAGGCAGGCAAGCCGGTCCCCAAGCGGGTTGACACCGCGACGTTCATCATCACCCCGAAAAACGCAAATACGGCTAAGGCGAAAAGCTTCCTTGCCCAGTACGGGGCCGCGAAGGGCTAGACACTGTTGAACGCAGGTGGGGCATTGCCCGTCCCTTGTCCATGGGCAGTTCCCCACCTGCGGGCGGGGCCCCATGGGCCAAGTTCGGCGCGGCATACTGGAGATCATCCGATGTATTGGGTGCAAAGGTCCGTAGGGGGCACGTTGTGACTGCCATCTTCGAGCGCTTCGACGTCCACGATGTCAGGTTCCCGACGTCGCGCTCGCTGGACGGCTCGGACGCGATGAACCGTGACCCGGACTACTCCGCGGCCTACGTGGTGGTGCGGACGAGCTCTGGCGAAGAGGGCCACGGTTTCGTCTTCACGATAGGGCGGGGCAACGAGGTGGCCGTGGCCGCCCTCCGGGCCGTCGAGCACCTCGTGGTCGGCCTCGACGTGGACGAGGTGCTCTCCGACATGGGTGGTTTCGGGCGCCTCTTGACCCACGACAGCCAGCTCAGGTGGCTCGGCCCGGAAAAAGGCGTCGTCCACATGGCGATCGGCGCCGTGGTCAACGCCGTGTGGGACCTCCTCGCCCGCCGGCGGGGCCTGCCGCTGTGGCGGCTGCTGTCGGGCCTCAGCCCCTCCGAGGTGGCCGGGCTGGTCGATTTCCGCCACCTCGGGGACACGCTCGGCTACGAAGAAGCGGTCGATATCTTGCAACGGGGGTCGGCCGGGAAGGACGAGCGCGAACGGCGCTTGCTGGCCGAAGGCTACCCCGCCTACACGACGTCGGCGGGCTGGCTCGGCTACCCCGACGAGAAGGTGCTCGCGCTCTCGGGCGCCGCCTTGGCCCAGGGCTTCGACCACCTGAAGCTGAAGGTGGGCGCCGGCACCGACAGCGACGCCCGGCGCCTGAAGCTGGTCCGGGACTTCGTGGGGCCGGCGGTACGCCTTTCGGTCGATGCCAACCAGGCCTGGGAGGTGGCCGAGGCCATCGAGGCGGTCGAGCGCCTGGCGGCATACGGCATCGAGTGGGTGGAGGAGCCGACGAGCCCCGACGACATCGCCGGGCACCTGGCGATCGCCCGGGCCGTCGCCCCCGTGAAGGTGGCGACAGGCGAGCACGTCGCCAACCGGGTGGTCTTCAAGCAGTTGCTCTCGAGCGGGGCCATCGGCGTGTGCCAGATCGACGCCTGCAGGGTGGCGGGGGTCAACGAAAACGTGGCCATAATGCTGCTGGCGGCGAAGTTCGGCGTGCCGGTGTGCCCGCATGCCGGCGGCGTCGGGCTCTGCGAGGTCGTCCAGCACCTGTCCATGTTCGACTACGTGGCTGTCAGCGGTAGCACGGAGGGGCGCTGGACCGAGTACGTGGACCACCTCCACGAGCACTTCGCCGACCCGGTGCGAGTGGAGGGCGGCCGCTACCGCGCGCCCTTGCGGCCGGGCAGCGGCGCCGAGATGCTGGCGGCCACGTTGGAGGATTTCTCCTTCCCTGACGGGCCGGCCTGGCGCGAGCGACCCGTCCGTCCTTGATGGGCCCCCTTTTGATGGGCCCCTTTTGATGGGCCCCTTTTGATGGGCCCCTTTTGATGGGCACAGTCGACGCCCATCACCACGTGTGGGACCTGAGGGCGAGGGACCAGCCCTGGACGGAGGGCCTGGCGCCGCTCAGGCGCTCCTTCTCGCTCGACGACCTGCGGCCGCACCTGGGCGCGGCCTCCATCGAGCGCACGGTCGTCGTCCAGACGGTCTGCGTCGCCGAGGAGACGCCGGAGCTCTTGGCCCTGGCCGAGGAGGCACCAGAAGTGGCGGGCGTCGTCGGGTGGGTGGACCTCTGCTCGCCCCGGGCCGCCGACGCGCTCGCCTCTTTGCGCGAGGGCCCCGGGGGCCGCTGGCTGGTCGGCGTCCGCCACCAGGTCCAAGACGAACCCGACCCGCGCTGGCTCAGCCGGCCCGATGTGCGCCGGGGCCTGGCCGCTGTCGGGGAGGCGGGCCTGGCCTACGACTTCGTGGTGAAGCACCACCAGTTGCCGGCGGTGGTCGACGCGGTGGCCGCGCTCGGCGACGTCCGTTTCGTGCTCGACCACGCCGGCAAGCCGCCCATCGCGAGCGGGGGCCTTGCGCCTTGGCGGGAGCACATCGGCGCCCTCGGCCGCCTGCGGAACGTCGCGGTCAAGCTGTCGGGCCTGGTCACCGAGGCCGACCACGCCAACTGGAGGACCGACGACCTGCGCCCCTATGTGGAGGCCGTGTTGGAGTGCTTCGGGCCGGAGCGGGCCATGTGGGGCTCGGACTGGCCCGTGTGCCTGCTAGCCGGCGGCTACGAAAAGTGGTTTTCGGCAGCGCTCGAGCTCACTTCGGACCTCGGTGCGGCCGAGCGCGAAGCTGTCTTCGGCGCGACCGCGGAGCGCTGGTACCAGCTCGAAAAGGAGGCCTTTTGAACACCCGCAAGCTCGGCAGCACTGACGTCGAGGTCACCGAGCTCGGCTTCGGTGCGGCGCAGATCGGCAACCTGTACGCCCCGGTGGACGACGAGACGGCCGCGGCGGCGGTGGACGCGGCCTGGCAAGAGGGGGTCCGGTACTTCGACACCGCTCCTCACTACGGCCTCGGGCTCTCCGAGCGCCGGCTGGGGGCAGCCCTTGGCCGGCACCCTCGCGACGAGTTCGTCGTGTCGACCAAGGTCGGGCGGCTGCTCGTCGAAAACCCTGCCCCCACCGGTTCGGACCTCGACGTGGCCGGCTTCGCCGTGCCCGACGACTTGACCCGGCAGCTCGACTATTCGGGCGACGGTGTGCGGCGGAGCCTCGAGGCCAGCCTCACCCGCCTCGGGCTGGACAGGGTCGACATCGTGTACGTGCACGACCCTGACGCCCACCTCGACCAAGCCATACGAGAGTCCATACCGGCGCTCTGCCAGCTGCGCGACGAGGGAGTGGTCGGTGCGGTGGGCGCAGGCATGAACTACTGGCAGCCGCTCCTGCGGATCGTGCAGGAGGCCGACGCGGACGTCGTGATGCTGGCGGGGCGGTGGACTCTGCTCGACCGTTCGGGCGAGCCCCTGCTCGAGGAGTGCGAGCGGCGCAACGTGTCTGTGGTCGCGGCGGCACCGTTCAACTCGGGGATCCTGGCACGCCCATGGCCAGCCGACGGCGCCATGTGGAACTACGAGCCGGCGCCCGAAGACGTGCTCGCGAAAGCGCGAGCGTTGGCGGCTGCCTGCCAGGAGCACGGTAACACCTTGCCTCAGGCGGCCGTCTGCTTCCCCCTCCGCCACCCAGCGGTCGCGAGCGTGGTCGCGGGCATGCGCACTGCGGCCCAGGCCCGCACCAGTGCCGCCTACTTGGGCGCCGGGGTCTCCGAAGACGCGTGGGCTGCCCTCGAAGCGGCGTCCACCGCCAGCGGCCCGCGTCGAGGCTCGTCCGAGGAGCGGCCGGTCTCGGCGCCGGCCACCGGTCTTGACAGGAACGGCCACCGGTCTTGACAGATGTCGTAACCGCCCAGCCTTGCGTTGGAGGGCTGTCCCTCGGCGCCCAGTTCGCCGGAGGCCTAGCGTGAGGCGAGATGAGCCAGCCCCCCCGTTTTAGCGGTGTCTACGTTGCGGTTGCGACGCTTTTCGACAGCGCCGGCGCGCTCGACCTCGACGCCTTCCAGGCCCACTGCGAGCGCCTCGCCGGCGCCGGCGTCGCCGGACTTGTCCCCGTCGGCTCGCTCGGCGAGTACGAAGCCCTCTCCGAGGACGAACGCGCGGCGGTCGTGAAGGCCGCCAAGGACGCGGCCGGCCAGGGCGTCGAGGTGGTCCCCGGTGTCTCGGGCAAGTCCGGCCCCGAGGCCCGGCGCTGGGCCGAGCACGCCGGGGAGACGGGCTGCCGGGCCGTAATGTGCCTCCCCCCGACCGCCCACGCCCCGACGTCCGAGGAAGTGGTCGCCCACTTCGCCGAGGTGGCCCGGGCGGGCCTCCCCATCATCGCTTACAACAACCCCTACTCGACGAGGGTGGACCTCACGCCGGCACTGCTCGCCCGGGTGGCGGGCGAGGTCGAGGCGGTCGTAGCGGTGAAGGAGTTTTCCCAGGACGTCCGCCGTGTGGCAGCCATCCGCCAGGCGGCAGCCCGCCTCGAGGTCATCTGCGGCTGCGACGACACCTTGGCCGAGGCGGTGCTGATGGGGGCGACGGGGTGGATCGCCGGCTTCGCCAACGCCTTCCCCGCCCAGTCGGTCCGGCTGTTCAACCTCTGTGCGGCGGGACGGTGGCCCGAGGCCCTCGAGCTCTACACGGCCTTCCTGCCGGTCCTGCGCTGGGACGCCGACCCCCGCTTCGTGCAGGCGGTGAAGCTGGCCCAAGAGGAAGCGGGCTGGTACGGCGGCCCCGTCCGCCTCCCTCGGTTGGCCCTGCCCCCCGAGCAGGCCGAAGAGGTCCGGGCAGCGGTCCGCCGTTTCGTGTCTAGCGCCCGCTGATGCGTTCCCGCCTCGTCATAAACGCGGTCGACAGCCACACCGAGGGGATGCCGACGCGCGTCGTCACCTCCGGGGTCGGCGAGCTCCCGGGGGGCACGATGGACGCCCGCCGGCTCTACCTCATGAACGAGCGCGACGACCTGCGCACCCTCCTCATGTACGAGCCCCGCGGCCACTCCGCCATGTCGGGGTCCATCCTCCAGCAGCCCACCAGGCCCGATGCCGACTTCGGGGTGGTCTTCATCGAGGTGTCGGGGTGCCTGCCCATGTGCGGCCACGGCACGATGGGCACCGCGACCGTGCTCGTCGAGACCGGCATGGTGCCGGTGAAGGAGCCCGTGACGGTGGTGCGCCTCGACACCCCCGCGGGCCTGGTCGAGGCGTCGGTCGAGGTCGAAGACGGCCGGGCCAAGGCCGTCACCATCAGAAACGTCGCCTCCTACCTCCACCTTGCCGGCGCCACGGTCGAGGTGCCCGGCCTGGGGGAGGTCACCCTCGACCTGGCCTGGGGCGGGAACTTCTACGCCTTGGTGCCGGCGGCCTCGGTCGGCCTCAGCGTCACCCCCGCGGCCCACGACGAGCTCGTGAAGGCGGGCCTCGCCATCATGGACGCCGTCAACAGCCAGCTCAGCTTCTCCCACCCCGAGCAGGTGAGCGTCGGCACCTGCCACCACGTGGTCCTGACCGAGCCGGGCGACACCGAGGTCTCCGGCCGTGCCGCCGTCGCCATCCACCCGGGCTGGCTCGACCGCTCCCCCTGTGGGACCGGCACGTCGGCGCGCATGGCCCAGCTCCACGCACGCGGGGAGCTCGGACTCGACGAGGACTACGTGCACGCATCGGTGCTCGGGACGCGCTTTTTGGGCCGTCTCGTGGCGAAGACCAAAGTTGGGAGCTTCGACGCGGTGGTCCCCACCGTGCGCGGGAGGGCCTGGGTGACGGGGATGTCCAGTTACCTGCTCGACCCCGACGACCCCTTCCCCGCCGGCTTCCTGCTCGGGCGGGGCTCCGCCGGCGTCATCTGCAGCGACTGCGCGTTCGGGCAGTGACGGCGGCTTCGGCGCCCCTGCCGAAGGCCTGCGACGTGGTCGTGGTCGGCGCCGGCATCGTCGGCACGGCCGTGGCGGCCAGCCTGGCGGCAGCAGGCCTCGAGGTTTGCGTGCTCGAGCGGTCGGGGCCGGCGGCGGGCGCCTCGTCGGCGGGCGAGGGCAACCTGCTCGTCTCCGACAAGCTGCCAGGCCCGGAGCTCGCCCTCGCCATGCGGAGCCTCGAGCTCTGGCGCCAGCTCGCGGAGGATGCAGGTCGGAGCATCGAGTGGGTGGAAAAGGGGGGCTTGGTCGTGGCCTGGGACGGACCGGGGCTGGCGGCGTTGCGGTCGCTGGCGGACGCGCACCGAGCTCAGGGCGTCTCCGTCGAGATGCTCTCGGGGGGAGAGCTGCCCGGCGTCGAGCCCGCCCTCTCGCGTGAGCTGGCCGGCGGGGCCTTCTACCCCGAGGACCGCCAGGTGCAGCCGATGCTCGTGGTGGCGTGGCAGGCGCGAAAGCTGGTGGAGCACGGGGGGACGATCGTTCGCGGTGCCGAGGTCACGGGCGCGCGCCATGGTGCCGGCGGCGCTATCGCCGAGCTTTCGACCAGCCTCGGTGCTATTTCGGTGGGTAGCTGGGTGGTGAACGCTGCCGGCGCCTGGGCGGGCAGGCTGGCGGCCCTGGCCGGCGGTTGCGTGCCGGTCCAGCCGAGGAAGGGCCACGTGCTCGTGACCGAACCTCTGACGGAGTTCGTGCGCCACAAGGTGTACGAAGCCGGGTACCTCGGTTCCATCCACGAGGAGGCCATCGGGCGGGCCTGCGCTGCCGTCGTGGAGTCGACGCCGGCCGGCACCATGTTGATCGGCAGTTCGCGGGAGTTCGTGGGCTTTGCCGGCCAGGTCGATGCCGGCGCCGTCGAGGAGGTAGCCCGCCAGGCGGTGGCGCTCGTGCCCGGCCTCGCCGGCGCCCGCTTGATGCGCGCGTACGCGGGGTTGCGGCCGGCCACACCGGACTGCCTGCCCGTCATCGGCGCTGACCTGGCCGTCCCCAACCTGCTCCACGCCACCGGCCACGAGGGGGCCGGGATCCTGCTCTCGCAGGTGACGGCCGAACTGGTGGAGTGCCTCGTCCTTGGCCGCGAGCCTCCCTTGGACCTGGCGCCGTTCTCGCCGGGAAGGTTCACCGGCCCCGACGCGCTGGCGGCCGACGCGCCGGCGCAGCCTTTCTCGGTGCGTCCTCGCCTTCCGGGTGCAAAAGGTGGGCCTGTAGCGACGCCGGCTGCCCCCGCTACAGCAGGTCGCGCCCAGTTGGAGGGGAAAGGGGCGGACCGGGCGCGCCAGGCCGCCTTCCCCGGCGGGCCGGGCGTTCCCGGCACGGGCCTCGTCCATTTCTCCTACGACGGCCGTCCCCTCGTCGCGCCCTACGGGACGACCCTGGCCGGCGCCCTCCTTTTCAACGGGGAGAGCTCCTGGCGGGCGACCCGGGGCCAGGGCCGGCGCCGGGGGCTGTTTTGCGGGATCGGCAACTGCTTCGATTGCCTGGTCGACCTGGACGGGCACAAGGCGGTGCGCGCCTGCCTGGAGGTCCTGCAAGAAGGCTGCGAGGTGAGGAGCTCGCGCTCGGTCGGGGCGCCGGACGAAGAAGCGCGGGCCCACGCCGGCGCCTCCGTGGAGGCCGACCTGGCCGTCTTGGGCGCGGGCCCAGCGGGTATGGCAGCCGCTATTGCGGCGGCTTCGCGGGGCGCCCGTGTGGTGCTGGTGGACTCGGGGCCGAGGCTCGGGGGCCAGTTCTTCCGCCAGCCGCTCACCGAGGGGACGGGGGCGCCGGGCCCGGACGGCGCGCAGCCGGCTCGGCCGCCCGCCGGCCACCACCTGCCCGCCCGCTGGCACCCGCTGGTGGCCAACCCCTCGGTCGAGCTGTTGCTCGGGTCAGAAGTGTGGTCGGCCTCCAACGACGCTGACGGCTACCTGCTCCGTTTGGTGCCCCAGCACCAGGGAGGGGCCGGCACGGTCCGCTCGCGCGCCCTAGTCCTGGCGACGGGGGCGTCTGAGCTCACGCTCCCCTTCCCCGGCTGGGAACTCCCTGGCGTGCTCACCGCCGGCGCCGCCCAGGCACTGCTCAAGTCCCAAGGCCTCCTGGCCGGGGGGAGGGTGGTGGTTGCCGGCACGGGCCCGTTCCTCTTGCCGGTGGCGGCAGCCCTGGCGGACGCGGGCGCGAGGGTGACCGCGGTCGAGGCCGCCCCGGCGCGCTCGGGTCCCCGGGCCGTGCCGGCCCTCCTCGCCCACCCGGCCAAGCTCGTCGAGGCCGCCGGTTACGCCGCCGCCCTGGCCCGCCACGGGGTGCGCTTCCTCACGGGCCGGGCCGTGGTGCGGGCCGAGGGCGCTTTGAAAGTGGAGCGCGCCGTGCTCGCTCACCTCGGCCCCGGCTGGAGGCCCGTGAGCGGTACGGAGGAGGTGCTCGAGGCCGACTCCCTTTGCGTTTCCTACGGGTTCGTCCCCCGCCTCGAGCTAGCTCGACAGCTCGGCGCCCGGGAGGTCCCCGACGAGCGCAAGCCGGTGGCCCGGGCCGCCTGGGGGAGGGGCATGGAGACCTCGGTGCCGGGCCTGTTCGTGGCCGGCGAGCTCGCCGGCGTGGCCGGGGCCGAGGTCGCCGAACTGGAGGGGGAGCTCGCCGGGCACACGGCAGCTTCCTACCTCGGGCTCCCCGACCGCCGGCCCGACCAGGACGGACGGACGCTGGCTCGTCGTTTACAGGCGGCGCGGGCCTTTGGCCGGCGCCTCGAGGCCCTCTACCCCTTGTACCAGGGCTGGCTCGGCTGGCTGGACGACGCGACCGTCTTTTGCCGCTGCGAGGAAGTGACGTGGGGTGCGGTCCGGGAGGCGATAGGTGCGGGCGCGGCGACCGCCCGGGAGGTGCGCAACGTCACCCGCTGCGGCATGGGCTATTGCCAGGGCCGGACCTGCGGGCCGGCGCTCCAGCTGGCCGTGTCGGCGCTGGCGGGCCGGCCGATGGAGGAGTCGGGCGACCTCCACAAGCGCCCGGTGGCCGTACCCGTGGCTTTGGCGGATCTCGCTTGCCGCGCTTTGTCCCCCCTGCCTTGACGCCGCTTTGTCCCCCCTGCCTTGACGCCCCAGAGCGGCGCCGTGGGCGTATATTCGGCTTTCCGAACCAGAGAAGCGAGGGCTAGTGGCGTCGGACCTGCAGGTGCTCGTCGACCAGCTTTCGGTGAGGGTCGGCGCGGCCGCGCTGTTGGAGGACCGGGAGCAGCGCCCCGTCGTCTATTCGTGCCAGGTGGGCCCGATCGACTCGGTGCGGCGGGACTCGATCCTCCACAGGGCGACGTCGCCGGAGCTAATGAGCTGGTTCCGCAGCTTCGGCATCCTGGAGGCCCGCCGCCCGTTGCGCATACCTGCCTGCCCCGAGCTCGGCATCCTCGCCCGCGTGTGCGCGCCGGCGTGGTACCGGGAGCGCCTGCTCGGGTTCCTCTGGATGATCGACCCCGACGAAAAGATCGGCACCGCGGAACTGGGTGAGGTCGAAAAGGCGGCCGAGCACGCCGCGCTCATGCTTTACGAGGACCACTTGGCCCAGCGCCTCGTGGTGCAGGCGCTCGCCCACCTCCTGTCGCCCTCGGAAGAACTGAGGGAGGCGGCTGCCAACCAGCTCGCCGACCAGTCCTTGGTCCGCGACGGCGAACCCGTCGTTGTCGTCGTCGTAGCGCCCCTCCCCCCGCCGGCCCACGGCCTCGCGGCCATAGAGGAGGCCTTGTTCGATGTCGGGTGGGAGGTGCCGAGCGGGTCGCTCCTGCGCTTGGCCTGCTCCGACCACGGCGTTTTGCTGGTCCGCCTGCGCAACATCGACGACGTGGAGAGCACGGCGGTCATCGCCAAGGCAGCACGTGAAATGCTGGGCCGTCGGCTTGGCGCCCTCGCCGGCGCCCACGGGACGGCCCCTCCTCGGGTAGTGGCCACCATCGGCGACCCCCAACTCGAGCTTTGCCGCGCCGTCAGCTCCTACCGCCAGGCCAGGCTCGCCACCAAGGTCGCGGCTGCCATCCCGGCCATGGGGGACGTCGTGCGTTGGCGGGACCTGGGCGTGTTCAGGGCGCTCGCTCAGCTCCCCAACCGCGAGGCCCTCGAGTCGGCGCTCGACCCCCGAGTGGAGGTCCTGCTGCAAAGCGGCGAGGACGACCTCGTGGTCACGCTCGAGACCTACCTGGACCTGGCCGGCGACGCCAAGGCAACCGCGGAGCGCCTCCACCTCCATCGCGGCACGCTCTACTACCGTCTCGACAAGGCCGAGCGCTTGGCTGGTATCGACGTGCGCAATGGCTACGACCGCCTGGCTGTGCACCTCGGCCTGAAGCTGGCGCGCCTCGCCGGCAACGGGATCAGTTGACGATCTCGATGTACAGCTGGCGGACCTCGGGGTCATGGGGAGGGCCTCCGAGCAGGATGTCCCAAAACGGTGCGTTGTTGGCGGTGTGGCGACAGCTCGCGATATCGGAGATGCCGGCGTGCACGACGGCGGCGGCAATTTCTGCGCCTCTCGTGCAGGCGGCGACGGCTGAGAGGTAGCCGCCGCAGGAGGAGCCCATGACCGCCGGCTTGCCCGCCGGCACCAGGCCCGCCCCGTAGGACCAGCGGGCGCCGGCGAGGACGTCGTCCAGTTCGGCCCGAGCGAGGGCCGCCAGCGGGAGCGCAGCAGGCCCTCCGCGTCGTAGCGGAGGTCGCGCCTCGGCGAGCATGCCCCCCCCAGTCGGGCGTGGGTGGGACGATCCCGCGGCCGAGGAACGAAAGCGTCGCCTCGAAGGCGCTCGAGGCGGGTATCAGCAAGGTGGCGTGCACGAGGATGGAGCTAGACAACCGGTGGTTCCCCCCACCAGCCAAACCAGCGGAGCCAAACGGGGCTGGCTGGGGGCAGCGGCGCTTCGGGCGAGCCCCATGTGCCGAAATTGGGAGCGACTTCTGGCGGGTTCGTTCACTTCTGTCGCCCTCTGGGCCATATACGCCCCGAGCGCGTCATAAGTTACGGAAATGGCCAAAAGTCCCGTCTGAGGCGGAGCCTTTCCGGGTGGAGCCTTTCCGGGTGAAGCCTTTCCGGGTGGAGCCTTTCCTTGGTCCACGACCTCGGAAGCGCTTTCGGTTCAAGGGGGCCGGTGCCGGCCGGGGCCGCTAGACCCGCGGGTGGTGCGCGTGGTGGGCTGCGGACAGCACCGCCGGCGGAGTTTGCCTCGCTCGCGCGAGGGACGGTTGCCCTACCCCAGAGCCGAGCGCGGGAAAATCGGTCGTCTCGGGGAGGGGGCAGCCAGTAGGATCTGGGCCGTGGCTCCCTTCTTCCTCCGTTAGGTCCCCCGGCGCCGGCGGGCGCTGCGGCGGGATCTGCCCACGACCAGCATCATCACCTGTTTACGAGTCGCGCAAGGAGTGGAGAAGTGAACACTACGGGCGAGCGGCAGCCCCTGCCGCTCGAAGTCGAACAACTGACCAAGGTCTTCAAGGTAAAGCGGGCGCCACGCTTGCGCGCGGGCTGGCGGCGTCCTCGTCGGGTGCGAGCGGCGTTGGCCGGCGTGTCTTTCCAAGTGCACCCAGGCGAGATCTACGGCGTCCTCGGGGCCAACGGTTCGGGTAAGTCGACCCTCGTCCGCATCCTCTCGACGCTCCTCTTGCCCGACGAGGGTTCGGTGAGGGTCTTCGGCTATGACGCGGTGAAGCAGGCCGCCTCCGTACGGCCCCTGCTCAACCGCGTCTCGGTGGACCCGTCCTTCTTCAAGCCCATGTCGGCAATGGAGAACCTGCTCTTTTTCGGGCGCATCTACGGCCTCTCCGGGCCCGACGTCCGTCGTGCCAGCGCGGCCATCTTGGCGCGCCTCGGCCTCGACGGCGAGCACGCCCGTGAGCCCATGCTGCACCTCTCGCGCGGCCAGCAGCAGAAGGTGGCGGTCGCACGGGCGTTTTTGAGCGCGCCGCGGCTGCTGCTGCTCGATGAGCCGACCACCGGGCTCGACCCCCGGAGCAAGCGCGAGGTGCAGTCCTTCGTGTCCGAGGCGCGTCGCGACCGGGGTGTGACGATCCTGCTCACGACGCACGACATGTCCGAAGCCGAACAGTTGTGCGATCGCGTGGGGTTTCTATCGGCCGGGAAGCTCGTCGCCGAGGGGACGCCTCTCGAGCTCCGCAAGCTCGTGGCCGCCGGCCGCCCTCTCGAGGAGGTCGGCATGGAGGACGTGTTCATCGAGCTGACGGGGCGCAGCATCGAAGAGGACGAGGAAGAGGAGGAGGCAGGGTAATGGCAGTCACCGAACTGCAGCTGCCCCGCCAACCCCGCCGGGTGGCCCTTGGGTGGGCCTTCTTCGAGCGCCAGACCAACCTTTGGAAGCGTTTTTGGGCTTGGGAGGTGGTGTGGCTGCTCTACGGGCTCGTCAACACCTTGTCGATCACGTTCATCGCCAACGAGGCAGCCAAGAGCGGGGCGGTGAGCCGCGCCGAGCAACCGCGCCTCACGATGTTCTTGCTTATCGGCACGCTCGTGTGGGCCTACCTCTCGGCCGTGCTCGATGACATGAGCCTCACGATCATGTGGGAACGCTGGGAGGGAACTATCGAGCACACCTTGATGTCACCTGTGCCCCGCGTGGTGCACCTGGTGGGCATGTCGGTCTTCGGCGTCTTGCACGCCTTTGTCCGGACCTCGCTCGTCCTGGCTTGCTCGCTCCCGTTCTTCCACCTAGAGCTGGCGGGGGCCAACTGGGGCGCTGTGGCGGTCGTCGTCATCGTTGGGAGCGCCAGCCTCGTCGGCCTCGGGATCCTGGCCGCGATCCTGCCCATGCTCTACCCCGAACGCGGCGAGCAGATGTCGTTCATGGTGCAGGCGCTCGTCTTGCTCGTCTCGGGCGTGTACTACAGCGTGAACGTGCTGCCCGGCTGGCTCCAGGTGGCCTCCTACGTTTCGCCGGCCACCTACTTGCTGCGCGGCATCCGCGATGCCCTCCTCAACCACGCCGGCTTCGGGGCCGAGGCCGGCTTGATCGGCATCCTGGCCATCTTCGGGGCGGCGCTCGTCCCGCTCTCGCTCATCGCGTTTGGCTTCGCCGAGCGTTGGGCCAAGAAAACGGGCCGCCTGAAGCGCCAGGGCTAGCCGGCGGCGTGGGCCTGCGCCCTGCCCGCAGCCCGTTCGTCGCCCTATCGAGGGCGCCGGCCTGTGCCTACCCGGCCGGCCTGTGCCTACCCGGCCGGCGGGCTCCGGCGCAGGCCCCGATGGCTGGTCGGGTCAGGGCACGCGCTTGATGAGTACGTCGCCTGACACCGTGCGGGCGCTCAGCTCGAGCCAGCGTTCGTCGGCTTCGCTGGTCGGTCCTCCGGGGCCCTCGGCCTCGCCGAGCGGCCTTTCGGTGTCGAGCTCGATCTCGGAGGAAAGGTCTCCCGTCAGGCTCTCGGCGTCAACGGCGACGGCGGTCCCACGGGGTACGCCAACCGTTACGTCCCCGCTCATCGTCTGGAGCTTTGCCCGGCCGGATACGGCGCGCTCGAGCTCGAGGTCCCCTGACGCCGCCTGCAGCTGGCACCCGTCGAACAGTTCGGTTATGCGCACGTCGCCCGAAGCCGTCTGGGCCGACACGTGCGCGCGAGCCGTCTTCACCGTGATGTCTCCGGACGCGGTGCGCAGCCGGGTGGGGCCGTGGAGGAGCTCGCAGCCGATCGTGCCCGACGCCGTGTTCGCCTCGGCCCTGCCCTGCACCGAACCGGTCCGTATTTCCCCGCTGGCCGTGTTCGCGTGCAGGTCCCCGTCCACGCTCGTCACCGATACGTCGCCCGACGCGCTGGCGAGGCGCGCATGGCCGAACGCCCCGTCGGCAGAGATGTCGCCCGCTCCGGTGGACACGTCGATGTCGGCGCCTTCTGGGAGCTCGACCCGTACCGTTACTGACCCGTTCCAGATGGCGAGCGAGCGCAACAACCCGCGCGGGCTCGGCACGTCGATGACGATGGTGTGGGCCAGATCCTCCCCGCTTCGCTCCACACGGGTGTTGCCCACCAGCTCCTCCCCGCCGCTTCCGGTCCCTATGACCTCGATCTCGGTCGTCGTGCCGGGCCTGGCGCGCAGGCGTACGTCACCGGTTTTGTTGTCCACCCGGAGCTCCAAGTGACCCGGGGTCTCGAACTTGTAGTGGCTCATTTTGGTTGTCTTCCTTTCAGCTGCGGCCGTAGCCGGAGAGGCGACGTCCCACCCTGGGGCCGACGGCGGGGCGGACCTGTTGGCTGAGGGCGCGGACTATGTAGGCGTTGAGGGAAAGGCCATCACGAGCCGAAGCCTCTTCCACCTTCGCCTTCAGCTGTGCGGGGAGGCGCAGCGTGATCCTGGCACCGGTGCCTTCCCCGCCGGGCTCTTCTTCGGGCAGCGGTTGCGGGGGGGATGCTTCGACGACGAACTGCACGTCGCCGCCGGCCAACCTCACTTCCACCCGCCGGTCCGGAAGTGCAGCGCCGAGTTCTGCAGCCACCTGGCCCAGTAGCTCGAAGAGCCGGGCGGTGACCGGGGCTTGCATGGCTGCTGCCAACCTGCGGGCTGTGCCTGCAGTGGCTTCGTCCCCGAGGCCACCGAGCGCTGCGAGGTCGGCGGAGATGGCTTCTGCCACCTCTGATATGCGCATGGCTACATCTCCGACCTGGCGTCGGCGACGAGGGCAGGCAGTACGAGGCGGCAGCCGCAGGCGATCATCCGGTGCCCGGCCCAGGCCGAGGCGCGCGCCCACACCGGCACCGGGCCGGTCGTCCTCCCTCGGGGAAAGTTGGGCCGGTACCTGCCAAGCCGCCACCGCTTTGCTGCCTGGACCGGCCCTCTCAGGCCGGCTAGTTCCACCGGGAGCCCACCCCGACGGCAGTGGGCCTCGACCGAGAGCTCGTGCCTGTGGGCTTGGCCTATGTCCCACAACCAAGGGTTCATGACGTCACCTCCGACACCTGTTATGACACCACTATGACATCATCGCGGCGCCATGTCAAGCAGCTCTCGTGTGCGGGCCGGTACCTGCTGCGCGTCCAGACCCCGGGCGCGGGGATTGGGCGCGCGAAAAGCTGACCGATGTGCGCCGGCGGAGGCCACATCCACCGGAAATTTGCGCGTTTTCGCGCCAAAAACCCATGGATGTGCGGCTAAAGAGTTTACGTCGGTCAGTTTTTTGCCCGGTCACCCCAGAAGAGCCCTTCTCTTTCAGTCTTTCAGTTGTGCCCGGCCGGCTTCCCCTGTCATCCGAAGGGGGCCGCCAGGTGGCGGAAGGCCGAAGGCGGAGGACCATTTTTGAGGCGCTCACCGATCACCGCTGCCGCCTCCTGCGGTGTCAACTTGGAGGTGTCCACCTCGAGGTCGTAGATCCCAGGCACGTGGACCTGCTCCTGCCACAGCCGGACCGGCAGAGGGATCTCCTCACCGGGCCCGGTCCCCAGGTACTCGGCGTTTCTTCCGGCTTCGCCGGCGTCTCTCCTGGCCATGATCACCTCCAGCGGGCAACGGACTCCGACGAAGAAGGCTGGGAGATCCCGGAGGCGCCTCGCCGCCTCGGGGAGCAGCCCGAGTGGCGCGGAATAGCCCTCGTGGTGCCCGACGTCGGCCACGACGTTCAGGCCCTGGCGGCTGTGCGCGGCCACCGAGTCGTAGAACGCTTTGTACAACGCCGGGACCAAGGCCTCGACCTCTGGCCGCTCGCCCCCCGGACGTAAACCCATGCCCGGGCGGTAGCGCGGGGGCGTGGCGTGCCGGCTGAACACGTCCACGCCCAGGTTCATCCACGGCCCTGCGAAGGTCTCCTGGATGACTTTGACGATGCTCGACTTGCCCGAGCGAGGCGCCCCGTTGAGCACCACGACCTGCCCGAGTGGGGTAGTTGGCACCATCCCGACAGCATGGCTCGGTTGTCGCGTCCGCCGCCCGTTGCGCTGATCAGGTCGTAAGTGCCCTGCACCCGCCCCGTGTGGGGCCGATCGCTTTGTGGAGCGTGGGGGCGATCTCCGCCGAAAAGAGGAGCGCCGTCGCGGGCGACTTGCGCCTGGTAGCGAGCGCACCGGGGGGCGGGCCCGGAAGGGGGCCAGGCGATGCCCGGCGGGAGCTTGCCCGTCCCGCGGGCTGGAACTGGTTCAGCTTGTAAGTCGAGGGCCTGGAGACCCTGGTGCAACAGTTGCGGCAACAGGACGTCCGTTTTCGAAACGAAATCGCCGTTGGTGTCGGAGGCAAGGAGGTCCTCCTCGAGAACGGGACCACGCTGTTCACCGACGACGTCGGCACCACCCACGCCGAACTGAAGCCGGCCGGGCTGGACGTGGACGCGGAGGTCTCCCTGATGGGCGACCCCGTGCCGGCGATGTTCTCGGCCCGAGGCCCGAGCTGGCACTAACTCATAGTGGTCGAGCAACACTGACCCGAAGCCGTCCTGGGGAGCCCCACTTCCTTCGAGGCCTTCGTCCAACAACACCGGGCCGAGCTCCACGCAATATCGCGGCAAGTTGTCCCACAATCTCGCATGAAGTTATCCAGAAGTTTCGCGGGAACATATGCGGACCGGTCCAGGGCTGGCGGTCCGCTCGGCCTGGGCGCGCCACAATGAGTGTGTCTGTCCGGCCCGTTCGGACGGAGCGAGCCGAAAGGAGGGGCTATGGACGCCGTGAGCGAGCGACCGGAGCGGGGGAGAGAGCGCCTGCATAATGAGAGAGCCAGCAAGATATCTTGGGCTCTGGCCCTCGGCGCGCCGCCGGCCGCGGCAGCCGTGCTGGTGACCCTTCGGTCGGAAGTCACTAACTCCGCGCTCGCCCTCCTCATGGTCTTGGTGGTGGTGCTCGTTGTCACGCCGGGCCGGCGCTTCGCGGCGCTCGTCGCCGGTGTCTCGGCGGGCGCCTGGTTTGACTTCTTCCTCACCCGCCCCTACGAGAGCTTCGCGATAAGCCGCAGCGCTGACGTACAGACCTGGGCGATGCTCGTCGCGGTGGGTGTGGGGGTGGGCGAGCTGGCAGCACGAGAGCGCCAGCACCGGAACGAGAGCACGACTGGTGCCGACGCCCTCTCCGCCGTCAAGGCGGTGAGCGAGATCGTCGCCGACGGCGCGGCCCCTGAGGTGGTGACGGAGGCCGTGAGAAAAGCCCTCGTCCCCCTGTTGCGCCTGGCATCTTGCGAGTTCGACCCGAGCCAGGCTGCGGTCACGGTCCCGTTTGTCGAACGTCCTGGTTACGTGAGCTATGCCGCGTTCCGCTGGGACGCGGGGGCCAGTGGGTTGCCGCTCACCCCGGTCACGCTCCCGGTATGCTTCGAGCGCCAACTGCTGGGCAGGTTTGTCCTGAAGGGCCCCGACCCGGCAGTCCCCACGGAGGCGTCCCGCTTAGAGACGGCGGCTGTGCTGGCCGACTTGGTAGGCATCGCCCTGGCGAGGGCCAAACCCCGGCACCTGGTGGCCTTGGAACGCTCACGTTGACGGGCATAGGACGGCATGGGACCGACGCTGCTCGACTTCATCCTTGCAGATGTCCATGAGCTGAGGCGGATCCCACTGCCGGCGCCGTCAGCCCACCAGTAGGGGGCTGGGCGCCGGGCCGGTATGTCTGGGCGATGGCCGCCCGGGGACCAGGGGGCCCCGGCACCAGCCGCTCGGCTCCGCAGCGAACTGGGCGACGTGGGTGGTCCGCTGGCTTAGCCCAGCCGGTCCGCCAACCAGCTGAACGCATCGCGCTGCATCGTCTGGTCAAACTTGTGCGGCCCGTCGTAGAAGATCCCGGTGTAGGCCCCTGGTGCGCCGACGACCGCGTAGTGGGAAGAGATGCGTTGGTCGGAGGCCTCCGCTCCGTCCAGAGGGAACAGCGGATCCTGGCGGTTGTACTGGACGAGCAGCGGGGACGGCGCCTGGCAGGCGGCGATGTCGGGCCAGTCGGCGCTCGCCGGGAGCCTTGCTGGCATCAACATCCAAGTGTGGCTGAGCACGTTGTGGTCCAGCAGCGAGCCGTAGGTGCCCATCATCCCGACCACCACAGCGGCCGTCAGTTCGTCGCTCGTCGCTCGTAGCAATGCCGAACGACAGCCTCCACCGGACAGGCCTATGCTCGCCGTCGCCTTGGTCGTGTCCTGCCGGTCGAGCAAGTAGCGGAGTGCGACCCGGTCCTCGTGGGCGACGACAGCCGCCAGCGTGGTCCCGAGCAAGGAGCAGTACTTTTCGACCAGGTGCTCGTGGTGCCACGCTGCCGCGTTGTAACGCGCCACGTCGTGGAGTTCGGGGTCAGCACCGGGCTGCGGCGGCCCGGCATCGAGGTCGGCAAGCTCCCGGAACCTGCCGGGCATTTCCTCGAGCGGGAACCGGCGGCTCCCCCAGCCGAAGACGTCGGGTACGAGCACCACGAAACCTGCGCGCGCGAGGTCGTTGGCGAACGGCCTCCCTCCGTAGTGGGTGTCACGAAGAGCAGCCACGCTGGCAGGCCTGCCTTGCGGCCCGTCGGCGATCTTCTCCTTGCCCAAGAACTTGAAGCCGTCGTGGCTGTGCAACGCGAGGACACCTGGCAGCGGCCGGTCGGCGGCCTCGGGCTTAAGCAGCAAGGCGCCGGTTCGCGGGCCGTAGCCGACGCTGTAGCTGAGCTCTTCACCGACCAGGCCCTCGGTCTTGAAACGTCGCTCCAGGCGGACATCGGCCGGCCCCTCATCTTCAAAATGCGGGCCGAGGGACCTTCCCGGCTGGACGATGAGCTGGTCGACCAGGCTACGGACCTGGGTAGCGGGAGGACGGCTGGACCGCACCTTCGGCCCAGGGCTCGCTTCGACCCAATCGCTGTACACGCCGAGGTGCTCGAAGTGGACGCTCATCGGACGATTCTTGCAAAACTCGGCTGCGTCGGGTGCGAGCGGCTCGCGGTTCGGGGGTGGTCATTGGCTCCGTACTGCTGGGGCCGTTCGGCTCGACGGTGTTCTCGTCGGCGGTCAGCCGTCGTCAAGGGCGAAGCTCAGGTACCGGTCGGCCGACTTGCGCAGCGCGTCGACACCGTTGCCACGCACGACCCGCCCCCACCAGGCGCCGTAGACAGTGTCGAAGCGAAGCGGGGCGAGCAACTCGAGTGCCCGGCGGATCTTGCGGGGCCGTTCGGGGATGTAGTTGGGGAAGCTGTACATGAAGCTGACCCAGCGCCGGTCGAGGGCCACTGCGACGATGTCGCCGGAGAACAGCACGCCGGCCCCGTCAGGCCCGCTCGCTCGGTGGAGGACTTGGCCGCCGTCGAAGTGCACGCCGAGGTTGACCAGGGTGAGCCCGTCGCCGATCTGCAGGGTGTTTCCAGCCCAGAACACGACCGAGTCGTCGGGCCGGGCGACCCACCGGCGGTCGTCCCGGTGGATGTAGACGGGAGCATCGAACGCGTGCGCCCACTCGATCATCGAGCCGTAGAAGTGGGGGTGGCTGATCGCTATCGCGCTGACGCCGCCGAGTCGTGCCACCTGGTCGACCATTTCGTCGTCGATGTAGGTGATCATGTCCCAGAGCACGTTGCCGCCCGCCGCGGCCACTAGCAGCGCCCTCTGGCCGATCGCGGTCGGCGGGTCGGCGCCCACGCCGGTCACACCCGGGCCTTCCTCGGCGATTCGGCCGCGACGTCCCTCGCCCTGCAGCTGAGCCAACGTGGTCCACCGCTGGCCGTCCCAGCCGACGTACTGGCGCTCGTCCAGGCAGATCGGGCAGTCGGCGCGCGAAGCACCGTACTGGACGCCGCAGGTCGCGCAGATCGGCAGGTCGCGTTGCATGGGCTCACTTATACCAGGGGCCACCACCGGGGACGGTGGGTATCCCGAAATGGCGTTCCGTCGATGGCTGCCCGGAGACCGCGGCCTTTCCTCGCTCTGCCCACTGGTGCACGGTTGGTGCAACCGGCCCTTCCACGGAGGCTTCGCTCAGGTTGGCGCCCGGTTGGTAACCCGTAGGTAGTAGCCGCTGGGGTCGACGAACCGGAAGTCCCTCAGCCCCCAGGGGCGCTCTTGGAGCTGTTCGGCGAGGGGCCAACCTGAGGTGCGTACCTGTTCGAGTTCGGCGTCGATGTCGTCTACCTCGAGGACCAGTTCCACCCCGACGGGCGGCCGGCGCTCAGGGCGGTGCTCTTCGTGGGCGTGGCGGGCCGCGCCGACCCGAACAGCGTCGCGCCGGAAGGCCATGTAAGGCTCGGGTTCAGCCCTGCGGTCGGCAGTGACCTCGAAGCGCAACACCCGAGTGTAGAAATCGGCGGTGGCGTCCAGATCGGAAGGGAAGATCTCGAAGCGTAGGGTCATAGCCACAGGGTCAGTCTGACGCGGGGTAGCCGATCTCCACCGGGTTCGCGTTCCGGACTACGCAGAGACCGTACCTGGGCCATCAAAGATGGGACTTGTCGCTCGACCGAGCGGGCCGTACGGGCACCCCCATGCCGAACGCGCCAAGACCGGTCGCAGACGGGCCCGCGCCGCCCGTGAAGAGGGTCGGGGCGCTTCGCTCGCGTCGACCAGCACGCCGTGAACGACGGAGGCAAGCTGAACGCCCGTCATCGTCACGCCCTTGCGGATCTGCACCGGACGAGCGCCCCAGGCTTTCACGAGCTCGCCGAACTGGCGCTACCAGTTTGGGAACGCCTTTCGGCAGGCGGGTTCGGTGTCAAGGCGCAGAGCTTCGCCCACTGATCGAGCGCGTGTCACTTGCGAAGCCGTTCCCCGCCACGCTCGCCAAACATGGGACCACGGCGAGACTGCCGCGGGTGGACAGCTGGACAGGTCCGTGCAGCCTCAAGAGCCCCCGAGAGCTGACCAGCCGCCGTCGGACGCGATGACCTGGCCAGTGACCCAGTCAGCCTCGTCGCTGAGCAACCAGGCGACGAGCCGTGCCGCGTCGGACGGAGTGCTCCACCTCCGGCCCGGGTTCCGCTCTCTGACCGCGGCGATGGTCACGTCGTCGGCGTAACCAGTGTCATTGGGGCCGGGGTTGACACAGTTCACTGTGATGCCGCGAGGCATCAGCTGCACGGCCAGGCTGGCGGTGAGGCCGTGCAGGGCAGCCTTCGAAGCGACGTAAGGCAGCTCGTCGGGCATGGCCCCGTGGTACTGGCCAGAGGTGAAAAGGACCACCCGGCCCCCTGGGCGGCCGTCGTGGTGAGCGGCGAAGGCCTGCACTAGCAACAGCGTCGCCCGTGTGTTCACGGCGTAGGTGAGGTCGACCTCGGCAGCGGTGAGCTCTTCGAGCGACTGGGCGCTCGAACGGGCGTGGTTTGCGACCACGGCGTCCAGGCGGCCGAAAGCCTCCACGGCCGCCCCGACGACTGCAGAAGGGGCAAGGGGGTCGGCGAAGTCGGCTGCCATATGTCCCACCTGGGCCCCTTCGTCACGAAGCTCACGGGCCAAGGCATCGGCCCAACCTCGGTCGGCGCCCCAAGGCTGCTCCTCGTCGTGAGGGGACCAGGAATGCAGCATCACTGAGGCTCCGTCGCCGGCTACCCTCCTCGCGATCGCGGAGCCGATGCCAACGCGCCGGCTGGTACCAGTCACGAGCACTACCCGTCCTTCCAAAGGTCGTGGCTGCACGACGTCATCCTGGCAGAACTCACGCGAGCCGGCGGCAACGAAGGCTGACGCCCGCGAGCGAGAAACCGGTGGCCGCCGCCATCAGGGCTCGCCAATGACCCAGGCATCTTCACAGTCCCAGTACGCCACCATCGCGGCCCCCGGTTCCGCCCACAAGGAGCGCCCACGAGTTCTTGCCTGACGGCAGAATTGCCCGTCTTCGTGGGCGCCAGCCGCCCCCGGTGGACGGCCGCAGCGGGAACCAAGGCCCCGTCGCAGGGGTTCAGAGGAGGATGACGTCGTGGCGCGCAACGGCCCGCTCCTGGGCCTTGTGTGCAGCCCTGGTGGCGAGCCTGTGCGGCCCCCTGCCAGCGGCCGCGAGCAAGGCTTCGGCCGAACCGACGACGACCACGACGGTGCCTCCGTTGCCGCTTGACATCGTCTCGCGGGGGACGGCTCGCGTCCCTCCACCCAGCGTTGTGGCATCGGCGGGGCCGGCGAGCGGCCAGATAGGCCTGGTCTTCACGTCCGCGCAGACGGGCTACCTGGCCGCCGTCCCCGAGCCCCAGACCTCTGGCTATGCCGCTGGCGCCACGAGCGTGCTGCAGCGCACCACCGACGGCGGGGCGAGCTGGGCGACGGTCTGGCGGGGCCGTGACATCGTGCTCCATTGGGTGGGGACGATCGCCGGCGCGGTGGTCGCCGCAGGCGTGGGGAGGCGTGGCCCGCTCCTCGTGGAGAGCGCCGATGGCGGGGACTCCTGGCACGAGGTGCCGGTTGCGATCTCTCTCCCGACGGCCTCGGCCCAAGCCGCCCAAGCCGGTGGTGCCGCCTGGTACTGGGCCACCTCGACGCTGTACTTCGCCAACCAGCAGGTGGGCTTCGCCTACCCGAACGCCATGTACGGCGAGGACGCAGCGTGGCCGGGGCTGCTCTTCCGCACCACCGACGGGGGCCGGCGCTGGGCGCCCGTGCCCTTCCCGGGCGGCAGCCCGAGCGGCGGGCTCGCCTTCGTCGACGCCACCCACGGCTTTGCCACTGGGCTGAGCGCGCTCTCAGCCACCGGCTCGGAGCTTCGTGGCTGTACCAGCCGGATCTGGCGGACCTCCGACGCCGGGGCCAGCTGGCGGGCGGTCCCCGGGACGTGCGCGGGCTACATGCTCACCTCGCTCTCGTTCCCCACGCCCGGCCGGGGCTACGCGGGCGGAGGCAACTACGCCAAGTACAGCCTGGCCCCCCAGCTCGCGGTGCTGTCGACGGCCGACGGGGGCCGCCGCTGGTCACAGGTGTTCGCCACGCCCAAGAGCGCGGCCGTACCGGGCGAGGGGTACGGGGGGCCGTTCGGCGAGCTGCATTTCTACGATGCGACGCACGGCGTGGCGTTGGCCGGCGGCTGCACCATGGGAGCCAACGGGCCGTGCCAGGGCCAGGTCTGGTGGACAAGCGATGGCGGGCGGTCCTGGTCCGCCCAGGACGAGCGGGGCTCGCAGCTGGCGGTCGCCGGCCATAGCGGTGCCTGGCTGGCCGGGGGGACGCCGGGGTCCAATGTCCTGTGGCGTTCCGGTGATGGGGGCCGCTCCTGGGCCCCGGTGGCCAGCACCGGCAAGGCGAGGCTCTCCGGTCTTCTGGCGGCGGGCGAGCAGTTGTGGGTGGGCACCGAAGCGGGCCAGTTCATGAGCGAGGACGGCGGGCAGGCCTGGCACAGCGTCCCCGCCGCTACCATTGCTGCCGAGGGCGGTCCCCTCGGGGGCCCGGTGGCCGAGCTGGGAGCGTCGGGGCTGGTCGTAGTCCAGACAGGGATAAGCACGGTTTGGGTGAGCGACGACCGGGGCCGCACGGGGCGGGCGTTCGCCATAGCGGGCCTCGGCGAGGCCGGGACCTCTGCGGTTTCTTTCGCCGACAGCGAGGACGGCCTGGCACTGGGAGAGGGGAGCTGCGCCGCGTTCAAGCCTGTGACACCGCCGATCTCGTTCCCGTTGCGGCCCACCACCGTGGTCGCGACCCACGACGGCGGGGCCAGGTGGCAAGCCGTGGCTACCGTCGACGTCGCCGGCTACGGCGGGCTGGCCTACAGCCAGGCGCTGGCCGTCGTGGCAGCGACGTGCGCCAAGGGCATTGCCACCAGCACCGACGGCGGGCGCACCTGGCGCTACTGGAGCGTGGCCGCCGACCTGTCGGGCTGCCAACAACCGAGCATCAGCGGCGAGACGGTCGCCCTTTCCTGTCCGAGCTACGTCGCTGGTGCCGTCACCCTTCGCCTACTCGTGAGCCAGGACGGAGGTCAGCATTGGTCGGTCTATCGGCTGAGCGGCCCCGAGGCCCAGTACGTCCAGGGAATTGTCGCCTCGGGGCCCGGGGTCCTCTGGGCGTACGGACAGGCCACTGGCGAGGTGTGGCGCAGCACAAACGGCGGCGCGACCTGGAGCCCGGTCGACCTGGCCCTGCCGGTCCGACCATGACCGGTCTCTGCCGAGGAAGGTGGCGTGCACGGGCGCAAACCTAGTGGCGTCGTCGTCGTGTCGTCGTCGTCGTGGGGTGCTAGCGAAAAAGGTTCTCCCTGGTCAATGGTGGTGTTGCGAGGCCAGTGTGAAAAACAATCACAACGTCTGTCGCCGATCTGTCTAGGCACCTTCGAAGAGGCCCCTGAGCTGCCGTCCTAGGGCTCGGCATTTTGTGCTCCGGGTACGGCACCGGTCGGTGCTGTGGCAATGACCAATGCTGCCCGTTGCGGCAGGGGGCCCCCACCGCCAACTGGGGGCCGCGGTTGTCACCTCGGCCGGGGCGCTCGTAGCAGGCCCGGGGGACGAGCCGGCGACCGCTGGCGGCGTGAGCACTTTTCAGGGGAGCCACGACCCCGATGGTGCTCGGGCCCCGGCGTGTTGCACACGCTCCGGCGGGCGGGCCTGTGACTTTGCATCCACTGCCGCAGGAGATTTTTCATACTGACAGCAGCGGACGCCCTCCAGCTAGCCAACCACTTTTCAGCTCTGGCAAGGGTTCTGGTTGCCAGGACCTGTGCGCTTCAGCAGATCCGTCCTGCCGTCTAGATCCGTCCTGCCGTCTCGCCGTCTCGGGCACACCCAACGGCGAACGTGGTTGCGCGCAACCCCAACCCATGCATAGTCTACTCCGAAGTAGTCTACGCTAAAGTAGACACGGAGGTGGACATGGCTGACCAGGTGTTCCGCTGGGCGCTTATCGACATGTTCCTTGACCGTGAAGACGAGCTATCGGTCTTGGAGCAGTGGTGGTCAAGTGCGGACAAGATGCCTCTGAGCCTGTTCGGCCGACGCCGAGTTGGCAAGTCATGGTTGTTCCGGAAGTTCGCTCACGGCAAGCCCGCGGTGCTGCTTGTGGCCCATCGGCTCTCGGCCGGGGCCCAATTGACCAGGTTCGCCGAACAGCTGGAGCCTCTGCTCGGGGTGCGCCCAGACCTACCTGACGTGGCCTCTCTGGTCAGGGTGCTCTTCCGCGCCGGGCGGGCCCTCAAACTGCTGGCGGTCATAGACGAATTCCCCTGGCTCCTGCCTGGCACGGCGAGCGGAGATGAGGAGGTCCTCAGCACTGTCCAGGCCGTTTTCGAGGAAGAGCGGGACCAATCCCAACTGAAGTTGGTGCTGTGTGGCTCCCTTGTCGGCCAGATGGAGGCCTTGCAAGCCGAGCGCAGCCCGCTACACGGACGGCTCCGGCCTTTTGAGCTACGCCCACTGCCATACCAGCAGGCCAAGACGTTCCTGACAGGCACGGGCCCTATCGAGTCCTTTGAGCGCTACGCGATCACCGGCGGTATGCCGCGCTACCTGTCCGACCTGGGCCTTGTCGACCTTAGGACGGCGGTCTGCACCAAGGTGCTGGACCGCAACGGTGCTCTGTGGGATGAGGCGAGGACGATCCTCGAGCAGGAACTGCGCGAGCCCAAGGTGTACTTCGCGATCCTGGCCCAGTTAGCAACTGGCGACAAGGAACTCGGAGAGGTCACCGACCTGGCGCGGCTTGGGACCGCACAGGCCAGTAAGTACCTGGCGGTGCTCGAGCACATGCACATTGTCCGCCGCAGGCTGCCCGTCTTGGCCCCACCAGAGACCCGAGGTGGGCTGTGGCACCTCGAAGACCCATTTTTCCGGTTCTGGTTCCGCTTCGTGTTCCCTTACCAAGAAGACCTCGAGACCGGGCTCCGCGCGGAGGACCTTTTCGATGGGGAAGTCGCCCCCGTCCTCAACGAGCACATTGGTCCGGAGTTCGAGGACTGGTGCCGCAGTTGGGCCCGTACCAACCTCGGGGGCCGGGCCCGCACAGTTGGGGCCTGGTGGGGACCTGCCCTCGATTCGTTGCGCAGGAACAAAGAGCGTACCAGTGAGGAGATCGACATCGTGGGTGTCGGACGAGGCCGAGTGACAGTCGTGGGCGAAGCGAAGTGGCAGAACAAGCCCCTTGACTACTCGGTCCTGAAGGACCTGCGCGAGTACAAGGTGCCCGCTCTGCGACAGGCGGGGTTCAAGTTGGCCACCCGGGTAACGACCGTCCTGATGGCCCGGAGCGGGTACACAGAGCAGGTGCAACTAGCAGCCGCCGAAGACGCCCATCTCCTCCTTGTGGACGTACCGGCCGCGCTCGGCTCGTAGGGCCGACTGGGCTCCCCCGACGGGCAACGAGTCTACTTTGGAGTAGACTACTCGCGAGTAGACTCGCTGTCTTTGACTGCTCTTGGGGTGTCCAGGAAGTTGACGACCGGGCGCTGGATGCACGTAGCGACACTGGTCCTGACCCGGTGCATCATCGCACTGGGTTTGGTGGTCTCCCTGCTCCGGGTCCCCGGGCTCACTGCCACGAAAGAAAAAACGGCCTCCGCGCCCGTGTCAGTAGATGAAAAAACGCCGTGGCAGTGGATGCAAAGTCACAGGGCCCGTGCAGGGCCGACGATGCGCCGTCTATTTCCTGGCCGTTCCTCGCCCCGGGCCCGCTCCCATGCTGCCGCCCAAGGGGGCCGGGGTTGGCCAACCACCCGCCCCTCGCGGCCGACGGCGGTGCGCGGCCGAGCGGCGTCGGTGCCAGGGCCCTGAGCGCCGCACCACTGTCCGGGTAGAGGGGGGAAGGTTCAACGGGATCCGACCAGCTATCACCCAGTCGATCCCGCCCAGGTCCGGTTCGCCCCTTTTATTCCGCTAGCCTCGGGGCCTTTATTCCGCTAAGACCCCGTCGTCGTCGTCGTGGAGGTGGCGGGAATTGAACCCGCGTCCTTCGGCTTCTTGCCGGGGATTCTCCGAGCGCAGCCAGTGAAATTCGTCAGCCGCCGGCTCGCCACTGGCGCCGGCCGCCGGCCCTAGCTAGCTGAAATTTCCCTCGCCGCCGGCTAGCTCAGCTGCAAGGTAAGCCCCGCTTTATGACGCCCGCTCCTGGCCCGCAGGGCTGGGGCCAGACGGACGGGCTGCGATTAAGCAGCCAGCGCTAGACGCGCGTTGCCAGTGTTGGCATTTGTTGTTTTCCCAGTTGTTTTACGTGGCATCCGGGGACCACGGCTCGCTTCTCCCGGTTTGACAGCCAAAGTCGAAGCCTGTCACCCCCGAGTCGGTTGCAACTACATGTCAAGGTACCTGCTCAACCCCAGAGTACCGCACCGCGCCGGCCCCGCGAGCCGCCTCTCGACGCAGGCCAGGTGGACGGCGGTGCCAGCACCAAATTACGAGCCAGCGGGCCAAGCCAGCTGGCGGTGCCGGCGGAGGTTGTCAGCGCAACAGGTGCGATGCTGCCGGCGACGGCGGCCAAACAGGCGTACCCCAGGTGCGCCGGGGGACCGGCGTGCCGCGGGCCACCATCGCTGCCACGTCGGTTGCCATCACGATGCCCACAACCTTGTCGTTGTGCTCGACGGGGAGGGCAACCCCGGGCCGGCCGGCGATGGCAAGAGCAGGCTCCTCGGGGTCGAGGGCCTTCCTGTCCGGGCCCACGGGGGACGCCGACAGCGGCAAAGCGATGTCCTGGGCCCTCATGGCAGCCTGCAGGCCCGGGGGCACGGAGCCGAGCTGCTGGGCGGTCACGACGCCGGCCCAGCCGTCGCCAGCCCAACGCTCGAGGAGGAAAGCCGCTCCTGGGTAGTGAGAGGCCCATTCGTTCCAAAAGGCGCTCACCGTGAGCCAGCCGGGGGCGATCACTGCCGGCCGCATGATGTCAGAGATCCGGACGTCGCCGAGGACGTAACGGGCGCGCCCTGCCAGCTGTTCACCACGCGCCGAGGAGAGAACGAACCAGCCGAGCAGCGCCAGCACCACGCCATCCAAGAAATTGCCCATCTCGAGGGTGATGAACCCTCCGAAGACCCCGAGGCCGCCGAGCACCGTGCCGGTGCCGGCGGTGAGGCGTGTGGCCAGGTAGCGCTTGCCGGTAGCCCACCACAGCAGCCCGTGGAGGACCTTGCCGCCGTCCAGGGGCGAAGCGGGCAGCAGGTTGAACAACCCCAGGATGATGTTGATACCGCCCAACCACCCCAGGGTGCTCGCGGCCAATGGCCAACCCGCCCCGCGAGCGCCGAGCGCCGCGCCAAGCACGACGCCTCCGAGGACGACGCTGGTGAGCGGGCCAACGAGCGCGATCCACAACTCGCTCCGTGGGTGCTCTTCACCCTCGATCCTGGTGAGGCCGCCCATGAACCAAAGTGTGATCCCGCCCACCTGCATCTTCGCCCTTCGTGCCGCCACGGCGTGGGCGACTTCGTGCAGCAACACCCCTACCAGCAAGGCGACAGCGGCAGCCAAGCCCGCTGCCCAGTACGCATAGCGCGGGTAGCCGGGGGCACCCGCCGGCAGGCTGGACGAAGCGAGCGCATACGCCACCAGGGCCACGAGCAAGAGGATGCTCCAGTTGGCCCCTACCTCTACACCGCCAAGGCGACCCAGCTTCAGGCTGTCCTGCATGGCCTGTGTCCTTTCGATGTCATCGCCTCTACAGGTTCAACACCCTCAGGCTTACCCCTGTTCCCTGGGAGCCGCCTGTGTGCAGCGTGAAAGTTCACTTTGTGACCTAAACCTCATACCTGGTGGACGGCCATCACCCACCACCCCGGCTTCACCGCCGGCGGGCGCTCATCGCCCGCTTAGCCTCGAGCTCGGCCTCACGCTCGGCAATGGCCCGGCGTTTGTCGTAGGCCTTGCGCCCACGGGCGAGCGCCAACTCGACCTTGGCCCGACCATCCTTCAAGTAAGCGGAGAGAGGGACGATGGTGAGGGGGCCCTGCTCGGTCTCGCGTGCCAGTTGGTTGATCTCTCGGCGGTGGAGCAGCAACTTGCGAGGGCGGTCTGGGTCGACGGTCCCGAAGGCGCCGGCACGCAAGTAAGGCGAGATGTGCATCCCGTGTAGCCAGACCTCGCCGTCCTGGACCCTCGCGTACGCCTCACGCAGGTTGACCTTACCCTCCCGGAAGGACTTGACCTCGCTCCCCACGAGGACGATCCCCGCCTCGTAGGTCCCGAGCACGTCGTAGTCATGGCGCGCTCGGCGGTTACTGATCACCACGGAGCGTGGGGGGTTCGCCTTGGCAGCCATAAGGTCATTCAAAGGTAGTTTCGTGGCCGTGCTCGTGCTGCCCCAGGCCCTATGGGAACGGGTGGTCGCCCACTGCCTCGACGGGCTGCCCATGGAAGCCTGCGGGCTGCTCGCCGGCGTCGAGAGAACCGGAGGTGTGGGGCCCGGATCCATCGAGGCCGGCGAGATGGGAGCCGGCGAGGTGGGAGCCGGCGAGGTGGGAGCCGGGGGGGCTGGTGCCAATGGAGAGCGCTGGCGCCACGAGGACCTCACCGTGGCCGAGGTGTGCGAGGTCTACCCGGCCGCCAACGCCGCCCTTTCGGCGCGTCTTTACACAGTGGAGCCGAAGGACTTGCTCCGCGCTGACCGTGCGGCCGAACGGGCGGGGTGGAGCCTGATCGGCGTCTGGCACTCCCACACCCACAGCCCGGCCTACCCCTCGCCGACCGACATAGCGGCGGCCCCGGACCCCCTGTGGCACTACGTGGTGGTGTCCCTCAGTGACACCGAGCCTGTCCTGCGCAGTTACCGGATTGTCGGCGGGCAGGTGAGGGAGGAGCCGGTCCTCACGCGGGGGATCGCCGCCCGCGCGCTGGGCTGGTAACCGAGGACAGGCGCGCCTACCGGGGTAGCGGGCAAGCGCCGGCGCCCAACCCGTTACGACGGGCCTTTGCCTACAATGGTGATCGGACAAGTCGGGTTTACCTCGGCCGGCACGGTGGTCCGCCGGTGGGGGTGGCTGCGACGAAACAACCAGGACCGACCAGGAGCTGCCGTGCCAGTAGAAGTTCGTCTGCCCACCGTGTTGCGCCCATTGGCGGGCGGTGGGGCTGTCGTGAAGGCCGAGGGCGACACGCTTCGGGAAGTGTTCAAGGACCTTGTCCGTCAGTACCCGGGCCTCTCCGAGTCGCTCTTCACGCCGGAAGGGGACATGCACAGGCACCTCAACGTCTTCTTGAACGACGACGACGTGCGATACCTCGGCCGCCTCGACGCGAAGGTGGGGCCGGCGGACACCGTGACGCTCATGCCGGCTGTCGCCGGCGGTTAGGGGCGCAACCGCTTTGGCCCGCTACGACAGCGTCCTCGACACGATCGGCAACACGCCCCTCGTCGACATCAGCGAGTTGTCGCCCAACCGGCGCGCCCGGGTGCTCATCAAGCTGGAGGGCGTCAACCCCGCCGGCTCCGTGAAGGACCGGGCCGCCAAGTACATGATCGAAGAGGCGGAGAAAGACGGCAGCCTTCGCCCCGGCCAGCGCATCCTCGAGTCCTCGAGCGGCAACACGGCTGCGGGCCTGGCCATGATCGCCAAGGTGAAGGGCTACCCCTTCACGACCGTCGTCCCCGAGAACGTCTCTGCGGAGCGCGTCAAGCTCCTCCTCGCCTTCGGGGCCGAGATCATCTTCTCGCCTGCGGCGGAGGGCTCCAACGGGGCGATGCGCCGCGCCCAGGCACTGGCCGGCGAGCACCCGGACTGGTGGTTCTCCTTCCAGTACGGCAACCCGGCCAACCCCAAGGCCCACTACGAGGGCACGGGCCCGGAGATCTGGCGCGACTGCCCAGAGGTCACCCACTTCGTGGCCGGCCTCGGGACCGCGGGCACGATCATCGGTGTCGGTCGTTTCCTGAAGGAGCGCAACCCTGCGGTGTCGGTCTGGGCCGTGCAGCCGCCGGCGGGCGAGACCGTGGAGGGCCTGAAAAGCCTCGACGAGGGCTTCGTGCCTCCCGTGTTCATAGACAACGACGGTTACAGCCTGCTCGACCGGAGCAGGGTCGTCGGGCCCCGGGAGAGCATCGAGTGGGCCCGCCGGCTCGCGTCCTCCGGCATTTTCGCCGGGCTTTCGACGGGGGCGGCCATGGCCGGCGTGGCGCGTTGCGCTTCCGAGATCGAGGAAGGGACGATCGTCACCGTGTCGCCCGACGGTGGCTGGAAGTACCTCTCCACCGACGTGTGGAGCGGAGACCTCGACGAAGTGGTCGAGCGCGCCCGCCACGAGCTCTACTTCTGAGCGGGCAACGGTCCTCGAGACGGTACTACTAGGCTCCGGGGTCGTGCTAGCGCCCGGAGACCAAGCCAGTACGGAGTTTTCCCTCACCGTCCTCGGTTCGGACGGCAGCTACCCCGGCCCTGGGGGTGCCGGCAGCGGGTACCTGGTGAAGGCCGGGGGTCATTGCACCTGGCTCGAGGCCGGCCCGGGCACGCTCGCCAACCTGCAGTTGCACGTGCCCCTCGACCGTCTCGATGCCGCGGTGATCAGCCACTGCCACGCCGACCACAGGAGCGACCTCGAGAGCCTCTACGTTGCTCTCCGCTATTTCCTCGGGCGCCGTGACTTCCCCTTGTACGCGCCCGAGGAACTGCAGCAAGTAATGCGCGACGAGCACTTCGACGGCACCTTTGACTGGCGGGTGGTCTCCGATGGTGAGAGCACCCAACTAGGCCCGGTCCGATGGACCTGGAGGCGCACGGACCACCCCGTGGAGACGATGGCTGCCCGGGCCCAAATGGACGGCCGTGCTCTCGGGTACTCGGCTGACACCGGCCCGGCTTGGGACTTCTCCGAACTTGGCGGGGGCTTGACGCTCGCGCTGGTGGAAGCGTCGCTCGCTACCGGCAACGAGGGGCTCGTGCAGCACCTGTCCGCCCGCCAGGCAGGGGCGGCCGCAGCCGCGGCCGGCGCCGAGCGCCTCGTGCTGACCCACATCGCCCCTCCGGTCGACAAGTCCGAGGCTCGCCGGGAGGCCGAGGAGGCCTTTGGTGGGCCCGTGGACGTCGCGGCCGTAGGCAGGACATGGCAGGTATGACGCGAGCCGACGGGCGCCGGAGAGACGAGCTCCGGCCGGTGGTGCTGGAGCGCGACTTCACCGAGTTCGCAGCTGGTTCGGTGCTGGTGCGCATGGGCCGGACCGCCGTGCTGTGCACGGCCTCTTTCTCCGAGGACACCCCTCGCTGGATGAAAGGGAGCGGCAAGGGCTGGGTGACCGCCGAGTACTCGATGCTGCCGGGTTCGTCGCCCGAGCGCGTCGAGCGCGAAGCCACCCGTGGCCGCCAGTCGGGCCGCACCCAGGAAATACAGCGGCTGATCGGCAGGAGCCTGCGGGCGGTGACCGACATGGTCGCGCTCGGCGAACGCCAGGTGACACTCGACTGTGACGTGCTCCAAGCCGACGGTGGGACGAGGACGGCGAGCATCGTGGGGGCTTGGGTCGCGCTCCACGACGCCTGCAGCCGGATGGTCGCGGCAGGCCGGTTGGCCGCCCACCCGGTGAAGGAGGGCTGCGCGGCTGTCTCGGTGGGCATGGTGGAGGGCTCGCCCATGCTCGACCTCGCCTATGTCGAGGACTCGGCGGCGGAGGTGGACATGAACGTGGTCATGACCACCTCGGGCCGCCTGGTGGAGCTGCAGGGCACGGCCGAGGGCGCCCCCTTTTCCCGTTCAGAGCTCGACCAGATGCTGGCCCTGGCCAGCGACGGGATCCAGTCCCTCCTGTCCGTTCAGGGCGGGGTCGTGGCTACCCCGCCGCCAGAGCACGGCGTGAGGGCAAACGGCAAAGGGGGCCAGGCCTGAGCGCGAACGGGGCGAGCGTCCCGCGGCGCTACGTGCTCGCTACCACCAACGCCAACAAAGCGCGCGAGATCCGCGAGATCTTTTCGGCCGCCGGCGTCGACATCGAACTGCTCGACCGGCCCGCCGAGGTGCCGGAGGTGGAAGAGACCGAGGAGACCCTCGCCGGGAATGCCCGCCGCAAGGCTGCTGCCCTCATGCAGGCGACCGGCCTCCCTACGATCGCCGAGGACACCGGGATCGAGGTGGGAGCGCTCGGAGGTGCGCCGGGCGTGCGTTCGGCTCGCTACGCCGGCGAGCCTGCCGACGACGAGGCCAACGTCGACCGCCTCCTCGCCGAACTGCAGGCCAGGGGCCTCGTCACCCCGGCCCAACGCCACGCCCGCTTTGTGACCGTGGCCGTGGCCCTGTGGCCGGGCGGTGGGGAACAGATGGCCGAGGGTGTAGTGGAAGGCTGGGTCGCCCCGGAGCGGAGGGGCACCGGCGGCTTTGGTTACGACCCGGTGTTCGTGCCGGACGAGGGCGACGGCCGGACCTTCGGGGAGATCGAGGAAGCCACTCCGGGGGCCAAGCACGGGCTGTCCCATAGGGGCAGGGCGTTCAGGGCTCTGGCTGGCTCGTTGGGCGCGGCGCTGCACCGCTGAGCCCGTAGGGCAGCCGGCACCGCCGGCAGCGCCCGGAGCCGGCGCGACAATGTAGCGATGAGCACGGCCGACGCCTCGCCGGCCCCGCGCCGCCGTCGGCATTGGCTGCCCCGTACGGTGCGCCACTTGGCTGAGCTGCTCGTCCTCTTTTTCGTCATCGAGTACGTCCTCGTGCCCCAGATCGGTGGCACGCACGAGGCGTTCCGCCTCCTCGGCTCGGTCAACCCGTTCCTCCCCCTGGCCGGCCTCGTCCTCGAGGCCCTGGCGCTCGTGGCCTACTTCCAGCTCACCCGGGCGCTGGTCCCCAAGGGTTCCGACCCCGGCTTCGCCTCCATCTCGCGGATCCAGCTTTCCATGCTGGCTCTCGGCCATTGCGTGCCCGGCGGCAACGCCGTTGCCTACTCGCTCGGCTACCGCCTCCTCATGAAGGCCGGCGTAGGTGGGGCGGACACGGGCTTCACGCTGTCTACTCTCGGCCTCGGTTCGGCGGTGGTGCTCAACCTGATCTTCATGGCGGCGCTCGTCGCGTCGCTGCCCATTTACGGGTTCCACGTGGTGTACCTGTTCGTGGCGCTCGCCGGCCTGGTCATGATGGGCACCCTCGTCGCGCTCGTGGTCTTGATGAGCAAGGGCGACAAGCACGCCATCCGGCTCCTGCGGGCGCTCGGCCGCCGGCTCCCGTACCTGCACTCCGAGACGCTGCCCAAGCTCTTCTCCCAGCTCATCAGCCGGGTGCGCGAGCTCTCACACGACCGGCGACGCATGTGGGTGGCGGTCGGGTACGCCGCGGCCAACTGGTTGGCGGACGCCGGGTCCCTCCTTGTGTTCGTAGGGGCGTTCGGCCATTGGGTCAACCCGGTCGGCCTGCTCGTGGCCTACGGAGTTGGCAACATCGCGGCCGCCTTGCCCATCACCCCGGGCGGGCTCGGCGTGGTGGAGGCCAGCGTGTCCAGCGTGCTCGTAGCCCTGGGCACTCCGAGGGGCATCGCGATCTGGGGCGTGGTCGGCTGGCGCCTGGTCAACTTCTGGTTGCCGATCCCGGTGGGCGGGTTGGCCTACCTGTCGATGCTCGTGCACCCGCCGGCCGAGTCGCAGGCGGGCCTGGCGGCGCGTCGAGCGGTGTGGCGAGAGCGCTGGCGGTGGGTGGCCGAGCTGTTCGCCCCGGGCAAGACCACCGAAGCACTGGAGCGGCTCGAAGAAGAGATGGAGGAGGACCTGGAAAAGGAGGTGGGGTCCCACAGGTGAAGCCGGAGGGCCGGTCCGGCGGGTACCGGCGAGGCGCTCGCACAGCCGGAGGCGGGTTAACGCCCCAGTGGCGGGTGCAGCCCCGTGGGCCCCACGTAGCAGCCAGCGGGGGTGCCCTGCTAGGCTCCCCGCAGGCCGCCGGCGGGCACAGGCAGAAGTGGCCTCGGTCAAGAGAGGCGCACAGGAGCAGGAGCGATGGGGTTCGAACTAGACGTCGTGGTCGTAGGTGGCTGCGGGCACGTGGGCTTGCCGCTGGCGCTCGCCTTTGCCGAACGGGGCCTTTCCGCCGGCATCTACGACATAAACCCAGCTGCGGTGGCCATGGTCGAGGCGGGGGACATGCCCTTCGACGAACCGGGTGCCCCTGAAGTCCTCGCCCGCGCCCTCGCCGCCGGCCGGCTCGAGGCCACGACGGACCCGGCGATCGTCTCGCGCGCCGAGCATGTCGTAGTGGTGGTCGGGACGCCGGTCGACGAGCACCTGAACCCCGACCCTCAGGCGGTGCCCTCGGCGGTGGAAGCCTTGGCCCCCCACCTTCGGGCCGGCCAGCTGCTCGTGCTCCGGAGCACGGTGTTCCCCGGCGTGACGGCGCTCGTCGAGCGGCGCGTGGCTGAGCTCGGCGCCGGCGTCGAGGTCGCCTTCTGCCCCGAGCGCATCGCCGAGGGCAAGGCGTTCCCCGAGCTTTTCGAGCTGCCCCAGGTCGTCTCGGCCCGCACCCCCGAGGCCATGGGGCGCGCCCGCAAGCTCTTCGAGGCCCTCACCGGAGAGACAGTCGAGATGGCCCCAGAGGAGGCCGAGCTCGCCAAGCTCTTCACCAACACCTACCGCTACTTGAAGTTCGCCTTGGCCAACCAGCTCTACATGATGGCCAACGACTTCGGCCTCGATTACGAACGCATCCGTGCCGGCCTCACCCACCACTACCCCCGGGCCGCCGACCTCCCGGCCGCAGGCTTTGCCGCCGGGCCCTGCCTGCTGAAGGACACCATGCAGCTGGCCGCGTTCAACAACAACAACTTCGTGCTGGGCCACGCCGCGATGATGGTCAACGAGGGCCTCCCGCTCTACGTGGTGGACCGCTTGGCGCACCGCTACGACCTTTCGGCCATGACGGTCGGCATCTTGGGGATGGCGTTCAAGGGCGAGAGCGACGACACCCGTAGCTCCCTCGCCTACAAGTTGAAGCGGATCCTGCGCTTCAGGGCGGCCGGCGTAGTCTGCGCCGACCCGTACGTGCGCAGTGACCCGAACCTCGTCCCGGAAGAAGAGGTGCTCTCGCGGGCGGATCTCCTGGTAATCGGGGCTCCTCATCGGCGCTATGCCCGCTTGGAGGTCCAAAAACCAGTGGTCGACATCTGGGGCGTACGGGGAGAGGGGGTCCGCGTATGAAGCCTCGGGTCTCGGTCGTGGTGACGGCGCGCGACGAGGGGGAGGCCATCACGCCGGCGCTCTCGCGGATCACAGAGGCCGTCAAACTGCCTTATGAGGTGCTCGTGGTCTGCGACTCGCCCGATGACGCGACGGTCCCTTGGGTCGAGAAGTACGCCCGCGAGGACCAGAGGGTGCGCCTTGTCATCAACACTGGCGGCCCCGGCCCTGCCCGGGCCATCCGGGCCGGCTTCGAGGCGGCGGCGGCCGACGTCGTGGTCGTGACCATGGCCGATGGCTGCGACGACCCCCAGCAGATAGACCAGTTGACCCGTCTCGTGGAGAGGGGGGTGGTCGTGGCTGCGGCGTCGCGGTACTCGAGGGGCGGCCAGCAGGTGGGCGGCCCGCTCTTGAAGGGGTTCATGTCACGCCTGGCCGGGATGTCGCTCAGGATCTTCGCCCGCGTCGGCACCTGGGACCCGACCAATTCCTTCAAGGCCTACGACCGCCATTTCGTGGAGGAGGTGGGCATCGACAGCGACAAGGGCTTCGAGGTGGGCCTGGAACTGGTCGCCAAGGCCCGACGCCTGCGCCGGCCGGTGGCAGAGGTGCCTACGATCTGGCTTGACCGCACCTTCGGAGTTTCCAATTTCAAGATGGCGAAGTGGCTGCCCGCGTACCTGCGTTGGTACAGGTTTGCCTTCGGCCCCCGCCTCGAAGTGGAGCAGGTGCGCAGGATGGCAGGCCACGACGGAAGAGAAGGAGAAAGATGACGACAGTGGTGGTGACCGGCGCGGCCGGCTTCATCGGGGGCTATGTGGTAGAAGAGCTCCTCCAGCGAGGCCATGAGGTGGTCGGGGTCGACAATTACTCGAAGTACGGCCCGGTGAAGAAGTCCTACGACAGCCACCCCAACTACAGCTTCGTAGAGGGTGATTGCCGGGACGCAGGGATGCTCGAAGAACTGCTCGCCGGCGCAGACCATTTCATCGCCGGCGCGGCGATGATCGGCGGGATCTCCTATTTCCACACCTACGCCTACGACCTGCTCGCCAACAACGAACGGATAATGGCCTCCTCCGTCGACGCCGCCCTCACCGCGTACAAGCAGGGCCGGCTCCGCAAGGTCACTTACATGAGCTCGTCGATGGTCTTCGAGTCGACCGACCGGTGGCCGTCGGTGGAAGGGGACGAGCGCAAGGTGCCGCCGCCTCTTTCTTCCTATGGGTTCCAAAAGCTGGCCGTCGAGTACTTCGCGAGGGCGGCGTGGGACCAGTACCAGCTGCCCTACACGATCCTCCGGCCGTTCAACTGCGTCGGGGTGGGCGAGGGCCGCGCCCTTGGGGACGTGGAGGTCACTTCCGGCAACGTCAAGCTCGCCATGAGCCATGTCGTGCCCGACTTGGTGCAAAAGGTCCTAAAGGGCCAGGACCCCCTCCACATCCTGGGTGACGGCTCACAGGTGAGGCACTACACTTATGGCGGGGACCTCGCCAGGGGGGTGGTGATGGCTATGGAGGCTGATGCCGCTATGAACGAGGACTTCAACCTTTCGACCCCCGCCTCGACCACCGTCCTCGAGTTGTCGGAGCTCATCTGGCGCAAGATAAAAGGGCCGGGTGAGCCCTTCCGCTACGTGAGCGACCCACCCTTCGAGTACGACGTGCAAAAGCGGGTGCCGTCTGTCGAAAAAGCCAAGCGCGTGCTCGGCTTCGAAGCCACCACTACCCTCGACCAGATGCTCGACGAGGTCATCCCCTGGGTGCAAAAAGCGCTCAGCGAAGGGGCCATCTGACCTAACCGAAAGAAAGGAGAGCATTGGAGAGGCGGCGGGAGGCCGCGAGGCTCTGGGCGCGCCCTAGGTGGGGCTCCCTGCCTTGTGCGCTCGCGGCCGTAGCAGGCGCCGCGACCGGCTTGGCCCCGGTGGCTGCTGGTACGGCGGCGGCGCAGGTTGCGGGCCAAAGGTCGGGCTATTGGGTCGTGCGCGCCGACGGGTCCGTCACCGGTTTCGGCCTACCGGCGCTCGGGGACCTCTCTGCGGTCAAGCTGGTGAGCCCGATCGTCGGAGGCGCGGCGGTGCCCGGTGGGGGAGGTTACTGGTTGGTAGCTGCCAACGGGGGCATCTACAGCTTCGGGGACGCCAAGTTTTTCGGCTCCCCGGGCGCCAAGCGGCTCAACCGGCCGATCGTCGGCATGGCGGTTGCGCCGGGTGGCGCCGGCTACTGGCTCGTGGCGAGGGACGGCGGGATCTTCGCCTACGGAGACGCCAAGTTTTTCGGCTCGACGGGCCACATCCACCTCAGCAAGGGGATCGTCGGCATGGCCGCCACGCCCGACGGCCGGGGCTACTGGCTCGTCGCTTCCGACGGGGGCATTTTCGCTTTCGGCGACGCCAGGTTTTTCGGTTCGGCGGGGGCCAGGCGGCTCAACCGGCCCATCGTCGGCATGGCCGCTACCCCCGACGGCCGGGGCTACTGGCTCGTCGCTTCCGACGGCGGCACGTTTGCCTTCGGCGACGCAGCCTTTATGGGTTCGGCCGGGTCGGCCAAGTTGGCGTCCCCCGTCGTCGGCATGGCGCGGACCAGCGGGGGCTCCGGCTACTGGATGGCAGAGCGCGACGGGACCGTCCTTCGCTTCGGGGCGGCGCGGGCGCCCGCCGCCACCTCCCCGGGCGGGGCCGGCGGTCGCAGCGGACAGGGGCCCCGGGCGGCCCCCCAGGCGCAGCGCTCGCGGGTGGTGGCCATCCTCGCCAGCGGGCAAACCGGCGGCACCGGCGCGGTCGTCCCCTCCGCTACCACGCTGCCCTCTACCACGGTCCCGACCACAGCCGCCCCGACCACGGCCGTCCCGACCACAGCCGTCCCGACCACGGCCGTCCCGACGACGACGGTCCCCCCGGGGACTACGACCGTGCCGGCCACCAGCACGACGACTCGCCCGCCTGCGACCACCGTGCCCGTTACGGCGCCCTACTCGACTCCATATCCCGCCGGCGCCACGGGTTATGACGTCTCGTGGCCACAGTGCTCGCCGCTCGGTTCCTCCTCGGTCCGTTCGTTGCCCGCCGTCGGGCCTTTTGCCATAGTCGGGGTCAACGGGGGCACCATCGGCTCGTTCAACAGTTGCTTCGCGGCCGAGGCGGCCTGGGCAGGGCCGGGGTTGTCCGTTTACATCATCCTCCAGCCCGCGCCGAGCAACAGCCCGGTCCAGGAGACGACCGGTCCTGATGCCTCTTGCGCCGCCACCAGCAGTGTGTGCGAGGGCTACGACTGGGGCTACAACTATGCCCAAGCCGACCTGGCGTTCGTCCGGTCCGAAGGGTACACGCCCAAGGTCTGGTGGCTGGACGTGGAGACGGGCGAGGGCTGGCCCACCTCAACGTCGCTCCAGCCGGTCAACTCGGCCATAGTCCAAGGTGCCCTGGACGCCATCCGTTCTGCCGGCGACACCGTCGGGATCTACAGCACTTGGTACCAGTGGGGCAAGATCACGGGTTCCTTCCTGCCCGGAGGCCAGCCGCCCATCTGGGTCCCGGGCGCCCTTTCCCTGTCGGGAGGCAACCTGAGCGCAGTGTCCTACTGCCAGCGGGCGCTAGTCGCCGGTGACCCCTCGAAACTGTCATCGCCCGACATAGGCTTCGCCAATGGCGTGCCCTGGCTGGTGCAGTACGGCTACGACGGCTCCAGCGCGAGCGGGGTCGACCCCGACTACTCGTGCGCCTGACGCGCCGGTCATGTCACAAAGGGCGGCTCCGGGAGCCGATCGCTTCCTGACTTCTTGCGCGGGAGGCCTCGCCGGCACCATATCTTCGTGGTGATGTGGCGCCAGGTCGCTCGGCGCGGCGTGTGGGTGGCCGCCGTGTCAGTGGGGTCGGCGGCGGCGCTCGTGTTGACCGGGGCGTCCGCGCGCGCATCTTACGCGGCCAGCTTGCCTGCCCCGGCCCTGGTGACCTCGGCGAGCGCCTCGCCGGGGGTCGTGCCGGCGTCGGGGGGCACGGTGAGCGTCAACGGCACCGTCGAGCACGCCGCCACGTGCCAGCTGGAACTGCTGTCCAGCCAGTCCTTCCCGGTCGTCTACTCGCACAACCCCCGTAGCTGCACCAGCGGTGTCTTTTCTGCCCGGGTCACGATCGGGCCAAACCCGACCCTGGTCGCCCGCACGGTGGCGCTCGCGTTGGTGGCGAGCAACGCCACCTCGTCGTTCCCGGGTCGTTTCTACGTCCGGCTCCTGCCGGCCCTGCAGGCCCGCCTGCTCGCTGCCAGCGCCTTCCCTACGGTCGTGCCGGCGTCGGGGGGCACGGTGACAGTGACCGCTGCGGTCGAGGACGCCACCACGTGCCAGCTGCAACTTCTTTCCAGCCAATCGTTCCCCGTCGTCTACTCGCACAACCCCCGGAACTGTACGAGCGGCGTCTTTTCCGCCAAAGTCACGATAGGGCCCAATCCGGGCCACGCGGAGCGGACGGTCGCGTTCGCCTTGGTGGCGCGCAACTTGGCGTCGTCGTCGCCGGGCAAGTTCTTCGTGACCCTGAAGGCCGCCCCCGCCACCCCGCTAGCCACCCCGCCCGAAACGACCGTCGTGCCCGCGGTCTCGCCACCGGTGTCCCTGTCGGTCACGCGCAGCTCCAACTGGTCGGGTTATTCGGCCAAAGGTGGCCCTTACACAGAGGTCAAGGGCACCTTCACGGTCCCCTCGGTCGCCTCGAGCGCCCCGCTCACCACCCAGGTCTCCCAGTGGGTGGGCCTCGACGGCACCAGCCAGTCCGATCCGGCGCTCATCCAGGCCGGCGTCGACGAGTTCCCCGACGCGCGGTCGCCGATCGGCTACGACGTCCAGGCGTGGTGGGAAATATTGCCGGCGGCCGAGACCAACATCATGACGGTCAACGTCAGCGCCGGCGACCGGGTGACGGTCACGATCTGGCAGGTCACCCCCGGCACGTGGAGGATAGAACTGACCGACGACACCACCGGCCAGAGCTTTGCCACGCCTGGTGAGAGCTACAACGGCCCGGGCTCGAGCGCCGAGTGGATCGTGGAGGCTACAACCGAGTGCCAGTCGAGCTGCCACACCGCCTCGCTCGCCCCGTTCACGCCCCCGGTCGTCTTCAGCGGGCTCGGGATGACCGGCCCCCAAGCGACCACGGTTGACGACATCGTGTTGGTGCAGGGCCTCAACAACGTTGCGACGCCCTCGCCGCTCAGCGCCGGCAGCTTCAAAGTGTCCTACACCGGCCCGCCGGCCAACAACTTCTAGACGCCGCTGCGTGTGAGCGAGATCTCCCGGTGCGCGTGAGTAGATCTCGCATTTGGGCCTGAGCAGTCAGATCCGCCTCCGGGCTGCGCCAAAAAAGGGCCCGGGGTCATGCACACGGAGCTGGTGGACGCGGCAGCGACGAGGCTGCACCGGCGTGGCGCCTCGATGGCGTGGGTAAGTACTGACAATGGCTGCGCTACGCCCCGACGCCCGTCGGCCCCGACCATCGTTCGACCGGCTCCCTGGACAGCTTGGACGGGCTCGCGGACCAGCACCCGGGGAGGCGCGACGGTCCCTCGCGGAAGTCCCGGTGGAGGCGGGCCGGGCGCGCTCCAACCCGGCTTTCTCGCGCCTGGCCCGTTCCGGCATCGCAGCGAGGGCGGTGATATATGTGCTGCTGGCGTTCATGACTGCGGATATCGCCGTCACCCATCATTCCCCTTCCAGCCCCAGCGGGACGGGGGCACTATCGGAAGTAGCCAAGCAACCAGCGGGACGTCCGCTCATCGCCCTGATGGCGGTGGGCTTGCTCGGCTATGCAGCATGGAGGCTGGCTCAGGCACTGTCGGGCGGGAAGGGGCCGGCCAGTGTGTTACAGCGGGCCGGCTGGGCCTCTATCGGCGGCCTGTACCTCACCCTGTGCTGGCGGGCAGCCGAACTGGCGGTCAACCCCGGTCCGGTTGCAGGAGGCGGCGCCTCCCAGCACCCTCAGCCGTTGGTAGCAGCGGTCCTGCGCTGGCCGGGCGGCCCAGGTTGGGTCGGCCTGGGTGGCGCCGCTCTGGCCGTAGGGGGCGTTGCCCTCCTCGTGTGGGGGTGCGTGCACGACTATTCGAAGGCGTTGGACACCCACCGGCTGGGAGGCGCGAAGTACCAAGTTGCCCGGGCGACGGGGATAGCCGGCGAAGCGGTTCGCGGCGCCCTGGTCGCACTGGTTGCGGTGTACCTGCTGGAGGCGGCCGTCAAAGACGACCCGTCGCAGGCCAAGAGCCTCGGGGGTGCGCTCTACTCATTCGACCGCCTGACGGGCGCGACCGCCCTGTTGCTCCTGGCCACTGCTGGCCTGGTCTGTTTTGCGATCTATTCGGTCTTCGAAGTCAAGTACCGGCAACTCTGAAACCGCGAGCGAGGCGCCATGGTGCACCGCTGGCCGACCCCACAAGCAGGACCTGTCGCTACCGCCGGCCTGGTGCGTGGCGGTCGTCGGTCGTGAGCAGTCGTCGGTCGTGAGCAGTCGTCGGTCGTGAGCAGTCGTCGGCCGCCCGTAGCAGTACCTCTTGCCTGGCGGGCCGGAGGCCGGTAGTTGATAGTCGGGTCCGTAGGTCGACGCCTGTGTGCGGGCGAGAGGACTCGGACCTCCACCCCTTTCGGGACCAGGACCTAAACCTGGCGCGTCTGCCAATTTCGCCACGCCCGCGCCTGCAGGGGCGAGCCTAGCCCCTTGCCGGTGGGTTGGGGCTAGCCTGCCCTTATGGCCCAGCCCGAACTGCTCGCTCTCCCCCTATCGCAGGCCACCGGACCTTCCTCCGACCCGACGCCGGACGTGTACCAGCGGCTCCTCCGGGAGCGCATCGTCTTCCTCGGTACCGAGGTGGACGACCGCTCTGCCAACCTGATCTGCGCCCAACTGCTCCTGCTGGCGGCGGAGGACCCGACCCGCGACGTGAGCTTGTACATCAACTCGCCGGGCGGTTCGGTGACCGCTGGCCTCGCCATCTACGACACGATGCAGTACGTGCCCTGCGACGTGTCCACGGTCTGCATGGGCTTGGCCGCGTCGATGGGCCAGTTCCTGCTGTGCGCCGGCGCCCCTGGGAAGCGTTACGCCCTCCCTCACTCACGGATCTTGATGCACCAGCCGTCGGGCCAGATGCAGGGCCAGGCGGCCGACATCGCGATCCAGGCCGAGCAGATCGTGTACTTGAAGCAGATGATGGCGGAGCGCATCGCTTTCCACACCGGCCAGTCGGTGGAAAGGATCGAGCGCGACTCCGACCGCGACCGATGGTTCACGGCCGAGGAGGCCAAGGAGTACGGCTTTATAGACCAGGTCATTTCGCGTGCCAAGCAGGTGGGCGAGCCGGCGGCCGCCCTCAACTGAAGCGGGCCGGCGGCCGCCATCAACCGAGGCTGCCCTCAGCCGGCCTGGCCGGCCACGCCGCCAGGCACCGGCGCCCCTGGAGCCGGAGGCACCGGTCAGGCCGCGTTCCCAGGTTGACCTTCGAGCGCCCTCCGCCCGTACACGGACCTGAGGTCGGCGGGGCGGCGCGATGACGGGTTGGAGGACCACCAAGTAGCTCCCGTTGGGACCCCGCACGGGCTCGTCAGTGGGGACTGGAGGGCCGAGGTAGGCCTCAGGAGTTGGACGTAGACCCCTTGTCACGGCCTGTGGCTATCCGGTAGGCCTTCTGGGCCACTCGGTTGGCCACCTGGCCGAGACCTCCTTCTTTGTAGTGGTGGCGAGCGAGTTCCACGACCGTCCTTGGCCTGGGCGGGCCGGCAGCCGCCGCCGGCTCGGGCACCCCAACGCCAAAACCCCCTGCCAGGAGGTCGGGCGCCCGCCTCGGCCGGCGGCAAAACTCGGCCAGGGGCTCCAGTGCGACCGACCACCGGTACAGCTCGCGCACCTGAACCGCTTTGGCCCGGCAGCCCTCGGCGCGCTCCTTGTCCTCCAAGAGGCGGGCGAGCGCTTCTTCCAGCGCGACTGGGTCTTCCGGTGGGACTGCGAAGCCAAGGCCCTCGCCTTCGACCAGCGCGGCGAAGGCGTCGCCCTCGGTGGTGACGACGGGCAGCGCCGCCCAGAGGTAGTCGAGGCACCTGGTCCGGAACGAGTAGCGGGTCTCCGCGCTGTCGAAGTGCGCGGTCACGCCCACGTCGGCCTCGGTCAAGAAGTTCTCCCGGTCGTCGTAGGCCACCCAGCCTTCGTTGAAAAAGACGCTCTTGCCGGAAACGCCCAGTTCTTCGGCGAGCGCCCGGGTCTTTCCCGCCATGCGCATCTCGGGCACGTCGGGGTTGGGGTGGCGCATCCCCATGAAAAACAGCCGGACCGTGGGCCGGCGCTCCGCCAGCCTGGCGACCGCTCGCACCAGCGTGAGGGGGTCGAACCAGTCGTACACCCCCCCCGCCCACACGATCACGTCGTCGTCGGGCCCGATGCCCGGGACGACTCCGCGCAGGGCCGGCCGGCGGTGCACCGGGCCCTGGTCCGGGAGGCCAAAGGGGACCACGTCGATCAGCCGGCGGAGCGTCGGGTCCTCGTCGTAGGTGAGCGGGTTTGCCCGCCCGAGGGCGCAGAGCTGGCCGATGAAGAGGTCGCGCTGGCGTTCTGTGGCGCATATCAGGAAGTCGGCCCGCTCCAGCTGGTGGTTCAGGGTCTCGATCGACACCCGCACGTGCGCGTCCCGGACCGGCCCGGGGTTGCCCTGGGTGAGCGCGAGGGTCTCCAGGTGGAGCGGGTCGTAGACATCGAACACGGTCACGCGGTCGTTCTCTAGGAGCCACGGGTTGTGGTGCGTGACGTAGCCCTGGAGGACCATGACCTCGCTCCAGCGGACCGCCTCGGCGAGCGCTTCAGGGGAGGCCGCTCTGGCTTCGAAGCCTTCGCCGACGAGCTCGCAGTAAGGCGAGGTCGTGAGGAGCCGGACCTCGTTCTCCCTGGCGAGGCGGGACGCCATGTGCCAGGCGCGCATGGCAGGCCCGGCCATCTGCTCCCGCAAGACGTCCGCGGTCACGACGAGGACCCGGCTCATTGCCGGGCCCCAGGGGCGCAGCCGGCTAACCTCACGGCGATGGCGGCAACCACGGGTCGCAGCGTAACGGCCCCGGGCGGGGATGGGGGCCCTGCCCTGGGGGCAGGCGCGGGGCTGAGGTCGCCAGGCGGGCCGGCAGGCAGAGCCGGGCAGGGCCGGTGAGAAGGCGCGTCCTCGTCCTCTCCACCGACCCGATCGGTCCCGAGATGCCCGGCCCCGCCATCCGGGCGTGGCACCTGGCCGAGGCCCTGGCCGCCCACGTGGACGTGGTCCTTGCCAGCACGGTCTCGGTGGAAGGTTCCCACCCGAGCGCCGACCTGCGCCTCGCGTACGGGCCGGCGCTGGCCGAGATGGTGGGGGAGGCCGAGGCCTGCTTCGCCCCGAGCGCGCTCGTGTACATGGCCGACGAACTGCGTGGGGGGGACAAGCCGGTCGCAGTGGACATCTACGACCCCTACCACCTGGAGAACCTCGAAGCCGGAGGTGAGAGCCCGGCGGAGCACGACGGGCGGGTCGCCCGCCAGGCCGGCGTGCTGAACGTCGCTCTCCGGCGGGGTGACTTCTTCACCTGCGCGAGCGAGCGCCAGCGGGACTTCTGGCTCGGGAGCCTGGCCGCGCTCGGGCGAGTCAACCCTTACAACTGTGCCGGCGACCCCACGCTTTCCCGGCTGGTCGCGGTCGTCCCTTACGGGCTCCCGGCCAACCCGCCGGTGCACCGCGCGCCGGCGCTTCGCGGTGTGCTGCCCGGCATCGGCACCAGGGACAAGGTCGTCCTCTGGGGCGGCGGGGTCTACAACTGGCTGGACCCGGCCTCGGTGGTGCACGCCGTGGGCCGCCTGGCCGTCACAGTGCCCGAGGTGCGCCTGGTCTTTATGGGCATGGGCCACCCCAACCCCTCCGTGCCCGAGATGCGCGCGGCCACCGAATTGCGCCGGCTGGCGGGCAAGCTCGGCCTCAGCGGGAGGCACGTCTTTTTCAACGAGGGGTGGGTGCCCTACGGGCGCAGGGCCGACCTCCTGCTGGAGGCAGATGTCGCGGTGAGCGCGCACCTGGACCACCTGGAGACGCGCTATTCGTTCCGTTCCAGGGTGCTCGACTACATCTGGGCAGCCTTGCCCATGGTCCTGACCGGCGGCGACGTGCTGGCCGAGGAGGTCGCGGCCGCCGGCTTGGGGAAGGCGGTGGCCCCCGGTGACGTGGGTGCCATCGAGCGGGGCCTGGCCGAACTGCTGGCCGACCCTCCACCGAGGGAACGCTTTGCAGGCCTAGCCCGGCGCTACACATGGGACGTGGTAGCCCGCCCGCTCGTCGAGTGGTGCCTCGCCCCCCGGCGGGCCCCTGACCTGGTCGCCGGCCATGCGGCGCCCGACGAGGCTGCCGCCCGCTGAACCCTCGCTCGCCCGCCGGCGTTGCCTCTAGGGCGCCCTCGGCCCCACCACCGCGTTCTTGCAGACGTAAGTGGTCAAATAGGCCGTTTTCGTCTACAAGAATGACCCGCCGGCGCGGCCGGACAAGCTGCGCTTCGCCAATGTGAAGAGGTTGCTGGCGGCGGCCAGGCCGTCCTCGCGGAGCCGGCGCAACTCCTCGCGGAGAGCGGTGTTGTCCTCCTCGAGCCGGCGCACCTCCGCCTCCAGCTGGCCCACCCGCTCCTCGTCGGACTCGGCCCGCTTGGCCGCCGCCTCCAGAGCGGCTTCGATGTTGGCGATGTGGCGGTCCTTCAACTCGGTGGCTTGTTCGAAGTGGAGCGCCCGGTGGCGCTCGGTGTCGTAGGCCGTCTCTATGCCGTGCCGGTCGCCCATCGCGTCGTAGTACTCGGCTGTCGCGACGAGGGCGCTCTCGGGCTGCTGGCGAAGCTCGGCCGGCGGCTCGAGCTCGGCCCAACCGGTCGGCAGGGCCGCGAGCCAGCGGGCGAGGTCCATCTGCAGGCAGGTCATGGTCTCGGCGGCGATAGGGCCGGCGAGGTCGGTCGAATGGTGGCGCATCGACCCCGAGACGAACCCCTTGGCACGGGCCGGCTCCAGCGTCGCGGCCATGCCCGGTGCCAGCACCTCGCCCAGGCGCTCCAGGAGGGCGGCGCCTCCCTGGGCGGGCTGGCGGACGAAGTCGTCGTAGTGGACGACGAGGACGCGCCGGCCCGCCAACCCCTCGAGCAGCTCGGTCGAATAGAGCTGCCAGAGGGCGAGGGCGACCGAGAGCGGCCGCCCGTCCCGTTTGCGGAGCGACAGGGCGGTATCGACGGGGTTGCGCTCCACGACGAGCCAGCACAGGCTCTCGCCTACGGCGGGCGTCCACGCCGGCAGGGCCAGGCTGACGCGGGGGTCCTTCAGTACCAGGGGCCGACCGGCGGCGCCGGCGCGGAGGCCGTCGAGGAGCCCCTCTATCCTGCCCGTCCACGCCGGGGCGGCTTCGGCTATCTGCTGGCGCGACGGCGGCCTTTCCCAGGCGCCCCCGAGCGAAGCGAACAGTTCGTCGTTGAGCGCATTGACGTCCTCCCGCTCGAAGTACCCCTTCGGGTTGTCTTCCTGGGGCGGGAGCAGCTCGTCGTCCTTGCCGGCGAAGTAACCCGCCTGGGCGAGGAAGCCTGCCACCGCGCTCGTCCCGCTGCGGTGCATGCCGACTATGGCCACGCCGGCCGGCTGGGGGCCGTCCATGGGACCGAAGTTAGCGGAAGCTAGCCTCTACCCAGATGGGAAGGCCCAGGCTGCTCGGCGTCCTGCTCTGTTACAACGACGGGGACCTCGTGGAGGACGCCGTGCGGTACCTGCGCGAGCAGGGCCACGAGCTGGTCGTCTGGGACCACGGCTCGACCGACGAGACCCCCGACCTGCTCCGCCGGTTGCAAGGAGAGCTGGTGGAGCTGGCGAGCGTCCCGCGCGACTTCGACTTCTACGGCCTCTACCAGGCGATGTCGGAGCACCTGATTAAGGACTACGTAGGGCGCTACGACTGGATTTCCTGGCCCGACCAGGACGAGTTCTTGGAAGGCCCGGACCGCGCCCGCACCTATGCCGAATGGCTGGAAGAGGTGGTTGGTTCCCCCTACGACTGGATCCAGTTCAACAATTTCAACTACTGGTGGACCCCCGCTGACGACCCGGACGTGACGAGCGCGCCTCTCCGGGTCCGGCACTACTGTCTTTGGCCCGACTGTGGGCCGCGCATCAGGTCGTGGCGGGCGTCGGCCACCAATACCAGAGAGTTCAACCACAACCCGCCGTCCGGCGAGCGTTACCCGCGCAATTTCAACCTCCGGCACTACCCGATGCGTTCGTCTGCCCAGATGCGCCGGCGGCTCCAAGTGGACCGCGCTGGGCTGCGCCGCGGCGGCAGCAACTTCCACTACGACAACATGAGCTCGTGGCCGGAGCGCTTGGTAATAGATCCCGCCAGGCTGCACTTCGACGACGGGCGTTCCGAGCTCGACCACTCGGTGGTGTTCGACTGGCGCAGCATCTACGGGACAGAGGCGAGCACGCCCGCGCCCGCAGCCGGCCCGGGCTAGACGCCGGGGTGGCCCGCTCGGAGGCCGACCGGGAGGCCCCGGCCCCTCCGGCGCAGCGCCACAGGTTCGTTTGGCTGGCCGGCACCCCGGCGGTGGCGGGCGTGAGCCTGGTCGCGACGGTCTTGTCCTGGAGGACCTCAGCTTGGGCCAAGGTGGCGCCCGGGCTCGACCCGTCATGGCAGGCTGGGTTGGCCCAGGGCTTCGAGCGGCACCTTCAGTGGGGCCCGGGGATCATTTTCACCTTCGGCCCGTACGGGCTGGTCGACACCGTCTTGCCCTTCTACCGGCTCACAGTTTTCCTCGCCGTGCTGTTCGCCTTCGCCGTCAGTTGGGGGTTGGGCGCGCTCGTGGTGGGGGCAGCACGGCCGGCCTGGGGGCTCGTGCCTGCCGGTGTCGTCGCGTGGTTGGCCCTTGCCGTGGCGAACAGCCACACCGGCTATGCCGACTTGTTGAGCGCGGCCGCGCTCGGCCTTGCCCTTGTGGCGCTCGGTTCGGAGAAGGCAGGCCGGCGCCAAGCTGCGGTCGTCGTGCTCGGGGCGCTGGCGGGCTTCGCGCTCCTCGTCAAGTTCAACGACGGGCTTGTGTCCTGCGGGCTTTTGACCGTAGCGGTCGTGGCAGAGGGCGCGGCGTACGGGGCGCGGGCGCTTCGGCGGGCGGCGGCCGGCGTCGGTGCCCTGGCCGGCGCGTTGGCGGTGGCGTGGGCTGGCGCCGGCCAGGGCTTCGCCAACCTGCCCGGCTACTTCAGGGCCTCGTTCTCGGTAGCTGCCGGCTACACCTCGGCGATGAGCCTCTCTGTGGGCCGCCGAGCTGAGGACTACTTCGCCGTGGTCGTGCTCGTGCTGCTCGGGCTGGTCTTCTACCTCTCCGCCGGCTCGTCCCTGGCCCGGGTGGACCGGGACGTGCCACTTGGTGCCACGACAGGCGATGTTGGCCCGGTTGGGAAAGGAGTGCCCGGAGGTGAAGGAAGGCGTCTTCTGCACGGCAGCCGGGGGAACGCGCGCCGGGGGGGCACTCGCGGCCGGGCCGAGCGCGTGAGGCAGGTAGCTCTCGCTGTCTCGCTCGCCGGTTGGACGTGGGCCGTCCTGAAGGAGGGGTTCGTGCGCCACGACACCCACGACCTCACGTTCTTCGGGCTGGCGCTGGTGGCGATCGCCCTGGCACGCGTGGGCCGGCGGTACGTCTTCGTGCAGGCGGGTGCCCTGGCGGTCGCCGCCTCTTTGGCGTGCGTGGCCGCGGGCGCGCCGCCGGCGCAGCTCCATTCTCCCGGCGCCAGCACGGCCGCCCTGGTTACGGACCTGCGGGTGGCCCTCGGCCTGGGCGGCTTCCCGCCGGCGCAGGCGGGCCTCAGCACCCACCTCCTTGCCGCCGGCAACGGCCTGCCGGCCAGCGCGCTTTCGCTCATCAAGGGCCGGAGCGTCGCCATCGAGCCGGCAGAGGCAGCGGCGGCTTACCTCTACCCTCAGCTCGATTGGGACCCCGAGCCCGTGCTCCAGGGCTACAGCGCGTACACGACCTACCTGGACGGCCTGGGCTCGAAGTTCTTGGCTTCGGCGCGAGCCCCTGAGCGCATCGTGTACGACCCGGCGCAGGTGATCGAGGGCAGTGACCCCTGGATGAGCCCCCCGGCGACCCTCTTGTCCATGTACTGCCATTACACCCAGCTCGCTGCCGCCGGCCCGTGGCAGGTGCTCGGACGAGTGCACGACCGTTGCGGCCCGGCCCGCCTGGTCGGTACCGCCCGGGTGCACTTCGGGGAGCCCGTCGCGGTGCCCGAGGTGAGCGGCCAGCTGGTGGCAGCTCGGTTTTCGTTTGGATTGCCGCTCATCTCGAGAGTCGAGGGTCTTTTATTGAAGCCGCCGGCGGTGTCGATCGTGGTCCGCGCCGGCGCCGGGCAGGGCGGAGGCCGGCGCCAGGCTTACCGGTTTGTGCCGAGCACCGCCGGCGACATGCACGTGCTCGTGGCTCCTGCTTCGCTCGGGTACTCGCCGGCCTTCACCCCGCCGGCGGTGCGCCAGCTCGAGTTGGAGGGCGGGGGCTGGGCCGGCGGCCACGGCCGCGTCACGGTGCGCTTTTATACGATCAGGCTGTCGCCGGCACGATGAGCGCGTGATCAGCGAAATGGAGAGGGCTGAAGGCTGCCTCGCCTGATCCTGGTGGCGCCTGGGGCGGCCAAGTCGAGGCGCGGGCGTGCCGGCGTGCGAGAAACCAACCGATGTGAAGTCGTCAACCGCACATCTACAGGTTTTTGGCGCGAAAACGCGCAGGTTCCCGGTGGATGTGGCTTCCGCCGGCGCACATCGGTCAGTTTTTCGCGCGTGGCCCGTCACACCCCCATGGCAAGATGTGTTCATGAACTCGGCCCTCGTCGTAGCCGCCGCGCTGGTCGTGGTGGTGGCCCTGGTGCTCGTTTTGAAGGCGCGCTACCAACTGCGTTCCCACCGGGACCGTTACCGCTGGACCGACGAAGACATAAAGGCCGCGCGCCAGGACAGCCTGAGCCGGAGCCACATGACGGTGAGCGGCAAGGTGCAGGAGCATTTGGCCCCGCTGTTGCCTGGGTTTTGTGCCGAGTTCAACCCCCGCGACGCCCGTTTCCTTGGGTCGCCGGTTGACTTCGTGGTCTTCGACGGGCTCGACTCGGGGGAGGAGGTGACCCGGGTGGTGTTCGTCGAAGTAAAGACGGGCCGCTCCGCCCTCTCGGCGCGCGAGCGGCGGGTTCGTGCCGCCATCGAGCAAGGGAAAGTGGAGTGGCGGCTCTTGCGCCTGCCTGGCGGCGGTGCCGAGCAGGGGGCCGGCGAGCTAGGAGGGCCGCAGCCCTTTTCCCTTTCGCCACCAGACCGGTAGTACGCTCTGGTCGCGCTCGCCGGCGTGGTCTTGCCCCGGGTTGATATCGGCGGCTTTCACGGGACCGCCGGCAACGTGGTCCGAGTGCTGGCAGGATCTGGGACAGCGCGGCTCGGTTGGCCTCGACTTGGCCCCGCCCCTCGAAAGCGCAGTGCGGGCCTTCTGGGTGCGATTTGCTGTAGCGGGTGCGCTCGGCGCCGCCATGAAGCCAGCGGTCGCGCCCAGAAAGCCAAACTGCACCGGGAAACGAGCCCTTCGCCCAGACTGGCCGTGCTACCAGAGCCGTTTTGGGCGGCACCAACAGCCGCCTGGCTTTGCGAACCGCGCCCGCCCGCTCCTTGACTGATGCCCAAGGTGCCCAAGATGCCGGTCGTCACGAGCCGGTGTAGAGGCGCTCGAGGTCCACGAGTTCGACGGCCCCGTTCTGGCGGGCGGCTTTCTCGAGGTCGTCGTCGAAGCCGGCCAGGGAGAACAGGAGCAGGCGTGCACCGCTCGCCCGAGGCAGGAGGTCGCGCAGGTGTACGAGCCGGGAGAGCTCGTCCACAGGTACCGGCTGGTTGCCCGCCTTTACCTCGCCAAGGCTGACAACTCGGTCGCCAGACAAGGTGACCACGTCCACCTCGTGGTGTACACGGTGCTCGGGGCAAGGGACTTCGGTACGCCCGACTCGGGCCGGCGGGCCACCGGTTGTCTCGGGCGAGGCGTAGAAGCCGACCCACTCCCGAGCAAGTGTCTCCAGATGAGGCCCGTAAATACGGGAACGCACCGTCGCCGCCACCTCAGCCCAGACCGCTTGGCCCAAACGGCGGCCCAAGCGGGCTTCGTTGGGCGCGATGACAAGTTGATAAAAGCGGATTATCGGCTCAGCCACTTCATAGGTGGAACGCCGGGCGCGAAGAGGGTCCGGCACCCGGGCCAGTAGCTGGGTCTCCTCGAGCACGGCGAGGGCGCGGCTCAAAGAAGTTTCTTTGCGCCCGAGAGTGGCCGCAATCTCCGAAGGTCGGGTACGGCCTGCTGCAGCTGCAGCCAGCACTGAAAGGTAGAGCTGGGGTTCGGCCAGCGAGCGTTCCTCCGAGAGGAGTACCCGGCCTTCCCGGTAAAAGGCGCTGGTCGGGTCGAGAAGGTGGCGCAGCACCCAGCGGTCGAGGCCGGCGGTGGGGTCAGGGAGATCTGATGCCGCGTAGTCGCGATAGGCCGGCGTCCCGCCGCACAAGGCATGGTGGTAGAAGGCGAGCTCCCAGTGCGGCCGTAGGCCCCAGAAGTCGGCGCTCTGGCGGAAATCAAACGGGTGTACTAGGAGCTCGACCGAGCCGCGTCCCCGGAGAGGGGCGGTGCCCGTGGTGAGCTTCGCCATGACCGAGAAGGCAGAGCCGCACAGGATGACCCGCGACCTGTACTGGCGCCGGCGAGCCGGGCTCAAAGCGGCTTGGAGGAGGGAAGGCAACTCTGGCGCGACCGAAAGCAGGTACGGTACCTCGTCGAGCACGATGGGGAGCGGCTCGTTGCCACTCCCGAGAGCGAGGACTTGCTCGACCGCCTCCGCCCACCCGCTCAAGGCGAATGCCGCCCCGAGCTTTCGGTAGCTCGCGAGCGCTTGGCCCAGCGCGACCAGGTTTTGCGCCGACGATTGCTCGAGCGCAGAAAAGTAGAACCCGCCCGCCACTTGGCAGAGGAACTCGACAAGCATGGTCTTCCCCTGACGTCGCCGGCCGTAGACGAGCCCGAGCGTCGCATGAGGTGTGGGTCCCGAAACGAACTCGTCGAGCGCTGACCATTCTCTCTCCCTGTCGAAGATCTCCCGCGGCTTCTTATGCACTGAAGTATTATACTCCGTTACATAATAGTTGGCCAACGGGCTGCGGCAGAGGCGAGCCTGGTGTTGCGCCGGCGGCTACCGCAGCAGGAGCCGGCAAGGGACCAGAGCCGTCCAGCCCCGTGGGTCTATCGGTATGGCCTCCTTGCCCAAGGACGAGCCGGCGCACCGCTCCGCCGCTCGGGCTATCCCCACCGGCCAGGACGGGCCGCTTGAACGGGCGTTGGCGTCCCGGAAATCAGCCGCCCAGGTGGGGGCCAGGAGCGCCACGCAGACTGTCGCAGCGATGAAGTCGGGGCGCCCGCGTTTGGCGCCATGGCGGCCCCGATGGGCCGAGAAATGGCCAGGCGCGAGTGCTCGCCGGGGCGGCTCCCCGCCCACCGAGCCCCTGGGCGCGCGAGCTACACGCCCTGGCCGGCGCCGGCCCACGCCGGCCACCCACCCCTCGGCTCCGACCACGACCACGCTTAGGAGCAAAAGGAGCGGTACGGCCTGGTAACGGCTGGCTGGCTGGACCTTGCCCGAGGCCATCAGCGGCGCCACGTCACGTAACCAGGTGGGGACCAGGAAGCAGGTAAGGGCGGTGAAAACGGCCGCGGCGGTGAAGGCGCGTGCGCGCGAAGACGGGCAAAGGCCGCCGGCGAGGACAATCGCCAAGAGCACCAGTGCCCCGAGCGCCGTCGCCAGGGCACGGTCGTGGGCGACCAAGGAGTCCGTTCCCCTGGCACCGGTGACGAGCCCGAGGCCTGTCCGGATGGCCAGGGACTGGCCCAGGCCCTTGGCGCTTCCCGGGCTGAACGCCGCTGCCACACCACGATTGCCTGCGTGGGTCATGATGGCGACGGCCTGAAACACGAGGCCGGCGAGGAGGCCCACAACCGGGGCTTGGGCCGTAAACCAAAAAGACGACGTGATGGACCGGGTGCCGGCGGGGCGAGCGGCGTGCGCGAAAATGCCGCCCGAGCGGTATGGCGGTCCTAGTGCGGCAACTCGCAGCGCCGCCACCGGTAGGAGCAAAGCAGTGAGCGGTTCGGACGCGGCGCTCAGGGCGCACAGCAACGCCGCTCCCACCCGGCCCGAAAGCGTTCGAGGTTGCCACAGGAGCGCCCAGAAACAGGCGAAAAAGAGCCACCACGGGACATTGACGGCGTTGTCCAGAAGTTCGGCGCCGGCGACGGGAAGGAGAACCATGGACAACCCCAGCAAGGCGCGCAGCACCGGCGAGGCCACGTGCGCCCTCGTCATGTGGAAGACCAGCCCCGAGATGGCCCCGAGGCTGACCGCGCCAGCCAAGGCCATCACCCACGGTGCGTCCCCGGGCGGGAAAACGGTGGCGAGTTCGGCTATGAGGCGCGGGTAGAGCTGTACGTAACCGTCGTGGAGGGTCACCAGCGTGCGGGTGAAAGGCAGCGACAAGGCCTGGCTGTAGAAAACTCTCCCGTCTTCGGCCCACAGTGTCCGCCAAGCCGGCATGCCGCTCTGGCGCAGTAGGGCCAGCGCAGCCACGGCTGCGCAGCCGGCCAGATATCTGGCAACCACGGCGGCCCGATGGGGCTGACCTATGGGGGCAGGCGGGAAAAGCCAGTCCTCGAACTGAGCGGTAGCCCGGTGCCAGCGAGACTGGAAAGCGGCCTCTGTCGTGGCAGCACCTTCGAGCGCAGGGGTGGCGCCGGCCGCGGTTGGCGCCTCGGTGGCACCGCCGGCAACGGTTGGAGTGCCGGCGCCTCCGGCGGGCTCAGTGGCTGCGCCGGCACCCGCGGCTGCGCCGGCGTCCGAAGCCTCGGGTGTCGTCTTCATTTCCCGGCACGCAGGCCGCACAGGGTAACCGGCGTCGCATAAGTCCAGGTAAGGATCACCCCACTACCCGCTGCGTTGTCATTCAGCCAACCGGTCCCGCGGGCGGGCACGGCCAGCTCGACCGGTGCCGACACAATCCGTGCTTGGCCGGCGTGCGCAGAGGTCCGAGGCGCCACCAGCATGGCGCCCACAAACCGGGCGGTCGTGGAGGGCCCGGACTCGACGAGGACCGCCGCCGATTTTTTGCCGGCGGGCACCTCGAGTTGTACGCGCGGGACCTGGGTGGCCGAGAGAGGAGAGAAAGCCACGCAACCACCGCTATGGCCAACCCTGACGCCGGAGGCCTGCACCAGTTCGAACCGGGCGCTCGAAAGTGGTGCATGCGAGAGCGTCATTTGCACGCCGTCCCAGACGCCGAGCGCGAGCACGGCCCGGGCGTCCGCCACTGTTGTCGCCCCGAGGTGCGGCTTGGGCAAGAAACGCGCCCGCTCCAGCTGTGCGATGTCGGCGACCTGCAGGTTGGGGTCGCCCGGCACCGGTGCCGCCCCCGGCCCGGAGACGTCGGCCGTGCCGCCGGCGACGAGTTCCCCGACCGCCTCCAACTGCGTCTTCAGCCGAGTAGTAAGCGCTGTACGGGCGCTCGTGAAAGCCCTGGCTTGCCCGACGTTGCCGAGCGTCGACAGCACGAGGAGCCCGACAGCGGCCACGCGCGCCGGCGCCCAGCCCCATCTTCCGCCCCCATCGAGGACCACCGCCACGACCGGGAGCAGGATGGCGAAGACAACGTAGACGTAGCGCGAAGCCGTGGGGCCTCCGCCGGCGTCCCGGCCGACTGCGGCGAGGGCGTAAAAGGTCAACGCGCTGGCGCAAAGGGCTATGAGCGCCGGGCGCTCGGCCCAGAGGCGGCGCGCTCGCCAGGCGACCCATGCGGCCAGGCCGACGAGGAGAGCGGCGCCGGCGGCGTCGAAGTTGAACGCCCGACCGAGAGCCGTGGACAGCCCCTCCCACACGTAGCCCGGGAGGGAAGTGAAGGTGGACAGGTCGAAGTGGTCCGAGTGGGCTGCGATCCCGAGGCGGCCCACGCCGAAGAACCAGACCACGTAGCAAGCGGTTGGCGGCCACAAGAGCCGGAGCGCCCGAGCCTTGGGCAGGCGGGCGAAGGCGAGCACAGCCGCGCCCACAACCATGGCGTCGCCGATCGTCGAGCACATCAGGCTGGCGAGGAGCGCCGCCGAGACGGCGAGGTCCCGGGCCTCGGGTAGGACAGCGGGCAGAGCGAAGTGACGAGGAAGGCGCTGGCCCTCCACCGGAGCGGGCACGCCGAGGCGCTCCGCCGGCGCAGGCTGCGGCCGCGACCCCGGCCGCACCGGCCGCACCGCCGGCGACCCCGGCCGGTCCAGCAGGTCGAACGCGAGCAGGCCGAAGGCCACCGACCCGACGAAGCCCACCTGGAACGCCCAGCCGAAGTCCTCCGCCCCCGCCCCCAGGAAGCCGAGCATCAGCGCGGCGGCGGTCGAGACCCAGGGGCTGGCCCCCGCCCGCCGGCAGGCACGCCACGCCAGGTGGACGGTGAGGGCCTGCACGGCGAGCAACAGGCCGAGGTAGGGCCAGTAGCTGCTCAAATGCCACAAGGAGTAGAGGGCACGCCAGGCCAGGATCGGCAGGGTCGACCAGTGCTCGTTGTGCGGGAACCAGATGCCGTGGACGCTCCCCGGCGGGTAGCCGAGGCCCCTGCTCACGAGGAAGTCCCACTCGTCCCCGAAAAACCAGAGGCCCCGGTCGAGCCACGCCCAAAAGGCGATCGCACCGGCCAGGCTGGCGACGTGGGCGGCGGTGGCCAGGTCTCGCCCGGCAAGTCGGGCGAGGGCGCGGCGCAACGAGGGGCGCACCGGTGCGGGCCATGTGGCTGCCTGCCTGGTGAACCCGCTCCCGGCTGGCCTCGGCTCGGCGACCGTACTGGCGCCGCCGGCACCGGTCCTGCCGGGACCGGTCACGGCCCCGGGCGGGGTTGGGGGCCTCGCCTCGGGGAGGAGCCCGGGGTTGGGGCCCCAGGCGGGTCTAGGAGCAGCGGCACGCTTGGGGAGCGTATACCGCCGCCGGCTACGGGGCCCAGCCCCCTCCGGTTGGTAACCTGCCTGCGATGGCCAGGAAGTTCGCTTTCGCCGCTGCCCGCGTCGGGTGGTGGGCGGGGGCGGAGCCGGGAGATCCGATGGCCGCGCTGACCGGGTGGCTCCTGCGCCAGGAGGTCGCCTCCCGTTGCCCCGGCCTTTCCCCGTTCCTCGTGCTCGGGGGCCCCGCCTCGTGGTCGGCCCCCGGGTTCACCGGCGAGCCGGTGGCGTTGTACGCCGAGGGGGCCTCGCCGGCCGGCGCAGCGCTCGACGTCTTCGTCGCCTCAGGGGGAGCCGAGCCGGCCGGGCCGAAACTGGCCCAGTCCCTGGCCGAGGCCGGGGTGGCTTGTGTGGCGCTCGCGCCCAGGGAAGGGTGGGGCCTGGAGGAGCGGCTTTCAGTGGGGCCACCTTTCGCTGTACCAGAGCCGGCGGTGCTGGCCGCTCGGCACTTGCCTCGTTCGTTGCTCGACGCCCGGCGCGCCTACCTGCGGGTGGTAGAAGGCCTCCCCACCAGCTACGTGTTGGTCGAGGGGAGCCTCCTCGCCCGCAACGGAGAAGACCCGGCGCTCGAGCGCGCGCTGGCGCGCGTGGCCCGGGAAGCGGGCGGCGACCGTCCCGCCGACCTCGTCCGCCTCGCCCCCGGCCCGCTCTGCACCGATGACACCGAGGTCGAGGCCGCGCTCCGCCGGCGCCGGGCGGAGGTGGAAGAAGGCCGTTACCAGCCGGAGGACTGGGAGGGCTACGGGGGGCGGGAGCCCTGGCCGCTCCGGGTCACGAGCCCGTTCGACCTGGCCGCGGCCGTGGCCGGCGCCGGTGCCGTGGTGGCCGAGAGCGCCCCCTTGACGGCGCTCGCCTGGGCCCTCGGGGCGGCGCACGTCGCCATCGCCCCCGAGGAGAGCCCGGCCAGCGACTTTGCCGCGTGGACCGGGGACTCGAGCGCCCTGGCCGAGGGCCCGGCCGCGGTCATCGCCACTTTGGACAACATGTTCGCCCGCCGGGGGGCGCCCCCCGGGCTCAAGCGACTGGAGGCAACCTTGGACCAGGCTTTGGACGAAGCAGTGTCGGATCTGGAGAAAGGCGCGGCCGAAGCGGCTGCGAGCCCGCGCCCTGCCAGCCGGGAGGCAAGTGCCGAAGAGCGCCTCCACGAGCTCCAAGCCGCCAACGAGGCCTTGCGCCTGCGCCTGGCCGCCGAGCGCCTGCGCTTCGGCGAGCGGGCGGCCCTCCTCGAGCAGACCGCCAACACCACGGTCGAGTCCGCCATCAAGGCCGTCCATGGCCAGGACGTGCTGCTCCGCCGGCGCCTCGAGGAGACCGAGAAGGAGATGCGGCGCCTGCAAGAGGAGACGGCCGTCCAGCAAGCCGAGCTCCGGGCCATCCACGGGACGATCAGCTGGCGGGCACTGGCCCCGCTGCGCCAGTGGTACGCCAAGGTCGGGAAGGCGGGCAACTGAGCGCTCCCGTACCTGTGAAGACGCTTCGCGCCGGCCCCGGCCGCTCGCTGGCGGAGGCGCTCACGGCTTGGCTCCGGGAGGTTGGCGCCGGGCCTGCCGTGGCGGTGCTCTCAGCCGTTGCCGACCCTTCTGCCGCAGCTCCTTTGTGGGCGGCGGCTGGGGCCACGGGCGCGCCGGAAGAGGCGCTGGGCGAGCTCCTGGGCGGGCCGTTCGGCATAGGCGCGGTCGTGCCGATGGTGCTCGACGAGCACGGTCGGGTGGCGGAGGTGGGCACGTGGCCCGGGCCGGGCGGCACGCCGGTGCCCGTCGGGGCGGGAGGGTCTCCCGCCGGCATCGAGTACGCCTTCCGCCGGGACGTGCAAGAAAGCGACGCCCCGCTGGTCGCGGTGTCCGCGGAGGCTCTGGCTGGGTGGGCCCCGAGCCGGCGGGGGGCGGGAGCAGCGTGGGTTCTCCACGAGGTGCTCAGCCATGTCCGCGCCAAGGGCCTCCGCACCGTCTACGAACCCTCGTGGCGCGTCCCGCTACCGCCCGGCACACCACAGCCCGCCCCCGCGCCCATCGGCCCGCGCCGCTGGGCGCAACGCGACGAGCTCTGCCCCTCGCGGGTACTGGTGGTAACCGGCAACGTCCCCGGCAGCCTCGTGGGTGCCGACGGCCTCGGCGCCCTCGTCGAGGCGCTCGCCAGGTGCCCTGCCACCCGGGTCACGCTGGCCTGTGCCGACGGTTTCGCGGCCACGACCTACGCCCCCCACTACTGCCGACAGGGCGTGGAGGTCGTCGCTGGGCCGCAGGACTGGCTGGGCTGGTGCACCGACCGCCGTTACCACTACTCGCACGTGATCGTGAGCGATGAGGGGCTCACCACGAGGCTCTGGCCGCTCGTGCGCTCGACCCAGCCCCAGGCCATGACCGCGCTGTACGCCGAACGTCTCCCCGTCCGCCGTTACCAGTCCCGCTCCGAGGCGAGCGCGCACACCGAGGGGAGCGAGACGCTGAGCGAGCTCGCCCAGGGCGGCCTGCTGCGCCAGGTCGAAGGCATCGAGGTGGCTTGGTGCGCAAGCGAGGCCGACGCCCGCCTGCTCGCCGGCCTGGGCACAGGTCTCAGGACCGCGACGTGGGGGCCGCCCCTCTTCCCGGCCGGGCCGGCGAAGGGCTTTGCCGACCGGGAAGGGCTGGTGCTGGTCGCGACCGACGCGTTTGACATGGTCAGTGACCCCGAGGCGCCGGCCATCAAGGCGCTGGAGGAGCTCGTGCCGGCTTGGCGCCGGCGGGACATGGGGCTCCGGGTGCGGGTGGTGAGCGACTGGCCGACCCCCGGCCTCGCGTACCTGGCCGAGGTGACGGGCGCCGAAATGGTGGGCTCCGAGGGCGACCTGGTTGGCGCCCTCGGCACGGCCCGGCTCGCCGTCGCGCCGGTCGAGCACGGAAGCGGCGCTCTGTCCTGGGCCACAGCAGCGCTGGCAGCCGGCACACCTTGGCTCGTCACGAGACAAGCAGTGGCCGGGACCTACTTGGACGGGCTGCTCGAAGAGCCCGTGGTGGCAGGGACCGGCGCCATGGTGCAGCGGGGCTGGCAACTGCTCGGCGACGAGGACGCCTGGGCCGAGGCCTCGGGCGCGTTGAGCCAGCTGCAGTCTCGGCTGACGGCGAAGCGGCGCCGGTCGGTCGTCGAAGCGCTGACCGGGGTGGGCTTGGACCCGCCCGGTGCACCGCTCTGGCCCGTGGAGCGCCTGGTCGGGAGGCCCACCCGCCGGCCGGTCCGGGTCGCGCCTCGACCGGCGCCCGTAGCAGACCCGCCCGCCATTTTCGTCCCCGACAGCCTTTCCGAAGACGAGCGCTACGAGCTCTGGCACGAGCGCCGTGGCCCGGGCAACCGGGAGGTGCTGGCCGCGCTCGGGTCCGAGGCGGCGGCGGCCAGCTACCAGCCGACTATCTCCGTGCTCATGCCGGTGTGCGACGTCGACCCCTGGATGCTCGAGGCGGCCGTCGAGTCGGTGCGCGCCCAGGTCTACCCCAACTGGGAACTGTGCGTTGCCGACGACGCTTCGGAGAGGCCGGAGACCCTGGCGGCCCTGGAAGCGGTCAGGCGGCGGGACAAGCGCGTGAAGCTCACCCGCCTGGCGCGCCGGTCGGGCATCTCGGCCGCCACCAACGCCGCCCTCGGCCTCGCCACGGGCGACTACGTGGGCTTCTTGGACCACGACGACGTGCTGAAGCCCCAGGCGCTGGCGCAGGTCGTGCGCTACCTCGACGCCGACCCGAGCCTCGACATGCTCTATTCAGACGAGGACAAGCTCGACACCAAGGGCAAGATGACCGAGGCGCGCTGGAAGCCCGACTGGTCTCCCAACCTGCTCTTGTGCCAGAACTACGTCTGCCACTTCTTGGTCCTGCGCCGTTCGCTCGTCGAGGGCCTGGGCGGCTTGCGCCGCGAGTACGACGGGAGCCAGGACTACGACCTCGTCCTCCGGGTGGCCGGTGTTACCGACCGGATAGCCCACATAGCGGACTGCCTCTACAGCTGGCGCCAGCACGAGCGCTCGGCCGCTTCTGCCGGCGACAACAAGCCCTGGGCCTGGATGGCGGCCCAGCGGGCGCTCGGCGACTGGCTGCGCCGGCGGGAGGAGAGCGGGGTGCCGGGCGGGTGGACCGAGGAGGGGGCGTGGTTCGACGTGCACCGGGTGCGGTTCCGGCGCTCGGGCGAGCCCAAGGTGAGCATCATCATCCCGACCCGCAACGGCAAGCACCTCTTGGCGCGTTGCGTGGAGAGCCTCATGTGGCGCACGGTCTACGACAACTTCGAACTGGTCGTGGTCGACAACCAAAGCGACGACCCCGAGACGCTCGAGTTCCTGGCCACGCTGCCTGGGCGGGTGCTCTCCTACCCGCACGAGTTCAACTACGCCCGCCAGGTCAACCTGGCGGTGGCGGCCGTCGAGTGCGACCTGCTCGTCTTTTTGAACAACGACACCGAGGTCATGACCGCCGACTGGCTCGACCGCCTGATCGAGCAGGCGATGAGGCCAGAGGTGGGCGCGGTCGGGCCGCGCCTGTACCTGCCCGACGGGAAGGTCCAGCACGAGGGGGTCCTGGTAGGGGCCTGGCGGGGCCACGCCAACTCGGTCGAATGGGGGAACTGGTGGCGGATGGGCGACCTGCCCCGTGACGTGTCCGCCGTCACCGGCGCCTGTATGGCAACCCGTCCCGGCGTCTTCTGGCGTGTCGGCGGGTACGATGAGCGTCTCCGGGTGGCTTACAACGACGTCGATTACTGCCTACGCCTCCACCAGGCCGGTTACCAGGTTGTCTACGAGCCTGACGCGAGGCTCTACCACGCCGAGGGCTCAACGCGCGGCCTGACCGAGGACCCCGAGGACGCTCCGCTTTTCAACGAGCGGTGGCGGCCCCGCTCGTCTTGTGACCCCTACTACAACCCCAACCTAAACCGCAACCGCCTCTTGTTCAGGGTGGAGCCGTGAGTGCCCGAGGGATGCCGTGAGCCAAGCAAGCACTAGCAGCCAGATGAGCGCAGGGGCGCCGGCGCTCGAAGCCTGGCCCGAAGTCCCTCCCATGGGGCCCGGCCGGCCGGGCGAGGGCCGCCGCCCACGCGGCGAGACGATAACGACCACTTCTCGCAACACGGTCGGCTTCCGCGAGTACTTGAAGTACAAGGAGCTGTTCGTCAACCTCACGCTGCGGGAGCTCCGCAGCAAGTACAAACGCTCCGTGATCGGCTGGGGCTGGTCGATGATCAACCCGCTGGCCAACATGCTCATCTACATGATCGTGTTCTCGGTCCTCCTCAGGGTCCCCCCCATGGTGGGCATACCGAGCCATCTCCATACCTACGCCCTCATGTACTTGTCGGCGATGCTTCCTTTCTCGATGTGGCAGGGGAGCATCATGGAGTCGATGCCAGCCATGCTCGGTAACCAAAACCTGATCCAGAAGACCTGGTTCCCGCGCGAGCTGATACCCGCCGCCACGGTTGCCTCCAAGCTCATATCGCACCTGATCGAGATGGCGCTCCTCTTGGTCGTGGTCGTGGCGGTCGGCAACTTCAGGGCGCTCGAGTTCGCTCCCGGCGTCCTGGTGACGATGGCCGTGATCACGATGTTTGCCTTGGGCATGGCGCTCTTGTTTTCGGTTGCGAACGTCTACTGGCGGGACATCCAGCACTTCTCCAACATCTTGTTCTTCATTTGGATGTTCCTCACTCCGGTCGTTTACCCCTACTGGGAAATAGGTGGGGGGATCAACGGGACCCCAAAAAACGGGGTCGGGGGGTTGGTCGCACCGCGGATGGTCCACCTCTTCGGGCACGTTTTCTCGCTCGGGACCCTCTTCAAGGCCAACCCAATGACCGACGCTATCCTCACCATGCAGTCGTTCATCTACGACGGGTCGCTGCCGGGCACTACGCACAGGGTCCTTTTCAGTGTCCTTGGGCCTACAGGGCTCCCACTGACAGCTACGTCAGCGCAGTTCGCCTCGGCGGCGAATGGGGCGGTGCTGCAGGCGGCGCACGCCGGTTACAGCTGCTCGGTCGTGTCGAAGGGGGTTTCGTGCCTGGTAGCCTCCCCTGTCAGCTGGTTCGACGTCTGCTACTTCGCGGTCTGGGCTCTCGCCCTCTTTGTGATCGGGCTCTCGGTCTTCCGCAAGTTCTCAGCCCGCCTACCTGAGGAGCTGTAGTGGGCGAACCCGTCGTTGTCGTCAATAACGTCTCCAAGAAGTACCGCCTCTACCATGAGCGCAACAACTCGATAAAGATTGCGCTCTTGCGGGGTGGGCGGGCCAAGTTGGACAGGGAGTTCTGGGCCCTCAATGACGTCAGCTTCGAGGTCACGGAGGGCTCGACCACCGGGTTGATCGGGGAGAACGGCTCGGGCAAGTCCACGATGTTGAAGTGCATCGCCAGGATCCTCCGTCCCGACAAGGGCTCGGTCACCGTGACGGGCAAGATGTCGGCCCTGCTCGAGCTCGGCGCCGGCTTCCACCCCGAGCTGACCGGCCGGGAGAACGTGTTCTTGAACGGCGCCATCTTGGGCCTCAAACAAAAGGAGCTCCAGGAGCGCTTCGACGACATCGTGGACTTCGCCGGAATCGGTCAGTTCATCGACGAACCGGTGAAAAACTACTCGTCGGGCATGTACGTGCGCCTCGGGTTCTCGGTGGCGATCAACGTCGAGCCCGACATCCTGCTCGTGGACGAGGTCTTGGCGGTAGGCGACGAGGCGTTCCAGCGCAAGTGCCTCGAGCGCTTCAAGTACCTGAAGGACAACGGCAAGACCGTGATCATCGTCTCGCACGCGATGAGCTCGGTGGTCAACATGTGCGACCACGCCGTCTGGTTCAAACACGGCCAAAAGATGGCCGACGGAGTCCCGCGCGAGGTGGTGGAGGCCTACACCGGGTCGATCGTGATGGACCGCCCCGCGAGTGGCAGCGACACAGGGGACCGCTGGGGCTCGGGTGAGGCCAAGATCGACCGGGTCGAACTGATCGGCCGCGCAGGGGAAACCATCAAGCGCTTCCCGAGCGGCGACCCGCTCACGATAAGGCTTTGGTACTCGACGAGCGAGCCGGTGCCTCGGCCCGTTTTTTCCGTGGCCGTCCAGACCCTACAGGGCATCGTCGTGACCAACCCCACGACCCGCGAGGCAGACCTCGTGCCCGAGAAGCTCGACGGCGTGGGCCACGTGGACCTCGTGCTGGCGCATTGCCCCCTGCTCCCCGACACCTACGACCTCACCGTTTCAGTCACGGACTTCACGATGGCGCACCCCTACGACGTGCGCCGCAACGTCGTGCGCTTCGACGTGGACCGCAAGGGCCGCCACGAGCCCGCCGGCATAGTCTCCTTCGGCGGTACCTGGGCGCTCAGGTAGGGCCGGGTACCGTTTGGGCCGGCCGAGGGGCATCAGGCCAGCTTGATAAACGCTCCGAGGGCAGCCAGCAAAGTGACCATCACCATTACGAGCCGAATGGTGAGGGCCTGAAGGTCGCCCTTCAGCTCGGCCCGCAGGTCGGCCGTGCCGGTCCGCAACCCGGCCAACCCGGCCCGCAGGTCGCCGATGTCGCCCTTCAGCTCGGCCCGCAGGTCGGCCGTGCCGGTCTGCAACCCGGCCAACCCGGCCCGCAGGTCGCCGATGTCGCCCTTCAGCTCGGCCCGCAGGTCGCCGATGTCGTCCTTCAGCTCGGCCCGCAGGTCGCCGATGTCGCCCTTCAGCTCGGCCCGCAGGTCGCCGATGTCGCCCTTCAGCTCGGCCCGCAGGTCGCCGATGTCGCCCTTCAGCTCGGCCCGCAGGTTGGCTATCTGACCGCGAAGCTCCGCTCCGAGCTTGTCTATGTCACTCCTGGTAGCGGCCGCTAGCGTGTCCAAGTCACGTTTGGTGGCCACGTCCGCCCAGCCGACGGGGGGCAGGTGCTCCATCAGCGTGCTCGCTTCCTCTCTGCCGAGCACCTCTTCGAGCCGAACGTGCAGCCGATGCCGCGTATCCTCACTGATTGCCATGATGGTCCTCCTCGACGGTCATCGCAATGACAGGAGAGCGGGATCGTCTCGCTCACGAAGGCGCCCGAGACGCTACCAGGGGGTTAGGACGCCTCCGTGTTTAGCAAGCTTTGCGACCTGGTGCAGTGAAAAAGAGGTCGCAGTTGGGGACTCGTGCGCGGGGCCGAGGTCACTTCTGGGTGCGCTTGTCGTTTCCAGGTGCGCCCGACGTCGCTAAAGCACGGGGATCCACACCCAGAAGACAAAAGCGCACCCAGTTCGCCCACCGAAGCGCCTAGTGGGCGCGGTGGCCGTCGCGTGGGCCGGGGACGGCAGGTGCACGTGGCGCCTGCGCCGCGGCTTGCCGCCGGCCGCTTATGGCCAGGGTGCTCCTAAGAGCCTGACTCTGCAGCGCGGGCCAGGGGCATTGGCGAGACGGGCGTCGGCGGTGAGAAGGTGGTCGACGTCGAGGGACTCGGCCAGGGCTACGTAGGCGCCGTCGTAAGCCGTCATGCTGTAACGGAGCTCCCAGATGCGGGGACGGAGCGTCGAGACGGCGAAGCGTTCGATCTCGATGTCGCCGAACACCCTGAGGGCGGCTACAGCTTGTTCTTCGGTGAGGTTTCCCCCGATCAGGAGGTTGCGCAGCCCGTTGAGGACCTCGCAATCGAGTAGGTGGGGAGCGGCCAGCTCACCTGTCACGTACATGGTCTCGTCCGCCTGGCCGAGCGCGAGCGCCAAGGCCGCGCTTGCATCGACGACGATCACGGGCGACCCGAGCGCTCCTCCCTCACCGCCGCCGCCAGCTCCTCGGCACTGAGTGGCGGGACACCGATCTCTCGCATGGTGACCCTTGCCTGACGGATGACGGCCTGGTTATGGGCAACTGCTCGCCTTCGCTGCAGAGCGTCCGTCAGCTGGCGCAAGGCGAACTTGTTGAGCGAGAGGCCTTCTGCCCGCGCCCCCTCCCTCAGCGCGTCGTGGAGCTCGTCGGGGACGTTCCTGAGCTGGATGACCCTAGACATGCACCCACTTTACACCCTTGGGTGCATCTTGGAAGCATCAGCTCTGGCATTGGCTGCCGGCAGCCTTGTGCAGGCGCCCATCGGGGGCCGCGGCCGGGCGCTCGGCTAACCTCGGTCGCAGTGGTTCGGTACCTGATCACCGGCGGCGCTGGGTTCATCGGTTCCCATCTCGTGGAGGCGTTACTGGCTCGCGGGGACGAGGTGGCGGTGCTCGACTCGCTCTCGACCGGGAGGCTGTCCAACCTGGAGGCCGTCCGCGACCACCCAGCGTTTTCTTTCACCCAGGGATCGGTGCTCGACGAGCTCGCCGTGGACCAGGCGGTCCGGGACTGCGACGTGGTCGTGCACCTGGCGGCGGCCGTCGGCGTGAAGCTGATCGTCGAGCAGCCGCTCTACTCGCTCACGACCAACATCAGGGGTGCGATCTGCGTGCTCGAGGCGGCGCACCGTTACAGGCGCAAGGTCATGGTGGCGAGCAGTTCGGAGATATACGGGAAAAACAATGCGGACGCACTCAACGAGACGTCGGACCGGATCCTCGGCTCGCCGGCGGTGGCACGCTGGGCCTACTCCACCTCCAAGGCGGTGGACGAGATCCTCGCCTACGCCTACCACCGGGAGCGGGGCATGCCGACCATCGTCGTACGCCTGTTCAATACGGTCGGCCCCCGTCAGAGCCCGGCTTACGGGATGGTCATACCTCGCTTCGTGCGCCAGGCCCTGGCCGGCGAGCCGCTCAGCGTTTACGGTGACGGCTCACAGACCCGTTGTTTCTGCCACGTCGCCGACGTGGTGGACGCCTTGGTCCGCCTGCTCGGCGAGCCCCGTGCCGAGGGGGACGTGTTCAACGTCGGGAGCTCGGAAGAAATCTCGATCGAGGAACTGGCCAAACTGGTGATAGCCCGTACTGGGAGCTCCTCCGAGCTCGTCCACCTCCCCTACGACGTGGCCTACGAGGCCGGCTTCGAGGACATGGCGCGCCGGGTCCCCGACGTGACCAAAGTGGGCGAGGTCACCGGCTGGAAGGCCAAGCGTCATCTCGTCGATGTCTTGGACGACGTGATCGCGGAGGTCCGCGCAGAGTACGCCCTAGCGCGAGACATCTAGCCGGGGAAGCCCGGCTTCCTGGGGGCCCCCTCTGGTATTCACGCTCCCGAGGGAGCCGGCCGGTCAAGATAGACGTGTGCCAGGAGCAACCTTCACCCAGTCCTCTCCGCCACCGGCGAGCCGGTCAACACGGCCCGGGCCAAGCCAGGAGGTCCTGGCCGCCATCGCCAGTGCCCCGGTGATGGCGCGCTTCGACAAGCTGGCTGCCTTCTTTTCTGAAGGTCGCAAGCTCACCCAAACTGGCTGGCCGACGCTCTCGGACGCTCGGGAGCTAATCGCGACCTTGGGGCTCGAAGAGCAGATGGACCCCGAGATAGGTGGACGTGTCTTCAAGACCACCACCTCGGCAGAGCTACCCGAGCTGTCGTTCAGCGTCCTATGGGCGACCAAAGCCGGCGCCTTGCGCAAGAAAAAGGGGAAGCTTTCTACCACTGCCGGCTGGCCCAAGCTCGCTCCCGACGAGCGGCTCCACCGGGCTGCTCGAGCGCTCGTGGCCCTTGGGCCGTTGGCTTCTCGTTACCGGCGCGCCTGGCCAGCGTTCCAAGATGTGGCCGAAGTAGTCGACAAGACGTTCCCGGCCTTGATCATGAGGTTGGCCGAGGGGCCCTTGCCCTACGGGCAAGCACTGGACGAATTGATGGAGCACCTGCTCGGCACCTACCGGTGGTACGCCCCCTGGGACAAGCCCGACCATCTGCGCCGCTCGGTCGACGACTGCCTTTCGGAGACCTGCCGGTTGCTGCAGATGGCGGGCCTTGTCGAGCGCCGTCGGCCAGGGTCGCCTGGCGAGGCGGGAGCCCGCCTCAACGGGCCCGACGACCGGGGCGAGGAGGAAGCGGGCGACGACGTCCTCGTCCCCACGACGGCGGGGTCGTGGCTGCTCGGTCGCCTGGACATCCCGGCTAACGCGCCGCCTGTCTACATGCCCCTCATGACAGGGCCGGGTACCGTACACGAGCTGAGGGTGAGCCTCGATGGCATCGACCCCGAGATCTGGCGCACGGTCGTCGTGCCTTCAGGGGTGACCCTGGCCGGGCTCCACTACGTCCTCCAGGCGGCCATGGGTTGGACCGACTCGCACCTGCACCAGTTCGAGGCCAATGGCCAGCTTTACGGGGAGGATGATGAGGAATGGGGAACGCGTCGCAACGACGAGCGTCGCGTCCGGTTGGCCGAGATAGCCGGCGCCGGCGAGTCCTTCCGCTATGACTACGACTTCGGCGATAGCTGGGAGCACACCGTCCAGGTTGTGGCCGTCAGGCCCGTGGCCGAGGGGGAGCAGGTGCCTCGTTGTACCGGCGGTGCTCGGGCCTGCCCTCCAGAAGACGTTGGGGGCTGGCCCGGGTACGCGGACATGGTCGCTGCCCTGGCCGACCCGAGCAGCGACGAGCGGGAGGGTTACCTCGAGTGGTGCGGTGGCAGCTTCGATCCCGAGCACTTCGACCTAGACCGAGTGAACGGCTGGCTCTCCGGTCTGCGCAAGCAGGTGATGCTGGCCGCCGTGGGTGACGGCTGAGAAACCTGGCCTAATGGTAGGTGCGCTCGGAGAGGGACAGGTTGGCTTTCACTGCCCCACAACCAGAGCAGCTCAGGTGACCAGCTTTACGGGCAGGCCGAGTTCGGCCACGTTGCGGGCAAGCGCCCCATCGAGGGCCCATACATGTGTGCCAAGCTGCTGCGCCAGATGGATGTACGTGGAACCGGTGGCGTGGCGGCGCCGTAGCTGCGTGGCAATGGTCGCCCCGGCAGGACCGTCCTCGGCGAGGTCGAACGGTTGGAAGCTCGTACCGATGGCGGCCAGATCGGACCAGGTCTCGGCGACGCTGTTGGCCTGCAGGTTGCCGTCGAAGACCAACCGGGCGACCACCTTGGCGACTTCGTAGGGCAACACCGCCGGTGCGTGCAGTTCCTCACCGGAGTCCACCCAGCGCTCCAGATGCGCCTGCGCGCCGGCCTGGCGTTGATCGGCGACCAGCAACGCGACGATCACGCTGGCATCGACGACGACACTCACCCGTGCTAGCCGGCGGAGCCCGGCCCCATGAAGGCCGTAGGTATGAGCGGGCCCTCGTTCAGCTCCAAGGCATGCTGTCATATCATCTTTCATTTTGATGCTATGATGCAGCAGTGCGCACGACGGTTACCCTTGACAGCGACGTCGAGGCCCTCCTTCGCAAGCGGATGCGCGAGCGTGGCCTCTCGTTCAAGCAAGCGCTCAACGAAGTCCTCCGGCAGGGGCTGACCGAGACTCAACCGCCTCGCCCGTTTAGGACACCCACCGCCAGGCTCGGGCTCCCGAAGGTCAACTTGGACAGGGCCTTGCAGTTGGCCGCCGAACTCGAGGACGAAGACCTCGTCCGGAAGATGCGAGCGGGCAAGTGAACCTCGTGGACGCAAACGTCTTGCTCTACGCGGTCAACGAGTCGGGCCCGAAGCACGATGACGCCCTCGGCTGGCTGGACAGCGCGCTCTCGGGCCAGGAGGCGGTCGGTTTCGCGTGGCCCGTCATGCTCGCCTTCCTCCGGCTCTCGACCAAGGTCGGCCTCTTCCCTGACCCGCTGGCCCCAGGCGAGGCCACCAGGCGGCTCAGGTTGTGGCTCGCGCAGCCTCCGGGCGTCGTTGTCGAGCCAACAGCACGGCACCGTGACCTGCTCGCGGGCCTCCTCGAAGACATCGGCACCGGCGGCAACCTCGTCTCGGACGCGCACCTCGCCGCGCTGGCCCTCGAGCACAACGCCACGGTCGTCTCTTACGACAACGACTTCAGTCGGTTCAGGGGCGTCCGGTGGCGGTTGCCGGCGCGATAAGGGCCACAGCCGTCTCGGCCCGTGACGTGGCGACGGTAGGCATTGTTCCTCCTGCCAGCTACGGGTGGTACCAGTTATATATGGTAAAGACCACTGTCTACTTGCCGGAGAGCACCAAGCCACCGGCTTGCGGAGGCAGCGCGGCGATCCGGGCAGTCGGAGGCAGCCTTCATCCGGGCTGCCATCGAGCAGCGCACCGACGAGGTCCTCCCGCGGTGACGAGGTAGGTGGGGGACGGTCAAGTTCGGAGAACTGGTCCTGGCGCAAAAGACTGACGAGGTGCTCGCCGACGGGTTTGGCGAGCAGTGATTATCTGCGACACGAGCGGTTTGGTTGCCGCCTACGACGCCGACGAGCCGGCCGGGCCTGCTGTTCGCGAGTTGCTCGAGGGCGAAGCGGGAGCGCTAGTGGTTTCGCCCTTTGTGCTCGCGGAGCTCGACTACCTGCTGCTGACCAGGGCAGGGCCACGGGCTGAACCGGCCTTGCTCGACGACCTCGCCGAAGACGTCTACCAGGTCGCCGCCTTCACCAGCGAGGACGCCGTATCAGTGAAAAGCCTGGTCGCGCGGTACTTCGACCTCGGGACCGGGCTCGCTCACGCCCACACAACGGCTTTGGCCGCCCCGGGGAGGTACGGTACCACGAGGGTCCTCACCTTTGACGAGCGCCATTTCCGTGCCGTGAAGCCTCTCAGGGAGGGGTGTTCACCGTCCTACCGGCCGATCAGTGAACGCCTCTGGCAATGGAGGCAGTCATCGCTCGGTGCGGGCAGGGACGAGGTCGAAGCCCTCGGCGGCAGCCGCAGCCCTGAGGGGCTCGTCGAAGGCGGCGAAGGACCGGCATGACTCGTCGGCGGAACGAGCGGCGATGGCGCACGATAGGTGCACGGCGTCGTACGCGCGGAGGCGGTGAGAGGCGCACAATTGCGCCGCTTGGTCGAGGAGCTTGCTTGCGAGCACGACGGCCGCGAAGCGAGGCGGCTCCTCGCCGGTGCCGAACCAATCCGCTTCGAACTCCGACGTGAGCACCTGCGCGTCTTCCGCTTCCAGCTCACCCAGACGCTGCTTGCGCTTCGACGAAGGCATCAACCCGCGCCGTCAGGGCGTCGACCCGCGCCGTCAGGGCGTCGACGCTTCCGGTCAGGGCATCAACCCGCGCCGTCAGGGCGTCGACGCTTCCGGTCAGGGTATGGACTTCGTCTACTAAGTGCTCTGGGGCATAATTTCGATCACGTATCCATCGGTGCCTAGGCGGCAGCCTGGTAGTCCGGCTTGTCAGCCAACTTCTTCATGAGCAGCGCCAAGTCGCCACGGGTGAACTTCCACTCGAACGGCGCGGCGGACAGTTCATAGCGTCGCTCGAAAGCGGCCAGGCGATCGGGGATCTCGGCAAGGCCGGTGAAGTCGTTGGGCGTGAGGACCTTGCGGTCGACGATGCTGAAGAAGATCTCGACCTAGTTGAGCCATGAGGCATGGACGGGCAGTTGGACGAGGGTCGCGTTGGGCCAAGTACTGGAAAGGCGCTGACAGGCTGCTTCGCCCCGGTGGCTGCTGCCGTTGTCGACCACCCAGAACACCCGCCGGGCACTGGCGTAGGGCTCGGTGGTCATCACCTGGGAGACCAGGCGCCCGAACGGCTCGGTACCTGTGTGCGCCTCGCAGCGGCCGAAGACCTTGGCGCGGTGCACGTCCCAGGTGGCCAGGTACTGGAGCGCCCCGTCCCGGTCGTACTCGAACTCGGCTCGCGTGCCCCGCTCAGGGGCTGGCCCGAGCGTCTGGTGGCACCGGACGCGGGCCTGGACGGAGGTCTTCTCGTCCGAGGAGACCACGTAGGTCGTCCTCGCCCAGGGGCTCCCCCTCCCACTCCCGGGCGTACAGGTCGAGCACCCGGCCTGCCTTGGCCTCGAAGCCGGGGTCCCTGGGGAAGGTCCACGACCGGTGCCGCCAGGGCTTGATCGCGTCCTCGCTCAGCCAGCGCCAGACGGTCCTCCCCGAGATCTCGGCCACTATCCCACGGCTCACGACCTCGCTGGCGATGTCGGGCACGTGCAGGCGCGAGAGGGGCAGCCCGAGGCGGGCCGGCAGCTCGCAGGCGAGCGCCTCGACGGCGACCACCACCTCAGGGGGAAAAGACCGGGGGACGGCCACCCCGGGGGAGCTCTTCCAGGCCCGCAAGGCCTTGGTAGAAGAAACGCTTTCGCCATTTCGACACCACCTCCCGGCGCGTGTCGAGGCGGGCGGCGATCTCGTCGTTGTCCATCCCAGCCGCGGCCATGAGCACGATCTTGGCTCGCACCACGTCACGGTACGGTAACGT